>NZ_JBEZFP010000081.1:0-43045 GCF_040649515.1 Streptodolium elevatio
CCATAACTCGATCCTTACACGTAATCGAGTCCCCACTTCACCCGGGGCGGTTCACGTGTATCGAGGATCGGTTGCGCGGCGCCGCCGAGGCAGCGCCGCGCCACAACACCACAACTAGAACCGTCCATAGCCGGCCAAGGCCCAGTGCCACGTCGCGATACAGGTACGAGGCCAACAGAGCGCATCGCGTGCAAAATCGCACCACGCGATCAGAACGGACGGTGGCGCTTAGGGCCGCGCCGCCAACGGCAGCGCGGCCCCGCAAGAGGAAGTCGGCCCAGGCACAACTCTCCTGGCAAGTACACAAGAACGGTCGCGCGCCCGCATGGCGCGGGCGCGCGCGATTCCCCGCCGGACAACGAGCCAAGGAGCACAACGCGGGGTGGAGGGCAGCCCCTCCTGGGCCGATGGTCTGCGGGCGACCCACTCAGAGTGCGCGAATGTCCCGACCTTGTACGCCGGAAAGTTGCGCGGCGCTACTCAGGCAGCCCCGCGCAACGGCTCGCATGAGCGACGGTTGTTCATGACGTCGATTCCAGGGACCGGCCCCAAACTCGCGCGCAAAATCGGACGCGGTTGGCACCGGAGATCATCAACTGGAACGCGACGGCAGTCGGGTTCACATACCGGGTTCTGAGGGCCGTGGTGCGTCGATCCGCGGACGAAATTCCGTACGAACATCGGTGCGCAGGTCATGGAAGGCGTCGAGGTTCGCTCCTGGTGCGAAGGAACGCGATGTGTGGATGCCGACGGTGCCATGGGGCGTCTCGGTCTTGAAGCTGGCCCATTGATCAGATCATGGGCGCAGAACCGTTCCAGCACCGTGAACATCCACCGCAGCTGATCATCGGACAGCGGCCCGGTCGTCCGATCAATCTCCTCCACACGCAGACCCTGTCGCGGGCCTGCCGAGCCCGGTTCGCAGGTCCCGTCCGTCGCCGCCGGCACGAACTGAGGCCACCGATCCCGGCTTCCCCACTGCTCATTCGGCGTTGGGTCGGCATTGCTCGACCAAGTTCCCGACCTTGGCGCGCCGAGTTGTTCACGACGGGTGCTCATGAAGGTCGGCAACGCGCTTCACCAACGCGGTGCAAGACGTCCACGATGCTCGGTTCAGAAAGGCGGTTGGTCGGTGCAGCCGCCATCAGCCCAGTCGATGGGCGGACTAGATTCTGGAAGGAGGCCGTGAGTGCCGTAACCCCAGTCCATGATCGTGTTGCAGGTCATGACGCGTCCGGTGCCATAGTCGGGATGGCCGATGTACGGGCGGACGCTCGTGTCGTGCCGTCACCGCGTGG
Source organism: Streptodolium elevatio (assembly GCF_040649515.1). GTDB lineage: Bacteria > Actinomycetota > Actinomycetes > Streptomycetales > Streptomycetaceae > Yinghuangia > Yinghuangia elevatio. The sequence goes on from NZ_JBEZFP010000081.1 coordinate 1,299, forward strand.
CGAGTGATACCCGCTCTGGGGAGACATGCTCACGAAGCCGTCGGCCGATCAACGGCATCAGTCGAGGACGGCGCCCATTTCGCGCGCAGGATCGCATCGTGCGACCTGAACCCGTGACGCATGTACGTGTGCGGTACGGGATGTCCGCGGCGCTGTCGAGGCAGCGCCGTGGGACAAAGCCGAAGAACCTAGTCGTAGGTTCACAGACAGAGTGGGTCCGCTCCACACGGTGAGACCGCATCGATCGTGGCGAAACAGTGGCGAGCAGCCGCTTCAGACCATGCAAACGACCCCCACCCAAGGGGCGAGGGCCGTTCCGGTTTCGTGCCGCGCCTAGCCCTTGATCGACTCTGTCAACGCAGACCAGGCGGCAGGCGAGATCGCCAGGTACCCGCGAGCACGCTCCTTGCTGTCGCGCACCCCAACGGAATCGGAAAGCCCCGCAGTCTCCACGCAGTTGCCGCCCTCTGGGCCGGTGTACGTCGACTTGAACCAACGGGGTTCACTGCTACTCACATGCTTGTTCACGTGCTCTCCAGCTTCGAGCGGATCACCTGGATGGTTTCGGCGCCGGACAACGCCTCAGACCGCAACAGGTCAAGCCTGCGCGTGATGTACCGGACCGTGACCGGATCGTAGGACAGCAACCCCTGTCCGTTGGGCTCAACGTACACAACGTCGTCTGCCCCGTAATCGAACTTGAGAAGCGTCGCCGGCCCGCTCAGCATCGAATGCCAGCCCCGTTCCAAAGGGATGATTTGCAGCATCACGTTCGGCAGATCGGCCACGCGCAACAGGTGCTCCAGTTGCCCGGCGAGGACCTTCGGCTCGGTCGGGCTGCGCAACAGGACCGCCTCATCAAGGACGAACAGGAACTGCGGCGCCTCCGGCTTCGTCAACAGCCCCTGTCTACCCATACGAACTGCCAAGTCGTCCTCCACCGTGCGGGTGAGCTTCTGACGAGGTGCCGACTCCAACACCGCCCGCGCGTAGTCCCGGGTCTGCAACAGGCCAGGAACCAATTGCACTTCGTACTCCCAGATCTCCGTGGCCTGCCGCTCCATCTCCTTCAGCTTGTCGAACCACGTCTCATCCGGGGGTTCGACCATTTCGTCGCGAATGGCAACCAGCGCCCCACGCGCGTCAAGAGCATGGTCAGCACCTCGATCGTGTCCCGCGTCGGCATACGCTCCGCCAGCTCGAAGGCGCAGTAGTGTTTGGTGGACACGTGTGCCACTGCGGCCATCTCCGCCTGGGTCTTGCGAGCGAGGTTGCGATACCGGAGCAACTGCTTCCCAAGGAAGCGATGCAGCCAAGTCGTAGGCGTTGCTTGGGTGTTCTGACGACGAGCGACCATGTTCTGTTCCCCCGACGGGACAGGCTGAGGATTTTTGTCCGGCACTCTGTGGCCACATAGCTCCAGTTGCATCCGCCACAGTTCCAGCGTTCCCAAGGTAAGCCAGCGGGTGTTCGCTAGGTAGCAGATTGCACACCCTGAGTAAGGGGGAGTTCCGGCCATGCCGATCAGACGTCGTACCCGCGACATGACGATCCGCGTCTACACCGTCCATCCCGACGGCACCACCACCGAGCTCATTCCGCTCCACGTCGCAGCCCGGTCCGAACTCACCTACCTGAGAGGCGAACTCGCCGACGCCGTCCGCATCGACAACCCGGCCGGACGGACGCTCCGTGCGAACTGACGTCCTCGCCCCGCCCCGCAGCAACAACCCACACCACGCCAGAAGGGATTCCAAAATGGGCACTCGCGGTAAGCCGAACACCAACGAGGAACGCGGCAACGAGAGCGACGGCCAGTCACCAACCATCGGCGGTGGCAACACCGGCACCCGACGCAAGCCCAAGGAAGACGACAAGTGAAAGTCGACAACACGTCGCTGCGGCTGCTGGGGAGGGACCGCACACCGTTCCTCCCCGGCAAGCTGTGGGTGGCCGAACAGGAGATCCTCGTCGATCAGGCCGACGATCCCGACGGGTGGCTCGAAGCCGCCCACTCAGACACGTCCCTGGTCACGCAGTGGGACGACGGTGCCGGCAATCCAGGCGGGCTCCCCACGTGTTCGGCGTCCATGCCCAGCCTCGTCGAGAAGATGCTCGATGCCTGCGACTTGCACCCCGGGCAGCGGATCCTGGAAATCGGCGCAGGCACCGGATTCACCGCCGCCCTGCTCAAGGACCGTGTGGGGCCGTCGGGGCGCGTAGTGAGCATCGAGGTGGACCCAAGCCTTGCTGCCACAGCCAGGAAGCGCCTCAAGGATGCCGGTGTCGACGCCGAAGTCATCGCTGCGGACGGTCTGAAGCCATCCGTGCTCGACGGTCCCTTCGATCGGATCCATGTCACCTGCGCCATCCGCGGCCCGGTACCCGCCGCCTGGATCCGGCTGTGCCCCACCGGAAAGATCATGATGCCGTGGACTCCGACGTTCACCCACGCCGCCGATTACGTCACCACGCTCGACGTACACGACGGCATCGCCATGGGCAGGTTCCGCTATCCCGTGGCGTTCATGAAGGCCCGCTCACAGCGGCGTACGCCCTGGTCCGAGTGGCCGGAAGGGGGTGAAACGCGCGCGTACGAGTCTCGGCTCTCGCCGGGCGAACTCGGGGCCCCGCTCGGGAACGCGGGAGAGTTCGTCGTCGGACTGCTCCTGCCGGGCATGGAGCACTACACGACCGGCGTCCACCCGTCCGACGGGGAACGGGTGTTGTGGCTGCGCCACGGCGACCGGTTCGCGTCACTGGGGTTCGGCGCCGGGATCAGTGTCAACGTGGCAGGCGACGACGGGCTTGTCTCGGACTACATCGCCGCGGTCGAGTGGTGGATGAACCACGGGTGGCCCGACCCGGGGGGCTTCGGCCTGATGGTGCGTGCACGGGACGACTGCTCGCACGCCACCACGGCGGTGTGGCACGCGACACCCGGGGTCCTGGTGTCCGCCAGGTCGCACTGACCTTGGACTTTCGCCCGGCACCTGACTTGTGTTCGGGAACACAAGAATCGACCGATCCAGGCCGTGAAGTTCTGGGCCGATATCGAGGACCTGCCAGGGGACTTCGTCCCGTCGACCCGGTACGCGCTCGACCGCTACCTGGCGGGTGAGCCGACAGAAATGACCGTGGAGGGTTGGGACGGTCCCGCATGAGTGTTCCGGTGCCGTTGAGTGACGCTGAGATCGGGGAGCGGTTGGCGTCGTTGCGGGCCGAAGGGTACGTACCGCTGGGCCACACCCGCCCCTGGGACACCGCGCCCGTCTATCTGATGATGGTCCGCAACCAGCCGAAGCAGGCCTAGTCGCCGTCGCCCGCGGTCGGGATGCGGGCGGCGATGCCGTTGACCAGAACATCCAGGGTGAAGGCGAACTGGGCGTCCGAGGGCGTGGGTTCGAGTTCGCCGAGGCGGCCCAGGTATGGGAGTTCGAGGTCCGCTTCCGGCTGCAGCCAGGGCGGCGGGAACTGCCCCAAGACCGCCGGGTCGAGGTCGGGCGGCGGGCGGTCGTACGGCCCGTCCTGCAACTCCACGAACCCCACGACCGCCCGAATCGTCTCCATGCACGCGCGGTACGCGTCCCCGAGCGGCAGCCCGACCCCCGCAAAGAACCCGATCAGCGCGTCCACGTTCCGCAGCATCGTGGGGTGCCGGGCCATCGTGACGTTCTCGCGCAGCGCCAACGTGGTCATGCCCGGATGGCGCCGGTAGTGCGCGCGGAGGTCGTCGCAGTACGCGCGCAAGCTGCCTCGCCAGGCCTCCGGTGCGGCGTCCAGCTCCGGCGGACACCAGTCGGCCTCGAACAGCTCAACGGCCAGGGTGATCAGGTCGCGCCGATCCTCGACGTAGTTGTAGACCGCGCGGGGTGACACGCCCAGGTCGGCCGCGAGCGAGCGCATCGTCAGTTCGGCCGGCCCGCGGCGGCCCAGGAACTCCAGTGCGGCGCGCCCGACCGACTCGCGCGTGAGCGTGCTGCGGCCCTTGCGGTGGGTCGGCCGCCGCCGGGCCGGGGTGTCGCTGCTCATCGGGGCACGAGGCTAGCAGCGCTTGAACTTCACACATGTTGACTTTAGGCCGCGGCATCGCCACAGTTGCGCGGGTAAGGCTTGCCTCACCTCGTCAGGAGCCGCCCATGCCTCGGGGCCGTTTCGCCATGGACCTCTCCCCGCTGCGCGACAGCCGCGACTTCCGGCTGCTGTTCGCCGGGTTCCTCGGCGCGTTGATCGGCACGCTCATGACCAGCGTCGCCGTGGCATGGCAGGTGTACGACCTCACCGGATCCGCCGCACAGGTCGGCCTCGTCAGCCTCGCCCGCGCGCTCCCCCTGGTGGTCGGCGTCCTGGTCGGCGGCGTTCTCGCCGACCGCTTCGACCGGCGGCTGCTGATGCTCGCCACCCGCCTCCCGCTGACCCTCGTCGCGGTCGCGCTGATGGTCAACGCGCTGCTGCCCGAGCCGCACCTGTGGCCCATCTACGTGGCCACCGGCCTGACCGGCTTGTTCGCGGGTCTCGGCGGACCCGCCATGCTGGCGGCCATCCCCTCCCTCGCCGGCACCGAACGCCTCGCCGCCGCCGGCGCCCTGACCGCCTCCTCCGCCCAGTTCGCGGCCCTGCTCGGCCCGGCCCTCGGCGGCGTTCTGGTCGCGGGCCCGGGCCTGGCCGCCTGCTTCGCGATCGACGCGGCCGGCTTCCTGGTGTTCTCGCTGGCCCTGCTGTTCGTCCGCCCACTGCCGCCCACCGCCCCCGAGACCGCCAAAGGCGTCCGGCAGGCCTTCGCCGCCGTGGCGGTCGGCATGCGCTACGTACGGGGCCACCGCCTCATCGTCGGCCTGCTGCTCATCGACGCCGCCGCGATGGTCTTCACCATGCCGCAGGCGCTCTACCCGGTGCTCGCCGACCAGCAGTTCGACGGCGGCCCCGGCGTGGTCGGCCTGCTGTACGCCGCACCCGCGCTCGGCGCCCTCGTCGGCGCGGCAACCAGCGGCTGGACGGGCCGCGCCGGCGGCCACGCCCTCATCGGCGCGGTCCTCCTGTGGGGCCTGTCGCTGACCGGCTTCGGCCTGACCTCTCTGCTGCCACTCGCGCTGGTCCTGCTGGCCCTCGCCGGGCTGGGCGACCTGATCTCCGAAACCCTGCGCTCGGCACTCCTCCAGCACGGCACACCCGACGAACTCCGCGGACGCGTCAGCAGCCTGTGGATGGTCCAGGCGTCGGTCTCGCCCGCCCTGGGCAACGCCGGACTCGGCTTCCTCGCCGAACTGACCAGTGCGCGCACCGCGGTGGTCACCGGCGGGCTGGTCTGCGTGGTGTCCACGCTCGCGGTCGCCGCCGCGTTCCCGGCGCTGCGCCGCGCGAGCCTGGCGGCGCCGGACGACCGGCTGCCCGGGCCTCGCCGCACCGACGACCAGGGCGTACCGGCTCGGCAGGCAGAGCGGAGCGGTCCGCCGCCGCGCTGAGGAGATCCGTACGTCAGCACCGAAGTCCGGCCGAAACTGCGTGGACTGCGCCCCGAACGGTGCCGGACAATAGGAGGCATGCCGACAGATCTCGATATCCGCGGCTCGGTTGTGCCCGCGGCCGAGCTGTCCTGGCGTTTCTCCCGGTCGTCCGGGCCCGGCGGGCAATCGGTCAACACGACGGACAGCCGTGCCGAGGTGTCGTTCGACCTGGCCGCGACGTCCGCGCTGCCCGAGCCGTTGAAGGCGCGGGCCCTGCGGAACCTCGCCGACCGGCTGGTCGACGGCGTGCTCACGGTGGCCGCCTCGGAGCAGCGGTCGCAGTTGATGAACCGGCAGGCGGCGCGGCGCCGGCTCGCCGAGCTGCTGGTCGAGGCCACCGCCCCGCCCCCGCCGCCGCGTCGGCCGACACGCCCGAGTCGCGGCTCGAAGGAACGCCGTCTTGCGGGCAAGGCGCATCGCAGCGAGGTCAAACGGCTGCGCCGCACGCCGGGCGGCGACTAGGCCGTGTCCGAGGGACGACCCGGCAGGCTCGCGTACGCCGACCGCCCCTCTTCGTAACGTCGGCCGCACCCGTCCACCACGGTCCGCGGCTCCACCAAATGGGCGGCCTGGCTGCGGTCTGACTGCGTGTTAAATGTCGCATTAGTCCAATTTTCTGGCGACAATCAGGCATGGCCAGCACCTCGGGTTCCTCGGACACGCCTGACACGCCTGACACGCCTGACGCACCGAAAGCGCCCGACTCCCCCACCGCGCCGAGTGCATCGAACGCGCCGGAGGCACCGCGCTCCCCTGATGCGCCCGGCACCCCGGACCCGGCAGCCGGCGAGCGGGAAGCCGCGGCAGGCACACCCAAGGCGCCCTCGGCCGAGAAGCCACTCTCCGACGACGAGCGCGCCGAACTGGACCGACTGCGGAAGCGTACGTCCGGACGCGTGAAGCGCCGCGTCCGCACCGCCGGGTCGGTGGTCGTGCTCACGCTCGCGTGCCTGCTGGCACTGCTCTCCGTGGTCGCCGTCTGGGCCGACGACGTCATCGAGGACACCGACACCTACGTCGCGACGGTCGCCCCGCTCGCCCACGACCCGGCCGTCCAGAACGCCGTCACCAACCGCATCACCACCGCACTGAGCAGCCGCATCGACATGGACCAGGTCACCGACGCGCTCGCGGACACGCTGTCGGACAACGGCCTCCCCTCGGGCATCGCCGACCAGTTGCGCCGCCTGTCCGGGCCGCTGGAGAGCGGCGTGGAGAGTTTCGTACGCGACCAGGTCGAGGCCGTCGTGCAGAGCGACGCCTTCGCGGACCTGTGGACCACCGCGAACCGCGACGCGCACGCCGCGATGGTCAAGGCCCTCACCGGCCAGGGCAACGACGCGATCAACATCGACGGCGGCACCGTGACGCTGCAGCTCGGACCGATCATCGCGCAGGCCCAACAGCGCCTGGTGGACCGCGGGTTCAGCCTCGCCGAGGCCATCCCCGAGGTGGACAAGTCGATCGTGCTCGTGCAGTCCGACCAACTCGACGAGGTCCGGACGTACGTCCGCATCCTGCACGCAGTCGGCTGGTGGCTCCCCCTCATCGCCCTCGCCGTCGCAGCGCTCGGCCTGTGGATCGCCCCGAACAGCCGCCGCGCGTTCATCGGCCTCGGGTTCGGCGTGCTCGCCGCGATGCTGCTGCTCGTGCTGGCCCTGCTGATCGGCCGCCGCATCTACCTGGACCGGCTGCCCTCCAACGTCGAACAGGACGCCGCGAAGGCGGTGTTCGACGCGCTGGTCAAGTTCCTCCGCCACTCGGCCTGGACCTTGGCGGTCATCGGCGCCGTCACCGCCCTCACCGCGTTCCTGTTCGGTCCGTCCCGCCCCGCCCGGACGATCCGCCGCGGTCTCACCGCAGGCCTCGGCGCCGCCGGACGCACCGCCTCCGACGCGGGGGTACGCACCGGCGCGGCCGGGTCGTGGATCGCCGGCCACCGCCACCCGCTCTACCTCGGCGTCATCGCCCTCGGCGGCCTGTGGCTCTTCCTGTGGAACGACCCGACGGTGGGATCGGTCCTGCTGGTCGCGGTGCTGGTCGCGCTCGTGCTGGCCGTCCTGGAGACCGTCTCCGCCGCATCCGCCGCAGAGACCGCGGCGACGACAGCGACAGCAAAGGACGACGAGGACAAGGCTCCGCGCCCCGACGGCGGCGGCGCGACCACCTGGGAAGCCGAGGACACCAAGTCGCGTACGCCCGGCGGCCGCACACCCTGACGCCCTGACGCTCTGACGCCCTGACGCCGTGACGCCGTGACGCCGTGCAGGCTCCCGCCCAAGCTCCGCCCAAACTCCGCCCGAATCCCGCCCAAATCCCGTCTGCTTCTCGCCCGGATCCCCCCTGAAGCCCGCCCGGTCCCCGCCGAACTCCCGCGGGCGAGCCCGGCTGCACGCCCGTCCGCACTCCCGCACATCCGCCTGCCCACCCGTCACGATGTGTTCACACCTGGACACGGCACGGCGTCGGCCATCAATATGCAGATACGGGCAAACCTGACCGGCAAAACATCATGTCCGATGTCATTCCGGATCACAGGCGGAAAACCATGGATGCTTCATCACGGGGCGCTCCACACTGGCCATCCAAGCCACTCCGCACATTTGAGGATCCAGGGATGCGCCATCCCTCAGTGGACGCGTGCCGCCCCCCGGCGTTGACTTCCCGTCAGCCCGCCGCCCGGCCGCGCACCATCCCCCGCCCCCTTCCGTCCGCACCCCAGGGGAACCGCCACAGGCATCGCACCTCGTACGCCACACACACTCCCGGCAGCCTCGCCGCACCGCTCGCCCCCACCCCGCGGCGCCCTCGGCCACCCGGTCCGAACCACGTCAGAGAGCACGACCACTGCCGACCACGGGGCCGCACATGACTGTGCCAGGACGGCCCGGCTCGCGCCGGGCCGCACATCGTGAGAGCGCCGAGGCGCGCGTACGCCGGTCCCTGGAGACCGCCGTGGGCGGCGGCCCCGCGGATCTCGGCCCCACACCCGCGGACCCCGGCTCCGGGTACGGCTCCGGACACTCCCCCGGCCCCGTGCTGGTCCGCTGGACACTGCCGCCGGTGGTCGCCGCGGTACCCGAGGTACGGCACCGCCTGCGCGATGTCTTACGGGGTTGGCGTATTCACCACGACCTCGAGGACACCCTCTTACTCGTCGCGACCGAACTCGTGTCCAACGCCGTCCGACACGCTGCGGTTTTGACCGAGCGGGTACGTGTCACGCTGGCCCTCACCCAGGGCCGGATCAGACTCGACGTCACCGACGACCACCCGTTTCGGCCCCGCGCGCTCATGGACACCGACGAGGAGTCCGAGGACGGCCGCGGCCTGCTGATCGTGAAACTCACCGTCGCCGAGGCGCACGGCGTCATCGACGTCCTGCCGTCCGCCGGGGGCAAGACGATCCGGGTACGCGTCCCCCTGCTCAGAGCAACCCGCTGAACCCCGTGCCGCCGGTCAGGCGGCGGGCACCACGCGCAACGGTACGCTTTCCAGCGTCCGCGAGACATGGCCGAGCCGCCGCCGCGGTTCGCCCGCGAGTTCGATGCGCTCGACCTTCCCCACCAACGCCACCAGCAGCGCTTTCGCCTCCAACCGAGCGAGCGCCTGCCCCGCGCAGCTGTGCGTGCCCGAGCCGAATGCCAGGTGGTCCACGGGATTGCGCCCCACGTCGAAGCGGTCCGGGTCCGCCCACTTGCGCCCGTCGCGGTTCGCCGAGCCGAACAAGAGCATCGCCCGCGCGCCCTCCGGCACCTTGGCACCGTCGACCTCGGTGTCCCGGGTCACCGTGCGGAAGAACGCCTGAACCGGCGCGTCGTACCGGAGCACCTCCTCGAACGCCCCCGGGATCAGCGCCGGGTTCGCGCGCAACGCGGCCCACTGGTCCGGGTGTTCGGCGAGCAGGAGCAGCAGCTGCGCGAGCGCGTCCGAGGTCGTGCCCATCCCGGACACCAGGAACGTCATGACCACCGACAGCGCCTCGACGTCGTTGACCTCGCCGCGGTCCGCCGCCTCGTAGACCTTGGCGCCCATGCCGTCCGGGTCCAGGTTCTCGCGCGTCACCACCTCGCCGACGTAGCGCACGAGTTCGTCGAGCAGCGGCAGCGACGCGTCGGCGCGCTCGCCGGCCGGGCCGAAGTTGTCGAAGACCGCGGCCGACCACTGCGGCAGCCGCTCGCGGCCCTGCACCGGCAGCCCGACCAGGTCCCCGAGGATCTCCACCGGAAAGGTGCGCCCCCAGTCGGCGACCGCGTCGAAGGACCCGCGCTCCACCAGGTCCTTGACCAGGTCCTCGGCCCGTACCCGGATCATGTCGCCGAGGCGCGGCAGGTGGCGCGGGCCCAACTGGGCGCCCATCAGCCGCCGGTAGCGGTCGTGGTCGGGCGGGTCGACGCTGCTGGGCAGCCCGGCCTCGACCGGGTCGTCCTGCACGCGCAGGCCGATGCCGCCGCGCGACGAGAAGGTGGCGGAGTCGCGCAGCGCCTCGCGCACATCCGCGTACCGGCCGATCGCCCACACGTCGTGGAGCGGTACGTGCACCGCGGCCCCCGCGTCGCGTACGCGCGACCACGCCGGATAGGGGTCCGCCAGCACCTCGTCCGCGAACGGGTCGAACCCGGGGTCGAGCGCGGGACCCGGGGTCGCCGGGACGGGCTGCGCACTCACACGTACCTTCTTCCTCGGCCCTGCACCGGCCGTCGACGCGCCGGCCGGCCCGCGGGACGGCGGGGCCGGAAACGCTGGGAGCAAGGTAGTGCCATTCGCCGGGCACCAGAAGACCCATACCGGACGTAATGCCCGGTTGGGCCAAGGGAGTCCGCAGGCACGGGTGCGGGCGCGGGCGTGGTGGTCCGCGTGTCGGACCGCCGACCCCGCGAGGTCAGCGGAAGGCGTCCAATCCCGTCAGCGCCTTGCCGATCACGAGCGTGTGCATCTCGGACGTGCCCTCGTAGGTCAGCACCGACTCCAGGTTCGTGACATGCCGCATGACCGGGTACTCCAGCGAAATGCCGTTGGCCCCAAGGATCGTGCGCGCGGTCCGGCAGATCTCGATCGCCTCGCGCACATTGTTGAGCTTGCCGAAGCTGACCTGTTCGGGCCGCAGCGTGCCGGCGTCCTTGCGGCGGCCCAGGTGCAGCGCGAGCAGCAGTCCCTTGTGCAGTTCGAGGGCCATGTCGGCGAACTTGGCCTGGGTGAGCTGGAATCCGGCGATCGGCCTGCCGAACTGCTCGCGGCCGCCCGCGTACCCGAGGGCGGTCTCCAGGCAGGTCCGGGCCGCCCCGATCGAGCCCCACACGATCCCGTAGCGCGCCTCGCCCAGACAGGTCAGCGGCCCGCGCATGCCGACGACGCCCGGCAGCACCGCCGCTTCGGGCAACCGCACGTCGTCGAGCACCAGTTCGCTGGTGACCGAGGCGCGCAACGACATCTTGTGGCGGATCTCCGGCGCCGAGAACCCCGGGGTGTCGGTCGGCACGACGAACCCGCGTACGCCCTCGTCCGTCTGCGCCCACACCACGGCGACCGCGGCGACCGAGCCGTTGGTGATCCACATCTTCCGGCCGTTCAGGACCCAGTCGCCGCCGTCGCGCTTGGCCCGGGTGCGCATCGACGCCGGATCGGACCCGATGTCCGGCTCGGTGAGTCCGAAGCAGCCGATCGCCTCGCCCGCGGCCATGCGCGGCAGCCACTCGTCCTTCTGCTCCTCGGAGCCGAACCGGTGGATCGCGAACATCGCGAGGGAGCCCTGCACCGACACGAGCGACCGCAGTCCCGAGTCGCAGGCCTCGAACTCCAGGCAGGCCAGCCCATACTGGACGGCCGACGCACCCGCGCAGCCGTAGCCCTCCAGGTGCATGCCGAAGGCCCCGATGCGGCCCAGTTCGACGGCCAGCTCGCGGACGACCGGCAGCTCGCCGCTCTCGAACCACTCGGCGACATGCGGCGTCACGCGCTCGGCGCAGAACCGCCGCACGGTGTCGCGTACGGCCAACTCCTCGGCGTCGAACAAGTCGTCGATGCCCAGTGGGTCCCGCGGATCGAACGGCGCACGCGCCATGACTGCCTCCCGGTCGATGGACGAAGGCGCGACGCGGCCGCGCTTCCTGCGCCTCCCTTGCTACCACTCGGTAAGCGCGTGTGTCTGCCCGCCGGGCCGCCCACGAATCCCCTGGCCCCGAGGGGGTGCCCGCGCGGCGGCCTATCGGACCGCGCCCGCCTCCGGGACCGGGTCGTGGCCGCCCGGGTGGCTGCGGTTGCAGCGGGAGAGCCGGCGCAGCGTCATCCGGCCGCCGCGCCAGGCGCCGTGGCGCTGCAAGGAGGTCGCGGCGTACGTCGAGCAACTCGGCGTGTAGCGGCACACCGGCGCCGCCCGGCGCGGACTGACGTTGCGGCGGTACCAGCGCACCGCACGGAACATCGTGCGCGCGGCCCGGCCGTTCGGCAGCACGCTGTCGACCGTCGACAGCGGCTTCGCGGGCGTGTCCGGGCGTACCGGGCGCTTCCCGACCAGGGCGCGCAGGACCGACCACAGCGCGACGAACGGCAGCGTGAGCACCATCACGATCAGGCAGCCGTCGCATCCGCAGCCGTCGCCCCCGCCTCCGCTGCCACCACCGCGACCGCCTCCGCCACCACCGCGTCCGCCGCCGCCGCCCGGCATGCAGCCGCAACCGTCCTTGCCCCCGCCGCCACCGCCCTGGCCGCTGCCGCCGCTACCGGTGTTGGGCACCGGGTCACCCGAAGGCCCGTTGTCGTACGGCCGGTCGCCCCCGGCACCGTCGCGGCCCCCGCCACGACCGCCCCCGCTGCCGCCGCCACCGCCGGACATCTCACTGAACGCGTCGACGATCTCGCTGTCACCGTCGTCGTTGCACGGGTTCTGGCACGGATTCCGCAACGGCTCGCGGCAGTCCCGCCGGTGCTGCACCGGCTGCTGACCGCCCGGACCGAACGGGTTGCCCCCATGGGGTCCCCCGCCGTACGGGTTGTTCGGATTCGCGTGAGACACGCCTTGCCTCCCCGAGTGTGGTTCTCCGTGCAGATCGCGACCGGGCAGGTCCCATCCAACCCGGTAACCCACCAGAGTTCGCAAGTGGCCGTTCCGGTTCCCGCAGGCGGCCGGGCAGGCACGGCACCGCCGCGGACACGGCAGAGCGGCGGCGGACACGTCCGTCCGCCGCCGCTCACCCCCGTGTTCCGCTACGCCGGGCCGCCCGCCTCGCCGCCTACTTCTTCGGCGACGGGTTGCGGCGCATCTCCTTGTGGATCACCTTCCACTGCCGCGCCCGCTCCGCCCGCAGGCGGTAGTCGGTACGCGAGGCGATCCAGTCCGCCTCGCGCCGCAGCTTCTGGTAGCTCTCCAGGCGGCGGTGCGGCAGCGCCCCGGTCTCCACGGCCTCCAGAACCGCGCACCCGGGCTCGGCGACGTGGCCGCAGTCCGCGAAGCGGCACTCCTCGGCGAACGCCTCCACATCGGAGAACGCCATGTCGAGGCCGTCGTTGACGTCGAACAGGCCGATACCGCGCAGCCCGGGGGTGTCGACGAGAACGCCCCCGCCCGGCAACGGGATCAGCTCGCGCCACGTCGTGGTGTGCCGGCCCTTGCCGTCCTGGCGTACCTCGCCGGTCGCCAGTCCGGCGCCGGTGAGGGCGTTGGCGAGAGTGGACTTGCCCGCGCCCGAGGTGCCGATGAGCGCGAGCGTCTGCCCCGCCGCGATGGCACCGAGGACCTCGACGCCCTCGCCGGTGACGGCGCTGACCACGATCACGTCCGCGCCGGGCGCGGCCGCCTCGACGTCCGCCCGGACGTCGTCCGCGTCGTCGACCGTGTCGGCCTTGGTGAGGACCACGACCGGCCGGGCGCCGGAGTCCCACGCGACCGTCAGGAGGCGTTCGATGCGGCCCAGGTCGGGTTCGATGTCGAGCGGGACGACGATGAGCACGGCGTCGACGTTCACCGCCAGCACCTGGCCCTCGGAACGCCCCGACGCCGACGACCTGGTCAACGCGGTACGCCGGTCGAGCAGCGCCTCGATGACCGGCTCGTCGTTCGGGGTGCCGACGACGGCGACGGCCGCCCAGTCGCCTGTGCACGGCAGCGGCCCGGAACCGTGGGCGGCCCGCAGCGTGCCGTGGCCGGTGACGATGTCGCACGTCGAGCGGTCGACGCGCGAGACGCGCCCGGCCACCAGACCGCGGTCGGTGTACGGCGCGAACTCGGCCGCACGGTCGGCGTCCAGCCCGAGCGCGGCGAGGACGCCCGGCGTCTCCGGGGAGCCGGAGAACGGGTGGGAGGACTGGTCGGAGAATCGGTCGGAGAACTGGTCGAACTGCGAGAACTGGGAGAGCCCGGAAGGCTCGGAGAACTCGGAAGACAAGAGAGAAGGACCCTTCGATGCGGGTCCCTGATGAAGCCGACGCGGCTGGTTGGCAGCGCTAGGCGGCGGCCGGGACCCGGAGGAATGAGACGGATGCGGGAGGGCCGTCGACACCGACAGCCGTCATCCAGGTGACGTGTGCCATCACGGTCTCCACCTCCTCTTCGTCTCGTCCTCGACAGGTCCAGGGCCCGTGGGCCTCACCGAGTATACGACAGCCGCCCCCCACGAGGCAGTCCCGTTGCGCCGATGGCCGACCGGCCTCGCAGTTGTCCTCGGCTCGCAGTTGCCCTCTGCTCACCGGGGGTCGTTGCGGAAGTGCTCGTCCGGCGGACCCGATGTGGGCCGTACCGGCGGCCACAGCTGCTCGTCCAGCGAAAGCCCCGGCGGAGTCTGCCCGGTCGGCATCTGCACCGGGGGCGAACCGGCGTCCAGCCGGCGTGTCCCGTTGCGGCCCTCGGGCCGGTTGCCGCGCGGGGGCGCGTAGTTGGCCCAGCGCTCCGGGAACTCCGCGGGCGGCTCGCCGTCGTCCGCGCCCGGATCGGGGGCGATCAGGTCCACGGTGTCGTCGTTGGCGGACGGGTCCCAGTCCTCCGGCAGACCGCGGTGCCGACCGGCCCGGCGTACGGTCGCCATCGCGCTGGCGATCTCCGCCGCCGCGCGCTCCTTCTCCGCCTCGGCACGCGCCTGCGCGGTCTCGTGGCTCGGCCAGACCTGGTCGATCGCGGCGTTCATGGCGGCGCCGATGAGGATCGCCATCGCCGCGAAGTACATCCACACCAGGACCGCGACGGGTGCGGCGAGCGAGCCGTAGACGCTGGGTCCGTCGACCGTGGTCGCCAGGTACACGCGCAGCAGGAAGCTGCCGAGGATGCACAGCAGCAGGGCGACGAGCGCACCCGGGATGTCCTCGCGCCACGGGGTCCGGACCGGGACGGACACGTGGTAGAGCGTGGTGAGGAAGCAGACCGACAGGATGACGAGCACCGGCCAGTACAGGATGTGGACCGTGCCCGCGAAGTGCGGGAACGCCTTGACCACCAGCTCCGGCCCGGCCAGCAGCAGCGGGATCAGGAACATGCCGAGCACCAGGCCGACGACGTACAGGCTGAAGGACAGCAGGCGGGTCTTGACGATGCCGCGCTTGCCGGACAGGCCGTACATGATCGTGATCGTGTCGACGTACACGTTGAGCGCGCGCGAGCCGGACCACAGGGCGATGACGAAGCCGACCGAGATGATGTCCGCGCGGCCCGACGAGAAGACGTCGTTGACGAGCGGGACGACGACTTGGTCGACGCTCTTCTGCGACAGCACGCTGCCGCTGCCGTCGATGATGTCCTCTTTGAGGCCGTCGATGGTGTCCTGGCCGATGGCGCCCTGCAGGTAGCCGATGGTCCCGGCGAGGCCGAGCAGCAGCGGGGGCAGCGACAGCAGCATGAAGAAGCCGGCCTCCGCGGCCAGGCCGGTGACCCGGTTCTCGTAACACGAGATGAACGTCTCGCGGACTATCCGCCAGAGTGCGCTCCGCAACCGGATGCGGCCGGGACCGCGGACCGGCGACCGTTCTTTCTTGTCCGCTGCCACGGTTCTAAAGTATCGGGAATGGGCCGTCCTACCCACGTGGTCGCCAACCAGCCGCCCCCGCTGACCGGATATGACGTCTTCGGTTCGGATCGGGTACTGGTCGAGGCCGTACGCAGGCATGCACCGTCCGCCGATGTGGAACGCCTGCACGATTTGGGCGTTCTCGCAGGATCAGAGACCGCGCAGGAGTGGGGCCGGCAGGCCAACACGGTCACTCCCGTGCTGCACACCCACGACCGCTACGGGAACCGGGTCGACGAGGTGGAGTTCCACCCGGCCTGGCACTCGCTGATGCGCACCGCCGTCGGTTTCGGGCTGGCCGGCACCGCGTGGTCCGACCCCGGACCGGAGGCCCACGTGTGGCGGGCCGCCGGCTTCATGACGTGGAGCCAGGCGGAGGGCGGCCACGGCTGCCCGGTGTCGATGACGTACGCCGCCGTCCCGGCGCTGCGCACCGACCCCGCGCTGGCCGCCGAATGGGAGCCGCGCCTCACCTCGACCGTGTACGGGGACCAGCTCCTGCTGCCGCCCGGCACCAAGCCGGGCTGCCTGGCCGGCATGGGCATGACCGAGAAGCAGGGCGGGACCGACGTCCGGGCCAACACCACCGAGGCGGTGCCGCTGGCCGCCGAGGGCGAGTACGAGCTGACCGGGCACAAGTGGTTCTGCTCGGCGCCGATGTGCGACGTGTTCCTGGTGCTCGCGCAGGCTCCCGGCGGGCTGACGTGCTTCCTGGTGCCGCGCGTCCTGCCGGACGGCACCCGCAACGTGTTCCTGCTCCAGCGGCTCAAGGACAAGCTCGGCAACCGCTCGAACGCCTCGTCCGAGGTGGAGTTCGAGCGCACCTGGGCGCGGCGGCTGGGCGACGAGGGCCGCGGCGTGCGCACGATCATCGACATGGTCGCGGCGACGCGGCTGGACTGCACGATCGGCTCGGCGGCGCTGATGCGGCGCGCGGTCGCGGAGGCGACGCACCACGCCGCGTACCGGCACGTGGGCGGCCGGGCGCTGATCGACCAGCCGCTGATGACGAACGTGCTGGCCGACCTGGCGGTGGAGTCCGAGGCGACGACGCTGATGGCGATGCGGCTCGCGGCGGCGTACCGCGCGGAGGACGCGCAGCAGCAGGCGCTGTTCCGCATCGCGGTCGCGGTGTCCAAGTACTGGACGACCAAGCGCGGCATCGCGGTGGCGGCCGAGGCCATGGAGTGCCTGGGCGGCAACGGCTATGTCGAGGAAAGCGGCATGCCGCGCATATATAAGGAAGCGCCCGTCAACGCGATCTGGGAGGGCTCCGGGAACGTCCAGGCGCTGGACGTGCTGCGGGCACTGCGCCGGGCGCCCGAGTGCCTGGACGCCTTCCTGCGCGAGGTGGGCGAGGCGCGCGGCGCGGACCACCGGTTCGACGCGGCGGTCAAGGACTCCCTGGTCGAGCTGTCGGACCTGGACGACATGGAGGTGCGGGCGCGGCGGCTGATCGAGCGCATGGCGCTGTTGTTCTCGGGGTCGTTGGTGCTGCGCTGGTCGCCGCCCGAGGTGGCCGACGCGTTCTGTGCGGGGCGGTTGGGCGGTGAGGGCGGTCTGATGTTCGGGACGCTGCCGCGCGGTGTCGAGGTGCGCCAGATCGTGGACCGGGCCCGGCCGCACCCGGTCGGCGGCTGACCCGGAAGGCCGGCCGGTTCCCGCGCGGCGTCAGCGTGCCGGGACGATGACGCCGGTCAGACGGCTGATCACGCGGGCCGCGGTGAGCAGGTCCGCGGCGGGCAGGTCGGCGACGGTGGCTTCCCAGTGCTTGCGGAAGCCGGTGTCGAGTTCGTCGAGGGCGCGCAGTCCGGCGGGGGTGAGGCGGGCGACGGTCCCGCCCCGCCCGCGCCCGGGGCGCACGCCCTCGACCAGGCCCTCGCGCCCGAGGGCCTCCAGGAGTCCGCTGACGTGGGCGAGCGGCATGCCGACCACGCTCGCCAGGGTCGCGGGGTCCAGGTCCAGTTCGTCGGCCAGCGTGACGAGGATGCGGTGCCGCTGCACCTGCGGCGAGTCAGATCCGGCGGTACGCGCGAGGCGGTCGGCGCGGACCGCGGACAGGAAGCCGTTCAGGGCGTACCGCAGGGTCTCGACCGAGGTCTCGCGGTGGTCGCGCTCGTCGCCGCGCGCACTGTCATCGCGGTCGTCATGTCGACATTCAGGCCGGTCGAGCAGGTCTCCGGACACGTCAATCAGCTCCTTAGCGCCTCCGGTACCGTAACCAAACACTCCGCATTGGCAACTCCGGGCACCTGTCAATCGTGGCAAATCACCCATCGTCCCAAATAATGAGACTCACTGTCCATATTTTGGGATGAGCGCTCGAATCGCGGACGAAGATGGACGACATGACGACTCCATGCCAACCTTTCCGCATGTCTCGCGCCGGAATCGCCCTCGTTGGTCGACTGCATGTCGACCTCGGACGCATGTCCAGCGCGTTCTGTATGCCGGTCTGACGACCACCGCCCGCTCCACTCACTGCCGGGCGCGGTCGTACCGGCAGCCTGCGTCCATGCGCCGAAACGGTGCGGAGCGGGACCGCCGCGTGCGGCGCGCGTCCACCTGACACCCCGTCAAAGGACGCTGATGGCCACCTCCTCCTCGGCCGCCGGACCCCGCAAGACCTCCCGCCATCGCGGCGAGGGCCAGTGGGCGCTCGGCCACCGCGAGCCGCTCAACGCAAATGAGCAGTTCAAGAAGGACGACGACGGTCTGAACGTCCGCGCCCGGATCGAGAACGTCTACGCGCACCGCGGCTTCGACTCCATCGACGGCAGCGACCTGCGCGGCCGCATGCGCTGGTGGGGCCTGTACACGCAGCGCAAGCCCGGGATCGACGGCGGCAAGACCGGTGTGCTGGAGCCGCACGAGCTCGACGACGAGTACTTCATGCTGCGCGTGCGCATCGACGGCGGGCGCCTCAGCCTCGCCCAACTGCGCGCGGTCGCCGAGGTCTCCGAGCGCTACGCCCGGGGCACCGCCGACATCACCGACCGGCAGAACGTCCAGTACCACTGGATCCGCATCGAGGACGTCCCGGCGATCTGGAACATCCTCGAAGGCGTCGGCCTGTCGACCACCGAGGCGTGCGGCGACACCCCGCGCGTCGTCCTCGGCTCCCCGGTCGCCGGCATCTCCGAGGAGGAGATCATCGACGGCACGTGGGCCGTCGACGAGATCAACCGCCGCTACATCGGCAAGCCCGAGTACTCCAACCTGCCGCGCAAGTTCAAGTCGGCGATCTCCGGCTCGCCGCTGCTGGACGTGGCGCACGAGATCAACGACATCTCGTTCGTGGGCGTCGAACACCCCGAGCACGGCCCGGGCTTCGACCTGTGGGTCGGCGGCGGGCTCTCGACGAACCCCAAGCTCGCGGTACGCCTCGGCACCTGGGTGCCGCTGGAGGAGGTCCCGGACGTCTGGGAAGGCGTCATCGGCATCTTCCGCGACTACGGCTACCGCCGCCTGCGCAACCGCGCGCGTCTGAAGTTCCTGGTCGCCGACTGGGGGCCGGAGAAGTTCCGCCAGGTCCTCGAGGACGAGTACCTCGAGCGCAAGCTGGTCGACGGCCCCGCGCCCGCCCAGCCCAGCGGCGTGTGGCGCGACCACGTCGGTGTGCACCGCCAGACCGACGGCAACTTCTACGTCGGCTTCGCCCCGCGCGTCGGCCGCGTCGACGGCGCCACGCTCGGCAAGATCGCCGACCTGGCCGAGGCGCACGGCTCGGACCGGGTACGCACCACCGTCGAGCAGAAGATGCTCGTCCTCGACGTCGCCGAGGACAAGGTCGCCTCGCTCGTCGACGGCCTGGAGGCCCTCGGCCTGCGCGTCAAGCCCAGCCCGTTCCGGCGCGGCACGATGGCCTGCACCGGCATCGAGTTCTGCAAGCTCGCGATCGTCGAGACCAAGGGCCGCGGCCAGACCCTCATCGAGGAACTGGAGCAGCGCCTCCCGGAGTTCGACCAGCCGCTCACCATCAACATCAACGGTTGCCCCAACGCCTGCGCGCGCATCCAGGTCGCCGACATCGGCCTCAAGGGCCAGTTGGTCCTGGACGACGACGGCAACCAGGTCGAGGGCTACCAGGTCCACCTTGGCGGCAGCCTCGGATTCGACCCCGGCTTCGGGCGCAAGGTCCGCGGCCTCAAGGTGACCGCGGCCGGACTGCCCGACTACGTCGAGCGCGTCGTCCGCAGGTTCGAGGAACAGCGCACGGACGGCGAGCGTTTCGCCCAGTGGGCCGCGCGCGCCACGGAGGCGGATCTCTCGTGACGGAACGCGCGGCGCCCTTCTACTGCCCGTACTGCGGCGACGAGGATCTGCGGCCCCACGAAGAGGGCCACGGAGCCTGGCTCTGCGGGGCGTGCCGCCGCGCGTTCACCCTGAAGTACCTCGGCCTGGTCTTCCAGGAGGCCCCGGCCTCCGCGGCCGCACCCGCCGATGGCACCGCCGCCGGCCCGATACCGAATTCAGCGAAGGAGGGGCAGTGACCGCGACCCACACGGACGAGGCGTTGGAGCAGCTCGCCCTGACCGCCGCACGCGAACTCGAGGACGCCACCGCCGAGGAGATCCTCGCCTGGGCCTCGGAGACCTTCGGTCCCCGCTGGTGCGTCACCTCGTCCATGGAGGACGCGGTCCTCGCCCACCTCGCCTCGCGCGTGCAGCCGGGCATCGACGTCGTCTTCCTGGACACCGGCTACCACTTCGTCGAGACGATCGGCACACGCGACGCGGTCGCCGCCGTCTACCCCGTCAACGTCATCACCCTGACGCCGCGCCAGACCGTCGCGGAGCAGGACGCCGAGTACGGTCCCAAGCTGCACGACCGCGACCCCGACCGGTGCTGCGCACTGCGCAAGGTCGCACCGCTGCAGACCAGCCTGGACGGTTACGACGCGTGGGCGACCGGCCTGCGCCGCGACGACTCCCCGGAGCGCGCGGACACGCCGGTAGTCGGCTGGGACGCCAAGAAGCGCAAGGTCAAGATCTCCCCGATCGCGCGCTGGAACCAGGACCAGGTCGACGCGTACATCCTCGAACACGGCGTCCTCACCAACCCGTTGCTGATGGACGGGTACGCCTCGATCGGCTGCGAGCCCTGCACGCGCCGCGTGGCACCCGGCGAGGACCCACGGGCGGGCCGCTGGGCCGGCCGCGCCAAGACCGAGTGCGGGATCCACTGATGCGCGGCCCCCGCACCGACCACCCGACGACCTGCCCTAACCCCTGCTCCACCCCCTGGAGGCGGAAGTGACAACCGCGGTCGAACTCTCCGCGCCCGGCGCGCTCAGCCACCTCGACGCCCTCGAAGCCGAGGCCGTGCACATCTTCCGCGAGGTCGCGGGCGAGTTCGAGCGGCCGGTGATCCTCTTCTCCGGCGGCAAGGACTCGATCGTCATGCTGCACCTGGCCCGCAAGGCGTTCTGGCCGGCGCAGATCCCGTTCGCGCTGCTGCACGTCGACACGGGCCACAACTTCCCCGAGGTCATCGAGTACCGCGACCGCACGGTGGCCGAGCACGGGCTGCGCCTGTACGTGGGCCACGTCCAGGAGTTCATCGACAACGGCCGCCTCAGCGAGCGCCCCGACGGGACGCGCAACCCGCTGCAGACGGTGCCGCTGCTCGACGCGATCGAGAAGAACCGCTTCGACGCCGTCTTCGGCGGCGGACGCCGCGACGAGGAGAAGGCGCGCGCCAAGGAGCGGGTGTTCTCGCTGCGCGACGAGTTCGGCCAGTGGGACCCGCGCCGCCAGCGCCCCGAGCTGTGGAACCTCTACAACGGCCGGCACCGCGTCGGCGAGCACGTCCGCGTCTTCCCGCTGTCCAACTGGACCGAGCTGGACGTGTGGCAGTACATCGAGCGCGAGGAGATCCCGCTCCCGGAGATCTACTTCTCCCACGAGCGCGACGTGTTCCTGCGCAACGGCATGTGGCTCGCCCCGGGCGAGTGGGGCGGCCCGAAGGACGGCGAGACGGTCGAGCGCCGCGTCGTGCGCTACCGCACCGTCGGCGACATGAGCTGTACCGGAGCCGTGGACTCCCCGGCCGCCACGGTGGCCGAGGTGATCGCCGAGATCGCGGTGAGCCGACTGACCGAACGGGGTGCCACGCGCGCGGACGACAAGCTGTCCGAGGCCGCGATGGAAGACCGCAAGCGCGAGGGATATTTCTAAGATGACCAGCCAGAACTCCGGTACGGCCGCCGCGGAGGACACCGTGGACGCGCCCGTCGGCCTGCTGCGCCTGGCCACCGCCGGGTCGGTCGACGACGGCAAGTCCACGCTGGTCGGCCGCCTGCTGCACGATTCCAAGTCGGTGCTCTCCGACCAGTTGGAGGCCGTCGAGCGGGTCAGCCGGGACCGCGGCATGGAGGAGGCCGACCTCGCCCTCCTCACCGACGGGCTGCGCGCCGAGCGCGAGCAGGGCATCACGATCGACGTGGCGTACCGCTACTTCGCCACCGCCAAGCGCCGGTTCATCCTCGCCGACACCCCGGGGCACGTGCAGTACACGCGCAACATGGTGACCGGCGCGTCGACGGCGGAACTCGCCGTCGTGCTGGTGGACGCCCGCAATGGCGTGGTGGAGCAGACGCGCCGGCACGCCGCGGTGGCGGCGCTGCTGCGCGTACCGCACGTGGTCCTCGCCGTGAACAAGATGGACCTGGTCGACTACGACGAGGCGGTCTTCGCCTCGGTCGCCAACGAATTCACCGCGTTCGCCCGCGAGTTGGGCGTGCCGGACGTCGCCACGATCCCGGTCTCGGCGCTGCGCGGCGACAACGTGGTGGACCCGTCGGCGCACATGGACTGGTACGGCGGCCCGACCCTCCTGGAGTTCCTGGAGACCGTCGGGACCGGCGGCCAAGAGGAGCAGGGACCGGCCCGCTTCCCGGTGCAGTTCGTGCTGCGCCCGCAGAGCGACGACGAGTTCCGCGACTACCGCGGCTACGCGGGCCAGGTCGCGTCCGGCGTGTTCCGCACCGGCGACCCCGTCGTGGTGCTGCCGTCCGGCTCGCGCTCCACGATCGAGGGCATCGACCGGCTCGGCGCGACCGTCGACCGCGCGCAGGCGGGCGAGTCGGTCACCATCCGCCTGTCGACGGACGTCGACGTCTCGCGCGGCGACCTGATCGCCCCGGCCGAGGACGCGCCGGTCGCCACGCAGGACATCGAGGCCACGGTGTGCCACGTCGCGGACAAGCCGCTGCGGCCCGGCGACCGCGTACTGCTCAAGCACACGACCCGCACGGTCAAGGCGATCGTGAAGGAGATCCCCTACCGCGTCGACATCCAGACGCTCGAACAGCAGCCCTCCCCGGGCGAGTTGCACCCGAACGACATCGCCCACGTGGTGCTGCGCACGGCTCAGCCGCTCGCGCTCGACCCGTACGCGGGCGGCCGCCGCACGGGTTCCTTCCTGCTCATCGACGAGGCGGACGGCTCGACCCTGACGGCCGGCATGGCCGGTCCGGCGTTCGTGGACTCCGGTCGGCGCGGCGACGCGGACCCCGCTGCGGAGCGATGTCTCTAGCCGATCCCGCCCCGGGATCCGGCAGACGTCCGTAGCTCACGTCCCCTTCACGCCCACCGACTTCCGTGCCCCTGCACGGTCACCCAGGGAAGGTCCCTCATGCCTGCTGCCCGTCTCCAACGCCGCAGATCGGTACGAACCGCGATAGCCGTCGCAATCGTCCCCGTGTTCGCCCTGCTGTCCGCCTGCGGCTACGGCTCGGACGACGACAAGAAGACCGACCCCGCGGCCGCCCAGCAGTCCCCGGGCGCCTCCACCGCGGCCAAGTCCAACTCGGCCTCCGAGTTGCGCCTCGGCTTCTTCGCGAACGTCACGCACGCCACGCCGCTGGTCGGTCTCAAGGAGGGCTTCTACGCCAAGGAGCTCGGTAACACCAAGATCACCCCGACGGTCTTCAACGCCGGCCCCGCGGCCATCGAGGCGCTGAAGGGCGGCTCGCTGGACGCCACGTACATCGGCCCGAACCCGTCGATCTCCGGCTTCACCTCGACCAACGGCGAGCTGCTGCGCATCGTCGCGGGCACCACGTCCGGCGGCGCCTCGCTGGTCGTGAAGGCAGGCATCAACGGCCCGGCCGACCTCAAGGGCAAGAAGATCGCCTCGCCGCAGCTCGGCGGCACGCAGGACGTCGCGGTCCGCGCCTGGCTCGCGTCCAACGGCCTCAAGACCGACACGCGGGGCGGCGGCGACGTGAGCATCGTGCCGACCGACAACGCCCAGACCCTCGCGCTGTTCAAGAGCGGCGAGCTGGACGGCGGCTGGCTGCCCGAGCCGTGGGCGACCCGCCTCGTGCAGGAGGCCGGCGGCAAGGTGCTGGTCGACGAGCGCACGCTGTGGCCGGAAGGCAAGTTCGTCACCACGAACCTGATCGTCCGCAAGGACTTCCTGGACAAGCACCCCGACACCGTCGAGGCGCTGCTGCGCGGCCAGCTGGCCACCACCGAGTGGATCAATGCGAACGCGGACAAGGCGAAGGCGTCCGTCAACGCGCAGCTCCTGGAGTACACCAAGAAGGAACTGCCGCAGGCCGTCATCGACGCCGCCTGGCCGAACATCGAGGTCACCAACGACCCGCTTGCCGCGTCGCTGCTGAAGCTCAAGGACGACGGCGTCAAGGTCGGCGTGACCAAGGATGCCGACATCAACGGCATCTACGACCTGGCGATCCTCAACAAGCTCCTGACGGCGAGCGGCAAGCCCGCTGTCGCCGACGCGGGCCTCGGCACCAAGAAGTAGCGGGCCGCGGGGGCGGGCTCTGGCCGGCCCGTCCCCGCCCCGGGTTCCGAACAGCGGCGAAAACCACCGGGAAGGGTGGACGCGATGTCCCAGACAGTGCACGAGCAGCCGGTCACGGCCGACTCCCCCGCGCCCGGCGCGAGCGGCACCGGGGGCACCGACGCGTACGCCGTCCGCCTGTCCAAGGTGTCCAAGGTCTTCGGCCGCGCGGACGGTCCGCCGGTGCTCGACAACATCGATCTGACCGTGGCACCCGGGGAGTTCGTCTGCCTCCTCGGTGCCTCGGGCTGCGGCAAGTCGACGCTCCTCAACCTCGTCGCGGACCTGGACAAGCCCACGGCGGGCACCATCGACGTGCGCGGTGGCCGCCCGGCGCTGATGTTCCAGGAGCACGCGCTGTTCCCGTGGCTCAAGGCCGGCAAGAACGTCGAGCTCGCGCTGAAGCTGCGCGGCGTGCCGCGCGAGCAGCGGCGCGAGGAGGCGCAGAAGCTGCTCGCGCTGGTGCGCCTGGAGACGGCGTACGACAAGCGCGTGCACGAACTCTCCGGCGGCATGCGGCAGCGCGTCGCGCTGGCCCGCGCCCTTGCGCAGTCGGGCGACGTGCTGCTGATGGACGAGCCGTTCGCGGCGCTGGACGCCATCACGCGCGACGTGCTGCACGACGAGCTCACCCGCATCTGGGCCGCCGGGCAGTCGGGCGACTCCGTCGCGGGCGGCCGCTCCGTCATCTTCGTCACGCACAACGTGCGCGAGGCGGTACGCCTGGCGCAGCGCGTCGTCCTGATGTCCTCCCGCCCCGGGCGCATCGCCCGCGAGTGGACCATCGACATCCCGCAGCCCCGGCGCATCGAGTCGCCGGACGTCTCGGCGCTGTCGATCGAGATCACCGAAGAGCTCCGAGGGGAGATCCGCCGCCATGGCAAGCACTGACCTGACGAAGTCGGTCGGGGAGGAAGCGCGCCCCGGCCCCGCGACCTCGGACGACGTGGCCGGCCTGGAGGCGGGCCTCGACGCGCTGGAGACGTACGAGAAGGACCGCACCCCGCTGTGGCGCACCGCGCTCGGCAAGGTCGGCCCGCCGATCCTGGCCATCGCGTTCCTGCTGCTCGTGTGGCAGATCGCCTACTGGGCCGAGGTCAAGCCGCGCTACGCGCTGCCGAGTCCCAAGGACGTCTGGGACGCCTTCATGGTGCAGTGGAACGCCGGGGAGGTGCACTCGATCCTGTGGGTGAGCCTCAAGCGCGCGTTCCTCGGGTTCCTGATGGCCATCGCGATCGGCACGCCGCTCGGCCTGCTGGTGGCCCGGGTGCGCTGGATCCGGGCGGCGATCGGCCCGCTGCTGTCCGGCCTCCAGTCGCTGCCTTCGGTCGCCTGGGTCCCCCCGGCGGTCATCTGGTTCGGCCTCAACAACAGCGCGATCTACGCGGTCGTGCTGCTGGGCGCGGTGCCGTCGATCGCGCAGGGCATCATCTCGGGCGTCGACCAGGTGCCGCCGCTGTTCATCCGGGCGGGCCGGGTGCTCGGCGCGACCGGGCTGCTGGGCGTGTGGCACGTGCTGCTCCCCGCGTCGCTGCCCGGCTACCTCGCGGGGCTCAAGCAGGGCTGGGCGTTCAGCTGGCGCTCGCTGATGGCCGCCGAGCTGATCGCGGCGTCCCCGGACCTCGGGTACGGCCTCGGGCAGTTGATGAACCAGGGCCGGGATCTGGGCGACATGCCGATGATGCTCACGGCCGTGTTCCTGATCCTGCTGGTCGGCATCGGCATCGAGTTGCTGTTCTTCTCTCCGCTGGAGAAGCTCGTGCTGCGTCAGCGGGGTCTGCTGGTCGGCAAGTAGGCCCGCTCCCCGGGACCGACGCCTGCGGACCACGCACGCCAACCACGAATCACGGACCACGGACCACGAACCACGAACCACCGACCACCGACCACCGACCACCGACCACCGACCACCGACCACCGACCACCGACCACGAACGAGACGCAGGACATGAACCGCACCACCGCCACCGCCGCACCGGCGCTGCTCGCGATCGCGCACGGCAGCCGGGACGCGCGCCACGCCGCGACCGTCGAGGCTCTGGTGGCGCGCGTCCGGCGGGCGCGTCCCGGGGTGCGCGTGGCGGCGGCATACCTGGACCACTGCGGTCCGCGGGTGCCGGAGGCGCTCGCGGACCTGGCGGCGGAGGGCGTACGCGAGGCGGTCGCGGTGCCGCTGCTGCTGTCGTCGGCGTACCACGCGAAGCACGATGTGCCGGCCATGCTCGCGGCGGGACGGCAACTGCGCCTCGACGTGCGGGCCGCGGCACCGCTGGGGCCGCACCCACTGCTGGTCGCGGCGATGGAGCGGCGGTTGCGCGAGGCGGGCGTCCGGACCGGTGACGAGGCCTGCGGCGTGGTGCTCGCGTCGGCGGGGTCGACGGATGCGCAGGCCAACGCCGCGCTCACCGAACTCGCGCGCGGCTGGCGGCGTTCCGGGTGGGGTTCGGTGGTGACCGCGTTCGCGTCCGCGGTGAGCCCGGAGGTGGGCGAAGCGGTACGCGACCTGCGCCGTACCGGCTTCGACCGCATAGTGGTGGCCTCCTACATGCTGGCCCCCGGACACCTCCCCGACCGCATCGTCCGCCAGGCCCGCGAGGCCGGGGCCGACGTGGTCACCGGCACGGTCGGCGACACGCCCGAGGCCGGCGCGCTGGCGTTGGCGCGGTACGACGAGACCGTGCGGCCCGCCCTCGACCGCTCGGCGTAGCGGCTCCGGGCCGACCCACGCTGCCCGCCCGCAGTCGTCCGGCGGCACGCCCCCATACGTAGGCGTACGGAATGGTCGGATCGCTCCCGAGTTGTCCCGGAACCGCGCGATCCGGATGTTGCCGCCACGGCAAGTGCACTGGTCGGCCCCGGTGTTGCGGTCGCGTCACGGTCCCGCCGCCGGGCCAGCCAGAACCCGCAAGTGCGGCGGAGGACACCACGCACGGCAGTACCATCTTCCGGTGATCGACACAGCGGCGGTGGAGCGGACGGTTCTCGCGCGCGCCTGCAACACGGCCGGGATCGACCCCGGCGCGGCCGACGCGGCCGAGTTGCTGGCCTACGGCGAGAACGCGGTCTTCGCGCTGCCCTGCGTCGGCGTCGTGGCACGCATCGCGCGCGGTGCGCACCTTCTCGAGCGCGCCCGGCGCGAGATGGCGGTGGCCCGCTGGCTCGCCGAGGAGGACTTCCCGACGGTGCGTCCCGCGGTCCAGGTGGCCGCGGAGCCGCTGGTGGTGTCGGAACGGCCGGTGACGTTCTGGGAGCTGCTGCCGCCGGCCGACCGGGAGCCGGACGTACGCGACCTCGCGAAGCTGCTCAAGCGCCTGCACGCGCTGCCGGAGCCGCCGTTCGCGCTGCCGCCGCGCGAGCCGCTCGCGCTCGTCGAGACCTGGCTCGACTCGGCCGACGCCGCGGTGCACCTGGACGACCGGCGGTTCCTGCTGTCCCGCCGGGATGAACTGGCCGAGGCGTACGCCCGCGTGGTGCCCGCCTTGCCGCCCGGCGTCATCCACGGCGACGCGCTGCTGCGCAACGTCGGCGTGCACGGCGGCCGGGCGATGCTGCTCGACCTCGAGAACGTCGCGCACGACCTGCGCGAACTCGACCTCATGCTGATCCCGATGGCGGCCGTGCGCTACGGCCTCCCGGAGGGCGAGGCGGAACGCTTCGCGAAGAAGTACGGCTTCGACGTGACCGGGTGGGACGGCTACCCGGTGCTGCGCGCCGTGCGCGAGCTGGCCGCCACGGCGTGGGTCGCGCAGCACGTGCCGGGCAATCCGTCCGCGGAGGAGGAGTTCGAGCACCGTGTGCGCTGCCTGCGCACCGGCGACACGACCTCCCGCTGGCACGCGTTCTGACCCGTCGCGCCCCGCGCCTTCGGGCGTCGCGGGATTTTCGCTGGACACGGGTGCGGGGCGGGCCGAGCATGAGCGGATGCTGACCACGCTGATCGCCTTCCTCGGCGCCTGCATCGTCGTCGCCGCCGCGCCGGGCCCGAGCACGATGCTCATCATCAAGGAGTCGCTGCGCTCCAAGCGGGCGGGCTTCCTCACCGTGCTCGGCAACGAGACGGGCGTGTTCGTGTGGGGCGTGGTGGCGGCATTCGGGCTGACCGCGCTGCTGGCGGCTTCCGAGGTGGCCTACGACGTCATGCGGATCGTCGGCGCGGGTGTGCTCATCCTGTTCGGCGTGCAGACGCTGCGGGCCGCGTGGCGGCGCAAGGGCGGGGCCGCGGAAGGGGACGGGGACGAGGCGGCGGCGCGGTCGGGCTGGGCGTCGTACCGCATGGGCCTGGTGGTCAACCTCGCGAACCCCAAGGCGGCGATCTTCGCGATGTCGTTCCTGCCGCAGTTCGTACCGTCCGACGCCCCGCAACTGCCCACGATGGTCGCCCTCGCCGCGCTGTGGGCGGTCTTCGAGATCGGCTACTACGGCCTGTACGTGTGGTTCGTCGTGCGCATGAAGGGCGTCATCTCGCGCGCGGGCGTGCGCAAGCGCCTGGAGCAGGTCTCCGGCGGCGTACTGCTGTTGCTGGGCGTGCGCATGGCCGTGGAGAGCTGACCGGCGTCAGGCGGCCGACGGTCACCGGGCGGGATGTCTGCCCTTGGGCATGAGCTTCGCTTCCCGCGCGGTGCGGTCGGCCAGTTCGGAGCCCGGTTCATCGCCCAGGGTCTCCCGCATCACGGAGACAATCCACGTGGGCACGCCAGGCCTCGCAAGGACACCGCCGAACCGGGCGTCGCCCGCGAACCACAGGTGCTCGCCGTCGGCTCGGTCGCCGAAGACGTCGTCGCCGAGATCCGGCACGGCCATGCGTACGGTGCGGCCGTCGGTGCTCTCCAGATCGGCGAACAGCGTGCCTTCCTCTGCGTCGACGGCCCAGCGCGCCGGCCACGCCTGCCAGGTGTACGCGTTCAGGACGCGGCTCAAGTGGCGGTCCTCCGCCCCGGACGCGGCAATGACCACGACCCCGGCCAGGACCACGATTACGAGCACGCCGCCGACGACGGCCATCACACCGGACCACAGCGCCGCGGCCACGAAGGCCCCGGCGGCCAGCGCGGCGAACACCGCCGTGCAGCCGAAGGAGAACGAACGTCCGGACCGGCGCGAGGAGTTGAGCTTCTCCCGCACACCCGGATGGCGGATGGCCGGCTCCGACGACACCTCGATGCCGTACGGGACACCTGTCATGACCGCACCCCCGGTTTCCGGCGCGGAGCCGGTGATCGACGCGCCGTGGTGCGCAGTACCTTACTGCCGACCGCCGCGTCGGTCTCACGACTCGGACCGGCTGATGCGTCGACACCACATGGTCGCCTAGGATGGTGCCCATGCATCGGAGGACCCTGACCCGGCGACGCGCGGTGGACTTCTGCCGCGTGTGCAGCTGCGTGTGTCCGGCTTGCTGACGTTCCGTCACCCCTGAGCCGTCCGACCCTCCGTTTCCCGAGCTTCCGCCTGTCGCCGCCGTACCGCGGCCGGGCTTCCGATCCACGCCGACCGAACAGCCGCACCGCGGAAGGTACGCGCGCCCCTGCGCGCGCCGCCGCGACGTGCGCTCGAACGGCGTACCCGAAGGGACATCGACCCATGACGCACGCCGTCTCCGCCGCCCGGACCAGCTACCCGACCGCCGCCTACCCGGCCCCCGCCTATCCGGCCGCCGCGCACCCGGCCGCGAATCCGGCAGTCCACCCCGCAGTCCACCCTGCCGCTCACCCGGCCGCTCGGCCCGCGGCTCACCTGTCCGCCGCGGCCCCGGTGGTCGCGCTCCCGACACGCACGCTGCACGCCGTACCCGACTACACCGAAGTCGCCGACATCGTCCTGGAGGACGACGGCCTCCGCCTCGACCTGTCGGGGCGGACCGCCACGGTCGACGACCGCGTGCTCCAGCTCACGTACCTCGAATTCGGGCTGCTGGCGCACCTGTTGGGTAACCCGCGGCGCGTGTTCACGCGGCGTCAGCTGATGGACGCGGTGTGGGGCTACCCGGACTCGGGTGAGGGGCGCACCGTCGACGTCCACGTCGCGCGCCTGCGGCGCAAGGTCGGCGGACGGCACAAGCGCCGCCTGTCCACCGTGCACCGCGTGGGGTACAAGTACCTGCCCTCCGTGTGACGTTCGCGCAACCGACGCGGGGAGGTCGGCGGGCGCGGCGTCACGCGGTGCGCTTGCCGGCCTCCCACAACTGGTCGAACTCCTCCTGGAACAAGGTGAACAGCCCGCGCCGGGGGTCGACCGCGTCGTTCCCCGAGCGCATCACGAAGGACGGCGACTCGACGCCGCGCGAGCGCCGCAGGTACGGCTGCACGACCGCGGCGTCCCCGTCGACCAGATAGGCGTTGAAGCGCGGCGTCTCCTCGTAGAGCCGGATCTCGATGCGGCCCGGCTCGGCGAGCTTCGCCCGGATCTTGCGGGCGTGCAGGATGTTGAGCGTGGTCAGCCGCGACAGTATCCCGCGCTTGACCCCTTCGTCCTTCTCGCGCTGGCGCATCGCGTCGCCCGCGGGGTTGAGGAACAGCAGCCGCATGTGGCATCCGGCCGCGGCCAGCCGGTGCAGTTCGCGCCCCGAGTAGTTCTGGCACAACAGGTTGAGCGAGACGCCCATGGCGTCGATCGCAGTCGCCTCGCCCACCAGGTCGGCGAAGGGCAACTTCCGTTGCAGCGACGAACGGTCGGGGAAGACCGCGACCAAGTCGCCGTAGCGGCCCGAGAACAGCTCCTCTACCGCGTCGAGCGCGAGGCGTTCGCCGGCGTGGCGGCCGAGGCGGCCGTCGAGTTCGGCGAGCACGCGGGTGCAGGCGCGCTCGACCTGCCGCAGCACGTCCGGTGACAGGACGCGGTTGCGGGCCACGATGTGGCGGCCGATCTCGACCTCCTCCAGGGCCCGTTCGAGCGAGCGGCGGTCCGTGAGGTAGGGCGCGAAGCACCACCAGTTGCGCACCAGCAGCTCGCGCAGCTGCGGCAGCGTCAGGAACGCCACGAGGTCGTCGTCGGCGGGGTCCACGATGTAGCCCCGGCGGCGGCTCATCTCGCGTACCGCCTCGGCGCGTTCGACCCATTCGCTCTGCGTGGGGCCGGCCGCGGCGACGACCCACGCGCCGTCGTCGTACGCGGCGGTCTCGACGGTCCCGTAGACCGGTTGCAGGACCTCCCGGACCACCGCGCGCAGGCGCTGCTCGACGAGGTTGAGGTAGACGTACGCCCGGCCCGCCCGACGGGCCCGCATCAGCGCGTCGCTCCAGTCGTCCTCGGCCCATGACAGGTCGCCGGGGTCGGCGGGGTCGGGGACGGCCGGACCGGGGCCCTCGGGCGGCGGCGGGCCGCTGCCGTCCAGCAGCGGGAGCAGACCGTCGTCCGCGGCGCTGCGCGGCGACGGGAAGGGCACGCGCGAACCGTTGCCCTGGCCGGGGCGGCTGCCGCCCGGGTCGCCGGCGCCGCCGCCCGTCGCGGCCCCGGGGCCCACGTCGACCGCCCGGGCCGTGCGGCCGGTGCCGCCGACCGGTTTGCCGGGGCCCTCCGGGGTGTTCTCGCCGGTTTTGGCGCCGCTGTCGGACCCGCCGCCGGGCACGGGGTCCTCGGGCACCGTCGGGTCCGGCAGGTCGTCCGCCGGGCCGTGCGGCCTGTCCGCTCCCTCCCGCCCGGAGTCCGGCAGGTCGTCCGGCTCCGGGGCAGGCGGGTTCGGGCCCAGGTCGGTCATCAGCGTCCCCAATCGCATGGTCGGTCCAGCCCACCCGCCGCGCCGCGCCCGAGCCGGCGCGGACCTCGCGGCAAGGCGATCACCCGGAACCGGTCGAGCGTACTTCAGGCGCACGGGCCGACCCGCCGTATACGCGCGTCAACGGTACGCGCAGTTACGGCAGTCCGGGCTGCGCCCAGTGGACTTAATCCGCGCGACACGGCCTTGCCACAGCGCATCAAAACAATGATTGTTGGTCTCCCTCGGCAATCATTGCCAACAGTCCACGGACCGGTAGGAAACCGGTGAGGGTGCTCCCTCAACTCGCGTCTTCGGCATGCCCGGACAGAACCAAGGGCGGCCTGCGTGCGTATGTAAGTTCAGGAAACCGTGGCACCAGGAGGTCGCCATGATCGCCACACCCAGCGGGACTGCCCACATGACGGGCATCGACGAAGAGTTCGACAGGTACCGGCACGTTGTCGCCGAGATCTTCGACTGCCACCACCGCACCAACGATCCGGCCGGCGGTCCGGACACCTGCACCTGTGGTTCGGCTTGGCCGTGCCCCCAGGAGATGCTGGCCGCCGAACTGCTCGACTGGATCTGACGACCGTTCGACCGGGGCCGGGAACCGTCGGCAGCCACCCATCCGGGGGAAGGCTGCCCGCCATGCGCGCGCCGACCGGGCAAGGTACGCGAGGATACCTCTGCCCACGCTCGCGCGGCGGTGGTCCACCCGCCCCCGGTCCACCGACGTCCGCTCGAGCCCTCCGACTCGACACGACAGGTTCCCCATGCAGGTCTGGCCTGGACGCTCATATCCGCTGGGCGCCACCTACGACGGCGCCGGCACGAACTTCGCGGTCTTCTCGGAGGCCGCCGAGCGCGTGTGGTTGTGCCTGATCGACGAGGACGGCACCGAGAACCGGGTCGAACTGCGAGAGGCCGACGCCTTCGTCCGGCACGCGTACCTGCCCGGCGTACAGCCGGGACAGCGGTACGGCTACCGCGTGGAAGGCCCCTTCTCGCCCGTCGACGGCAACCGCTGCAACCCCCACAAGTTCCTGCTGGACCCCTACGCCAAAGCGGTGTCCGGCGAAGTGAAGTGGCACGAGGCCGTGTACGGCTACTCGTTCGACCATCCGGACCTGCCCAACGAGGGCGACTCCGGCCCGTACATGATGACCTCGGTCGTCGTGAACCCCTACTTCGACTGGGGCAACGACCGGCCGCCGCGCATCGAGTACCACGACACGGTGATCTACGAGGCGCACGTCAAGGGCCTCACACAACTGCACCCGGGGCTGCCCGAGGAGATCCGCGGGACGTACGCGGCACTGGGCCATCCGGTGATCATCGACCATCTGCAGGACCTGGGCGTCACCGCCATCGAGCTGATGCCGGTGCACCAGTTCGTGCACGACCACCGCCTCACCCGTCTGGGGATGCGGAACTACTGGGGTTACAACACCATCGGCTTCTTCGCGCCGCACAACGCGTACTCCTCGACGGGAGAGCGCGGGCAGCAGGTTCAGGAGTTCCGGTCGATGGTCAAGGCCCTGCACGCCGCGGGCATCGAGGTCATCCTCGACGTCGTCTACAACCACACGGCCGAGGGCAACCACCTGGGCCCGACGATGTCCTTCCGGGGCCTGGACAACCAGTCCTACTACCGGCTCGCCGACGACAAGCGCTACTACCTCGACACCACGGGCACCGGCAACTCGCTGCTGATGCGCAGCCCGCACGTGCTGCAGCTCATCATGGACTCGCTGCGCTACTGGGTCACCGACATGCACGTCGACGGCTTCCGCTTCGACCTGGCCGCCACACTCGCGCGGCAGTTCCACGAGGTCGACCGGCTGTCGTCGTTCTTCGACGTCGTGCAGCAGGACCCCGTCGTGTCGCAGGTCAAGCTGATCGCCGAGCCCTGGGACCTGGGCGAGGGCGGCTACCAGATCGGCAACTTCCCGCCGCTGTGGACCGAGTGGAACGGCAAGTACCGCGACACGGTGCGGGACTTCTGGCGCGGCGAGGAGCGTACCCTCGCCGAACTGGGCTCGCGGTTGACCGGCTCGTCCGACCTGTACCAGGACGACGGCCGCCGGCCGATCGCCTCCATCAACTTCGTGACGTGCCACGACGGCTTCACGATGCGCGACCTGGTGTCGTACAACGACAAGCACAACGAGGCGAACGCCGAGGACAACCGGGACGGCGAGAGCTACAACCGGTCGTGGAACTGCGGCGTCGAGGGCGAGACGGACGACGCGGCGGTGCTGTCGCTGCGGGCTCGGCAGCAGCGCAACATGATGGCGACGCTGCTGCTGTCGCAGGGCGTGCCGATGATCTCGCACGGCGACGAGTTCGGGCGCACCCAGGGCGGCAACAACAACGCGTACTGCCAGGACAGCGAACTGGCGTGGGTGCACTGGCCGGACAAGGGCGACCGCGACGAGCCGCCGGGCGACATGCACGCGTTCACCCGGATGCTGACCCGGCTGCGGCACGAGCACCCGGTGTTCCGGCGCCGCCGCTTCTTCCACGGACGCCCGGTACAGGGCACACACGACGACCTGTCGGACATCGCGTGGTTCACCCCTTCGGGTGATGAGATGACGGACGCCGACTGGCGCGACGCGACCGCCAAGTCGCTGGCGGTCTTCTTGAACGGCCAGGCCATCAGCGAGCCCGACCCGCGCGGCCAGCCGATCTCCGACGACTCGTTCCTGCTGCTGCTCAACGCGTCGCACGAGGACCTGTCGTTCCACATCCCGCTGAACCACGGGACGGAGTGGAAGGTGCTCATCGACACCGCCGACGCGGGCTGCGCGCAGCGCGACCCCAAGGACCTGCCGACGGTGCGGGCGGGCGAGCAGTGGCCCGTCCCGGCACGCACCATGGCGGTACTCCAGCGCCCGCAGTCATAGCGGAGGCGGTCGCTCTCGGGGCGGTCGGCCACGGAGGTGGCCGACCGCGGACTTCCGGGCGGCCGCGGACTTCGAGCGGCCGTGGTTGGGCGGCCGCGGTAGGGGCGGCCGTGGAGGCGGACTACTCCCCCGAGGTCCAGTAGCGGTCCGCCTCCGCGCGCCTGTCGGTCTCCTCGGCACGGCGCCTCTGCTGGGCGCGCCGGGCGTCGGCGGCCGCGAGACGCGACCTCGCCTCCGCCCGGTACTTCGCCATCTTGGCGGCCGTCCTGGCGTTCTCGGCGGCGCGGGCCGCCTTCTCCTCGGGCGCCTCTACCGCCTCCGTCCAGGCACGGAAGACGTGGTCCCGACGCACCCTCTCGCGCTCCCGTCGCCGCGCTTGCCAGGAGGCCCGGACGGACATGAGGAATCCGATCACTCCGCAATCGTGCGGAATGCCGCGGAAAGATCACAACCCCCTGTGATCACCGGCTACTTCGCGCCGTCGAGGATCTCCTCGAAGCCGTACTGCGTGTGCGGCCCGAAGATGATCTGCTCCAGGAACCCGACGCCCTCGCGGTCGCCGATACGGGCCTTCACGATGTGGTGCACGTGCTGCGCGGTCGGGTCGCGGGGATCGGCCTCGTCGAGCTTCCACGTCTCGCGGCCGACCGTGCCCTCGCCCTTCCACGTGCCGTGCGCCCATCCGGGCGAGGTGTAGCCGAGCCCCTTCATCATGATGTGGCGCAGCGGCTCCAGCACCAGGGTCTCGGTGCTCCCGTCCGGCATGCGTACGTCGAACTCGGCGTGCGAGATCCGGCGCGTGCCGGATGTGAACGTCAGGCGGTCGCCCAGCGGTTCGGCGCGGACGACGTCGTCGTGGCCGACGATCTGCGGCACCGGGTCGGCGACCGGGATCACGAAGGCGTCGCCTCGCCAGATCTCGCCGCCCGGCCGCTGGAAGTAGCCGAGTGTGCGGCAGGAGTCCTCGAAGTGGATCGGGGCCCAGAGCCATGCGTTGGGCGTGCTGGGGGCGGGCTTGCCCTGCGGCTGCTGCCCGACGGGGCGTACGCCCCACGAGCGGTCGCGTACGCCGATGACGTCGTCGTGCGCCAGCTCGGTGGTCTCGCCGTCCACGGTGACCTGCCCGGCCCACGTGCCGAACTGCAGGAATCGGCACATGTCGACCATCACGCGGCCCACTCCGTCGTGCATGACGGTGTGGTCCTCCTCCAGCGCACCGACCCGGGCCCGCCACTCCAGGTCGGCGGTGATGCCGGTCTCGTTGTCGGCCACGGTGATCGCCAGCCGGCGCATCGGCTCGACGACGCGCAGGCGGAACGGGCCGACCGAGGTCACCGCGGGGTCGGCGGGGGCGCTGCCGGAGACGTGGAAGGCGTCCTGGACGCCGCCGCGCGAGATGGAGAGGTGGGCGTCGGCCACGCCGAGATTGGCGTACCGGCCGAAGGCGGCCTCGACCATGAACCGCCCGCCGCGGTCGGCCGCGCCGAACCAGTAGCGCCCGTATGCGTTGCGGTCGCTGGTGGCCGGGACCGCGACGGGCAGCGGCGTCTGGTGGACGGGGTAGTCGTCGAAGCTGGTGAGCACGGTCGGACCTCCGGTTCTCGGCGCGGAACACGGAGATTGTTAACTGGGGCAAACAAAAAGAACAGGCTCAGAGGAGCCCTGTCGTCACCAGTTTCCCGAACGGGGACGGCAAATCAACCAGGTCACCGTAGGAGTAGCGACGGACGTGCTTGTAGGCCCGTTCCGCAGGATCCGGACCATGGTGCAGGAAGATCGCGCGGTCTTGACGATCCACGATCAGATAGACCTCGACACCGGCCGCAGCATAGGTGGCGAGCTTGGCCTTGAACTCGAGCACGCGTGTGCCTGGCGACGTCACCTCGACCACGAGCAGGACCATGGACAGCGGGAAGTAGTTGTCATGGGCCCGGGCCCACGCGATATCCAAATCTGTGTGCTCGCGCCTCTGCACGAACACGTCGGGGATCACCCGGGGCCGCAGGTCGTCGTCGTCGGCTCCGGAGGCGAACTCCTTCATCACGCCGACACGCCCGACGCCCATGGCGCGAAGCCGATCCTCCAGGAGTTCCATGTCGGACCGGTGCTCCGGGGCGGCAGGCGGTGTCACGTAGATCTCCCCGTCGACGGACTCCACGCGGAATCCGACCGGGACAGCTCCCGCAACATCGGCCATGACGTCGAACAGGCGTACCACTTCCGGCTCCGCAATCATCATGGGCCCCTTTCCGGCGGCTACCTCCCGCTTACGAGGCTACCTTTCGTGGGATTGGGCCATGTGGGTGACGAGGGGGATAGTCAGGCAGATGGGCTAATGCGGCGTGTCGTTGCCGGTGTCGGGGCACTCGGTCTGCATGACGCCTCCTGTGGTCCCCACCGGGACGTACCGCCTCCAGCTCCAGCCCGGATTCGGCTTCGCCGAGGCCGCCGACGCGGTGCCTTACCTGGCCTCGCTGGGCGTGTCCCACCTCTATCTGTCGCCGATCCTGCGTGCGGTCCCCGGCTCCGGGCACGGGTACGACGTGATCGACCACAGCCGGGTCTCCCCCGAACTGGGCGGCGAGCGGGGCTTCCGGGTGCTGGCCGCCGAGGCGCGGGAGCACGGGCTCGGGATCGTGGTCGACATCGTGCCCAACCACATGGCGGTGCCCGCGCCCGAGTCGCTGAACCGGCAGTTCTGGTCGGTTCTGGAGCGCGGGCGCGAGTCGGCGTACGCCGACTGGTTCGACATCGACTGGGACGCGGGCGGCGGCCGGATACTGCTGCCGGTACTGGGCGCCCCGCTTGACCGGGCGCTCGCCGACATAGGGGTCGAGGACGGTGTGGTCCGCTACCACGACCACGCCTTCCCGCTGCGGCACGGCACCGAGGACCTGTCGCTGCGCGAGGCCCTGGACGCCCAGCACTACCGGCTCGCCGACTGGCACGAGGGCGATCTGCGCGGCAACTACCGGCGCTTCTTCACGGTCACGTCGCTGATAGGGCTCCGGCAGGAGGACGAGGCGGTGTTCGCCGCGACCCACGCGGTGATCCTGCGCCTGGTCCGCGAGGGACTGGTGCAGGGACTGCGCGTCGACCACCCCGACGGGCTCGCGGACCCGCGCGGCTACCTGCGGCGGCTGCGTGAGGCGACCTCGCCCGACACGTGGATCGTGGTCGAGAAGATCCTGAACGGCGAGGAACGGCTGCCGGACGACTGGGACTGCGCGGGCACGACCGGGTACGACGCGCTGCGCCGCGTCGACGGGGTGTTCACCGACCCCGACGGGGCGGAGGCGCTGCGCGCGCTGCACCACGACATGACGGGCGCCTCGGAGCCGGGGTTCGCCCCTGTGGCGCGGGCCGGGAAGCTGGAGGTGCTGCGCAGCGGCCTCGCCACCGAAGTGGCGCGCCTCGAACGCGTCTTGGAGCACATCGGCGTACACGACCCGGATCGGGGCGACGCACTGCGCGAGTTGCTGGCGTCGGTGCCTGCCTACCGGCCGTACGTCGTGGCCGGGGAGCCCGCGCCGGCGGAGGCCGCGAGCCTGCTCGGGGAGGCGCTGACCGGCGTGCCGGGCCGCCTCGCGGCGACGGCGCGGCGGATCGCGGACGCCGCGCTCGGGCACGACCCGGAGTTCGCCGTACGTTTCGCCCAGGTGGCCTCGGCGGTCGCCGCGAAGGGGGTCGAGGACCGCGCGTTCTACCGCTGGTACGTGCTGAGTTCGTGCAACGAGGTGGGCGGCGAGCCGGACGAAGTGGGCCTCGGGACCGAAGGCTTCCACGCCTACGCGCGGTCGATGCACGCCTCACGGCCGGACACCATGACCGCGCTGTCGACGCACGACACCAAGCGCAGCGAGGACGTGCGGGCTCGGCTCGCGGTGCTGGCGGAGATCCCGGACGAGTGGGAGGCGGCCGTACGCGGGTGGGAGAAGGCGGCGCAGCGGCACCGCTCGGGTCCCGGGCCGGACCGGTACGACACGTACCTGTTCTGGCAGACGCTGGTGGGGGCGTGGCCGATCGACCCCGATCGGATGAAGGCGTACCTGCGCAAGGCGATGCGCGAGGCGGACCGCTCGACGTCGTGGACGACCCCCGACACGCCGTATGAGCAGGCCACGGACGCTTTCGTGGACGGGGTTCTGAACGACCGGGAACTTCGGTCTTCCGTACAGGAGTTCGTCGAACGTCTGGCCGATTCCGCCCG
Organism: Streptodolium elevatio; assembly: GCF_040649515.1. Lineage (GTDB taxonomy): Bacteria > Actinomycetota > Actinomycetes > Streptomycetales > Streptomycetaceae > Yinghuangia > Yinghuangia elevatio. The sequence goes on from NZ_JBEZFP010000081.1 coordinate 40,421, forward strand.
CACGGTCGCGCTGGGGGTGAAACTGGTGCAGCTGACGATGCCGGGTGTACCGGACGTGTACCAGGGAGGTGAGGCGGTCTTGCGGACCCTCGTGGATCCGGACAACCGTGCGCCGGTGGACTTCGGGGCGGCGGCGACGCGGCTGGCCCATCTGGACACCGGCGGCACACCGCGCGACCTCGACGACGAGAAGGCACTCGTGACCTCGGCGGCGCTGCGGTGGCGGCGGCGCGATCCGGCGGCGTTCGGCGGCGAGGGCAGGTACGCGGCGGTGCACGTACGCGGCGAGGCGGCCGCGCACGTGCTGGGCATGCGCCGCGGCTTCACGGTCGCGCTCGCGACGAGGCTCCCGGTCGGCCTCGCGGCGCGCGGCGGGTGGGGCGACACCTGCCTCGACCTGTGGAAGGGCACGTGGACGGACCTGCTGACCGGGCGCCGGGTCGCACGCGACGCGCCACTGGCCGAGGTGTTCGCACGCCTGCCGGTGGCGCTACTGGAGGACGGGGCACATTGACTCAGCTGTACACACACGGGAACACACGCCGAGGCGCGCATCGCCGCACACCCTGCGACGGGCAGTCCGATGCGCACTCCGATGCGCACTCCGATGCGCAGTGCGGTACGCAGTGGGGTGCGCGTCGCCAAGGGCGGTGCGACACGGCCTGGAACACGCGGGATTCGGGTGGGGGTGAAGGGCGATGACGCAGTTCTCGGTGTGGGCGCCGGCCGCGTCCAGTGTGGAGCTGGTGGCCGGCGGAGCCCGCCGTGCGATGCGGCACGGCGGCGGTCCGGGTTGGTGGCGTATCGACGTCCCCGCGCTCGGGCACGGCGACGACTACGCCTTCTCGGTCGACGGCGGACAGGCGCTGCCGGACCCGCGTTCGGCGTGGCAGCCGGGCGGCCCCGACGAGCCGTCGCGGGTCTACGACCACGACCGGTTCGAGTGGACGGACCAGGCGTGGCGCGGCCGGGCGCTGCCGGGCGGCGTCGTCTACGAGCTGCACATCGGGACGTTCACCGACGCGGGGACGTTCGACGCCGCCGCGGACCGCCTGGGCCACCTCGTCGACCTCGGCGTCACGCACGTCGAGGTGATGCCGGTCGCGGCGTTCCCTGGCCGGCACGGGTGGGGCTACGACGGCGTGTGCCTATGGGCGGCGCACGAGCCGTACGGCGGCCCGGACGGGCTCAAACGCTTCGTCGACGCCGCCCACGCGCACGGCCTCGCGGTGATCCTGGACGTCGTGCACAACCACCTCGGGCCGTCCGGCAACTACCTGCCGCGCTTCGGCCCCTACTTCACCGACCGCTACCACACGCCGTGGGGCAGCGCGGTCAACCTCGACGGCCCGGGGTCGGACGAGGTACGCGCCTTCCTGTGGTCGAGTGCGCTCGCCTGGCTGCGCGACTTCCACATCGACGGCCTGCGGCTGGACGCGGTGCACGAACTGGAGGACCGTCGCGCGGTGCCGTTCCTGGAGGAACTCTCGGATGCCGTCGACCGGTTGGGGGTCGCCCTGGGCAAGCCGCTGTTCCTGGTCGCCGAGTCGGACCTCAACGATCCGCGCATGGTCACGCCCCGTGAGAACGGCGGGCTCGGCGTCCACGCGCAGTGGAGCGACGACTTCCATCACGCGCTGCACGCCCTGCTGACCGGCGAACGCCAGGGCTATTACGTGGACTTCGGCTCGATGGGCACGCTGGCCAAGACGTTGCGCCGGGTGTGGCTGCACGACGGCGGATGGTCGACGTTCCGGGAGCGGCACCACGGCCGTCCGCTCGACCCCTCGCGCATGCCGGGGCACCGGTTCATGGGGTACCTCCAGGACCACGACCAGGTGGGCAACAGGGCGGTCGGTGAACGAATTTCGGCCCTGCTGCCGCCGGGGCTGCTGGCCGCCGCGGCGGCGCTGGTGCTCACGTCGCCGTTCACGCCCATGCTCTTCATGGGCGAGGAGTGGGGCGCGTCGACGCCGTGGCAGTACTTCACCGACCACACAGACCCGGTGCTCGCCGAGGCGGTGCGCCGGGGCCGCCGCGCCGAGTTCGCCGCGCACGGGTGGGACGCCGGGCAGGTGCCCGACCCGCAGTCGCCGGACACCGTGCGCGACTCGCGGCTCGACTGGTCGGAGCCGTACCGCGAGCCGCACTCGGCACTGCTCGCGTGGTATCGCGACCTGATCCGGCTGCGCCGCACGCATGCGGAGCTCGCGGATCCCGATCTGCGGGCCGTGCACCTGACGTACGACGAGGCGGCGGGCTGGATGATGCTGCACCGCGGCGCGTTCCGGACCGCGGTGAACCTGGCCGAGGAGGAGGCGACGCTGCCGGTGGGGACCGGCGGCGCCGAGGTGGCGGCGGCGTGGGACGGTGCCCGGGTCGAGCGCGGCCTGGCCGGCACGACGCTGACCCTCGCCCCGCGTTCGGCAGCCGTGGTGCGGCTGACGGACTGACCGTCGTGTCCCGCCGACCGGACTGACGGGGTCGTCGGGCTCGTCGGGCTCATCAGCCCTGTCGGACCCGTCGAGCCCGTCAGGCCGTCGGGACGACGGCCGTGCGGTGGCCCGGTGCGCGCGTGTGCTTCGTACGCGACCTGTGAGGCGTCCGCGCAGGCGTTGGTGACGG
>NZ_JBEZFP010000082.1:0-42283 GCF_040649515.1 Streptodolium elevatio
CGCACGCTGACGCAGCTCAAGCGGATAGGTGAACGGACGTCCCATAACTCGATCCTTACACGTAATCGAGTCCCCACTTCACCCGGGGCGGTTCACCTGGAGCTGGAGATCCCCGCCGACAGCCCGTTCCACCCCGGCGAGCGCTGGACGCCCGACCTGGCGCAGGAGTTCTTCGGCGCGCACAGCAGCCGGTCCGCCGAGTTCATCGAAAGTGAGCTGACCCGCTACCTGACGATCCCGGGCCAGGCCATCGGCTACAAGCTCGGCGAACGCGCGTGGTTGCTGGGCCGCGAGAACGCCCGTCGCGCACACGGGGACGCGTTCGACCTCAAGGCCTGGCACATGGCCGCGCTGTCGCAGGGCTCGCTGGGCCTGGACGACCTGGTGGACGAACTCTCGGCACTTTAACTGCGGTTGTCGCAAAGCTACTTGCGGTCGCCGTACGCCTGCCCGACGGCCGTCGGGACGGCGCTTCGGGCGCGAACGCCTCTGCCAGGCAACCCGTTTCGGCTACCTGGCAGAGGCGGTCACGGCCGGCGTGCGTACGCGTCGCTCCGATGCGCGGCTGCCATCTGTCTGCACGATCGCGAACTGCCTTGCGCACGAACTGCGCTGTACGCGAGCCGCGTTGTGCACGAGCTGCGTTGTGCACGAGCTGCGTTGTGCACGAGCTGGGTTGTGCACGAGCAGCGTTACGCGGCAATCACCCGGCGGTACGGCTGCACACAGCGGGCCGGGCGCCCAGCTTCCGGTGGTACCCCAGGAGATTGACGTCCCAGTAAAGCCGGTCGTAACCGACGCCCCACGCCACGACATCGCGGCTCATCAGCGCCTTGTAGAACCCGTTTTCCGGGGTGGGGTCCGTGGCCATGTCGGCGAAGTGGCCGTCGTGGTTGTAGCCGGAGAACATGAACTCCTGGACCAGGTTCGAGTAGATGCCCGCGTCGTTGAGCCGGTCGCGCAGGCCCCGGCCGTCACTTCCGACGGAAGTGAGCCGCTTCATGCCGGCCATGTCCCGGGCGTGGCCGCGCCCGACCTCGCTCGCGCGGTCGGAGACCAGGAGCGGACTCAGCCCTTGCACAGTCCGTTCCTTGTTGATCTCGCAAGTGATGTAGTCGACGTCCGGGTAGTACTCGCGGGCCTGACGTACGTCCGCCGGAACAACCTGCGCCGCCGTCGGGCGGGCGGCGACCTCCGCAGTCGAGGCCAAGGCCGGGGCCGAACCCAGCAGGGACACGGCCGCCACAGCCGCGGCGACGACCGCCACACAGCGCCTACGCTTCACGATGCTCCTCCTGGACGCCCGAACCGGCTCGCTGCCGACACCGCAGACCGTGCCAGCCGACCGGCGCCCCTTCGAGCAACCACGCCGTTGGTTCACTCGCCCGGCGCACCCCGGCCGGCCGCGAGCGCGGGTGGCCTCGGCCAGGCCCGCGGTTGTGGAAGGACTGCGTACGGCGCCCCGAGCGCGAAATCCCGGGACGACTACGAGCGGGGAACCGACCTTCGCCACCGTACGATTCGGCAGAAGTCCGAACGACAAGCTGAAGGCCCCGCCATGGTCAAGAAGAGTGCCGGAATCATGCTCTACCGCGTCCTCAACAGCGGCGGTGAAGGCGATGCCAACGGCAACAGCAACGGCAACGGCAACGGCAACGGCATCGTCGAGGTGCTGATCGTGCACCCGGGCGGCCCGTTCTGGGCGCGGAAGGACGCGGGGGCCTGGTCGATCCCGAAGGGCGAGTACCTGGACGACGAGCAGCCGCAGGCGGCCGCCGTACGGGAGTTCGAGGAGGAAACGGGCGCGGTCGTGGACCCGGGCAAGGCCGTCGACCTCGGCTCGGTGACGCAGCGGAACGGCAAGATCGTCACCGCTTGGGCGGTCGAGGACGACTTCGACGTCACCACCCTGGTCAGCAACCACTTCGAGATGGTGTGGCCCCCCGGGTCGGGCACCGTCAGTAGCTTCCCCGAGATCGACCACGCGCTGTGGTGCACCCCCGAAGTCGCGCGGGAAAAGCTCAACCCGGCCCAAGTAGCTTTCGTGGAAAGGCTGTTGGAGCACCTCGCGGACGACCGCCGGGACGCGGACGACGACGTGCGCTAAGCCGCGGTCGCGGCCCGCTGGTGGTCGGGGGCCCGAAGGCGTTGGCAGCGGCATGCCGCCGTCGCCACGCCTCCGGTCGCGGCCCGACGGCGGCCTTGCCGGGATCCCAGGTCCCTGCCGGGGTCAGCTCTCCAGGCGTCGTTTGGCAAGCCAGGCGACCATTTCGGGGTCGTGGTGGTCGAAGAACAGCGTGGTGCCGGTGTCCAGGGCGGCGATCTCGGCCATCTGGTCGTCGGTGAGGGTGAAGTCGAAGACGTCGATGTTCTCGGCCATGCGCTCGGCGCGGACGGACTTGGGGATCGTGACGATGTCGCGCTGGACGAGCCAGCGCAGGACGACCTGCGCGACGGACTTGCCGTACTGCGCGCCGATCGCGGCCAGGACCGGGTGGGTGAACAGGTTGTTCTTGCCTTCGGCGAACCCGCCCCAGGACTGGTGCTGGACGCCGTGCTCGCGCATGAGTCTGTGGTCGGCGGCGCGCTGGAAGAACGGGTGCGTCTCGATCTGGTTGACCGCCGGGGTGACCTCGTTGTTGACGATCAGGTCCAGGAGCCGGTCGGGGAAGAAGTTCGCGACGCCGATCGCCTTGGCCCGCCCCGCGCGGTAAAGGTCTTCCATGGCGCGCCACTGGCCGTAGACGTCGCCGTACGGCTGGTGCATCAGGTAGAGATCGACGTGGTCCAGGCCCAGCTTGCCGAGCGACGCCTCGAAGGCACGCAGGGTGTTCTCCTGGGCCGGGGCGTCCTGAACCCACAGCTTGGTGGTGACGAACAGTTCCTCGCGCGAGACACCGCTGCTCTTGATCGCGCGGCCGACGGCCTCCTCGTTGCCGTACGCGGCCGCCGTGTCCAGGAGGCGGTATCCGGCGGCGAGCGCGTCGGCGACGGCGCGCTCGGTCTCCTCCGGCGGGATCTGGTAGACGCCGAAGCCGAGGATCGGCATCCGGGAGCCGGTGTTCAGGGTGACGTACTGCATGGGTGCTTCCTTCGGTGTCGGCGTGGTCGTGGCTGGCGGCGGCCGGGGGCCGGGGGGGGCACCGCGCGGCGGTATCCACCATGGCCCGCCCGCCTCTCCGATGCGCGCCGCCGTCCCTGGTCGGACGCGCCGCCCCCTCGGATGGAGCAGCGCCGGCCCGCGTGCCCGTATCAGGCGTGGCGGCGGTTCGGTACGGTCCGCGGCGCGACGCAAGGCATCGGCAGGAATCAACCTTCGCGCGTTTCCGCCCCTGGTGGCAGGGCGGGCCCTTCGGGGGTGACGACAGGGCCCCTCACGGCGTCGCCGCGCAGGTCAGCGCGGTGTGACACTGAAGTCATGGCACCCGAGCACACCCCGAGCGACAGCGCCGGCCTGGAGCTGGGCCGGTTCCTGCGCGCCCGCCGCACCCAGACCGGCCCGGACCAGGTCGGCCTGACCGTCGGCACGGGTCTGCGGCGTACCCCTGGGCTGCGCAGGGAGGAGTTGGCCACGCTCGCGGGGATCAGCATCGACTACTACGTACGTCTGGAGCGCGGCAAGGAGACCCGCCCCAGCCCGTCGGTGCTCGACGGGCTGGCCCGCGCGCTCCGCCTGGACGACCAGGAGCACCAGCACCTGCGCGAACTCGCCGCCCGCGCCGCGCGGTACGCCCCCGAGCCGCCGGCCGCGCCGAGCCGCACCATCCGTCCGCACGTGAAGCTGCTGCTGGAGGCGATGCGCCCGAACCCCGCGTACGTCGTCAGCCGCAGCTTCGACTTCCTCGCCTGGAACCCCGGCGGCCTCGCACTGTACGCGGGCCTGGACGACTGGCCCGCGAAGCAGCGCAATCTCGCCCGCTACCTCTTCCTCCACCCCGCCGCGCGCGACCTGTTCCCCGCCTGGGAGTCGCAGGTACGCGCCTGCGTCGCCCGCCTGCGCGCGCTGGCCGGCACCGCGCCCGACGCGCCCGACCTGACCCAGCTCGTCGGCGAACTGCTCCTGAAAAGCCCCGACTTCGCCAAGCTGTGGGAACGCTACGAGGTGACCGGCCGCAAACCCGCCGACAAGACCTTCCACCACCCCCACGTCGGCACCATCACCCTCACCGCCCAGTCCATGGAGCTCGAAGGCACCCCCGGCCAACGCCTCGGCGTGTACGTCGCCCACCCCGGTACGCCCGACCACGACGCGCTGCTTCTGCTCGACATGACGGCACCGCAGCCCGCCCCGTACCGCCCGGCGACGAACCTGCGGGAGCCCCGCGACAAACGTTGACGGGGCACCGACGCGCGACACCGGGCGGCAAGTGGCGGGCGGCGGCCGACGGGTCCCGGCCTCCAGGGATCCCGCATGCACCGTCGTGGCGGGTCGTCGTCGGCCGCCCCTAACATCTGGCGAACATGACATGACTCTTGAAGGGGACGTTTCCGAACCATGGCGGGCGAAGTCCCCGAGCCCCCTCAGCCCCGCTACACCGTCGACGCAGGCGGGTCACAGGTCCTCAGCCGCGGGGCCGACGCGGTCGTGTACGCGGCGACCGACAACGTGACCGACAGCCCTGTCGCCATGAAGGTGCTGCACAACGACGACCCCAGGGCCGTTGCGGGCTTCCGCCAGGAGGCGGACATGCTCATGCGCGTCCAAAGCCCCCATGTCGTAGCGGGCCTTGCGCAAGGCGAATTCGACAATGGCGCTCCGTATGTCGTCATGGAGCGGTTGAGCGGGACCGACCTGAGGACCCACCTCTCCACGGCAGGGGGACCGCTCAGCCTCGACGAGACGCTGCGCATCGGCGCGGGCATCGCCGCGGGGCTGAGCGCGACGCACGACGCGGGGATCGTGCACCGCGACGTGAAGCCGGAGAACGTGATGCTCGGCACGGACGGCAGCGTCAAACTCGTCGACCTGGGAATCGCGGCCTATCAGGATCCCGCGGTGCCCGACCTGAACCCGAACGCCGGATCCATCGGATACCTCGCGCCGGAGCGGATTCCGACGTCGGAGCAGCCTCCACCGCGGGGCGAACCGGCCACCGACCTGTACGGACTGGGCTCCGTGATCTACGAGATGGCTTCCGGGGGCAAGGCCTTCCCCGGCAGCGATGTCGTCGCTGTCCTGACCGCGCAAGTACACGGCGATGTGCAGCCACTCGACCAAGTTGCGGACGTACCCAAGGATGTCGCGGACCTGGTGACCGGCCTCATGCAGCCGTCCCCTGACGCGCGGCCGCAGCAAGCAGCGGACGTACAGCAGCAGTTGGTCGCATTCGCCGCACGGGAGACTGCGGCCGACACGGCTCAGGACGTGACGCAGATTGCCGCCCTGGGTATGGACGGAGCCCATACGGCGCTGTCGGCCGGACGAGACGCGGGCAGTGACGTCGGGCGCGACCAGCAGGGGCAGGGCCCTGGCCCCGGACGGGAGTCCGCCGCAATGCAACCAGGCGACGCAGCCGCCACCACGCCGGCGCCGGGTCCTCAGGACCAGACGTCCGGGAACCAGCCGGATCTCGGCCCGGACCCACCGTCGGCGGAGCTCTCGAAGGAGATGTGAGCACAGCGCGGTGAGCATCGCGCGGTGAGCACAGCGCGGTGAGCACACAGCGCGCGCAGGTGATCGCTGTCCCCGGTGGGTCAGGGTCGACACCTACGCCGTCCCCTTCACCGTGCTTCCCGCACAGCGGCCCGAGCTGCCGAATTGTCAGTTTCGTACGTATATAGAACGCGGCCGCCAAGACCCGGTCTTCGAACGACAGTGCCTACGGCCGACCCGATCGGGCCGGATCCGACGCATGGGCGTGAAGGGAAGGGCCCTCCCCGTGACCCGGCCGTGCCGGTGGCTATCATTCCCGGCGTATTCGAGGGGAGACGTCGGGTGCCCGCCAACGAGGGCCGCCAGTCAGCCAACGGGGACGCCGGACGCCGCGGCAACCGGGGCGGCAGCGACCGTCACTTCCGGCGCCGGTGCGTCCCGTCGGAGACGGAACGCTCCACGCAACCGTGCGGCCCGATATGGGCGGTGATGCCATGACGTGTCCGGAGACGCCGACGCATCGGCGGTCAGGCGGCGATCTCGCGCGACCCCTCCCGCCCGGTTCTTCAGGCCGTCACAGGCTCGGCCCGGATGGTCGCAGGCGACCGGCGTCGGTGCCGGCTCCCATGCCCTGCTATCCGGGTACGGGCGCGGCGCCTGACGTCGACGTGTGGCGGGAGATCCTGCGGGACTCGATCGTCGAACTGGACGCCACGCCGCTCGGACCGCCGGATCGTCACGCCTATACGGGATGGGTGAACGTCCTGGACCTCGGGGCGGTCAGCATCAGCGACGTCGCGTCGGACCCGGTGCGTGTCGCCCGCACTCCCCGCCTGATCAGTCGCAACCCCGTGGACTTCTACCACCTCCTTCTCGCCCGGCGTCCCAGCCGAGCGGCCGCCGGTACCTACCACGGACTGCTTCGGCCGGGCGACGCCGTGCTGGTCGACTCGACCCAGCCGTACTCGCTCACCGCCGACAGGTTCGCGCACTACCTGTCGATCAACGTGCCTCGGTCCGCCTTGCGGCGGGACCTCGCCGCCGCGCCGGTTCTCGGCGGCGTCATCCCGGCCCGCGACCCGATGCTTCGGGTGCTGGCCGCGGTCGTCACGGAACTCGGTCGCAACGTGAATGACCTGACGACCGAGACGATGGCCGAAGTCGGGCACACCACCTACGAATTGCTGATGTCCACGCTTCGCGCGTCGATGGGTGCCGGCGCCCGCCCCGGCGACGTACACCTGTCGCGCACCGCACAGTTGGCACGCATGCGGGTGTTCATCCGCCGGAACTTGGCCGATCCCGCCCTGTCGCCGCGCATGCTCGCGGACGCTTTCGGGGTCTCGATCCGCTACGTCGAACTCGTCTTCCGCGAGGCCGGCTCCTCCCCCGCGCGGTCCATCCGCGACACGCGGCTGGACGAGGCGCGGCGGATGCTTGCGGACCCTCGGCAAAGACACCGGTCGATCGCCGCGGTCGCCCACTCCGTCGGAATCGGTGATCCCGACGTCCTGGCCCGGGCCTTCCGCGGCCGGTACGGAACCACCCCGCGCGAGTACCGACACGACCGCGCCTCCGGCATCCGCTGATCCACCCTCCCGCTGTCCGGTCGGCGATCGGGTCCGCAACCGCGCGAAGACCTCGGGTTCCCCGGACGTCACCGCGCCCACCCACCGCAACGTCTCCTCGGCGCTGTTCGTGAATCGACGGGCGGCAGTACGCGGATCACCGGTTGCATCAACTCGAGATTGGCATCGTGGACGCGTTCACCACGAGGCAAGATCCACTGCCGAGACGTCAGGCTCGGCACGTGACGTTGTGGGGGACAACGATCGACACAAGATCGCGGCCGAATCCTTCGCGATCCCACCCCACATCAAATCGACGACCTCGTATCGCTCCTGCGGCATTCAGGAAAACAGGCTTCCGGCTTGCGGGTGTCGGGCGACAGCCCCGCATGACGGCCTCGGTATATCCGCCTCTCGCCGACTTCATGCCCGAGAGCAATCCCTTGACGGACAAACGATTCGAGAGGGCCCATGCCTCATCCCAGTGCACCTTCCACCACCACTCGGCGCTTCCCCCGCGGCCGACACATCGTCGCCGCGCTGTTCGGTGCGGCCGCCCTGGCTTCGCTGGGTGTCGTGACCGCGCCGTCGGCCGGCGCCGCCACGCTTCCCTCCGGCATCGCGTGGGACCACATCTACTCCGGCCCCGGGGTCAAGGTCTATGTCAAGGAACACGGAGACATGATCTCCGTGTGCGACACCTCGGCGAACGGCCACGCCGCCTGGGTGGCGGTCGACAACGTCTCCGACAACATCTCGGGCTACAAGCTCTCCGTCACCACGGGCAAGGGAACGTGCGCCACGCGCCAGGCCACCCAGGGCGGCCGATACGACCTGGCGGAGTACAGCACCATCGGCATGAGCTACGAGGGCCAAGGCGGACTCGGCAGCACCTACTCGGCATGGTCCAACGACCACTGACCGCGAATGCGTGGACGACGCGCCGCCCGGACTCCCGTACGGCAACGGGGAGTTCGATTCCAACGCTTGATCATCGTCAAATCGAACGAACCGGAGTGATCGGCATGAAAATCGGCATCAAAGCCAGAGTTCTCGGTGTTCTGGCCACCACCACCGCCCTGTCGTTCATCGGCGCATCTTCCGCGAGTGCATGGGTCCTGCCGTTGCCCTCGGTGTCCGGGAACTCCGTTGCGATCGCCGTCCCCGGGGCCTACGCCAAATTCGCGTACAACGGCGACCACTGGGGCATCGAGGACACAGCTGCGGATGGAAAGACGGCAATTGTGCAGTGGCGGAAGGGCTCGGAGAACGCGAGCGTCACGGGTGAGCTGCGGGTGGCCGGCAAGGGTGAGACCAACTCGACGACGATCGACTACCCCGAGAGCACCGTCCTCTTCTTCCGAGCGTGCGTGGACAACGCCTCGACGGCCATGATCTGCTCCGCCTGGGCCCGGACGACGGCCAGCGGCTGAGGATTGTCGGGCAACCGGCGAACGGCGTTGGCCTGCGGTCGCGTTGATCGTCCGGTCAGGGCGAGGTCGTGCATCCGCGGGACATCGCTCACGGCCCAGACCACGCCGTCGCCTTTGCGGTGGCAGTGGCGTGGGACGTTCCAGTTCTTCATCCGCGCGAAGACGTACTCGACGCGGGTGCGGACTCGTCGGTGGTCGCGGTTGTGCTCGACCCGCCGGCCGGTGACGTTTGGCTCGCCCGGCGGCGGCGGTGCGGGATCAGGCAGGCTGTGCCCCGGCAGCCGCCGCCGTCGGCGAGCACGGTCACCGCGCCGGCTGCGGTGTCGACGTCGGATTCGGCGAACGCCCGGCAGCCGTTGCGGTTGCCCGGCATCGGCCGACCGCGACCACCAGGCGGGTGTCCGCGTACACCCGCACCCGACCGACGCGACACGGCCATGTCGGCCGCGAGACAACCTTTGGAGACGCGAACAGCCGCGATGCGCCCGGGGTGGCAGTGCCCGGCGGGAGGCTCGTCGCCGCTCAGGCGGATTCCTCGGCGGGGTGTTCGTCGACGCTGTGGGAGTCGGTGAGGCTCAGCGCACCGCCGGCTGCGATCAGGCCGACGACGACGGCGAGCAGGGCGTAGGTGATGCGTTCGCCGCGGAAGAAGGACTCCACGAGGTCGCTGCTCCACACGCCGGCGGGTAGCTGGGTGGTGACCAGTACGGCGATCAGCGTGCCCACCATCGCGGTGCCGACGCTGGAGCCCACCTCCTGGGCGGTGTCGTTCAGGGCGGTGCCGATGGAGGTGCGGTTGGCGGGCATCGCCTCGACGAGGGCGACCGCGCAGATGGTCATGACGGTGCGCAGTCCGACGGTCATGACGACCATGCAGGCCGCGATGACGGCGTAGCCGTGCTCGACGCCCCACGCCAGACCGGCCAGGGCCCCGGCCAGGCAGGCGGCGCCGACCAGGCAGGCGATGCGGTGGCCGAAGCGGCGCGCGAGCCACTCGGACAGCGGGGTCGCGAGGAGCATCGTCACGATGATCGGCAGGTTCGCCAGGCCCGCGCGTACCGGGCTCCAGCCGTAGGCGTACTGGAAGTGCAGGATCAGCCCGAACATCACGCTGGCCATGGCGATGGAGGTGCCGACCTGCGCGATGGTGGCGCCGCGGACCGTGCCGTCGCGGAACAGACGGAGGTCCAGCATCGGGGCCGCGCTGCGGCGTTCGTGGCGGACGAACGCGATCCCGGCCGCGAGGGCGCCCGCGATCGAGGCGAGGGTGGGTACCGAGAGCCAGCCGTGCTCGACGCCGCTGGTCAGCGCATAGCAGGCGAGGCCGATGGCGGCGACGCTCAGGACCGCGCCCGGCACGTCGAGCTTGTCGTGGGTCAGGTCCTCGGGCCGGTCGGCGGGCACACCGAGGCGGACCCCGACGAAGGCGATCAGGGCGATCGGGGCGTTGACGACCAGCAGCCATTCCCACCGCACATGGGCCAGCGCGGTGCCGCCGAGCAGCGGGCCGAGGACGAAGCCGGACATGCCGACGATGATCATCACGGTCATGGCGCGCATCCGCAGCGCCTTGTCGTCGAACAGTCGGAACACCAGGGAGTTCGTGATGGGGGCCATCGCCGCGGCGGCTATGCCGAGGGCGGCACGCAGGGCTATGAGCTCACCTGCGGTGGTGACCCAGACGACGCACAGGCTCAGCGCGCCGAACACGGTCAGCCCGATCAGCAGGACGCGGCGCCGGCCGAGCCGGTCGGCCATCGATCCGGCGGTGAGCAGCAGGCCGCCGAAGGTCAGCGAGTAAGCGCCGGTGACCCACTGCAGGGCGGTGGTCCCGCTGCCGAGGTCGCGGCCGATGGTGGGCAGCGCGATCGACAGCAGCGTGTTGTCGACCATCTCGACGAAGAAGGCCAGGCAAAGGGCGGCCAGGGGAATCCACGCGGCGCGCAGGGACGGATAGGTGCGAGACGGGGTGGTCGAGAGCGTGGTGGCGACCATGGGCCTCCTCCTTTCGATCGAACATGGTTCGGTTATCGAACGTCGTACGATGAGTTACGATAGAACAACGTTCGATTCGATGCAAACAGGAGAGGTAGGAGCCATGGCACGCCAGCAGAACCGCGCCGGCGCAGGACGCCGACGGGCTTCGCACTCGATGGAGTCCGTGCTCGCCCAGGCCGCGGCCCTGCTCGACGAGGCCGGGCCGCAGGCATTGACCTTCCGGGCACTCGCCGAGCGCCTCGGCGGCGGCGCCGCCAGCATCTACTGGTACGTCGCGAACAAGGACGAGCTGCTCGACCGCACCACCGACCACGTGATCGGCACGGTCCTGGCCGACGTCGAAAAGCTGCCGGACACCGACGATCCGATCGACGACCTGCGCGCGATGGCCCTGACCCTGTTCGACGCCATCGTGGCGCGGCCCTGGCTGGCCGCCTACTTCATGCGCAACACCGACGTGCAGGGCAACGCGCTGCGCCTGTACGAGAAGCTCGGTCAGCAGACCCTGCGCCTCGACCTCACGGCGAGGCAGCGGTTCCACGCCGTCTCGGCGATCGTCGGCGTCGTCGTCGGCACTGCCATCGACCTGGGGCGGGTGCTGCCCGAAGAGCTCCTCGACAGCGCGGCGGACCGCGACGAGTACCTCGGGCGCTTTGCCCAGACATGGCGGGAACTCGACCCGGCGGAGTTCCCGTTCGTCCACGAGATCGTCGACGAGTTCGACGGCCACGACGACGTCGACCAGTTCCGCGCCGCCCTGGATCTCACCCTCACGGGCCTCCGCCGACAAGCCGGATCCTGAACCGGCCTCTGGGAAGCCGTTGTCCTGTCGGGCGTGAGCGTTGAGTTTGCGTTGGCGGTCCGACTTCCCTGCTGCGTGTCAGGCCTTCTGACGGGCCGCGTTGTAGAGCTTGGCCGTCAGTGCGGCGACCTCGTCCTGCGTGGGGCCCTCGCCGCCGATCCTCATCTGCGCCAAGCCCACGACATCGGCGGCGCCGAGGGTGGAGTGGTCGGACCAGGCGCAGACCGTGAACCGGAAGTCCGCGCCCTCGTCCGGCGCGCCTGCGACCTTGGTACGGGTGACCTGCATGTCCTGACACTTCATCAGCGCACCCTCAAAGCCGGCGGGCTTCACCGTTTTGGCGCTGCCGGCGGGCTGTATCTCCATCCCTTGGGGCTTTCCGGTGCCCTTCAAGCCCTTGTTTCCGGCAGTGGCCAAGTAGTTGTCGAGCGCCTTGGCGGGATCGGCGACCTCGCCGTAGTAGCCGTAGAAGGTCAGCCGCGTACCACCGACCTTCGTCCGGTCGGCGGGGTCGGTGCTGGGCGCGTTGTAAATGCCGGACACCGTCTGGGCGTTGTCGACCCCGAGGTCCTGGGCCTCCTTCGCGCCGGGCGTGTTGCCCGGGCTCGACTTCGTGTACGCGTCGATCGATTCCGGAGCGACGAGCTTGTAGCCCTTGGTGTCGTCGGCGACCTCGCTGTTTCCCACACCGCTGTTGCCCGCACCGCTGTCGCCCGAGGCGCCGGCCGTCGCACCCGCCGTGCCGCCGGCGCCTGGCGTCGCCTTCGCCTCCTCCTTGCCGTCCTCCGACCCACCGCACGCGGCGGTCGCCAGGAGGAGGGGTGCCAGGACGGCGGCGGCGAAGCGGGCGCGAACGTGCATGAAGAGGCTTCCTTCCCAAGAAGGTTCATATTCGACCTGTGCGTCTGCCAACTGACGTGACAGTCCGTCAGGCTGCCGCAGCGGCCGGGCCCGCGTCGACGGGGATCCCCCTCACGGGTCGGCGCCGGGTCAGGAAGCCGCGTCACCCAAGTCGACGCACCCGAGCTGCGGTACCCACGACCGGTGTTGTCGCCGGACCGACTGCCGTGGCGGGGTACGCAATTGCGGTAGCGGTACGGCCGCTCGGGGACGTCGCTGGGCCCTTCACTGCCCGCGTTCACCCGCGCGGACCTGTGCCGCCGCCCAGTCCGCCCACTCGCGTTGGGCGGCACTGATGCGCCGACCGTACTCGAGCGCGACCTTGCCGTAGACCGACAGTGGATCCTGGCCCCAGTCGATCGAGTCGGACAGTTCCTCGAAGCCGGCGAGGCGCGCCGCGGCGGCCTCGCCCTGCCGGGCCAGATAGTCGGCGGCCTCGTCGGCGGCCACCCGGCCCAGGAAGAAGACGCGCAGCAACATGTCGCTGCGCGCGGGCCGTTCGGGCGCGGTGCTCAGGAGCCAGTGCCGCAGTTCGGCAAGTCCCTCGTCGGTGATCGTGTACTCCTTGCGACCGCGGGGCCCTTGCGCCGCGACGGTCAGCAGTCCCACATCGCCCAGGCGTCCCAGTTCGCCGTAGACCTGGCTCTGGGTGGCGGGCCAGACGTGGGCGAGCGAGGTCTCGAACGTCTTCAGCAGGTCGTATCCGCTCGCCGGACGCTCGGCGACGAGTCCCAGGAGGGCGTGGCGAAGGCTCATAGGGCCGACCTTACCTGTGAATGTTTACCTGTCGTTGGTGGATGGTCCAATTCTGACATGTCATTGTTGACACGTCGCCGAACGGCCGACGGAACGCCGCGAGCGCGGCCGGGGAAAGGATTGACCATGGGCTACCTGCGCAGCTTCGTCCCGTGGGTCGCGTTCGCCGCGGTGTCGACCGCGGACTGGCGCTGGGGCGCGGCCGTCGGCTTGTTCGCGGCGGCCAGTTCGGTGCTCAGGGGCCGCCGTACCGGCGAGTCCGCCGATTTGCTCACCGTCAGCACCGCGGGCTTCTTCGCGGTGCTGACCGCCGTCGCGTTCACCGACCCCGGTTCTCCGGTACGCCACTGGACCGCCGCCGCGTCGGTCGCCTGGCTCGCCGTCACCGCGTGGGCCTCGATCGCCGCGCGCAAGCCGTTCACCCTGGTCATCGCGAAGCGCACGGTGCCGCGTGAGATCTGGGCGAAGCCGGCCTTCCTGCGCATCAACACCGTTCTGACCGCGGTCTGGGCGGCGTCCTTCACACTGACCGCCGCGACACTGGTCGCACTACGCGAGGCCGGCACCGGCGGCGGTGGCGCCTCGACGGCGGTCCAGGTGCTCGGCTTTGTGCTGCCCGCGCTGTTCACCGCGCGCTACCCGGAGTACGCCCGCCGCCGCGCCACCGCCTGACACCAACGGCAGTTCCCAGGCCGCGTGTTGAACCCCGCCCCGCGACGCCCGCCGGCCGTCGGGCTGTCCGACGGGGACGTGAACACACGGCCTATCTCCAGGCGGTGTACGGGCATTCGTAGGTCCGGTCGTAGAACGCCTGCAACCACGGCGTCCGGACCTCAGGCAGGCGGGCGAGGTGGTCGAAGAAGAGCCGCTCGTCCGGTCGGAACGGTACGGCGGATGGCGGCGGCGGCGCGTAGTCGTCCCGCAGGACGTCGTCCGGCATACGGCCGGTGGCCGGTATCGGCGCCTGGCGCTCCGGGAAGGCCAGATAACGCCACACGTCGAACGACAGCGGCACCACGGCGGGCTCGGACGCGCTCCCGGGCAACTGCCATGTCCGGCCGGTCTGCGGATGAACCGGCACGAGGACAAGGTCGGCGTCAGGCGTCGGCAGCCCCGGCCCGGCGAGGGCCAGCGTCAGTTCCGGCGGGCCCTGCGGTAGGACCGCGCGCAGCGGTCGCCGGAACGTGTGTGCGATCAGGCCGTCGGGCACCGCCACCGGAACTCCGCCGCACGCCGCGAGCAGGTGCGCCAGCGCGACACCGACGGCGGCCGCCCACTCCGGCTCCCACCAGCCGTACCCGTCGCGCGGCGGCGTGCCGGGCCGGTTGCGGAGCAGCGCCTCCCAGGTGTCCGGCGCCGGCGAGGGAGCGACGTCGGAAATGCGGCGGACTGCCGTCGGGTCCAGCCATACCGCCCGCCACAGCGCGTGGTCGTCGAGCAGCGTCGCCACCGCGTCGCCGCAGTGCTCGCATGCGAGGTTGGGGCCGTCGCGACCGTCGAGCCCACAGCAGTAGCCGTCCCGGCGCTCCGGGATGACCACGGTGCCACGTACGTCACCGGGGGCGACGACCACCGCTCCTGCGGGCCCGAAGGACACCACGGGCACCGGCGCGAAGAGCCCGCGTGCGGCGGCGTCGTCCGCGGCGACCTCCGACCATCGCCGCCACGGCGGTCCGAACGGCTCCGGATCGACGGCGTACGTACCCGACTCCATCAGCACCGGCATGAGCTCGCAGCTGTAGTGCTGCCGTGCATGCACCGGCAGGGCCACCCGCCGGACGGGCACGGTGAGTTCCGCCCCGCACGCCGCACACTCGAATGCATCCAACGGCGCCTCCCCCATCACGGCAAACACAGCGATGATCCCAACCCCGCCCCGAGCTCCCAACCGAATTTCCGGCGGCGCCCTCGGCGTCGGACGGACGAGCAGCCGGAATTGCCGACCGGGCTGTGCGGAGACCTCCGGTCGAACGACAGCGGCATGTGGTGGAGTACGTGTCTGTTGTCGAAGGCGCACTAGGTGGAGGTCGTGCTGATGGCCGACGACGAGTCGATCCTCGCGAAGCCGACGCCGGAGCCGGACGGCGAACTGCGGTACGGGCCGGAGGACGAGCACGTCGCGGACCTGTGGCTGCCCGCCGAGGCCGCCGCCGTCGGCACCGGCACACCGCTCGTGCTGCTGGTGCACGGCGGGTTCTGGCGGCCGGCCTACGACCGCGTGCACACCCGGCACATGGCGGCCGCATTGCGTGACGCGGGCTGGCCGGTGGCGGCGCTGGAGTACCGGCGCGTCCCGGGCACGCCGGAGGCGACGACGGACGACGTACGGCTGGCTCTGCGCGAGGTGCCGTCGCAACCCGCGCTGGGCGCCGGGCATTTGCGGACGGTCCTGATGGGGCACTCGGCGGGTGGTCAGCTCGTCCTCTGGGCCGCGTCGGTGTGCCCGCCGGGGCGTCTGCTGGGCACAGTCGCGTTGTCACCGGTGACCGACCTCGCGGCCGCCGACGTCGCGGGCCTGGGCGGCGGAGCGGTCCGGGCCTTCCTCGGTACGTCCCCCGCTGCCCGCCCGGACCTCGACCCGCTGCGCCTGGACACGCCCGACACCCCGGTGACCCTGGTTCACGGGGCCGAGGACGCCACAGTCCCGCTCGCCCTGAGCCACACGTACGCGGCGGCACACCCCTCCACACGACTCGTCGCCGTCCCGAAGGCGGACCACTACGACGTGATCGACCCCTCCTCGGTCGCATGGCAACACGTGACAGCGGAACTCACCTCGTTGTCCAGGCGACGCGCCTTGTAGTAGCGCTTTGCCGAACACTGTCGGGTCGGATCCGCGGAGTCCGTTACGCCGACGAGGACTTCGGCGTCGGCGGACTTTGGGGCGGAGTGAAGCCGACGAGCATTTTGTGGGTCGTGCCGCCGCCGTCGTGGCCGACTACTGCCATGCCGTCGGTGTCCATCACGTGTTCCCAGTCGCGCAGCAGCGTCTCCGTGGTCATGTTGCGGTCGACCAGGCCCTCGGTGGTGGACCACACCACTCGGCTGACGTACCCGGCGCCCGCCGCGAAGCACTCGCCGGTGACCGGGCATTCCTCGTGTGCGAGCAGGTTGACCAGGGGTGTGAGGAACTCCGGGCGCATCCAGGCGTTGAGTTCGTCCGACGGGGGGATCGGGCCGAAGCCGGTGCCGGGGCGGGTCTTCGCGTACGGCGCGATGACGTTGACCTTGATGCCGAGCCCGGCGCCCTCGGTCGCCATCTGGCGGGTGAGGCCGATGACGCCCGCCTTCGCACCGCCGTACGCGGACAGGCCCGGCACGCCCGCGAACGCCGATCCTGAACTCACGTTCACAATGCGGCCGTAGCCCTGCGCGGCCATCAGACGCCAAGCCGGGCGCGTGACATGGAAGACGCTCGCGATCTGCGTGGCCAGCACCGGGTCCACCAACTCCGGGGGGAGGTCGGCGAACGGGGCGGTACGCACGACTCCCGCGTTGTTGACGACGATGTCGACGCGTCCGAACGCCTCGACGGCCGTGTCGACGATCGCGGCGCCGCCCTCCTCCGTCGCCACCGAGTCGGTGCTCACGACCGCCTCGCCGCCCAGCGCCTCGATCTCGCGGACGACGGCGACCGCCGGGTTCTCGGCCGGCCCGTCGCCGGAGCCGTCGGTGTCGCTGATCGCCACACCGAGGTCGTTGACGACGACGCGGGCGCCGCGTTCGGCGAGGGCCAGGGCGTACACCCGGCCGAGATTGCGGCCCGCGCCGGTGACGACGGCGACGCGGTTGTCGAAGCGGAGTGGGTCCATGGCTGTGTGCACCTCGGCTGTACGTCTGGACGTCGGGCCCTCCGGCCCGCTGCGGCGCCGCCGATCGGGTCGGAACGATCGGAGCGGATCGGAACCGACAAGATACTAGACTCCATCAAGTAATAGGAGTCCGCCGAGACGTAGGACCGGATCGCCCAACCAGCGCCGTGCCCGACTACTTCGGCAGCTTGCCCCAGAAGTCGGCGGCCACCTCCTTGGCGGCGGCGCACACCTTCTCCTCGTTGGGCTCGCTGGGCGCGAGGACGACGACCTCGGCTATCTCCGCCGACTTCGTGTCCGCGAGTGCGGCGCCCGTCGTCGCGACGGAGCAGCGGCCGGGCAGGCGGTACGCGGGCGCGGCCTCTTCGTACTCGACCGTCGACGCGCGTCCGGCGATCTGGACCTGCTTGGCCGGGTCGCCGGCGAGCGCGGAGGTCCTGAGGCCGACTCGGACCAGGACGACCGTGGCATTCGCATCGTTGCCGGCCGGGCCGACCGAGCAGTTGAAGCCGGTCGCGTTCGGGACCTTGTTGATGGCCAGCCCCGGCACCTTGGCGAGGGCGCTGTCCGAGACCTCGTCGCAGGGACGCAGCTTCACGAAGGACTTCGGCGCGTAGGTGCGCACCGCCAGGCCGCCGTCGGCGACGAGCTTGCTCCCGGCCTCGACGACGGCGTCCGCGATCGCGCAGACGTCGGCGCGGGCGGCGGCGGCGTTGCCACGTACGTCGACCTTGGTCGCCTTCATGTCCTTGTCCACGAGAGCGCGTTGGCAGGACGTTGTGCCGTCACCCTCGTGAGTGAACGAGACGATGCGGAGGCCGTTCGCCTCGCGGACGGTGGCTCCCTTGGCGGGTTCCGCGAGGGCCTTTTCCTCGACCGCGATGTCGGCGAGATCGACGGCGACGTCGACCGAGCCGCCCACGGCGGCGAGCATGTTCACGGTGCAACTGTTGTACGTGACACCGGGGTTGGACGTGATCGGATCCTTGGCCGGGAGCGGGGACGCGCCGGGTCGAGTGGCGGGTGGGGACTTCGCCGCGGCGTAGGAGGTGAGGGCTTCGTGGGCGACGAAGGAGCAGGGATCGACCGTGCGTACGTCGATCTTTCCCTTGCCAGAGGTGGTGTCCCCCTTGCCCGAGGCCGACGAGGACGGCTTGCCGACACCCGACGAGACGCCTCCGACGGCGCCGGGTTGCTCGGTGGACCCGAACGGCGGCTTGCCGGAACCGGCGTCGTCCCCGCCGCTGCCGCATGCGCTGACGAGCAGCCCGGCGAACGCGACGGCGGTGGTGGTGCGGAGGAGTTGGGCACGAGAGGTTCGTACGCGTGGCGCGGTGGTCCTGAGCAAGGCAGTTCCTCAAATCCCGAACGCCGCGCGAGGGTGCGAGCGGCGGCATCCGTCGAGTGGGGGCAGAGCGGGACGGCGCTGCTGGGGGGGACGCCCCGGAGCCGGGGTCGCGTCGGTCGGCGTCCCGGCGTGATCCACTCTGCGGGCACACGGGATCGGGAACATGGCCCAGATGGCGTATTTGCGCCGGGAAGCGTACGCCGGGCCCCGAACGAGTCGTGCCGCTGCGAGAACGACCGAGCGACCGGGTCAGTCCCCTGCGCGGGCCGCGCGCGAGACCCAGACCCTCACAAGACGCGACACCTCAGAGCCCGAAATACCCGGATTCCAAGTCCTTGCACCCCGGTCTGGTCGACGTCGAGGGTGAGCGCCCTGCCTCTCGGCGAACGCGGCGCATACGGCGAAACGTTGTGGTGGGAACAGCATTTCGTTGTTTCCCTGCTCCCCGGTCACCGCGCAAGGATCGAGCACGCCGCTGAGGGGCGCGGCAACGCTCGGTCCCGAACAACGACGCGCAGAAGTCGGGTCGGTTGTCCGGACTGTCAACGGCATCCGTGACACCGGCCTGGCCGAAGGGAGCGAGGGCGATGGGCGCTACGGGGCATGGGAAGTCGTCGGGCTGGCGGGCCTGGTTCACCGCGACATCGACGACGACCGGACTGCCGGTGGGAGATCGCCACCGTTTCCTGCTCGAGGTGAGGTCGGCGCGCGATCGCAGCAACAAGGTGCTCGCGTTCGACCGGGGCATGGTCCGTACGCTGGTCGATCCCCGCCGTCTCGACCCTTCGGGGCGGTCCTGGATAGGAAGGTGGGACCTGTCACCCGACGGCCGGAGGCTGGCCGTGCAGACGATCGACGCCCGGGAGGAAACCCGGTTATGGGTGCTCGACCGCGATACGGGTGATGTGCTCGAAGGTCCGACCGACCGCTGCAGATCCACCAATATCGCGTGGCTGCCGGACATTTCGGGGTTCATATATGTGCGTACGGACCCTGTTCTCGGGGTCTACCGGCAGCATCTGCTGCGGCATGTCGTCGGAGAGCCCGCCGACCGGGACGCCGCACTCCCCGTTCCCGGCCAGGACCCGCGCCGCCCCTTTCTGGCTCCCATAGTGGTCGACGACGGGCGCTGGCTCGTCGTCGCCGGCCACGACGGCTGCACCACCGACACACTCCTCCACATCACAGATCTGCACGCGTCGGATGCGACGAAACGCAACGCCGTGGAAGCGCCGGCGGTCGCCACGGTGGCGGTCAAGACTCCGTTCACAAGCCGTCTGCCGGCGTTCGCCGCCGGGCGTTTTCACGTGGTGTCCGCAGAGGCGGCGAACGACCGCGGCTCCGTCTTCGCGGTGGAGCCCCGGGACTTGGCAGACCCCGAGCGCTGGCGGCAGTTGATTCCCCAGGACAGCGGTGGCCCCCGGGGACGTCGGCGGCAGGCAGGGTCTGAGGGTGACCCGGTCGCGGGACGGCGCGTCCTGGCTGACTCTCCACGACACCGATGGCCAGTTGCTGCGTACCATCCGGCCTCCGGAGGGAACCCAGGCGGCATCGATCCGCGGGGTCGGCGGGGCTGCGGATCGGTTGCTGGTGAGCTGGCAGGCTCCCGGATTCCGCAGTACGACCGAGCACAATCTGAACGAACCGGACCGCCCCGCGCGCGTTTGGCGGCCACCGTCGGTCGTCGGGACCACCGCGGGCCCGGTCCAGAGCGACACGGAGGTTTTCCCGGTCCGCTTCCAGCCCGCAGGGCAGGAGCCCGAGGCCGTCATCTGGGTCTCGCGCCGCAGGGGAGTCACCGAACCGGCGCCGACCCTGCTGACCGGGTACGGCGTGATGGGGCTTGCCGCCGACATCGAACCCGGGTACGTGGCGGACGCGTTCGACGCCTGGCGACGGGCCGGAGGTGTGGTGGCATCAGCCGTGTTGCCGGGCGGCGGAGACCTCGGCGAACGTCGCGGACACGCTCGTGACGGCGCCGACGGGCGGTTGTCGCAGCAGGACTGGTTGAACGCCAAAGACGCCTTGGTGGCCGCGGGCGTGTGCGCACCGGACGCCGCGACGGCACTCGGCTTTTCCGGGCCGGGCAATACACTCCTCAACATCGCACGCGACTCCCCCGGCGCCTTCCGCGTGGTGGCGGCCGTGGCACCGATGGTCGGGTTCCCGCAGCACGACCTGGAGGATCTGGACCGACACCCGGATCGTGTCCCTTCCGACTGCAGCGGCCTGTGGAAGTTCGGCCCGGGCACGGACACCATCGACGCCAACCGGCGACTGGAGTCACTCGGCTGGCAGAAGGGCGGCGGCACCCACGTCGTCATCGCGGTGGGCGCCGACGACACGCGGGTCGCCCCCAAGGACAACGGCCTGCGCTACTCCGGTCTTTTGAACGCCGAGGGGGTGCCGCACACACTGATCCACACCGCCGAGGGCGGACACCAGGTCAACTACGCACCGCCCGAATTGCTCAGCGGCGTCTTCGCGACCGCCGCCGCCCGCACGGGGCTGTCGACCCCGCTGCCGACCGCGGCACCCGGCCTCAAGGCGGCCGTCGCAGCCCTGACGCCCGTCGCCGACATGGCCCGCCTCGGCACACCGCCCCAGAAAAGTTGTCTGGCCCTCGCGAACGCGACCCCCAATGTCATGACGACTCGCGCTCTCGGCGAGCCCACTTCGGGCATGGCGCTGGACAAGGGGCTGAGCAAGGGGCTGGGCAAGGGGAGCGGCATCTGAGCCACGAGCCGTACCGGAAAATGCGAGCACGGGTTGCGCGTGCTGACGCCGGGCGCTGTCGAATGTGAAGTCCAACGCGTTGACGACTGCTAGAAGTCGGGCGTGACCCGTAGCGTGCTCAGCGCCTCGGGCGGGGTCTTGTCGGTCAGCGACCAGCCCGGCAACCCGCCCCAGGCGATGGACAGCCGCAGGTAGTCGACGAGGGTGATGCCCGAGCGTTCGCTGATGCCGGACAGCGGCGGATCGGCCACCCGTGAGGGGAGTTCGACGGTCTGGGTCGAGCCGCTGTAGTTGGCTTTGCTGATGTCGTCGGGCGCGAAGTCGAGCGCGAACCCCGGCCGGTCCGCGATCGGCTCGTCGCTGTCGTCGTGGTACTCGTCGTCGTGGTACTCGTCGCCGTGGTCGTCGCAGTAGCTTTCCCAGTTGAGCGCGAGCATGTAGGTCGGCGGAGTCGCCAGCGGATCCGGCAGTACTGGGCACTGCTTGCCGCGTTCGTGGTCGCTGTACCAGAGGTTCAGAGGCTCGCAGTCCCCGATGAAGTCCACGAACCCGACGATGCGCATGCAGGCGTCGAGGGCGTACGGCAGGCCGCCGATCTCCGCGGCCAGCCTGTCCAGTTCGGCGAGTTCGGCCGGTTCCGGGGGCGGAGCCACACCCTCGCCGCCGGTGAAACCGAGCTCGCGGTACGCGTCCCCGAGGCGGTCGACGTGGCGGCGTACGCGGCGCATCGTCTCGGCCGCGACGTCGGCGCAATCCTCGGACAGCGACGCGGGGACGGGGCCGAGGAGGCGCAGCTCCGTCCAGACGGCTTCGTGCTCGCCGTTGCGGTAACGGGTGGTGAAGGAGGCCAAGATCGAGACTCCGGTGTCGAAGAGGGTGTCGACACCGCAGCGTATTCGGTGGACGGGGCTGCCGAGGGAGGCCGCTACAGGCGGTGCTGGGCGGAGAGGGCCTTGAGGACGGACATGGCCGCGTCGGCTTCGTCGTGTGGAACGAAGATGTGGTCGTGGTAGAAGCCGGCCACGACGTTGCAGCTCAGGCCGAAGTCGGCGAGGTGGGTGGCCACCGCGGCGGTGAGGCCGACGGCGTCGAGGGCGGAGTGCACGCGCAGGATGATCCAGGCGGCGCGGAAGTCGTACGAGAAGCCCGCGGCGTCGGCCTGCTCCTGAGGGAGGACGAGCGTGGTGCCTTCGGCCTCGGCGACGGTGACGGCGATGTCGAAGCCCTCGGGGGCGGGGCCTTTCACCGAAGTGAAGACCCATACGCCCGCCCGGAGTTCAGGCTCCATCGTGCCGAGAAGTCGCCGGAGGTCGCGCTCACCTGTCATGAAGTGATTTTGATGGTGTTTGTTGGGATCTTTTGCGTACGACGCGCCGAAGGATCATGCGAGCTTGAGAGCGAACCACACGCGCTTGCCGGTGGGCGACGGGGCCACGCCGGACTCCTCCGCCAGGAGGGAGACGAGCGGCAGCCCCCGCCCGGACTCGGCGGCGTGGCACGACGACGGCGACGACGTCGGGGGGAAGGCGGGGAGCGTGCGGTCGCCGTCCTCGACAGTGACGAGGAGGAGGCGGCATGCCTCGTCGCGGAGTACTTCGAGGTGCAGCGGACTGCCGGGCGCAACGTGGCGGACGGCGTTGGAGACGAGCTCGCTGGTGAGGAGCCGCGCGGTGTCGGCGGTATCGGCGGACGCGTCGAGGCCCAGGGTGCAGTCGCGCACGAAGTTGCGGAGGTGGCGCACGAGTTCGGGAGCGACGGGACAGGTGACGGCGGCCAACGGGGTCAGGAAGTGGTGATCGGAGGGTACGGAATGGACTTGGCCGGTGGACATTCGGCTCCCCGAGGTAGCGGGTCACTTACGATGCGTGACCGCCTTATTGCGAGCCTGGCAGACGTGCAACCTTGCACACAAGCAGATTCGCTGAGTTGAGCTAACGTGCGCGAACTTGCCTTGAGTCGAGCGGAATTGGCGGTAACCTGCCGCGCACTTGCATCCGCACGGAGTGGGAGAAGAGCGATGCCCGCCACACCGTCCTACGCCCGGCGGCGTCTCGGCGCGGCGCTGAAGTCTCTGCGCGGCGGGACCGGGATGTCCCTGGAGAACGTCGCCGAAGTATGCGGATGGGACAAGTCCAAGCTGAGTCGGATCGAGAACGCGCGAGTGTCCCTGTCGCGTCATGATCTGCACAAGCTGATCGACCTCTACGAGGCTCCTTGCGAGGAGTTGCGGCGGCTCGAGACCTGGATGGAGGACAGCCGTGGCCCACGATGGTGGACCGAGTACGCCGACATCCTCACCGCGCCGTACGAGGAGCTGATCTCGCTGGAAGGCGAGGCGTCGACGATCTACACCGTGAACTCGTGCCTGATTCCAGGCTTGTTGCAGTCCTCGGCCTACGCCCACGCAACGATCATGGGCAGCCCGTTCGTGCCGGACATCGACGACGCGGATGCGCTGACCCAGTTGCGTATGAAGCGTCAACGCATCTTGACCGGCGAAAGTCCGGTGGAGTTCACGGCGATTGTGAGCGAGGCGTCGCTCCACGCCGAGATCGGCGGCGTCGAAGTACTGCGGGGGCAGCTTGAGCACCTGCTTGTTCTGGGCAGGCTTCAGAACGTGCAGATTCGTGTGGTTCCGTTCAGCGCGACAGCCAGCACACTGGTGGGGGCGTTCACGCTGGTGGACTTCGCCGGGGCGAGCGAGCCCAGCGTGGTCTACGTGGAGTATCACGGCGGCGCCCAGTTCAAGGACGGCGAGCGGGATGTGCGTCGCTATCGCAGGAGCGTTGAGCACGTGTGTGGGCACGCGTTGGGTGGCGACGAGTCGCTACAGCTGATCGCGTCGAGATTGGAAGCGTTGTGAGTGTGGAACCGGTCTGGCGGAAGTCGTCTTACTCCAGTGGCAATCAGGAGTGCGTCGAGGTCGCATCGTTGCCGCCGGTCGCCGGAGTGCGCGATACGAAGAGTCGGGGACGCGGCTGCGTGAGCGTCCCGCGTACAGCCTGGGACGAATTCGTGGACGCGCTCAAGCAACAGGGCTGAAGAGGGGTCGGGCGGCCGGGCTCGGGGAGAGCCGGCCGCCCGGGTGTACCACCCTCGCTCAGGCCGCTGGGGCGATCTTGGCCATGCCGTTGATGATGCGGTCCATGGCGTCCCCGCCGCGCGGGTCCGTCAGATTCGCAAGCATCTTCAGCACGAACCGCATCATCATCGGGTGCGGGAGGCCGTGCTTCGTCGCGAAGTTCATCACCTTCGGCTCGCCGATGAGCTTCACGAACAACCGGCCCAGCGTGTAGTAACCGCCGTACGTCTGCTTCAGGATGCGCGGGTAGTCGTGCAGCGCGCGCTCCCGGCCCTCCGGCGTGTTGCGCGCGAGGGCCTGCGCGATGACCTGGGCGGCGATCTCGCCCGACTCCATCGCATACGCGATGCCCTCGCCGTTGAACGGGTTCACCATCCCGCCCGCGTCGCCGACGAGGAGCAATCCCTTCGTGTAGTGCGGCTGGCGGTTGAAGCCCATGGGCAGCGCCGCACCTCGAATGGGGCCCTCCTGGTTCTCCTCGGTGTAGCCCCACTCCTCCGGCATGCCCGCGACCCACGCCTTCAACAGGTCGCGATAGTCGATGTCCTTGAAGGAGTCCGAGGTGTTGAGCAAGCCCAGACCCACGTTGGACGTACCGTCGCCCATGCCGAAGATCCAGCCGTAGCCCGGCAGCAGGTCGTTCTTGCCGTCACGCTTGTCCCACAGCTCCAGCCACGACTCCAGGTAGTCGTCCTCGTGGCGCGGGGACTTGAAGTACGTCCGCACCGCGACACCCATCGGCCGGTCCTCGCGGCGGTGCAGGCCCATCGCGAGGGACAGCCGCGTCGAGTTGCCGTCCGCCGCGACGACGACCGGCGCGCGGAAGATCTTCTCCTCCTTCGAGGCGCCGACCTTGGCCCGGACACCGACGATCCGGCCGGTGCGCTCGTCGAGCACCGGGCCGGTCACGTTCGTACGCTCGTGCACCTTCGCCCCCGCGGACGCGGCCTGGCGCGCGAGGATCTCGTCGAAGTCGGTGCGCTTGCGCACCAGGCCGTAGTTCGGGAACGAGGCGAGGTCGGGCCAGTCGAGCTGGAGCGTCATGCCGCCGCCGAGGATGCGCAGCCCCTTGTTGGGCAGCCAACCCGCCTCCGGCGAGATGTCGATGCCCATCGACACCAACTGCTTGACCGCGCGCGGCGTCAGCCCGTCACCGCACACCTTCTCGCGCGGGAATGCCGTCTTCTCCAGAAGCAGCACGCTGCGCCCGGCCTTTGCCAGGTGGTACGCCGTCGTCGATCCCGCCGGGCCGGCGCCGACCACGATGACATCGGCCTCGTGCGCGGAGTCCGCGGCACCCGAGCCGGTGCGGGAGGCGGCAAGGGACGCGGTGGACTCGTCAGACTTGGTCTCGGTCAACGCGGCTCTCCTGGGGTGCGCCGATGGGTTCGGGTGCCGAGAGGTTCGGCGTACTGCGGATGGTGCTGCGACTCGCTACAGCAAGTCGGTGGTGCAAGTCGGTCGTGCAAGTCGGTAGTGCCACACGGTGTTGCAATTCAGGGTTGCAGTTCAGGGTTACAACTCCGTGTTGCAACTCAGGGTTGCAACTGGCTCAAGTCTAGGGCGGCGCGCGGTGCGTTCCGGCCCCGGCATCGCTTGCCCCCAACCATTCGGTCGGGATCAGTCCGCGTCGCGCAGGCGATCCGGTACGGCATCCGGACCGGAAGCCAGGTCCACGTCGACCGCCATACCCGTGCGCCTGCGCGCCTTGTTGCGCGTCTCCTCCGGGAGTTCCTCGATGTCGACCAGCTTCGGCAGCAGCTCCGGCTCCCTGGTGAGCGCACGGAAGACCGTGCCGATGTCGACGCCGTGCGCGGGCCTGCGCACGATCTCGACGGTGTCGCCCACCCGCACCTCACCCGGTTCGATCACCCGCAGGTACGCCCCCGGGCGTGCGTCCTCGGTGAACCGCTTGATCCAGCCGCGCTCCCCCAGGAACCCGGCGAAGGTACGGCACGGTATGCGCGGCACGGACACTTCGAGCAGCGCACCGCCGACCCGCCAGCGCTCGCCGATCACCGCTCCCGTGACGTCTATGCCGACCGTGGTCAGGTTCTCGCCGAAGACGCCCGGGCGGACCTCGGCCGCGATGCGGTCGGACCAACTGCTCAGGTCCTCCCACGCGAATGCGTACACCGCTTGGTCGGGGCCGCCGTGGTTGCGCAGGTCGCAGACGTCGTCCCCCGCGACGCCGCTGCCTTCGACCGGGACGTCGAGGCGCACCGGCCCCTCGACCGGGCGCTTGTCGATCCCGGTGACCGCGACCTCGGAGTGCTCCGTCGCGGTGGCCTTGCCGACGTTGACTGACATGAGTGCTGACATGCCCTCACCGTACCTAGCCGGATGCCGGGACGATCGACATCGGCCGCGAGCTGTGGACAACGTGGATTCCGGTCCACAAGTGCCTGTGGATCACGGCCCGGCGACCTCGGCGAAGTTAGCGCGGGCAGGGTACGTCTCTCCGGCGGGACCGGCGGCGAACGCGCGCAGGACGTTCTCCGTCACCTGGGTCGCGAAGCGCCGGCCGGCCTCGTCGAGGTACTGCCCGCAGGCCGTGCCGAGTGCGCAGACCCAGCGCATCGTGCCCGTGGAGAAGACGCCCGCCCCCGAAGGCACGGTGTAGTAGGAGGCGTTGGCGAAGTCCGCCTTGCCCCCGCAGGTCACCGGCGAGTGGCTGAGGACCTGGATGGGCTGGGGCGGCGCGGGGTCGCGGACGACGCGGTCGTACTCCACACCGACGAGACCCTTGTACGCGGTGCCGCGCCGGGCGCCCGTACCGGCGAACACCCACGCGTCGGCGTCCCAGACGACGAACGGCGCGTTCCCCGGGAAGCACTGGTAGTACGTGCCGGTCAGCACGTTCTCCGGCCGCGAGTGCGGTGGCAGGCGCCAGTCCTGCGTCGTCTCGGTCGGGTCGTCGGCGGCCATCGGGTCCTCGGCGGCGGACTTGTAGCAGATCACGAGGCGGCGGTCGCCGAGCGCGGTCCTGCCGAACCGGATGTGCCGGTTGACGGCGTTGGCGCCCAGGAAGGCGAGGTTGGTGCCGGAGTCGCGGGCCTCGGTGGCGTGCTCGCGCATCGCGGTCGACCAGTACTCGTCATGTCCGAGTGTGATGACGGCGGTTGCGCCGGCGAACATCTTCGGCTCGGCGTCGAGGTCCACGTCGGTCGCGTACGCGACAGGTAGGCCCATGCGCTCGGCGACCGCGATCAGCGGCAGCTCCATGTTGAGGAACCCGGCGGCGCCGGTGCTGTCGTACGGCCGGTCGAAGCTCACAATGCGCGCCCGGTCGCTGTAGTCCCTCGGACCGTTGTAGAGGTTGTAGCCGCCCCACTCGTTGTACGCCTGCCAGGTCGTGACGGCGTTGAGCAGCACCGTGCGCCCGCGCGTCTGGCCGCTGCGCACGGTGACCGGCACGTATGTGCTGAAGCCCGCGTCGGAGGTCAGGAGCAGGAGGTAGGAGCCCTCGGGCCAGTCGGTTGTGGGCACGGTGAGCGACGGATCCCAGTCCGCGTGGACCGTGTTGACGCCCGGGTCGATGACGGGCTCGGCCTGCTTGCGGCCGGGCGTGTGCGCGGACTTCCACACCTCGCGGCCCTTGTTGCCGCCGTACCAGCCCATTCGGTAGGCCTTGGCGGTGAACCCCGGCGCGGTGGTCGAGACGAAGAGGCGGAAGGTTTCGCCCGGACGGACCGCGATGCGGTCGGCGTACGCCTCGATCGACTTCGTCGGGTCGGTGCGCAGGCCGGTCTTCCAGTCCTCGGTGCCCGGCTTGGCGTTCTCGGCGGCGACGTCGAGGGCCGCGGTATTGGGCTGCGGACCGCCGGGGCGCGGAGCTTCGGCGCCATTTGAACCATTTGAACCATTTGCACCGCTTGGAACGCTTGATCCGTGCGCGCCGTTCGGCTCACCCGGGCGTTTCGACGCCGCGACAGGGGCTCCGGCGTCCCCGGACGAGCAGCCCGCCGCGGCGGTGAGGACAGCGGCGACCATGAGGGCGGCCCAGCGCATCGATCAGCTCCTCGGCGCCGCTCCGCCGCCGGTGCCGCGGGGAGGACGCGCGTGTGCGGGGCAAGGCTCCGACGGACTCCCCGGACATCGCGCGGGTGCGCCTGCGGTTCCTCGCCTGACGATCTGTTGCGTTTCTTCGCTTGCGCCTTGCTTAACGAGCCGACGGCTTGAAGGCACGGTGCAGCGCGACGATCCCGCCGGACAGGTCACGCCATGCGACGCGCTCCCAGCCGGACTCGCGCACGAGCGCGGCCAGGTGGGCCTGGTCGGGCCAGGCGCGGATCGACTCGGCGAGGTAGACGTACGCGTCCGGGTTGCTGCTGACCTTGGTCGCGACCGGGGGCAGGGCGCGCATGAGGTATTCGACGTACGCGGTGCGGAACGGCTTCCAGGTGGGATGGCTGAACTCGCACACGACCAGTCGGCCGCCGGGGCGCGTCACGCGCAGCATCTCGGCGAGGCCGGCCTCGGGGTCGCTGACGTTGCGAAGCCCGAACGAGATGGTCACCGCGTCGAACACGCCGTCCGCGAACGGCAGCCGCATGGCGTCGCCCGCGGTGAAGGGCAGTTCGGGGTGGCGGCGCTTGCCTTCGCGCAGCATGCCGATGGAGAAGTCGCACGGTACGACCGTGGCGCCGGCGTCGCGGAACGGCAGCGAGCTGGTGCCCGTACCGGCTGCGAGGTCGAGCACACGCTCTCCGGGGCGTGCGTCGACGGCTTGCGCGACGGCCTTGCGCCACAGGCGGTCCTGGCCCAGGGAGAGGACCGTGTTCGTGGTGTCGTACTTCTCGGCCACGTCGTCGAACATCGCGGCGACGTCGCGCGGCTTCTTGTCCAGGGATGCTCGGGTCACGGGTACATCTTCGCCTGTCGGCGTACGCGCACCGCGCACGCGGGGTCCGGGCGAGCCCCGTCGGCACAACGGCGCGGGCCCCACCGCTCTCGCGATGGGGCCCGAACTCACGGACATTGTCGGATCTTTTGCCTTGCCCGGGCGCGGGCGCGCGGATCAGCCGCCCTGGCCGGCGCTGCCGATCGGGCCGACCTGCACCGGCGTACCGGAACCGTCGGTGACGGGCAGCGAGCCGCCGCCCGGCCACTTGAGGGTGATCGACTTCGTCTCACCGGGAGGGGTGACCACCAGGTCCGTGATGCGGACGCCGGAGCCGCCCGAGTCGTTGATCGGGTAGTCGATACCGAAGGACACCGACTTGCCGCTCTGCAGGACCGTCGGCTCGGCCGGCTGGCCGATGCGCTGCGCGGACACCGACCCCGCGGCGGTCTTCAGGTCGACACCCGCGTAACCCGACATCGTGCAGTTGTGGCCTATGTTCTCGAACGTCACCGCGACGGTGCCATTGGGGTCGCCCGTGATGGTGGCGTCCATCGCGGTGATCTTCAGGTCGTCGGTACGGCACTTGCCGATGCTGCCGTCGGCGCCACCGCTGGTCCCGGCTCCCGCCCCGGCGCTGGTCCCGGCGCCGGCCCCGGCCCCGCTTCCGGCTGCCGTCCCCTGTCCGCCGGACGGTTTCCCGGCGGGAGCGGGGGCCTGCCCGTTGCCGTTTGTGCCGGAATCACCCGCGCCGGCGCCTTGACCGTTGCCCGGGGCGGGGGCGTTGGAGGGGGGAACCGCCGCGCCGGGCTGTGCGGCAGAGGAAGAACCCTGCGCGGCGCCCGAGTCCGAGTCCGAGCCGTTGCACGCGGTGAGCAGCATGGCGCTGCTGACGAGGGCTGCGGAGACGAGCAAAGCCTTGCGACGGTGGCCGAACATGGAGAACCCCTTGATAGCCAGTCAGTGATCGAAGCCGAAGCGGTTTCGGCTCCTCGGTGCTTGTGTGATCACTATGTGGCGGGTGTGAACCGAGGGGAAATAGGCGTCGTCGATCCACGACTGCGCTGTCACCAACCAGTGACATGGTCACACAAACGCGCACCGGACGGCCTCGTACGCCGCATTCCTCGTTGCGGGGACTGGGCTCCGCCCGTGTAACAGCCTGCGGTTTCGGGGGGGCGTGCCGGATCGCGGGCAGATTGCTCCGAGCACGGCTCCCGGGGCCGGCGCAGGCGCGCTTTTCGGCCCGAAAGTACGGGCTCCACACAGGAGTTGGGTGTGTCAGCGGCGGTGTACGAGGCGTCCCGCGAGGACCGTTCCGATGCAACTGCCGCCGCCTTCGATGACCAGCGCGGTGTGCGGGTCCGTTTCGTCGGTGGGGACGTCGAAGACGGCGAAGTCGGCGGGGATTTCGGGGCGCAGGGTGCCGGCGCCGGTCTCGCCGAGGCCGAGAGCCGCGGCACCGCCGACGGTGGCGGCTTCGACGAGACGGCGGTCGAGGTCGGCGGCGGTGTAGCCCTGGCGCAGGGCCAACTCACGTACGGCAGCCGCCTCCTCCCACAGGTCCAGGGACGGGGAGGAGGCCAGGGAGTCGGTGCCGAGGGCGAGTGGGGAACCTTCGGACAGGTAGTCGGCGACAGGGGGTTCGCCGGCCTGGAGGATGCGGTTGGAGCGTACGCACAGCGCCACGGGGGTTCCGCGCTCGCGCAGCACCGCGCGGTCGGCCGCGTCCAGGTGCACGCCGTGGGCGACGTGCACGTCCGGGCCGAGGGCGTCGATCGAGTCAAGGTAGGCCGCGGGGGTCAACCCACTGCCGCCGTCCAGGAGTTCGAGGGTGAAGCCGACGGCGTGGTTGACGAGGGCGAAGGGGCCTGTGCCGTCGCGTACGAACTCGATCTCGTGGGCGGACTCCGCGAGGTGCGGGTGGATGCGCAGGCCGCGTTCGCGGGCGATGGCGACGCATTCGCGGAAGACGTCGGTGCCGACGGTGTACGGCGTGTGCGGCGAGACGCCGAGCGTCCGGTCCGCGGGCGAGGTCAGGACGTCCAGGAGGCGTGCGCGGCGCTTGGCGTCCCAGCGGGCGGAGTCGGCGATGACCTCGATGTACGAGATACCGCGGATGCCGGACCGAGCCACCGGGGTCAGGGCAGGCCGGTTCGAGACGATGTCGGCGACGGCCGTGGTGCCGGACTTGAGCATCAGGTGTACGCCGCGCCGCGCGCTCTCCTGCCAGCGCGCCTCGGTGTAGTCGGCGCGGTCCCGGTTGAGCGCCGCCAGCCACTCCGGGAACGGCAGCCCGGACGACGCCAGGTGCCCGAAGTCGGTGTACTGCAAGTGGGCATGCGCGTTGACGAGGCCCGGCGTGAGCACGCCGCGCCAGCGGCGCACACGCGCGTCCGGGAAGCGGTCGACCGCCTCGGAGGCGGGCGCGACCGCCGCGATGCGGTCGCCGTCCACGACGACGGCGCCGTCACGGAGGGGAGGTTCGCCCGTCATGGTGAGCACGACGGGCGCGGCGTGGATGGTCAGCGGCATCGGGCCATCCTCCCGGAGAGGGTACGTCGGCCGCCATCCCGCGTGTGGACGGCGGCCGACGTACCCGTGCGCGGCAGAGGCCACGGACGCGTCGACGGAAGCGACGGGCCGGCCCGGTCAGGGCGCTGAGGGCGTTGAGAGCGGCGAGAGCGGTCAGCGGGTTTCGACGATCGTCAGCGCCGGGTGCGCCGTACCGCCCTCGATGGCCGTCGACGAAAGGTGCGACACCACGCGGTCGTCCACCGGGTCCGCCGCCGGGTCGTCGTGGATCACCAGGTGGTTGTACGTCGTGTCGCGCTGCGCCGGGACGCGCCCCGCGGCGCGGATCAGGTGGATCAGCTCCATGCGGTTCGACCGGTGCTTCGCGCCCGCCGACGAGACGACGTTCTCCTCCAGCATCACCGAGCCGAGGTCGTCGGCGCCGTAGTGCAGCGACAGCTGCCCGGCCTCCTTGCCGACCGTCAGCCACGAGCCCTGGAGGTGGTTCACGTTGTCGAAGAAGAGCCGCCCGACGGCGATGATGCGGAGGTACTCCAGCAGGGTCGCCTGCGTGCGGCCCTTCAGGTGGTTGTTCTCCGGCTGGTAGGTGTACGGGATGAACGCCCGGAAGCCGCCCGTGCGGTCCTGCACGTCGCGGATCATGCGCATGTGCTCGATGCGCTCGGCGTTCGTCTCACCGGTGCCCATGAGCATCGTGGACGTCGACTCCAGGCCCAGGCCGTGTGCCGTCTCCATGATCTCCAGCCACCGTTCGCCCGACTCCTTGAGCGGCGCGATGACCTGGCGCGGACGGGCCGGCAGCAACTCGGCGCCGGCGCCCGCGAACGAGTCCAGGCCGGCCGCCTTGATACGGGTGATGGCCTCCTCGATCGGCACGCCCGACACTTTGGACATGTGCTCGACCTCGGACGCGCCGAGCGAGTGGATCACCAGCTCGGGGAAGTCCGCCTTGATCGCGGAGAACGCGCGCTCGTAGTACTCGACGCCGTAGTCCGGGTGGTGGCCGCCCTGGAACATGATCTGGGTGCCGCCCAGCTCCACGGTCTCCGCACACCGGCGCAGGATCTCGTCGAGCTCGCGCGACCAGCCCTTCTCGCTCTTGGGCGGGGCGTAGAACGCGCAGAACTTGCACGCCGTGACACACACGTTCGTGTAGTTGATGTTGCGCTCGATGATGTACGTCGCGATGTGCTCGGTCCCGGCGTACCGGCGGCGGCGCGCCTCGTCGGCGGCGCGGCCCAGTGCGTGCAGCGGGGCGTGGGCGTACAGCTCCAGGGCTTCCTCGGGGGTGATGCGGCCGCCCGCGGCGGCCCGGTCCAGGACCGGTTGCAGCTCGTACCGAACACCCTCGGACTCGGCGGCAACAGCACTCACGGGACCTCCACGGCAACTTGGAACCACCACGAAGCCTAACCGGCGGCCGAGGCCCCCTGTGCCGCGGGCAGGGCCGGAAGGCCGTCGATGCTCGTGCGGTTCTTCTTCTCCATGTACGCCTCGACTTCGTCCTCCGTCTTGCCGTCCCAGGATTCACGCAGCACCGGGCGCTCGCCCACGTAGTCCATGAACGGTATGGAGTAGCCGCAGCTGTCCGACACGCGCGCGACGTGGACCAGGACGATCGCGCGGATACCGGGCTCGTCGGCGTCCTTGAAGTGCGCGGCGAGTTCGGGCCAGCGCGCGTCGTCGCGGCGTACCGTCTCGCCCCGGCCGTGCAGGCGCACGATGATCGGCGGGCCGGTGAAGGCCGTCCACATGAGGGTGATGCGGCCGTTCTCCAGGATGTGGGCGTGCGTCTCGGCGCCGCTGCCCGTCCAGTCGAGGTAGGCGACCGTCCAGTCGTCGAGGACCGCGAACGACCCCGCGTGGCCCTTGGGCGACACGTTGACGTGGCCGTCCGGATCCAGCGGTGCGGTCGCGACGAAATAGACCGGCTGGTCGAGAATGAACGACTTCAGGTCGCTCGTGACGCCTTCTGCATAAATCTTGCCCATGGAAGCCCACCCTTGATCAAGGCGATCTTCAGGGCAAGGTCTGGCGGCGACGAGGTGCTGTGGCAGTCGTCTCAGATCCCGGATGGTCCGAGTTCTCGGGTGGTCGCGGTCGGTCTCACGGGTCGAGCAGCGACACACGTACGTCCGACGGGTACCCCGTGTCGTGCGCGGTGCGCCGGGCGAACTCCGCGATGCCCGCGAGCTGCCGCTCGCCGAGCGAGAAGTCGAGCGCCTCCGCGAAGTACCGCTCCAGCGTCGCGGCGTCGAACGCCTCCCAGCGCGCGGCCTGTGCGGCGACCTTGTCCACCCGGGCCATCGACATGTCGCGCGACTCCAGGAAGGCGCGGTGCACGTCGCGTACCCGGTCCGGGTGCCGCGCCAGGAAGTCGCGCCGGGCCGCCCACACGGCGAAGACGAAGGGCAGGCCCGTCCACTCCTTCCACTCCTGGCCGAGGTCGTGGACGTGCAGGCCGAGCCGCGGCGCGTCGTGCAGCGAGGCGCGCAGCGCGGCGTCGCCGATGAGCACGCCGGCGTCCGCCTCCTGCATCATCAGCGCGAGGTCCGGCGGACAGGTGTAGTAGCGGGGATGTACGCCGTCGCGCTCTTCGAGGAGCAGGCGGGCCAGGCGTACCGAAGTCCGCGACGTGGAGCCCAGCGCGACCGTGGCGCCGTCGAGTTGGTCGAGCGGCACCTGACTGACCAGCACGACCGACATGACCGGGCCGTCGCTGCCGACCGCGATGTCGGGCAGCACGACCAGGTCGTCGGCGTGGCGCAGGAACTCCACCAGGCTGATCGGCGCGATGTCGAGGTCGCCGCGCACGAGCATGTCGTTGAGGTGGTCGGGCGTGTCCTTGGTCAGCTCCATGTCGAGCAGCGCGCCGCTGTGCGCCATGCCCCAGTACAGCGGCAGGCAGTTGAGGAACTGGATGTGGCCGACGCGCGGCCGGGTGGGGTGTTCCCCTTCGGCGGCGCCAGAGATCGTCGACGGAGCGGGCTGTCCGGCGTCGCCCGGGTCGCGGGGCGCCGTGTCCATGATGTCCACCCCCAGAGGCTATGCCCGGGCGGCGGGCCGCCGTGCGAGGGGGAGGTCCGAGGAGTGTCACCGCCCTGCCACAACAAGGCCCCTGGTCGCCCGGACAGGCGCGCCGACTGGCATTCTCGTCATTCAGGGGGGCCGGCAACAGGCATGCCCGCGCGCGGTCCGAGGCCGGTGAAAGGCTCGCGGCCGGTCGCGGCGACCGCCTGTCGCAACCACTTGTCCCCGGAACCAGTCTCTATTAGCAGCATTGCCGGCCACATCTACCAGGGGACGAGTCCCAGATCACCCACGGAGGCCCTATGTACCCCGCGTCCCGCCCGGGCGACAGCGGAACGCCCCCGGGCCCTCCGGGCTACGGGCAGGCGGCCCCGCCGCCGCGCCCGCCGGCACCGCCTGGTGCCGCTCCCGCCCCGTCCGGCGTCGCCGACGCACCGACACAGTACGGCGGGTACGGCGCGCAGGCCGCCCCCTCGTACGCTCCCGCCGACTCGGGCTACCCGCCGCAGCCGCAGTTCGGCGACGCGCCGCGCGGCCCGGGATCGCCCGGCGGCGGCTTCGGCGGTCCTGGTGGTCCTGGTGGTCCCGGGGGGCGCCCGCGCGGCGCGCCGCGGTCGAGCCGTCCGGCGTACTCCGGCCTGCGCGGCACCGCCGCGTTCCTGTGCCTGCTGCTGACCGTACTGCTGACGATCCCCGCGATATCGGCGTCGTGGCTCAAGGGCGAGCTGATCTCGGACTCCGGCTTCGCCGACAACGCGGCCGAGCTGATCGAGAAGCCGGCGATCCGCGACGAGATCCAGAGCCGGATCGCCAGCGAGGTCATGGACCAGGCCGCCATCCCGCAGAGCGCGCGCTCGATGGTGATCTCGTCGGTGGGCGCGGTCATGGCGACCGACGAGTTCAAGCGCGTGTGGAAGGAAGGCGCGGCGACCGCGCACAACGTCGTGGTGTCGACGCTGCTCGGCAAGGACTCCGCGATGACCGAGGTCAACGGCGACAGCCTGACCATCAAGGTGCAGACGCCGCTGGACCCGCTGTTCACCGAGCTGAGCAAGGCGGGCGTACGGGTCGACCGGACCCAACTGCCCACCGAGATCCCGGTGTCGCTCGCCGACATCCCGGAATCGGGTCCCGCGCAGGACGCGCTCAAGGGCGTCGACGACGCGGGGTGGATGCTGCCGTCGCTGGCGATCGGCCTGCTCATCGCCGGGGTCGCGGTGGCCGTCCACCGCCTGCGGGCGCTCGCGCTGGCCGCGATGGGCACGCTCGTCGCGAGCGGCGTGCTGCTGGTGGCCACCAACCTCGCGCGGTCGCCGGTCGTGGACGAGGCGACGAAGAGCTCCACGCTCAGCAGCGAGGCGACGGGCGCGGTGTACGACGTCTTCACCGACTCACTCATCACGTCGTCGTGGATCGTCGTCGTGATCAGCCTCGTTGCCCTCGCGGGTACGGCGGTCGCCGGGGCGGTGCTGCGCAGTCGGCGGGAGTCGGCTGCCTGAGACGGCCGAGGTGCCTGGGTGCATACGCCTCGGGTGCCTGGGGCGCGCGGGTTCGTCACCGGCGTGACCGCCGGTTGACGGCCCGGACACGGCAGACATGAGGGCCGCCGCGGGATGCGATCCCGCGGCGGCCCTCGCGCGTCCGGTCCGGGGCCGGCCGCGGCGTGCGGGCTGCCCTCCGGGAGGGGCCGGTGAACTGCCGGGCGTACGCGGTCCGGTGCGTTATGCCGGGGTGGCATCGTGCGGTTCCGCAGGCGGAAGCCCGCACCGCGCGGTTCCGCGCGATGCGGGCCCCGGAGGGCGATGCCCCGGAGTGTGTGGCGTCAGGTGGGCGCGCTCGCCTGCAAGACGCGGGCCCGCTCAAGACGCAGGCAGCCTAGGAGGCGCAGGCGCCTTCCACCGGCGTCCCGGCCTTGCGGGCTTCGATCCACGCGACCACGTCGGGCGCGGGCGTGGAGACTTCAGCCGCATCATGCGCGAGATCCGGATACGGCTTGTACACGACGCTGCCCCCGGCCTGGCACATCGACTGCGCGAGCGCCTGGTTCTGCGCACTGAGCGGGTCCTTGCCGCCCTGCGGCATGAGGACCGGGACCGGCGTCCTCACCAGGTCCGGAGAGTTCGAGACCAGGCGCTGGGTCAGCGGCGACAGGTCGGCGCCGGCCTTGAACAGCTCAGCTGACGAAGGCGGTTGCTGTCCCTGGGCACCCTGCTCCCCCACGCACGTGGTCCACGCCTTCTCCGCCGCTGCGGCGCCGGCCTCACTCAGCAGGTCCTCCGGCTTGATCGCCGGGTCGGCCGCTCCGGCGCCGTTGACCAGCAACAGCACGATCCCGATGTACTCACTGGCCGCCGGGTCGCCCTGCGCGGCGAGGAACGGCACGAAGTGGAACCCGTTGGCGGGAGCGATGGCGACCACACCCTTCAGCTCCAACTCGGGGGCGTACTCGGGCGCATAGTGCGC
Organism: Streptodolium elevatio; assembly: GCF_040649515.1. Taxonomy (GTDB): domain Bacteria; phylum Actinomycetota; class Actinomycetes; order Streptomycetales; family Streptomycetaceae; genus Yinghuangia; species Yinghuangia elevatio. The sequence goes on from NZ_JBEZFP010000082.1 coordinate 36,900, forward strand.
ACTCCACAGCGCGGCATGGCCGCCCTGCGAGTGGCCCGCGACGAACACCGTCTTTCCGACTCCGGTGTCCAACTCGCGGGCCGCGCGCACGAGGTCGAGCGTCGCGTACGCGGCGGACTTGCCGTCCAGGTAGGGGTGCTTGACCCCGTTGACGCCCATGCCGATGTAGTCGGGCTGCACGACGGCGTACCCGCGCTTCACGAACTCGGCGAGCATCTCCGCCGAGCCCTGCTCGCTCGGCCCGGAGCCTTCGCGGGTGGGCGCACACGTCGCACCGATGCCGGTCGTGCCGTGGTCCCACGCGACGACCGGCCAACCGCCTTCCGGCGCGGGGCCGGCGGGCAGCGCGACGGTGCCGGTAGCGGCGACCGGCTTTCCGTCGGGTCCGGTCGTGCGGTACATGACCAGCTGTTCCTTGGCCGCCCCGGCGACGGCCTTGTCCGACGCGGCGGGGCGCTCGCGTACGAGGCCTCCCGGCTTGTCCCCCGGCAGTTGTTCGGGCGCGTCGAAGAACGCCTCAGCCTCCGGTTCCGTTCCGATCGACCCGGCGCCGGCCCCCGTCCCGTTGCCGGACTCCGAGGGAGCCGCCGACGTCGGCGGCGTCGCCTGCGTCGTCTGCGTCGCGGAGGGCGGGGCGGGCGCGGCGGCGGGCCGGAAGCGGCCCCCCTCCGGGACCCGGTCGACCCCGCTCCGACCGCACCCGGCCGCCGCGAGCACGCCGACCACGGCGAGCGCGGCGGCATGCCGCAGTGTCCGCCTGCCCACGACGCCCGTACGTGCCTTGCCTGTCGAACGCATCGCCCGGCCCCCACCCGCATTTATGGATAGAACACGTTCTACGTTGCCGGAGCAGTATTGCTGCGACACCCGACGTGAACAAGACACATTGGGAGGTCAGAGCCCGGTAAATCTCACCGACTTCACCACGACTCCCCCGCAATATCGGCGAACAAATTTGTCCACATCCCCCCGGCATCCCGGCCGATCGGTGCGCATCCCCTCGCACGCGGCGTCGCCCGTCAACAGCCGCACTCGTAGCCCATGGACGGCCGCCCGCCGGTCTCGTCGTCGCAGCGGCGGTGCTGGACAAGCATGGAAATCTCGCGAGCGTATCCACGGCCACGCGAAACGGCCCCACTCCCCCACGAAACGGAGGCAGAGATCAGGACCGGGACGACCGCCTGACCGGCCACATTGCTGGGCGGACCAAGTCGGCACCCGCAGTCGCGGCCGAGGGTCTCAGCAGCTCGAACGTGCACTCCCAGGCACAGCCGCGCGGAATGACATGGCGGGAGTGGGCGAGCGGGCTCGTGCTGGTTCGAATGGGTACCCGAGCTTTGGGTTGAAGTTGCCGCTGCGGCAGCTCCTACCGTCGTGACCAGGCCGGAGCGACCGGCCCGGTGACATATCGCGCGGGAGCGGGGATGGACTGGCCGATTGCCGAGGTGGCCCGGATGGCAGGCGTGACCGCCCGGACACTGCGCCACTACGACGAGACCGGTCTGCTGGTGCCATCCCGGATCGGCGCCAACGGACACCGCTACTACGAGGAGGAGCAGCTCCTGCGTCTGCAGCAAATCCTCGTGTTGCGCGCCCTGGGCCTCGGCCTTCCGGAGATCGGGCGTGTTCTTTCCGAACAGGTCGACGAGGTGGTGGCCCTACAGGGTCATCACCGGCGCCTGCTCGCGGAACGCGACCGGCTCGACGCCCTGGCCGGCACAGTCTCCCGCACGATCGCCGAACTGGAGCAGTCCAGGAAGGACGGCAAGCCGATGGCCATCAACCGACCAGAGAACCTCTTCGAGGGCGTACGGCCTTCCCACTACGAAGAGAACATGCGCGACTTCCCCGGCATCGCCGAAGCGGTCGGAAGGCAAGCCGCCACGATGAGCCAGGCCGATGCCGACGCCGCGCACCGCGCACGCACAGCCCAGATGATCCGGCTGGCCGAGCTCATGGCCGCGGGCCACCCAGCCGATTCCGAGCCGGTGCAAGACGAGATCGACGTCCAGTACCGGGCTCTGGTCCAACTGCGCGCGGTCTCCGCCGCGGAGTACCGCGCCATCGGAAACGCCTGCGTGGACAACGAGACCTGGCACACCGCGTACGAGGCCATCGCCCCAGGCCTGTCCACGTTCCAGCGCGACGCCATCCACGCCTACACGACCAACCGGCTGACCTGAACCACAGGCCAACTGGCGTCCCCTGCTCGTGAAGCGGCCCCGGTCCCGCACGACACGAGGGGACCGGGGCCGCTTGGGGTGTGACCGTCAGACTGAGACCGGCTCCCGACGGTCGGTCTGGGCGGGCACGTTCTTGGTGGTGTCGACGGGGCCGGACTCGTCGTCGTCCGGCGCATCGATGTCACGCGGGTTGTTGTACTTCTCCAGGTCGAGCGTCTTCTCGCGAGCGGAGACCAGGACCGGGACGACCGCCTGACCGGCCACCTTCGTGGCGGACACGCCAATGCCGGGACACCCGCCCAGGGCCGTGCCTGCCCGCTGCACCCCTGGCTGTATATCCGAGGCCGTGGCGCGCCCTGGCCTCATCTTCCACGGCCAGGACGCGCTCGAATCACACAATAACGGCTAGATGATCGAATTTGACTGATTCACACCCGTGATCGACGTGTCGGCCGGATCGCCGAAAACAGTCCGCCCCCGAGTCGCGGCACATGTCACCGCGAATCGGGGGCGGAAGTCGGAGGGGCTGTTACCCGGCCATTTGGGACACCTGCCTAGCCTTGTTCGTGGCGACCACCGGCTTCGATTGCGGGGGTGCGGGTCTTTCGGGTGCAGGCGATGCCCAGGACACCCAAGGCGAGCATTGCCACACCGGCACCGACCAGCCAGCCGGTGAGGTCACTGAAGCCGGTATTGGCCAATCTGTCGGGTGATACCGCATGCGAGGCACTGCCGCGGCCGTCACCGCCCTGATGCACAGCAGCAGCCGAGGTCTGCGGGCTGCTGGCACAACAGGTTTGCGACGCAATCGGCTTGGGCCCCCCGTGATGCGGGGCGGCAGCGGTCGTCTGCACACCGTCGGCAGGACGGGTATGCGACGTGCTGGGCCGGTTCGACCCATGATCGCCGGGTTTCCCGGGCCTGTTGGGCGTGGCTTGCGTGCCGCTCGGCTTGGGAGAGCCCGAGGGTCGAGCTGTCGGACTGCTGGGCCCAGTTGCTCCCGGGGTGCCAGCAGGTCCAGCGGGGCCAGCCGGTCCAGCGGGGCCAGCCGGTCCAGCGGGTCCGACCGGTCCAGCGGGTCCGACCGGTCCAGGCGAACCGGGCGCTCCCGGTGCTCCGGGCGCCCCCGGCGAACCAGGGGCTCCGGGGACTCCGGGGGAGCCCGGTGCTCCAGGCGCTCCAGGCGCCCCAGGGGCTCCGGGCGCTCCGGGCGCTCCGGGCGCTCCAGGCAAGCCTGGTGATCCGGGCGCTCCAGGCGCGCCCGGCGAACCCGGTGCACCCGGCGAACCCGGTGCACCCGGCGAACCCGGCGCACCGGTCGGTCCTGCCGGTCCGGTCGGTCCGGTCGGTCCGGTCGGTCCCGCCGGTCCAGTGGGCCCCGGAGACCCGGTTGGTCCCGCTGGTCCGGTCGGCCCAGGCGAACCGCTCGGTCCAGGCGGTCCGATGATGCAGAAGGGCCTGGTGATGACATTGTTGTCAAGGGTGACCTCGCCGTTGCGGGCGAGGGCCCGGCCTTCGATGGTGGCGCTGGTGGTCACCGCGATGGAGGTCAGCGCCATAATGGTGCCCTTGAACGACGTGTTCGTCCCCAGGGTGGCCGAACTGCCGACCTGCCAAAAGACGTTGCACGCCTGGGCGCCGTTGATGAGCGCGACGGTGCTGGAGGAGCCGGTGATCAGGGTGTCCGCGATCTGGAAGATGAAGACCGCGTTGGGGTCGCCCTGAGCATCGAGCGTGACGGTGCCGGTGAGCCCGAGTGGGCCGGTGGACTTGTAGACGCCGGAGACCAGGGTCTGGCCGACGAGGTCGCCCGCCACACTCGCGGTAGGCGCACGGCCGGCCGCGTTGTCGTAGGCGATGGTCAGGTCCGACTGCGCCTGCAATGCGGCCGCGTCGGCCGCATGCGTCGTGCCGTTGACAATTCCCGGGGGGAAACCGGTGATCGCTGTTCCCGGGCTGACGCCCAGGTCGCCGTGGAGAACGGTCGGATTGGTGTTGGTTACGGTCTGCCCGCCCAACACGGCATAGCTGCCGACGGTTCCCAAGTCGACTGTGGCGGTCGCCGCCCCGGCGATCGGAGCCAGCGACACGAGGGCCGCCGAGACCAATAGGGTCAGCCCGAGAAACACCGCCATTGGTCCGGCAGATCGTTGCAGCCGGGGTTCTCGGAAGCCCGTTGAACAGGCGTCGTCGATTGCCATGGATGGCCTTTCACAAATTCGATGCCGCCACGAGACAGCCGACAGGCCGACGTATCCCCATCTGCGTGGGGCCCGTCGAATGACGCGGGGACGACACAAGGGCGAACGGGCGCGTCGCCTTGGGAGCCATGGGACGCGTCCACTCTTGGGACAATGAGTGTGAATCGTGACAATCCAACGCTCACTATCTGCAATCAGAGCATCGTTTTATCGTAATTTCCGGGAGTCAAACGGGTGATTCTCCGCTACCAGTGGGAAACCGGTACAGGCCGGGCGCGACGCCAGGGACCACGGCACGACGCCCTCCACGTTGCGTCAAGGCTCCAGACATGAAGCGGCCCCGCTCCCCCACGACACGGGGGGAACGGGGCCGCTTGCTGTGTGCTCGTCAGACTGAGACCGGCTCCCGACGGTCCGTCTGGGCGGGCATGTTCTTGGTGGTGTCGACGTCCAAGTCGGTGTCGTCCGGAGCGTCGGTCAACCTCCCGGCGTACGTGGCCAGCGGTCCTCCGGCGGCAGGGGTTGCCGCTCCGCCTCTGCGAAGAGGTAGGCGTAGAGCGCCCGCAGGTACGCATGCAAGCTCTGCCGGTCGGGAAACTCGATGTTGGTCAGACGCTCGTACTCGGCCGGGCCGAACGAGTGGTCTCTCGCCACCTGTATGAAGCCTTCGCGCACCGCTTCGACGTAGGCATCGCTGAAGGACATCAGGGTGGGACGGAGGTAACCGCTGGTGTCGTACCCCTGCTCGAGATCGAGGTACGTGCGCAGGAAACCTCGGAAGTGCTCGTTCACTCAGTTGCTCCCTCAGCGATGGCGTCGCGACTCCGGCATACTGCCGCCCCTGGAACGCGCAAGAACCCGCCAAGACGCCGGACGGCTGCCGCCCCGCGCGTAGTGGCCGACCGCAAGCGGCCCCGGTCCCCTACGGCATGGGGGGAACGGGGCCGCTTGCTGTGTGCTCGTCAGACTGAGACCGGCTCCCGACGGTCAGTCTGCGACA
>NZ_JBEZFP010000083.1:0-41385 GCF_040649515.1 Streptodolium elevatio
GGTGCTGGACACGCTCGGCCGCCGCTGCACCCACCCGGCAGGGCGTATGAGCTGTAGCCGCGAACCTGGTGGACGCACCCACCGACACGGCACCGACGGACCGGACGACAACCGACCTGGTATCGACCCATCCGACACGCACCGACACGACATCCGTCCAGGAATGACGGGCAGCCGCCCGCCGTTCCGCCACCCGGAGCCACGGCCCGCCGCGAAGGCGGGCCGTGGCTCCGTTGCCGTGCCCGCTAGCGTTCCCCTTGCAGCTCCCACAGTTCGCGGAACAGCCCGGTCGCGCGCGGCATGGCCAACAGTTCGTCGCAGCAGCCGCGTTCGCGTACCCGGCCGTGCTCCATCACCACGATCTCGTCGGCCTTCGCGACATTGGCCAGGCGGTGCGTCACCAGCACCACCGCTCGGTCCGTCGCGAGCGTGCGCAGGCTCGCGAACAGGCGGTTCTCCGCCCGCGGATCCAGGGCGGACGTGGGTTCGTCGAGCACCAGCAGCCGCGCGTCGCGGTAGAACGCCCGTGCCAGGCCCACGCGTTGCCACTGTCCGCCGGACAATCCCGTGCCGTTCCAGTAGTCGGGCGCGAGCAGCGTACTGAGGCCGAACTTCAGCTCCGCGACCACCTGGTCCGTTCCGGAAGCCGCCAGCGCGGCCGACAGTTCCGGCTCGTGCTCGGACCGCAACTGACCGAGTGTCACGTTGTCGATCGCCTGGAGCGGCCAGCGGGCGATCTCCTGCGGTACGTAGCCGAGCCTCGCCCACAACTCGTGCGGATCGAGTTCGCGGACGTCGTGGCCGTCCCAGGTGACGCGGCCCTCGGTCGGCAGGTACAGCCCGCAGAGCAGCTTGGCCAGCGTGGACTTGCCCGAACCGTTCTCGCCGACCAGCGCGACGACCTTGCCGACCGGTACGTCCAGATCGATGCCGGCCACGGCCGCCCGGTCCTTGCCCGGGTACGTGAACCCGGCGCCCTCGGCGCGGAACGCCGACGGCTGCTTGAGCACCAGGGAACCGCGCCTCATGCGGTGCCCGCCGGCCTCCTTGAGGAAGAGGTCCCAATCGTCCAGGTAGAGCCCCACGCTGTAGAGCCGCGACCCCGAGGCGACGATGCCGCCGAGCGCGGTGCTGACGGTACGCAACCCGATCACCGCGGTACCCGCCGCGGCCACCGACATCCGGTCGGTCGCCAGCAGGAACACCACGGCGCCCCAGACGAGTCCGGCCGCCACACCACCCGCCGCCGCACCGAGGGTGCCTACCTTGGCGGTACGCCACGCGGCATCCTGCGTCACCTGCTGCACGCGGTCGGACGCGCGCTGGTAGCGGTCCAGCAGGAACGGCGCGATCGTGCTCGAACGCAGTTGGTCGGCCCAGTGCTTGTCCGAGATGTGCCAGCGCATCATGCCGAGGATGCGGCGCTCGTTGAGCGTGTCGATGGTCGTCTGGTACTCGATGCGCGCCGCGCGTACGGCCGCCAGCCCGCGCGGCACCGCACCGAGCAGCAGCAGGGGCAGCAGGACCGGGTGCAGCACGGTCAGCACCGTCGCCGCCGCGGCGAGCGACGCGCACGCCGCGATGACGTCCTGGGTCTGCGGGATCAGCCCGCGCATCGACTGCACGCCCCGATCGGCGCTGTCCCAGCGGTTGTTGAAGCCCGGGTGGTCGTACGCCACCAGTTCGGCGCGGGCGGAGGCGTCGAGGAGCAGCGTCTCGGCCTCCCGGGTCAGACGCGGGGTGACGCGCGCCGACAACGCGACGACCGCCACCCCGAGGAGGGCGCGCAGGCCCACGGCGGCGGCCAGCACGACCAGCGAGGGCGCGGCGTCGCGGAGGCGGTCGCCGATCTCGCCGGACGAGATGACGGCGGTGATCGTCGACGTCGTGGCGAGCAGGCCGAAGGCCTCCAGGATGCCCGCGAGGACCTGGCACACGAGCAGCGCGGCGGACGCCCGAGGGTCGGCGGCCCAGGCCAGGCGCAGGGCCTGGGCGATGAGGCGCGGCAGGCGTGCGGCCATCGCGCGCGTGGTGACCTGCCGCAGCGCCTCCTCGGTGTCGCCCGCGCTGCCCACGTAGCGCAGTTCCTGCCCGGACTCGCCTGCCCGGTCGGCGGGTTCGGGCGGATCCGCCTGGGACTCACGGGCGGCTTGGGCGGGGACGGCGGGGGAGGAGGGGACAGGCGTGGGCTGTGTCATGGGGACCTCCGGGGCGTGACGGGACGCCATGGTCGTCCTGGCACACGGGGTGACGGCAGGGCGTGCGGAGGCACACCGACGGCGCCCGGCCCCGACTCCTCTCGAACGTGCGCTCGACCATCCGGGCTTCCGCGGGGTCCTCGTCGGCACCGGGTTCGGGCGCGCCGCGCGCCGGGACCGCAGGTCCGGGGGCGCTCGGATCGGTAACTCGTGGGTTAACCGGGGTTGCCGACCTGGCCGTTGTTCGGGCCCTTGCGATCGAGGAGTCTTGAGACACAGAGAGCGGGGCGGAACGGACCGGAGCACACGGACCGCGGCCCCTGCCGGCAAGTCCCCACCCGACGCGCCTCCTTGAGGAGTTCACCATGGCTGCCTACGACCGCACCACCACCAACGCCATCACCGCGCCGACCGTCATCGGCACCACCGCCGCCCCCGCGCTCAGCGCGACCACCCGCGACTCCCTCGGCAAGTGGCTGACCGCGGGCGCCGTCACCAGCGGTGCGATGGCCGCCACGTACGTCGCCTTCAGCGCGTTCGTGATGCCGATGCTCGGGCGCAAGGACGACGCCGGGTTCGTCGACTCGATGCAGCGCATCAACGTCGTGATCGAGAACCCGGTGTTCTTCGCCGCGTTCTTCGGGGCGATGCTGGCCCCCGCCGTGGCGTGGTGGAAGCTGCGCAAGCGCGGTGGCGACCGCACCCTGCTCAAGTGGACGGCCGCCGCTTTCGCGCTCTACACCGCCGGGGTGCTCACCACGTCGGGCATCAACGTGCCGCTGAACGAGATGCTCGCGTCGAAGGGGGACGCGAACCCCTCGGGAGTCCGCGCCGACTTCGAGACCACCTGGAACGTCTGGAACGGGGTGCGGGCGGTGCTGTCCACGGCCGCCTTCGTCTGCGCCGTCAAGGCAGTTCGCCTGCACCGCCGCGTCATCGCGTTCCGCCGCGCGGGTCAGTAGTCCTTGAGGACGAGGGAGCCGATGATGTCCGCGGCCTCCTGGAAGTCGGGCACGGCGGTGTCGAGTTCGGTGTCGGCGCCCATCTCCGCGGCGGCCTGGGCCTCGACGCGGGCCTTGTTGGTGTACGCCAACTCCTGGTTCTGCGCCACGTACTTGCGCAGCGCCTCCTCGTACGCCGCGAACGCGACGACGTGGTCGCCCCCGGCCGCCTTCAGCTCGCCGGCCAGGATGTAGGCGGCGGCGATCGCCATCGTCGTGCCCTGGCCCGACAGCGGCGACGCGCAGTAGCCGGCGTCGCCGAGCAGCACCACGCGGCCGCGCGACCACGAGTCCATCTTGATCTGCGCCATCGAGTCCAGGTGGAAGTCCTCGGCGGTCCACATGTGTTCCAGCAGCCGCGGGATCTCCCAGCCCAGACCGCCCAGCCGTGCGGCGAGCAGGCGCTTCTGGGCCTCGGCGTCGCGGTGGTCGTACTCGATCGGCTCGGCGGACTCGAAGCCCAGGTAGACCCGGCACTCGGTGTTGCCGCGCACGCTCATGACCCCGCCGCCCCAAGTGCCGCCGGGCACCTGGTGGAAGACCTGCCAGCGATCCAGGCCCAGGAAGTTGGGGACGGTCCACACCGACAGGTACGTGCCCATGTGCCGGATGAAGTCCGACTCCGGGCCGAACACCAGCCGTCGCGTGTTGGAGTGCAGGCCGTCGGCGCCCACGACCAGGTGGAAGCGCCGCGGCGCATGGTTCCGGAAGGTGACCAGAACACCGTCTTCGTCCTCCTGAACCGCGGTGATCGAGTCCCCGAACAGGTACTCCACGCGGTCGTCCGCCGCCCCGGCCAGCACCTCGGACAGGTCGTCGCGCAGGATTTCGATGTCCTCGCTGTCGATGTCCCCGCCGGTGATGGTCCGTTCGGTCGTCCGGAACAGCTCGGTGCCGTCGCCGTCGACCATGGACATGCCGCGCATCTGCACTTGCCTTGCGCGCAGTCCGTCCAGGACGCCCATGCGTTCGGCGACCTCCAGCGCGGGACCGCGTACGTCGACCGCCTGGCCGCCGACCCGCATCCGCGGCGCAAGCTCCACCACGGTGACGTTGAACCCGTACCGGTCGAGCCAGTACGCCAGCGCCGGGCCGCCGATGCTCGCACCCGAGATCAGAATGTCGGTGTCGATGCCGAGGTTGCCGGTGGCGGTGTCCATGTTGCGCTCCTCTGATTCGTGTCGCGGCCGTTCGCCGCGTCGTGTTCAGAGCTTCGTTCGGCCCGCTGACCAGGCACTTACCGGCCGCTGACCACCCGCGGTGCGGGTCCGGTCAGTGCATGCGCCGCGGCCGGTGCCGCGTGGTTTCCGTGCCTAGGCGAGGGAGCCACCGGTTCGGGCGGCCGGGTATCGACTGTGGCGATTTGGCCACTTGCGACCCATTGGCCACTGCCGTCACGCGGCGGTAGGCTCCACGGGCCCACGCGCCGCAGCAACGGGAGGGCCACGCGCGTGTACAGAGCCTAGAGCGAGACCATGCCTGCTTGGCTGACGGCACGTCAGAGACGGTGCCGTGCCAGCCCATTGCCACGATGCAGCGACGCCGGAAGCGCTTGTGGGTAGCGCGGGGGTCGGAGGCGCAGAGCGAAGTCGCGTCCGTCCGGATCGGTGCAGGCACTCGCCCCAGAGCGGCGAGGGTCGTCGCAGGAGCCACAACCGACCGCCCACGAGGACTCATGACGACTTCCACACCCTTAACCGATGACCGCAATGCGTCGCCGCGCCCGCAGCGTCCGCCGCGTGCCGTCCGCATCCGCACACTGCTGATCCTGCTCGCCGTCGTCGTCACCGTCGCGCTGGGCGCGCAAGTGGCGTTCACCGCCGTGCGGTTGCTCGAGCAAGCAGACAACATTCGGGACGACTCGGTCACGGGTGAGAAGGCCGGCCTCCCCAGCTACATGGTGATGGAGCAGATACAGGCGGAGCGGCGCCTCACCGCCGCCCGGCTCGGCGGCACCCCCGTCTCGCAGGAGGAGATGGAGAAGCAGCGCGCGGCCACCGACAAGGTCGAGGCGGACTTCATGCGCCTGTCGGGTCCGGAACTCCCGGCATCCGACCGGTTCGTCTACGACTACGTCGTCATGGTGAAGGACAAGCTCGTCGGCCTCGACGAACACCGCCGCCTGGCCGACACCCGCGCCGGCGACCCGCAGAAGGTTCTGGACTACTACAACGGCGTCATCGACCAGATGATCCGGCTGTACCAGGAGATGTCCAACATGGACGACGGGCCGCTCACGTACGAGACGCGCCCGCTGGTCGGCCTGATGCACGCTTTCGAGGCACTCTCGCGCGAGGACGCGCTGATCGCCCTCTCGGGCCCCGCGCGGAAGCTCACCGACGCGCAGTACGCCGACTTCGCGCACAACGTCGGCGTGCAGCGGTTCATCTACGGCACCTGGGTCGCGCCGTACCTCCCGGCCAAGGACAAGGCCGTCTACGACGGGCTGCTCGCGAACCCCGCGTGGACGACCAAGACGAAGATCGAGGACTCCGTCCTCGCCAACCACACCCCGGTCGCCACCGGCGGTGTCCTCCTGCCGACGGATGTCCAGCAGTGGCAGGCCACCCGCGAGCAACTCGCGGGCCAGCTCACCGGACTCAACGTCGGCCGCGTCATCGGACTGCTGGACAACACCTTCCAGAAGTCCAGCGACCTGCGCCGCAGCGCGTGGTGGCTGGTCGCCGGCAGCGCCGCCGCGGTGCTGTTCATCGTCGGCGTCGTCCTCATGACGATCCGCACCGTCATCCGCCGCACCAACAAGCTCCGCGGCCATGCGCTCGCCCTCGCCGAGGACGAGCTGCCCGACATCATCGGCTCGCTCCAGCGCGGCGCCTCCGTCGACACCTCCGGCCTGCCCAGGCCCACCGGCGCCAAGGACGAGATCGGGCAGATCGGCGACGCCGTGGCCACCCTGGCCCGGCAGGCCGCCGACGGCGCCGAGCTGGTGTACCGCGAACGGCAGGGCTTCGAGCGGTTCGCCGAAGGCGTCACCGGGCGCTCCGTCGTCCTGGTCGGGGTACAGCTGCGGCTGCTCGAGGACCTGATGCGGCTGCACGACCAGGACCCCGAACTCACCTCGCGGCTCTACGGTCTCGACCACCAGACGGTACGGCTGCGCCGCCAGATCGAGAACCTCCAGGTGCTGTCGGGCGGCGTCATCAGCAACCCGCACGACGCCCCGGCGCACATCGCCAACCTGCTCATGGACGCGGCCGGCGAGGCCGCGGGCCACGAACGCGTGGAGAAGCACTTCCTCGCCGACGCCCGGGTCATCCCGTCGGCCGCCAGCGAGCTCACCCACGTCCTCGCCGAGCTGATCGAGAACGCGGCGCGCTACTCGCCCCCCGACTACAAGGTCGTCGTGCGCGCCCAGGCCGCGGTGCACGGCGTCACGGTCGAGGTCGAGGACCGCGGCATGGGCCTCAGCCAGGAGCAGTACGACCAGCTCAACGAGCGCCTCGGCCAGGTTCCGCTGTACGCCGAGATGGCCGACAACGCCTCCCAGCTCGGTCTGTTCGTGGTCGGTCGACTGGCCGCCCGCCTCGGCCTGGACGTCACCCTGCGCCGCTCGGTGTACGGCGGCACCGCTGCGGTGGTCCTCGTCCCGCGCAGCCTGCTCGCGAGCCGCACCGACCACGGCCAGGTCTCCCCGCCGTACGAGGGCACGGATCCGTGGTCGGCCCCCGAGCTCCGCCCGCATCCCGAGTCCGACCGGCCCGCGGGGGCCGCCGAGCCGCTGCCGATCCGGCAGGGGGCGGCGCCGGTCCGGGCGGTCGCTTCGGCGGCGGCTCCGCCGGCGCTGCCCGCACCACGGCAGCTCGCGGGGACGGCCACCGGGAGCGGCACGTACCAGCTGCCGCCCGCCGAGGAACTCGACGTCGATCCGCTGCCCAAGCGCTCGCGCGGCGAACACCTGGCCGCGCAACTGCGCGACGACACCGGGGGAGTTCCGCAGGTTCCGTACGACCCGGACTCCCCCGAAGCGGCACGCGACATGTACCGCGGGCTCCAGGCTGCGTTCGACCAGGCCGAGCAGCCCGGCCAGTTCAACGAGGCAGGACGTGCCGAGGACGACCCGGCGACGCCATAGGGAACGGGATAAACCATGTTCAGGGAAGACCCTCTTACCAGCAACCCGTTCGACGAGCAGGTCTACCGGATGCTGCACGCGAACCTGGCCGACGTCCCCGAACTGCTCGGCGCCGTCCTGCTGTCCGACGACGGCCTGCCCAAGTCGGCGTTCGGGTTCGACCGGGAGACGGTCGAGCACCTGGCCGCGGCCGGCACGGGCTACGCGAGCCTGGGCCGCGGGCTGGCGACGAGCATCGAGGGCGGCCCACTGCTGCACAGCGTCGTCAAGATGGTCGATCGCACGCTCATCATCACCAACTGCGGTGAGGGCAGCACCATCGTGGTCGTCACCGGGGCCAGGGCGGACATGGGCGCCGTCATGTACGAGGTGCTCCGGGTCGCCAAGGCGGTCGGTGACTTCATGGGTACCAAGCCTCGAGCGAACGTACGCGCGACGTGACGGGGCGGCACCGCGGAGACCTGCCCGGGAGGCGTACCCGGCCGTTCGCCCTCACCGGCGGCCACGTCCAGTCGTCCTCGTCCACGCGGATCACCATGAACTCGCTGGTGGCCGCGGCCGTGCCGGAAGACGCGGTGGGCGCGCTGCCCGACGAGTGGCGGGCGGTGCTGGCCATCTGCCACGGCGCCCCCGCCCGCACCGTGATCGTCACGGAACTGGCCGCCCGCCTCCACATGTTCGTGACCCCGCTGACCGTGATGCTCGGCGAACTGCTGGGCCAGGGGCTGATCACCCATCAGCCCGCGGTGAGCGGGGCCGACGCGACCAACATCCGCCTCCTCTACCGAGTCAGGGATGGCCTTGCCCGCAAGCTATGACCCCGCCCCGATACCCGCGGTGCAGCAGATCAAGATCCTGATCGCCGGGGGCTTCGGCGTCGGGAAGACCACGTTCGTCAGCACGGTCAGCGAGATCCGCCCGCTCCGGACGGAGGAGCGGCTGACCGCCGAGGGCGTCGGGGTGGACGACCTGAACGGCATCGAGAACAAGACCGCGACCACGGTCGCCATGGACTTCGGCCGGATCACCCTGGACGACTCGGTGGTCTACCTGTTCGGCACGCCCGGCCAGGAGCGCTTCTGGTTCATGTGGGACGACCTGCTGCGCGGCGCTTTCGGCGCCGTGGTCCTGGTCGACACGCGCCGCCTGGACCACAGCTTCGCCGCCGTGGACTTCTTCGAGAAGCGCGGTACCCCGTTCGTGGTGGGGGCGAACTGCTTCGACGGCAGGCAGACGCATTCGCCGGACGTCATTCGCGACGCCTTGGACCTCGCCGACCCCACCGTGCCGGTGCTGATGCTCGACGCCCGTGAACGGGCGTCGGCGCGCGACGTCATGTTGTCCCTGATGGACCGTCTGATCGCGCGCGCCGACGCAGCCGCAGTGTGAAAGGAATCGCAGTGACCGAATCCGCCATATCCCAGCCGGTCTCCGGCCCTTCGTCGCCGCTCGACCTGTTCGGCGACGAGGTGCTGGCCGACCCGTACCCGGCGTACGCCGAACTCCGGGCCCTCGGGCCCGCGGTGTACGCGGAGCGCCTCAACGCGTGGGTGCTGCCGCGGTACGACTCCGTCAAGGCCGCGCTGCTCGACCCCGAGACGTTCTCGAGTGTGAACGGGCTGCACCTGAACCCCGAGGGCAACCAGTGGGTGACCGCGGGCTCGGTGCTCGCCGCCGACGGCCTGGAGCACGCGCGCCTGCGCCGCGTACTGTCCAAGCAGCTCGCTCCGCGCGCGATCCGCGACCTCGCGGACAGCCTGCGCGCCCGGGCGGACGAGCTGGTCGTGTCGCTGGCCGACCGGGACTCGTTCGACGCGGTGACCGACCTGGCGGCGCCGTACGTCACCGGCGTCATCCTCGAACTGATGGGCCTGCCGCACGTGGACGGCAGCGGGCTGGTCAAGCAGGTCGAGTCGGTGTTCGACACCTTCGCGGCGCCGAACCCGCGGGTGTACGCGGGGCTTCCGGCCGCCCAGGCGATGTTCGAGTTCCTGCAGACGGTCGCGACGCGCGACAACGTGAGCCCGGACAGCTGGCTGGGCGCCGCACACGCCGCCGCCGACCGAGGCGAGATCGCCGAGATCGAGTGCGTCATGACGATGGCCGCCTACACGACCGCCGGGATGGACACCACCATCCACGCGATCGCCACGGCCGTGCAGATGCTGACCTCGGACCGCGAGCAGTGGGAGCTGGTGCGGGACGGCAAGGTGCCGTACGAGGCGCTCTTCGGCGAGACCCTCCGCTACGAGGCGCCCATCCAGGGCTTCGGTCGGCGCGTCATGCGCGAGACGACCGTCGGGGACGCGACCATCCCCGAAGGGGCCCAGGTCTGGCTGATGTTCGGCTCCTCGGGCCGCGACGAGGCCAAGTGGGGAGCGGACGCCGACGTCTTCGACGTCCGGCGCCCGGATGCCGCGGACCACCTCGCGCTCGGGTTCGGCACGCACCTGTGCGCCGGCAACCACCTTGCGCTGATGGAGTTCGACGCCGTCTTCGGCGCCCTGGCCCGGCACTTCCCCGGCCTCGCCCCGGACCCGGCCGCGCCGCCGACCCGGGTGCTCAACAACGTGCTGCGCATCTGGGACCGCGTGAACGTCCTCACGCGCCCCTGACCAGCCTGGCCCGGCCGGTGTCCTGGGAACCTCGGGGTTCGCGGGGCACCGGCAGGGCTCTGCCCGGCGGCGACCGGAACACGATCTCCCGCAGGGTCCGGGCCCCCGCGCGGTCGAGCAGTACCGCGGACGCCCAGCCGGGCGGCGGTGCCGAGGCGGCGAGCAGCCGGTCCAGCGAGCGCTGGGCCACGGCCCGGTGCCGGGCGAACTCCCTTGTGGAGACGCTGCGTCCACGTGCGTGCTGGCCGCCGCGCGCTGCCTGCGCGTCGGCGTCGAGGAACAGCAGGTGCACGTGCCGCTGCTGGCGCCGGGCGGTACGCCGGACCCAGGACCGCACCAGCGGCACCGTTCCGCAATCGTGGATCACCAGCGGTCCGGAGGCCCGTAACTCGGCCATCAGCCGCAGGTAGTGCGTGGAGCGTACGAGCGGGCGGAACACCGAGTAGGGAAGCCACGGCGGCAGCCGGTCCTGGTAACTCTCCCGTACGTGCTGGGAGTCGATCAGCGGAGCCTGTGCGCAGCGGGCCATCAGCGTGCTCTTGCCCGCGCCCGGGAGCCCGGAGACCACGACGAGGTCGGTCGGGCCGTAGCGCAGAGCCGCCGGCACCGGCCGCCCGCGCAGGTCGTGCAGGCCGTCCGGCCGCAGGGCGGTGGCGCGTGCGGGCCCGGTGTCTTCGCGCACGCCCACTCCTTCGGTTCGACGAGCGGCCCGGCCCGGGGCCGCGTGGCGGCAGCGTGCCGCGAATCCGTATCGAACCTCTCATGATGGCAGGTCGGTTCGCGAGCGAGTGCGTCGAACGCGCGTGCCCGCTCGGATGTTCGGCCGGTCCGACGAACCGGAGGATTCCGTGGCGCCGCCTGCACGTAGAAGCCCCGGGGCCGACGCGCGATCGCACGTCGGCCCCGGGGCTTCAGGTGAGCTGCGGAGGATGCGCCCGGTTACGCCAGGTTCGCAGGGGTGCCGTCGGGTCGCATGTCGACGAGCTTCCCCGCGATTCCCTGGTCCTGGAAGGCCTTCACGAGGGACGCCATGTCCTCGGAGTAGATGTTCCAGCTGTCGGTGTGCACCGCGACCACCTTGCGGGGGTCGAGGTCCTTCGCGACCAAGGCGGCGTTCTGCGAGGTGAGGGTGAGCGGGGCGTTGTCGAGGATGGCCGGCGTACGCGCGGCGCCCGCGAAGACGACGGCCGTGTCGACGGGCCCGATCTCCCGCTTGACGCGGTCGCCGACCTCCTTGGCCACCTTGACCGATGCGTTGTCGCCGGAGATGTACGTGGTCGGTACGCCCTGACCGCTGAGCACGAACCCGGTGACCTCCCCGTCCTCGCCGCGGTCCACTCCGTCGGGACCGTGCAGGGCCGGCACCGCGGTCACCTTGACGGTGCCCTTGGGGGTCCTCAGTTCCGTCGACGTCCAACTGGCCATGCCCGTGACGTGATCGCCGAGGCGCTTGTGCGCGCCGGGCGTGGACAGCACGACCGGGACTTTCTTGAGGAGTTCGCGGCCCGCGTCGTCGAGGTTGTCGTCGTGCTGGTCGTGGGAGAGCAGTACGGCGTCGATCCGGCCGATGCCGTCGGTGCCGAACGCGGGTGGCTGCGTCTTCTCCAGGCCGCTCTTGTACTTCTTCGGCTGGTCGAAGGTCGGGTCGATCAGGAACCGTGCGCCGGCGACCTCCAGGATCGTGGTCGGCCCGCCTATGTGCGTGACGGTGAACGCCTCGGCGGCCGCGGACGGGGTGCCGGAGTTCGGCGTAGCGGAGGCAGCGGAGGCGGCGGCGGACCCGCCCGTCGGCGAGGCGGACGGTGTGCCCGCTGTGGTGGTGGCAGGGTCGCCGTCGGCGTTGGCCTCACCTCCGCAGGCGGCGAGGAGGGTCGCGCTCGCGGCTACCGCGACGGTGGTCGAAGCGGCGCGGAGGAACGTCGATCGGCTCATGGGAAGTACCAGCTCTCTCGCTGCGAAAGGTCGACAGGCAGGGGACGCGTGCTCCCTCGCCTGTGATCAACGCTAACACAACTCGTAATCACTGCTTACGTAAGCTCGCGTGTTCCTTCCTTCGTCACCGATCTGTGCAGGTCAGATGTGTTAACGCTGATATCGTGCAAGGCATGGCGACGGCACGAGAGCGCATCCTGACGGCCACCGCGGAACTCCTGGCCACCAAAGACGCGCTGGCGATCTCGACCCGGGCCATCTGCGACCGGGCCGGCGTCGGCATGCCCGAGATCTACCGCCAGTTCGGCGACAAGCAGGGGCTGCTCACCGCCGTCGCGGACACCGGATTCGAGCGCTTCCTCGCCAACAAGCGGCGCAACCCGCTGACCGACGACCCGGTGGCGGACCTGCGTACGGCCTGGGACAGCCACGTCGCGTTCGCGCTCGGCAACCCGCACTTGTACCGGCTGATGTTCACGCCCACCGGGGAGGCCAAGCCGCAGGCGATCAAGGAGGCGCAGGCCCTGCTCCTCGCCGCGGTGCGGCGCTGCCAGGACATCGGACGCCTGCGCAGGCCGCCGGAGTTGGCCGCCCAGTCGATA
Organism: Streptodolium elevatio; assembly: GCF_040649515.1. Taxonomy (GTDB): domain Bacteria; phylum Actinomycetota; class Actinomycetes; order Streptomycetales; family Streptomycetaceae; genus Yinghuangia; species Yinghuangia elevatio. The sequence continues at coordinate 12,442 of NZ_JBEZFP010000083.1, forward strand.
CTGTCCGCCAACGTGGGCGTGTGCCTGATGGCCCTGTCGTTCCCCGAACTGTTCGGCTCCCTGGACATCTCGCAGTCCGTGCGCGACGCGGTGATCGGCAAGGTGACCGGCGACGAGCAGGAGGACGCGCGGATCGGTACGGCGACCGTTCTCGCCCAGGCACTGGTCGGCACTCTCACCGCGACCGCTCCCGCGGACCCGGACGCGGTCGACCGGCTCGCGCGGGGGCAGGCGCGGCAGGCGCGTTAACGCCTGGGGGTCACCCATTCCTTCGGATCGCCGTCCGGCTGCCCGGTGGTACCGCCGCTGATCTCCTGGAAACCGGCGAGGCGGTTCCGGACCGAGTCGGCGACGTAGTCCTCGACCGAGGCCGCGAGGCCGAGGCCGATCAGTCCGCGGACCCGGTCGGCGGCCGCGGGCGACAGGCGGACGGCCACTTCCACTGCCCCGTCCGAAATTGCTTCACTGCTCATTCTGCCGACATTAGCGCCGCCCACTGACACACGCCGGAGCGTCGGCGGGCCGTGTGCCGCCGCGCGGCGCGGTGCGGCGCTACGCCTTGCGTGCGACGCCTGTCGCGATGAGCCGGTTGGGGTCGTCGGCGGCCAGGGGCCTGGTGATCGGCCTGTCGGGGCGCCACAACGGAATGTCCACGACCCCCGGCTCGACGAGTTCGAGTCCGTCGAAGTACGCCTCGATCTCCGCCTTGGTCCGGAAGCGGCCGCTGCCGAGCATCTGGAGGAAGACCTGCTCCATCCGGTCGGTGATCGGCGGATCCGCCTGGAAGTGCGAGAGGAACAGGTAGCTGCCGGGCGCGATCCGGTCCACGTAGCGCTTGATGAGGCCGGCCGGATCGTCGTCGTCCCCGAGGTGGTGGATCACGCCGACCATCATCAGGCCCAACGGCCTTTCCAGGTCGATCAGTTCGCGGACCTCGGGACGGGCGAACACGTCCTCGGGGTCGCGGACGTCCGCGGTGATGACCGCGGTGCCGGAGTCGCCGGTCAGGAGCGCGCGCCCGTGCGTGAGAACCATCGGGTCGTTGTCGACGTACACGACGCGGGCCGCGGAGTTGGCCGCCTGCGCGACCTGGTGGGTGTTCTGCACCGTGGGCAGGCCCGAACCCAGGTCCAGGAACTGGTCGATGCCCTGTGCGGCGAGAAAGCGCACGGCGCGCGCGAGAAGCGCACGGTGTTCTCCGGCGCTCTCGGCGCTGACCGGCAGGACCGAGCGGATCTTGTCCGCCACGGCCCGGTCGGACGCGAAGTTGTCCTTGCCGCCGAGCATTGCGTCGTACACCCTCGCGACGCTCGGCACCGTCACGTCGATTCCTTGCGGTGCCCACTCATCGATCGGATCGTGCCCAGTCATTCGTCCCCCTCGACTCACTCTGCACGACTGCCGGTTCATGGCCGACCCCTGGGATCCTAACTGTCTGGTCGGGCAGATTCGGCAAACCCGGGAACACCGCGAAATGCCGTTGGCGGCAGCGTGGTTGCCGCACCGCGGCGCACATCGGGGACGGGTTCTGTCACGGGTCAGACCGGCAATGCCGCCGGCCGTCGCAGAGGTGCGGCGGCCTGGTGCAGGTGCCGAAGGGTCTGCGCGTACGAGGCGATCAGCCCGGCCTCCGTGTAGGAGATGCCGAGCCGGGCGCAGTGCGCCTTGACGATGGGCCGGGCGCGGCGCAGGTGCGGCGTCGGCATGTTGGGGAAGAGGTGGTGCTCGATCTGGTGGTTGAGGCCGCCGAGCAGCACCTCGACGAGCCGGCCGCCGCGTACGTTCCGCGAGGTGAGCACCTGGCGCCGCAGGAAGTCCGGCCGCTGGTCGGCGTCCGTGAGCATCCGCATGCCCTTGTGGTTCGGCGCGAACGTGCAGCCGAGGTAGACGCCGAACACCGCCTGGTGGACGGACAGGAACAACAGCGCTCCCACCGGCCCCAGAACGAACCACAGGCCACCGAGGTATCCCACGATGTGGGCGCCGAGCAGCACCGACTCCAGGCTCCTGCGCCGGAACTCCGGACGGAAGAGCGCACGCACGCTGGACACGTGCAGGTTCAGGCCTTCGAGGGTGAGCAGCGGGAAGAAGAGGAACGCCTGCACCCGCCCGATCCGCCGCGCGATCCCGCGCGCGTCGCGTGCCTGCCCGGTCGACCAGACCAGGATGTCCGGTACGACGTCGGGGTCGAGGCCCTCGTGGTTCGGGTTCGCGTGGTGCCGGGTGTGCTTGTCCTGCCACCACCCATAGCTCATACCGACGCACAGATTGGCCGCCAGCCGTCCGCCGGCCTCGCTGGGCCTTCGTAGGCGGAACACCTGACGATGCGCCAGATCATGGGCGAGCAAGGCGACTTGCGCGTACATCACGCCGAGGAGGACGGCCACCGCCAGCTGCCACCACGATCTACCGACCATCGCGAACAGGGTCCAGCCGCCGACGTAGCCGACGGCCACCAGAGCGATCCTGGCCGCATAGTAGCCGGGGCGTCGCCGGAGCAGCCCGGCTTCGGTGATCTGCTGGGACAGGACAGAGAAGTCGCTCCGGCCTGACCGCGGGACTGCTCGAGTCGTGGTCCCGGTCATGCCGGTCATACCAACTGTCGATACCCGGGCTGAGCCCGGCCATTCGACCCGATGGCGGATTCGGACGGACGCACCATGGCACGGATCAATTCGCCGGCGCCGCGTAGGTCGTCCGGTGCGGCGGCGGCCTCCATGAGCTGAGCGGCCACCGTGGAGTCCGTCTCCGGTGGGACGACGAGGAGTTCCCAACGTGCCGCGTGGTACGACAGCAGCATGATCTCGTGCTCGTCCTGCTCGTCGGTGAACCAGCCGACCTTCAGCGAGCGACCCGACACGCGTACCAGCCGCGGGACGCTGTCCCAGTGCCTGGGGTTCACCGTCGCCCGGGTGATCACCCCGAGGTCCGCCATCGCCAGGCCCAGCAAAGGGAGTTCGGCCGCGAGGTCGCGGGAGCGGGGCCACCAGGCGCCGTCGATGCGGCTCCGGTTCCGCCCCGCCGGGGCGAACGCCAGGCGGGCCGGTGCGGAGGGATTGGTCATGGTCATGCCAGTCGACCTGACTCCGGTCGGGTGTCACCCGTCCGGCGTTGTCTTTCGCCGAGGACGACACCGACATCGGGGTCGGCGTACGAAATATGCCCGGTACACCGAGAGTACCCCGGATCCCGGGGCGGCGGGCCGCGCGAGGGGCGCGGCCTCGGCGGCCGCGCCCGGGAATCTGTCGACGGGTCAGGAAACCTGGAGGAGGAGGTCCTGCACCGACCGGAAGGTGAGCACACCGACGAGGCGGCCGTCCTCGTCGGCGACCGGCCACACGGTCTGGCGTTTCACGCGCATGGACTTGGCCGCGAGAGCAAGTGGCATGCCGGGCCATGCGAAGGGCCCGCGCTGGTGGTGGGTGTCCCGGACCGGCGTGCGCTGGCTGTACCAGGACCGGGCCAGGAAAGCGGCCAGGCTCACCCGCGTCACCACCCCTTCGCATCGGCCGCCCTGATCCACGACGAGCAGGTGTTGCAGGGTGAGGTCTCTGTCGAAGATGGCCAGGGCCTCGTCGACGGTGGTGTTCTCGCTGATCGTCAGATCACAGATGCTCATGACATCGGCGACACTGGCATTTTGCGCGGTGAGCGGCGGAGACAGATGGAGCGTCACGGTGTCCCGAAACCTTGCCCCGGACACGGCGTCGAACGCGGTCCGGCGTAGCGGTTCTTCCAGGACGAAACCGGCTTGACCGCCGAAATGCGAGTAGCCCCGGACACGCCATTCTACGCGAGTCCGCGGCGCGCCCTGTCGATGGCGACGAACGGCCTTACATCACTGGGTAGTTGCGGTTCCGAAGCCGTCTTCGACGGAGTGCCGGCGTCGCCCGCGTGCCGGTCCGATTACCGGTACGTTCCCGGTCCGGCTGCCGCCGGCTGCCGCGCGGTCCGTCGGACACGCGGCAGCCGGAGTAGCGTGGGTAGGTGCCGGGACCATTGCGCGCCGTACCCGTCCTGGGCGGCACCGTCCCGGCGGAACAGAGCTCACCGTGAGCCCTGCGGACGGGTGGTGTCCGATGCCTGAAGCGGAGACCCCGCGACGACGCGGGCGTGGGCAGGGGACGACACACGAGCGGGTGACTCCCGGCACGGTGCTGCTCAGGCCGCAGGTCACCGGGGTTCGGCACGGGGTGCTCGACGGCGCGTGGTGGCCGCTCTCCCGCGACATCGGGGCGCAATTGCGCGGACTCGTCACCGCGTTGGCCGCACGCATAGGTCCGATCACGAGGATCGGACTGGACCGGGACGCGTGGGACGGTGTCCCGGACCACCTGTTCATCGATCACCGCATCGTGCACGTCGACTGGTTCCCACTCGGCGACGACACCCTCCTGATCACGCGCGACGACGAAAACCTCCTCGCGCTGCTCGTGGTGCCGCCGCACGCGACCCAGCCGCAGGCCCAGCAGGCCATGACGCAGGCCCTGGACCTCGAGAATCTCGCCGAAGCAGAACAGATCCTCGTCGACACCGGCATCCCGTCCGAAGCGGACCCCTCGTCCTGACGTCGCGCGTGCGCACCACGACGGCTCGTTGAAGCTCGCCGAGGGTGTCCGTACGCTCCGGCTTTCGGGCCGGTCCCGGGCGCTGCTCGTCGACTTCGCCCCGCTCCCGTCCCCAGACCTTGCCGGCAGCTGACGGCGCTCGGAGGTCTCACGCGTCGCGGCGGCACAGCGTCAGGCAGCCTCCGGTCAGCGCGGCGGCCGTCCACGCCAGCAGGATCGCCAGCGCGCCCCATACGCCGTAGTCGTGCGCGAACCGCGGGTCGTCCTGCGGGCCGGCGAGGTGCATCAGCACCATGCCGGCCTGCTGGGGGAAGTACTGCAGGGCGGCTTTCAGCGCCGGGACGTTCCCGAGCCCCTGGGACCCGAGGAAGAGCAGCGGGATCAGGATCCCCAGCGAGACGACAGAGCTCCGCAGCAGCGCAGCCACTCCGATGGAGAACACGCACACGAGAGTCAGGTACGCGCAGCCACCCGCGACGGCGGACGGCACGCCGTCCGCTCCGAAAGTCGTGCGGTACGGCCCCAGCGCCGCCTGGGACACGGCGAAGGTGGCGATCACGGTGGCCACCGAGACCACCAGACCCACGAGCGCTCCGACCAGGACCTTCGCGCCGAAGAACATGCCGCGCCGTGGCACCGCCGCCAGCGAGGTCCGGATCGTCCCGGAGGAGTACTCGGAGCCGACGAGGAGGACGCCGAACGCCACGAGGGCGAGCTGTCCGATTGCCAGGCCGTACAGGCCGACGAATATCGGATCGAAGTTCACCACGGCGTCGATGTTCGAGCGAAAGCTGAACGCCACCAAAGTGCCGGTGGCGATGCTCAGGGCAGGGGTCAGCCGCAGGGACCAGGCTGTCGACGGCAGCGTGCGGATCTTGGTCCATTCCGAGGTCAGCACGGCTCGCGCCAGAGCCGCGCGGGACATCGCCCACTGCCTTCCCGGGGCGGCTTGGGGCCGGTTCGCAGACGTCACCATGCCGGTGACGATCTCGCGTGTCACCGATCCGCCGCATCGGACCCGGGCGGGACCGAAACCGGTCAACCCAGGGGTGGAGAAGCCCGGTCGGAACAGCCTGGGGGATCCGTCCCGCGGGGGAGTCCTGAGGTCAACAGGTCAACTGGCGGACGGAAGCGGCACCGAGCCGCCGCGGATATCGTCGCGAGGTGGTCATAGCTCCGACGGCGGAGGCGGACGGTTGGCGCCCGATCCTCGCCAGGCGGCCGAGCCGGCGGTGGCTGATCGGGCTGGATGCCGCTGCCGCGCTCGCATACACGGCGGCGTTGCTGCTGACAGGTTCCACCGGGGCCGCGTTGCCGCCGCAGTCATCGTTCGGCGGGCCCTCGCCGTGGGAGGAACTGGCGCTGGTCGCCGCCGCCGCCGCCCCGATCGCCTTCCGGCGGATCCGGCCGCTGCCCGTGTTCGCCGTCGTGGCGGCCGTAACTGCCGTGGCCGTGGCCCGGGATGCGGTGCGGGACCCGTTCCTCCCGGCGGCCTTCACGCTCTTCACCGTCGCGGTCACCCGTACACCACGCCGCTGGTGGGAGCGGTGGCTGCCCGGCCTCGTGAGCGTGCTGCTGTGCGCGGCCGGCGCGCTGGGGGCAATTGTCCGTGGCGGACCGCCGTACTGGCGGACGGGCGGTCCCGGACTGTTCCTGCTCGGAGTCGTGGCACTTGTCGGGGCGTGGGATCTCGGGCGCGCCACCCGTCAGCGGCGCGCGTCCAACGTCCGCGTGGCCGAACACCTGGCGCAACGGGCCGTTACCCAGGAACGGCTGCGCATCGCCCGGGAATTGCATGACGTGGTGACCCACAGCATGGGCCTGATCGCGGTCAAGGCAGGTGTCGCCAACCACGTCGTACACACCAGGCCTGAAGAGACCCACGAAGCACTGCGTGTCATCGAGGCCACCAGCCGCGACGCCCTCGCGGACATGCGGCGGATGCTGGGCGTGCTCCGCCCGGACGCCGAAGGGGAATACGTGTCGGCCGCTCTCGGTCCCGTTCCGGGGCCCGACGCCCTGCCCGAACTGGCGGCGCGGGCAGGGGCCGAGCTGTCGATGCGCGGTGTGGAGCAGGTACCGGAGGCGGTGGGGCTCGCCGTACACCGGATCGTCCAAGAGGCCCTGACCAACGTCGCCAAACACGCCCCGCCGGGGACCCGCTGCCGGGTCGTGGTCGAGGCGTTCGGGCACGAGGTGCGCGTCGAAGTGAGCGACGACGGAATCCGCCGGGTCGACCTCCCGCGTCCCCAGCGGGGCCACGGGATCATCGGGATGCGGGAGCGCGTGCACTTGTTCGGCGGGACGTTCGCCGCCGGACCGCTCGAGGGCGGCGGCTTCGCGGTCACCGCCACCCTGCCGTACGAGGAGGTCCGTTGAGCGCTCCGGCACCGATCCGCGTCCTCGTCGCGGACGACCAGGTGCTCCTGCGTGGCAGCCTGCGGATCCTGGTCGACGCCGAGCCCGGATTCACCGCGACGGGCGAGGCCGGCACCGGTGCGGAAGCGGTGCTGCTGGCCCGTCGTGACCCGCCGGACGTCGTCCTGATGGATGTGCGGATGCCCGATATGGACGGCATCGAGGCAACCCGGCAAATCTGCGGCTCGTCCGAGACGGCGGATGTGCGGGTGCTGATCCTGACGATGTTCGACCTGGACGAGTACGTCTACGCGGCACTGCGCGCGGGTGCCAGCGGCTTCCTCCTGAAGGACACCCCGCCGGCCGAACTGCTGGCCGCCGTACGCGTCATCGCGGCAGGTGACGCACTCCTGGCCCCCGCGGTGACCCGCCGCCTGATCACGGAGTTCGCCCGCCGCCCCGAGCCCTCCCCAACGCTCGGCCACCGCCTCGACGGGGTGAGCGCACGGGAACGGGAAGTGCTCACCCTCATCGCCCGAGGCCTGTCCAACCACGAAATCGCCCACCGGCTGCACCTGGGCATGGCCACGGTGAAGACACACGTGGGCCACCTGCTCACCAAGCTCGGCGCCCGCGACCGCGCGCAGTTGGTGATCGCCGCCTACGAATCCGGCCTCGTCCAAGCGGCAATCAAGTGAGCCCGACGGCCTGAACACCGCGCGGGTGCTCGCACCCCTCAACCAGGACGATGCTGCACGCCGTAGCGGCGAACGTAGAACCCCGGTCCTCGGGGACCGGGGTCTTTGCGGGTGGGCCGCCAGGGGATCGAACCCTGAACCCGCGGATTAAAAGTCCGCTGCTCTGCCGATTGAGCTAGCGGCCCTGGTGGGCGGTGGCGCGGAGCCGGGATTGCCCATCGGCAGAGTACCGGTATCGCCGCGAACGCGCTTCGAGTATCCGGGGGTGCCGCGCGTGGTGGCCCGTCGGAGGGGCTAGTGGATCTTCCATGGGAGGGTGAGGTTAGGTTAGCTTTGCCTAAATTTTCTGGGGTGGGCCGGGGTTCCGGGATGCCCCCGTCGTGAAAGGGGCGGTCGTGCCCACAGGTTCCTCCATAGGTCGGCCGAGACTTGCCAGACGCCTGGCGTCCGTGGCGGTGGCCGTTGCCGCAGCGCTCACGTTGTCGTCGTGCGGAGGGGGCGACGACGACAAGCCGGAGGCGAAGCCCGGTGCCGACAATGCGGCCGCGTCGGCCGGCGTCTTCCCGGTGACCGTCGAGCACAAGTACGGCAGCACCGAGGTCAAGGAGGCGCCGAAGAAGATCGTCACCCTTGGTCTTTCGGACCACGACACGGTGCTCGCGCTCGGTGCCAAGCCGGTCGGGGCCATCGAGTGGTTCAAGGAGAAGCCGTACGGCAAGTGGCCGTGGGCCAAGGATTTGTGGGGTACGACGCCGCCGCGGATCGTCGGTGAGCGTGACGAGTACAACATGGAGAAGATCCTCGAACTGGATCCCGACCTGATCATCGCCGTCTACTCGGGGATGAAGCAGGAGCAGTACGACACGCTCAGCAAGATCGCCCCCGTCGTCGCGCAGCCCAAGGGGCACGAGGACTACGCCGCGCCCTGGCAGGTCATGACGCGCCAGATCGGCAAGGCGCTCGGCAAGGCGACCGAGACGGACACGCTGATCACCGGCATCGAGACGCGCTTCAAGACGGTGCGCGAGCAGCACCCCGAGTTCGCGGCGCAGACGCTGATCGTCGCGGACAGCTTCGAGGCCGGGAAGTACGCGGCGTTCACGAAGACCGACCCGAAGGCGATCTTCTTCAACGAGATGGGCTTCAAGCTCGCGCCGCGCATCGACGAGAACGCGCAGAAGGGGGCGAACGTCGCCGAGTTCAGCGCGGAGAAGCTCGACCTCCTCGACGCGGACCGCCTGGTGTGGGTGACCTCCAGTACGTCGGCCAACGACCGGATCAAGGCCGAGCCGCTGTACGCGAAGCTGAAGGTGGCGCAGGAGAAGCGCGACCTGTTCATCCCGTACGAGAACCCGGACATCGGTGCGGCGTTCTCGTTCAACACGGTTCTGTCGATCCCCTACGCGATCGACCAGGTCGTGCCGCTCATGACGGCGAAGAGCTGATCGCGCGGTAGCAGGGGTACCGGATAGCAGGGAGCACCCGACAGCAGGGGCACGGAACGGTTCGCCGGATGTCCTGGCCGCGGTGTTCGCACCCGCGGCCAGGGCATCCGGCGTTTCGGCGCATCGGGCGACGCGCATCCGACGGCCTCGCGCGGCCGGAACGTGGGCGTCAGGCGCGGTTCTTGCGGGTCTCGGTGACCAGCAGCCACATGAGGTAGAGGCCGCCGATCGTGCCCGTCGCCACGCCGACCGGGACGATCGACGGTTCGAAGATGCGCTGCACCGCGAGGTCGCTCGTGGTGAGCAGGACCGCGCCCATCAATGCCGCGGTGACCAGGCCGGGGCCGCTGGGCCGCGCGAGGCGGCGGGCGAGCTGCGGCGCGGCGAGGGCGATGAACCAGATCGGCCCGGTCATCGCGGTGGCGACTGCGGCCAACGCGACGCTCACGGTCAGCAGCACCAGGCGGGCGCGGCGGGCGTCGACGCCGAGGGCGCCCGCGGTGTCGTCCCCCATTTCGAGCATGGAGAGTTTGCGCGCGTACGCCAGCCCGGTGGGCATGAGGACGGCGCAGGCGAACGCGATCGCGTGTACCTGGTCCCAGTTCTGGTGGCCCAGCGTCCCGATGAGCCAGCTCTGCGCCTCCAGCGCGTCCTGGAGTCGCGCCCGGGTGATGAGGTACGAGTTGAGCGCCAGCAGCATCGCGCTTACCCCGATCCCGATCACGACGAGGCGGAACCCGGGCGCGCCACCGGTGTACGCCAGCAGGTAGATGGCAATCGCCGTCACCAGCCCGCCGATCAGCGCACCGATCGCCGTCTCGGTCATGCTCCCCTGGAGCACGATGATGACGATCAGCGCGCCCGTCGCGGAGCCGTTGGTGAAGCCGATCACGTCCGGGCTGCCGAGCGAATTGCCGGACAGGCTCTGCAGGATCGCACCGCTCACCGCGAGCGCCGCGCCGACCAGGACGGCGGTGAGGAGACGTGGCAGGCGCAGCGTGTTGACCACGAAGTCGGCCTTCGTGCTGCCCTGTCCGACCAGTGCGCGCAGTACGTCCGGCACGGTCAGCTCGAACTCGCCGGTGGTGAGGGTGATGCCCATCACCACGACCAGGATCACGGCGAGCAGAATGGCCACGACGGCGGGGCGGGTCTCGACGCGCAGCGAAATGCGTCCGCCGGGCGTGCGGATGACGGCGCTCACAGCATGACCAACTTCCGGCGCCGGCACAGCGCGATGAACAGCGGGCCGCCGAGGATCGCGGTGACGATGCCCACCTGGATCTCCGACGGAGAGGCGAGCACCCGGCCGAGGACGTCCGCGCCGATCAGCAGGATGGGCGCCAGCACGACCGAGTACGCCAGCACCCACCGCTGGTCGGGGCCGACGATGAAGCGCGCCATGTGCGGGACGGCGAGTCCGACGAACCCGATCGGTCCCGCCGCCGCCGTGGCCGCACCGCACAGCAGGATCACCGCTATTGCGCTGAGCACGCGCGTACGCCCGATGTGCACGCCGAGCCCGCGGCCGACCTCGTCGCCGAGGGCCATCGCGTTCAGGGACCGGGTGAGCAGCAGCGCCATCAGGCCGCCGACCGCGATGAACGGCAGGACGGTCAGCACCACCTCGATGTTGCGCCCCGCAAGCGATCCGACCGTCCAGAAGCGGAACTCGTCGAAGGCGCGCGGGCGGAGGACGAGTACGCCGGTGTCGAACGCGTACAGCACCGCGGTCATCGCGGCTCCGGCCACCACCAGGCGCTCGGGTGTCGCCGCCCCGCGCCCCGACGACCCGAGGATGTAGACGGCGACCGAGGCGAGTGCGGCGCCTGCGAGGGCGAACCACACGTAGCCGAGCAGAGATCCGATGCCGACGAAGGTGATCGCCACGACCACGCCGGTCGCTGCGCCGAGGCTGACCCCGAGCAGCCCGGGGTCGGCGAGCGGGTTGCGGGTGAGCGCCTGCATCAGCGCGCCGGACAGGCCGAGCGCGGCGCCGACGACGAGGCCGAGCAGCGTACGGGGGATGCGGTAGTCGTGGATCACCACGGCCGCCTTGGAGCCGTCGTTGTGCCAGAGCAGCTCCCACGTCGTGGTGAAGGAGATGCCGCGGGTGCCGACCCAGATGCTGACCAGGCAGAGGAGGGCCAGGGCGGCGACGGCCACGGCCAGGCCCGTCCCGAGTCGCGCTTTGCCCGCGCGTGCCGCCGAGCCCGTACGTATTGCCGACACGTCGGCGGACAACTGTGGCCTCCCGCTGGTGACTTGGGCGCGAGGCCACGCGAGCGTGCTGGGCGGCGGTGAGCGCCGCAGAATATTAGGTGAGGCTAACCAAAATTGCCGATCACGGTCAATGCCCGTCGGGGCCGTCCGGAGCCTGCCAGGGTCCCGTCGGACCCGTACGCGGGATCTCGCCGCCCAAGTGCTGGGGCGCGGAAGCCGGGCGCAGAAGCCGGGCGCAGAAGGGCGGGTACACAAGGCGGGTGCACACGGCGCCTACGCAAGTCGCGCCCACCAGGCGGGCGCAATAGGCGCGTACGCGACCCGGTGCGTGCACCCGAATCTCTCCGGAGCACTCCCGAATCGCGCCCGAATCGCGCCCGAATCGCGCCCACATCGCGCCTGATGCGCCCCCGCGGAGCCCGGCTTCCCGGCGCCGGTGGCGCGATCGCCACTGTGGGTGGTTGGCCGATCGTCCCACCCGTCCCGGGAGTTCCGGCGGAGGTGTCCGACAGGCCCACGGAATTCCGCGCCGCACCACCGCCTTTCGTGACTCCTTGTACGGCCGCCGCATTGGCCGCGACGGTAAGCGACGGGAATTTCCCGGGGAAAAGCGGACAGATGCCGAGCTCCGCGTTCGACGCCGGGTGATCTTCCTGACGGTCCGTTAGTACCCGGGCCGCACAGCCGGGTTGGCTCTCCAGCCAGGCGAGGGAATTTGTCTCCATAGCGAGAACCGATGTTGCGTTACTTTCAGTAATATGCGCATTTTTGAATGATCTTGTTTTATACGCGCTATTGTTCCGACTGGTGTTCTTTGGCACGTCGGATTCCTTCTCAGACTTCGGATACGTCGGGGGACAAGGATCGATGGCGAGCAGACAACGGCGTCATGGGCAGGGGGGCTCGCGAGGGCACCGCCGGGTCAATCCGGTAAACCCGCGCGACCTCCCGCACCAACCACCTGCCGGAGTGCCCTGGTCCGCGGATCAGCCCGCGACCGCGCGTACCGGACGGCAGCAGTCGTACGCGGCACCGCCGTCCGCGGCACCGCCCGCGGCGTACCAGGCCCCGCAGCACTTACCGCCGTCCCGGGTCGACCGCAGGCGGCGGGCGCGCGGCCCGGGGCCCGGCGGCCAGCGGCGCGGCGGGCGGCGCGGACGCGGCCCGCTGTTCGCCGTGATCACTTTTCTCGTGCTCTTCGCCGTGGCTACCGCCTACGTGCTGATCTACCACCGGCCGGACCAGAGCAAGTCGCCGGAGAATGCCGCCGCGGCCAATGCCTGCGCGCAACAGCCGAAGCCCGTGAAGGTGGTCACCGCACCGGAGTTCGCGCCGGTTGCCGCGGACATCGCGAAACGCGTCAACGACTCGCGGGGATGCGCCTCGGTGGAGGTGGCGGGACGTTCCGCCGCCGAGCTTCTGGGTGCGTTGCGTACGGGCGCCGAGCAGCCCCCCGATTTGTGGATAGCCGATTCGTCCATGCGCCTCCAGGAAGCCGCGGCGGCATTGGGCGACCGGAATCCTTATCCGCTCACCGGAGCTCCCGTCGCCTTCACTCCGCTCGTCGTGGCCGCCCCCGAGCAGGTCGCGGTACAGCAGAAGTGGCTGGAGCGCCCGCCGGATTGGCTGACGCTGCTCAACCGCATCGACGACCGGACGCTGCCGAAGTTCACGGTCAGCAATACCCGGACGACGGAAGGACTGCTCGGCGTCGTCGCGGTGAGTGCGGCGATGGCCCGCGCGAATGCCGATCCGACCGTCGCGGCGATGAAGACGTTCGCATTCCGGAGCAACATCAGCGACGCCGAGACGCCGGCCGCGACCCTGTTGTCCACCTCGTCCCGGATGCCCAACGGACAGCAGGCGCTTGCCGACGTGGGTGCGTTCGTGGTGACCGAGCAGGCCCTGTGGGCGTACGACAACGCGCGCCCCGCGGTGCCGTACGTGCCCCTCTACCCGTCGGGCACCCTCGTGCAGGCCGACTACCCGGCCGTGCTGTCGCAGGCGGCCGCCGCGGACAAGCAGGTGGCGGAGCGGGCGAACGAGGTCCTGGGAATGCTGCGTTCGCCCGAGGGCGTGAAGGCGGTGACCGAGGCCGGGTTCCGGGGCCCCGAGCAGCAGCCGCCGGTGAGCGTGCTGCCCAACGTCAAGTTCGCGCCCCCCACGCCGATGGCCGCGCCGCAACAGGGCGACCTGACGCAGGTGGTCAAGATGGTGCAGGCCTGGGCGGACTACAAGCCGATGCCGTTCCGGGTGCTCATCCTCGTGGACGGCTCCGGGTCCATGAACGAGCCGGTGCAGGGCAAGGGTGGCAAGACCAAGGCCGACATCATGCGCGCGTCGAGTGTCGAGACGACGCAGTTGCTCGGCAAGACGACGGAGGTCGGCGTACGCGACTTCGCGGTCTCGCCCACGCAGAAGGGCCCATGGGTCGAGCGCGTGCCGCTCGGCGCGTTGGAGGCCAAGGTCGGCGACCTGTCGCGCAAGGAGGTCGTGGTCAAGACGCTCACCGGCTTCCAGGCCCAGAACGGGGCCGGGACGCCGCTCTACCGGACCGTCCTCGACGCGGTCGCGGACGCGCAGAAGCAGTACAACGCCGCCGCGTTCAACCAGATCTTCCTGCTGACGGACGGCAAGGACGAGGACACGCCGTTCACCATGTCGAAGCAGGCGTTCCTGACCCAGCTCCAGAAGCTCCAGAATCCGCAGAAGCCGCTGCCGATCTTCGCTGTCGGGTACGGGGCCAACGCCGATATGGCCACGCTCAACGACATCGCCAAGGCGACCGGCGGGCTCGCGGTGCCGTCACTCGACCCGGTGGACCTGATCAAGGCGATCGCCCAGATCCTGGTGTTCGTACGCCCGACCGGGTGACGGCGGTCAGGGGGAGTCGGCAGCCGCCGCGGCCGGCTCCCCTTCCGCTGCCGGTACGCCCGCTGCGGCGCGCGTGCGGAAGCGTCCCGACGCCACCGCCAGGTCGGCGATGTCCGTCGGCAGGCCGGGCCCGGCGAGCGCCTCCATGTCCTCGATGCGCAGCGCGTCCCCGCACTCCGCGCAGGCCACGACCGCCTGCGTCTCGTGCCCGCAGGTGCGGTGCCGCAGCACGACCGGCGCGCCGGAGTCGTCCGATAGCCATGTGTCGCCCCAGGCGATGATGGCGGCGAGGACGGGGAAGAAGTCGCGTCCTTTGGTGGTCAGCACGTACTCGTGCCGCAACGGCCGGTCCTGGTACGGCACGCGGTCCATGAGGCCCTCGTCCACCAGCCTGTTGAGCCGTTGCGCGAGCACGTTGCGGCCGATCCCGAGATGACGCTGGAACTCCTCGAAGCGGCGCACACCGAACACGGCCTCGCGGAGCACGAGGGGCGTCCACCAGTCACCCAGCAGGTCGACCGCGCGGGCGATCGAACACGGCCAGGCGCCGAACGGGGTCCTCTTCATGACCGGAACAGTAGTGCCCGACCACGTCCCTACCCGTCGGTAACCTATGCCTGCTAGTGTCAGTTTCACTAGTGAACTGAGCAGGTCGGTGCCTACGGAACGGTTGCGAGCCGCGGCCTTGGCACTTCGGCGAGGAGGCGATGGTTGTGGCAGGTTTCGCGACCGCGACCGCGGTGGCCCCGGCGGCGGGCACCGCGACGACGGAGGCGGACGATTCCCTCGGGACCGCCGGTGGCGCGTACACCGTGGACCTGGACCCGGTCTGGACGATCGGCGGCAAGCCCAACGGCGGCTACCTGCTGGCCGCGATGGGCCGCGCGGCACTGGCGGAGGCCGCCGCGTCCGGTGCCGGGCACGTCCATCCGCTGACCGCGAGCGCGAGCTATGTCGGTGCCCCGGAACCGGGGAAGGCCGAGGTGCACGTCGAACTGCTGCGCGTCGGGCGTACCGTCACCCAGGCACACGCGCGCCTCGTGCAGAACGGGCGCATTTGCATCGAAGCCGCCTTCACACTTGGCACGCTCGCCGAGGACACCGAGCCCTGGTGGGGCGTCAACCCGCCGGCCCCGCTGCCCGCGCGCGAACACCTGATGCGCATTCCCGCACACGAGCCCACCAGCGGCATGTCACTGCCGATCATGGACGAGGTCGTGCTCGAACTCGACCCGGCCGGCCTCGGGTTCGCGGTCGGCGCACCGGGCGGCACGGGCGAGTTCAGCGGCCTCGTGCACTTCGCCGACGGGCACCCGGCCGACCCGCTCTCGCTGCTCTTCATCGCGGACGTCCTGCCGCCGGTCACCATGGACCTCGGCGCGATGGGCTGGATGCCGACGCTGCAACTGACCGTGTACGTGCGGGCCGTGCCCGCCGCCGGGCCGCTGACGGTACGCCACCACGCCCGCCTGATCGAGGCCGGGCTCATGGACGAGGTCTGCGAGATCTGGGACGCGCGCGGGCGGTTGGTCGCACAGTCGACACAACTCGCCGCCGCGCGTCTGCCGGACAGCGGGCCTGCGGGGCGTGCCGTGCAGGAGGCGGCGGCGGACCGCTGAGCCTCGGGCGTACCCCGGACCGGCGCAGGGCGGCGCCAACACGTGACGGCAATGCCGAAGGGCCGCACCCGGATCACTCCGGGTGCGGCCCTTCGGCATTGTCAGCTCAGCTCATGCCCGACGGGGGGTAGGCCGGGTCAGCTCTTCCAACGGGGCTTGCGGTCGCCCTCACGGCGCGGCGGGCCGTCGTGCCGGTCGTGGCGGGGGCGCTCGTAGGGGCGGTCGCCGTAGGACGGGCGGTCGCCGTACGAGGGACGCTCGGCACGCGGACGGTCGTTGTACGGGCGGTCCGAGTACGGGCGGTCGCCGCGCGGACGGTCGCCGTACGAGGGGCGGTCGGCCCGGTCCGTACGCGGACCGCGGTGCGCACCGCTGTCGTGCCGGTCGCGGAAGCCGCTGGCGGAACGGGCGCCGTCGCGGACGCCGTTGTCACGACGCGGGCCGCCACCGTACGAGCGGTCGCCGTAGGACGGCCGGTCGTCGCGGCGCGGGCCGCGGTCGCCGCCGCGGTCGCTCCGGTCGTAGGAGGGGCGGTCGCCCCGGTTGTCGCCGCGGTTGTCGCCACGGTCGAACGAACGGTCGCCGCGCGGACGGTCGTCGCGGCGCGGACGGTCGCCGTAGGAGCGCTCGCCGCCCCGGTCCCCGCGGTCGTACGAACGCTCGCCGCGGTCCCCGCGGTCGTAGGAGCGCTCGGCGCGCGGCGGGCGGGACTTCTCCTCGCTCTCCTGGCGCTTTGCGGCTTCGGCCAGTTCGGCGGCCTTGCGGCGCAGCTCGGCGGCCTTCGCCTTGAGCTCGATGATGCGTCCGGCGAGCCGCTCGGCCTCTTCCTCGGCGGCCACCGCCGCGTCGGCGACCGACTGCGCCTTGACCTCGGACAGCGTGCGCGCGCCGGTGACGCGGCGCATCTCCGGGTCGCTGCTGCCGCTCACGCGCAGGCGCTCGGGCTCGACGCCCGCCTGCTCCATGAGCCGGTCGACGCTGCGGCGCTGGTGCGGGAGGGCCAGCGTGACGACGGCACCTGCCTCGCCGGCGCGTGCCGTACGGCCCGCGCGGTGCAGGTAGTCCTTCGGGTCGCCCGCCGGGTCGACGTGCAGGACCAGGTCGATGCCGTCCACGTGGATGCCGCGCGCGGCGACGTCCGTGCAGACCAGGACGGGCGTCTGCCCCTCCTTGAACTCGGCCAGGGTGCGGGTGCGCGCGCCCTGCGTCATGCCGCCGTGCAGCGCCTCGGCGCGTACCCCGGCCTCGCGCAGCTGCGCGGCGACGCGGTCGGCGCCGAACTTGGTGCGTACGAAGATCATCGTGCGGCCGCGGCGCGCCGCGATGGCGGCCGTGACGTACACCTTGTCCTTCGGCTGAACCGTGAGGACGTGGTGGGTCATGGTGGTGACCGACGACGCGTGCGGGTCGACCGAGTGCGTGACCGGGTCGGTCAGGTAGCGCTTGACGATCGCGTCGACGCCGTTGTCCAGCGTCGCGGAGAACAGCATGCGCTGGCCGCCGGCCGGAACCAGGTCGAGGAGTGCGGAGACCTCGGGCAGGAAGCCCATGTCGGCCATCTGGTCGGCCTCGTCCAGGACCGCGATCCTGATCGAGTCGAGCGAGCACGCGCCGCGGTCGACGAGGTCCTGGAGACGGCCCGGGGTGGCGACGAGGATCTCGACGCCGCGTTCGAGGGCCATGATCTGACGGGGCATCGACATGCCGCCGCAGACGACCTTCATGCGCAGGTCGAGGACGCGGCCGTACGGCTCCAGCGCGTCGTGCACCTGCATCGCCAGCTCGCGGGTCGGCACCAGCACGAGCGCCAGCGGGCGCTTCGCACGGGCCTTTTGGCCGCGCAGGCGGGTCAGCGTCGGGAGGCCGAAGCCGAGGGTCTTGCCGGAGCCGGTACGCCCGCGGCCGAGGATGTCGCGGCCGGCGAGGGCGTCGGGCAGCGTCGCGGCCTGGATCGGGAACGCGTGGCGCACGCCACGGCGGTCGAGGGCCTCGACGAGGACGTCGGCGATGCCGAGTTCGGCGAAGGTCGGGCCGGGGGCCTCGGTCTCCTCGTCGGCCTCGGGCTCGGGGCCGGCTTCGTTCTCGACGCCTGCTTCGGCGCCGGTCTCGGCACTCTCGTCAGCAGCAGCAGCAGCAGCAGCAGCGGCGGCGTCGGAGTCGTCGGCGGAGTCGTCGGCAACGGCTTCGGCGGTGTCGCCGGTGTCGGCGGCCTTGTCGTTTTCGACCGGGTCGGCGGCCTTGTCGGCCTCGACGGTCTCGACGACCTCGTTCGCGCTCAGGACCGCGGTGTCGGCGTCGGTGACGGTGTCGACGGCCGTCTCGGTGACGGTCGCGGTGACGGTCTCGTCGGCGTCCACGGGCATGGGCGTGACAGAGTCATGGGACAGCGGGGGCATGCAGAACCTTCCGAATACGGCACGTCGGAGGTCCGCAGCCCGGAACCGGTCGCAATTGCCGCGACCTTCTGCTGAGCACCTGAACGAGCCTGTGAGACGCCGCGCTTTCTAGCCGGCGTCTGGAGATGAACACGAGTCGATCTACCAGCCTACAGGACGTCTTCGCCCCGATTGGCCTAAAGCACCGCCGGGACGGTGCCCGCACCTGGTCCGAACGCAGTCTGACCTGGTCTTTGTCTAATCCGGACGATCGCGTTCCGGATCGTACGGGCCCGAACGGTCACCGGGCGCGCAAGTACTCCACCCGGACTCCGGCGTCCTCACGGACCACGATGAGCCGGGGACGGTCCCAGGCCCACTTGTCGGGCAGCAGGAACAGCCGCCCTTCGGCACGTCGGAGCAGGCGGAGCCCCGCGTACCGGAACCGGTACGGGGACTCCCGACCGGTCAGCGCCTCGGCCGTGACGCCCTGTTCGGCCGCCACCCGCAGGTCCTGGGCCGAGTACACGACGACCGCCGTGCGCGTCGGCAGCGACTTGACCGTGCGCAGAGCGGCCGCCTGGCCGTCCGCCTGGGCGTACGCCCCGAGCGTCCAGAACAGGCACAGCACCACCGCTGCCGATGTGAGTACCACCGACAACGACCAGGGGCGCACGCCCATTCCCGTCGCGCGCCGGTGAGTGCCGAGTTGGCGTGAGAGCAGGACGCCGTACGCCGACACCAACACACCCACCGTCAGCGCGCAGGGCAGGAGCAGCGGCCAGAACAGCGGCCACTTGCCGGGCCACTTGAAGACGGCGGTCCACGTCGCCGCCGGGACCGCGAACCACGCGCAGCGCAGGACCCAGGAGAGACGGGCGGCGGCGCGGCGGTGCCGGCGCAGGCGTACCAGCACATGGGGGTGCAGCATGCGCGCGGCGAGCAGGACGCCGACCACGGCCAGGATCGGGCGGTAGAGCGTGTCGACGCTGCGCAGCAGGTAATCGCGCGTCGTGTAGCCGAGCACGTCGGCGTCGAAGCCGAGGAAGTCGGCCATCGCGCCGCTCCGGGCCCAGCCGAAGTAGTAGAGCAAGGCGGTGAGGGCCAAGGCGGGCGCGCCCAGCAGGACGGCGACCTCGAAGGGGCTTCTGGCGGGGCGCACTTCGCTGTCGTTGACGAGGTCGAACGCGAGGTGTTCGGCGGCGGAGCCTTCGCCTGCGGTGTGCCGTCCTCGGCGCAACTCCAGCTGTCCGGACCCGGGTTCGACCTGCACGGCGGTGACGGGGGACACCACGCCCGGCTCCGGGGCGGTGGGCTCGACGATGAAGCCCGGGTACGCGTACGAGTACGCGCTCACCTGCGGGATCGGCTCCTGGTACGCCGCGTACGACAGGTATTCGGCGCTCCCCGCGGCGGACGTGGGGCCGGAGTTCCGCCACAGGTCCTCCGCTGCGCCGTACTCGCGGTCCTCCCAGCCGAGCCGACCTCCCACCGCCTCCTCGGGCTCTTCGGACTCTTCGGGCTCTTCGGGTCCCTCGGGCCCCTCGGGTTCGTCGGCGTCCTCGGGCTCGCCCGGCCGCTCCGCCTCGACCGCCCAGCCGTGCGATGCCGGGGCGGCCTGCTCGACCCGGCCCGCGATCACCTCCGGCCCCTCGGGCCTGGTCCGCGTGGGGCGGCCGGGGCGTACCCGCACCGTCGTCTCGTCGTCCGTGTCGGGGTCCGCAGCCGGGGGGCCTACATCCCGGGGGCCTGCATTCCGGGGCTCCGCATTTCGTCGGCCGGCATCCCGGGGGTCCGGTTCGCCGGGCAGCACGCGCCGCGCCCCGCGCGCCCGCGGTACGGCCGCCTCGACCATGTGCTCGGGCCCGAGTTCCGGCGCCGATTCCTCTGACGCCTCGTCATCATCCGTGTCCCCGAACTCTGTCCACGTGCCCACGCGCAGCGGGGGCTCCGCGCGGACGGCGCCTCTCGGCCCCCGCGGAAACGCCGGTTCCTCGAAGTCCCGTGCCCGTCCGGCGTCGTCGCCCATGGTCGCCCCTCCACGCCCGAATCCGTGTCAGGATCCTTGGCGGGGCCGAGGGGCCCGAATCCTCCGGCCACGCGGCATCACCCGTACGGGTGAGCGCAGTCGCATGCACGCCGGCGGCGCGAGATCCGTCGGCCTCACGCCCACCACAGGTCGGCCAACGCAGCCCCCGCGAACGCCGCGCCGATGCCCGCCGCCAGACTCACCGCGACATTCGCCGCCGCCTGGACGCGGTGCCCGGTCTCGGCCAGCCGCATGGTCTCGTACGAAAACGTCGAGTACGTCGTCAACGCCCCGCACAACCCCGTCCCGACCAGCAGCGCCAGATCCGACGACGCCGCCCCCGCCGCCACCGCGCCGGTCAACGCGCCCAGCACCAGGCTCCCGGCCACGTTCACCGCCACCGTCCCCCACGGGAACACCGTCCTGTGCCGGGCCTGCACCACCCGGTCGGTCAGATACCGCAGCGGCGCACCCACCGCGGCGCCGACGACCACGAGCACCCAGTTCACGCCGCCGCCTTCCGCGTGACGACCGTCGCGCCCCACACGCACACCACCGCACACACCACGGTGGCCGCGAGGTACGCGACGCCCACCCCGGCGCGCCCGTGCTCCGAGAGCCGACGGATGTCGACGGCGTACGTCGAGAACGTGGTGAACCCGCCCAGGATCCCGGTGCCCGCGAACGGGCGTACGAGCCGATGGGCGGTCCGCACCTCCGTGGCGAGCACCATGAACACGCCCATCAGGGCGCACCCGACGGCGTTGACCGCGAAGGTCGTCCACGGGAACGCGGTCTCCGGCGTCGGCCAGATCAGGGCCGCCCCGTACCTCGCCGCCGCACCGAGGGCCCCGCCCAGCGAGACCACCGCGAGCACGCGCCAGTCCCACAGCGACGGCGCCGCGGCCGGCCGGAAGTCCACATCAGGGTCGACCGCCTCCGGACCCACCGCCTCGCCCGGCCGCGCCGGCTCACCCATACCCGAGCTCGTGCAGGCGCTCGTCGTCGATCCCGAAGTGGTGGGCCACCTCGTGCACCACCGTGACCTCGACCTCCTCGACGACGTGCTCGTACGTCTCGCAGATCCGGAGGGTCGGGTTCCGGTAGATCGTGATGCGGTCCGGCAGCACCCCCGCGTACCAGTCGCCGCGCTCGGTGAGCGGGATCCCCTCGTACAACCCCAGCAGCTCCGGCCCGGCCGGATCGGGGTCGTCCTCGACGAAGATCGCGACGTTGTCCATCAGCGTCGTCAGCTCGGGCGGGATGCGGTCCAGAGCCTCGGCGACCAGCTCTTCGAACTCCTCACGCGACATTTCCAGCACGCCCCCATTCTGCGCGCCGCCACCCCCTCCGGGGCCGGATGCTCCCCCTGCCGTTAACCGTTTTGCTCATCCGGCCGAGCACCCCGTATAGTTCTGACCGTCCCCGACGGCAACAAGACGCCGGACCGGCCACCCAGCCCCCATCGTCTAGTGGCCTAGGACGTCGCCCTTTCAAGGCGGTAGCACGGGTTCGAATCCCGTTGGGGGCACGCACAAAGCCGCACGGCCAGTACGGTAGAGTGAAGCAACACCGAGCAGGGCAGGAACAACCCGGCTCGACAACTCAATGCAAGGTCCTGTGGAGCAGTTTGGAGTGCTCGTCACCCTGTCAAGGTGAAGGCCGCGGGTTCAAATCCCGTCAGGACCGCTGGAAGATCCGCCGCGAGGCGGATTTCTCCACTCCCAGGCCAGGTAGCTCAGTTGGTACGAGCGTCCGACTGAAAATCGGAAGGTCGGCGGTTCGACCCCGCCCCTGGCCACCAGCTAAGAGCTCGAAGTACCCGCACTGACCTGCGGATTGGCCCCGAAGTCGATCACCTCGACTGCGGGGCTTCTTTGTCGTTCCGGGCACGACCTACGCTCCTATGATCCTGCGCATGGACTGGCTGGAACGGGCCGCGACGTTGAGGCAGTGGACGAGCAAGGGGGTCCGGGCTCCGCACAAGCCGCTGTTGCTGCTGTATGCGCTGGGGCGCTACCAGCAGGACGCGGATCAGGAGTTGGCGTACAGCGCGGTCGAGGAGGACCTCAAGCGGCTGCTCGCCGAGTACGGGCCGGGGAACCGGTCGACGCCCGCGTACCCGTTCCACCACCTGGTGAACGACGGGGTGTGGGAGGTGCGTACGAGTCGCGGGGCGGGGAGTCCGGGGAGCGGCGTACGCGACCTGCGGGCGTCCGGGGCGGCCGGCCGGCTCGCTCCCGACCTCCGGGCGGCGCTGCGGCGCGACCCCGCGCTGCTCGGGCGGATGGCCCGTACGCTGCTCGACCTGCACTTCCCGCCCTCGC
Source organism: Streptodolium elevatio (assembly GCF_040649515.1). Taxonomy (GTDB): domain Bacteria; phylum Actinomycetota; class Actinomycetes; order Streptomycetales; family Streptomycetaceae; genus Yinghuangia; species Yinghuangia elevatio. The sequence continues at coordinate 34,958 of NZ_JBEZFP010000083.1, forward strand.
TGCATTCGGAGTTGTGCGAGGCCGCCGGGCTGGAACTCGAGTACGCCGAGACGCAGCCGCTGGTCCCGGGAGGTCGCCGGCGCAGCCAGATGCTGCGCGAAGAGGTGCTCACCGCCTACGAGTACCGGTGCGCGTTCTGCGGCTACGACGGACGGATCGGCGCGATTCCCGTCGGCCTGGAGGCCGCGCACGTGCACTGGTGGGCGCTCGGCGGCCCGGACGAGGTGGAGAACGCGCTCTGCCTGTGTTCGCTGCATCACAAGCTCTTCGACAAGGGTGTCCTGGGCGTGGACGAGGAGTTCCGCGTCATGGTGGCGCAGCGCTTCGTCGGGCACAGCGCGGCGGCCAGGGAACAGGTCGTCGCGCTGGCCGGACGCCCGCTGCTCGGCCCGCAGCCCGGAACGCCGGAACTCGGCGCGATCCACCGCTCCTGGCACGCGGAACAGGTGTTCCATGGACCCTCGCGTCCGGCGGTCGCGGTCTGACCGGCCTACTCGGGGGAGCCTTTCCAGACGGTGAGTTCGCCGTGGGGGAGGGAGGCGAAGGCCCAGCCGTGCGGGCCCTGGAGGGTCCAGGCGGGGTACGTTTCGCCCGGGCCGCAGGCGAGGTGGGTGCCGCACTCGAAGACGAGTCCCAGCGCGCCGGCCTTGTGGGCGACGGCGGACAGGATCCGTTTGCCGAACAGCGGGAGTGCGGCGGCGACATCCTGTGTCTCCGGGACGAGGGTCACGGTGGTGCCGGCACGGGCCGGGCCGCGGGCGAGGCGCACGCGGTCCTCCAGGACGAGGAGCCAGTCCGAGCCCAGGTGCAGTGTGAGCCGGAAGTCGATGCCGAGGCCGGTGACGACGACGCCGCGGAGGTTGAGGAGCCAGCGGTCGTCGTGCTCGACGGGATCGGCATGAGCGCTCATGACTCGGGATCCTGCTGCGTGACGGCGGGTTCGGACTATCCGTTTCCGGTTCGAAGTGCGGTCAGTCCGGGCGCAATTGCTCGCGAGGCCGGGTGGAGCCGGGTCGCGCGGCGGTGGGGCGGGGATGCGGGACGCCCCGGGCGCAGGCTTCGCTCGGGGCGTTCCGGGGTCGGTGGGTGCCGGGGGAGGTCAGCCTTCGAGGGCGGCCGGGTCCATGTAGACGAGCTCCCAGTGGTGGCCGTCCGGGTCGAGGTAGGAGCGGCCGTACATGAAGCCCATGTCGAGCGGGTCCTTGGCCTTGCTGCCGCCGGAGGAGATCGCGATGTCGGCGAGGCGGTCGGCCTCCTCGCGGCTTTCGGCGCTGAGGGAGAGGAGCGCTCCGGTGGCCGTACGCGCGTCGGCGATGGGCTTGGTGCTGAACTCCTGGAACTTGTCTTCCTTGAGCAGCATGACCACGATGGTGTCGCTGACGACGAAGCTTGCGGTGTTCTCGTCGCTGAACTGCTCGTTGAGCGTGTAGCCCAGTGCCGAGTAGAACTTCTTGGACTTGTCCAGGTCCTTGACCGGGAGGTTCACGAAGATCATCGTGGCCATGTCTGCGCCTCTTCTCGATAGTGCGGTCCGGTGCGGAGCCCGTGGCTTTTGGGCCATGTTGTCCGTCTCGCGTCGTGCTTTCAAAGAGGTAGACCGGCGGGTCAGCGGAAACTCATCGTTGTGATCGAAAGTTCCGGAGGATATTTCCGGAGGCCCACTCGGCGGCCCCGCTCGGATGCGCCGTCCGGACGGCTCAGGCGGCGACCTGGGGTCGGGATGCGGTCGCGGTCAGCAGGGCGGCCAGCGTGGACCTCGTGGTCTCGAGCTGCGTGATACGCGCCTCCACGCCCTCCAGGTGCTCGCGCAGGTGCTGCGCGGCGCACGCGTCCAGGTCGGTGCCCTCGGTGAAGCACGCCATCAGGTCGCGGATCACGCTGGTCGGCAGCCCGGCGGCGAGCAGTGCCCGTACGCGACCCACCGCCTCGACCGTCTCCGGCCCGTAGCGCCGGTGCCCGCTGGGCGCCCGCTGTGCCGCGAAGAGTCCCTGCTCCTCGTAGTAGCGCAGCAGGCGGGGGCTGACACCGGTGGCGCGGGCCAGGTCGCCGATCTTCATGTGACGCCCCTCACATCCTCTTGCATCTGACATTGATGGCAGAAAATAGCGTTCCGGTCATGACGAACTCGAAGACGAACACGCTTGTTCCGCCGTCCACCTTCGCCCTCGGCGGCGACCTGACGGTCCGGCGCATCGGCTTCGGCGCGATGCGGCTCGCCGATGGACCCGAGCGTCCACCGGACCCCGCGGCGGCGCCGATCTGGCGTCCGCCGGCCGACCGCGCCGCGGCGGTCGCCGTGCTGCGCAAGGCCGTCGAGCTCGGGGCGAACCTCGTCGACACCGCCGACGCCTATGCGCTCGGCGCCAACGAGGAACTGGTGGCCGAGGCGCTGCACCCGTACGGCGACTCCGTCTCCATAGCCACCAAGGTCGGCGTCGTACGCCCCGCCCCGGACGAGTGGATCCCCCTCGGCCACCCCGCCTATCTCCGCCAGCAGGCCGAACTCGCGCTGCGCCGCCTGCGCGTGGAGCGTCTCGACCTCCTCTACCTGCACCGCCTCGACCCCGCCTACCCGGTCGCCGAACAGGTGGGCGCGTTGCGGCGGTTGCGGGAGGAAGGGAAGGTCCGGCACATCGGGCTGTCCGAGGTGACGGTGGATCAGCTTCGGGAGGCGGCGGAGACCGCGTCGATCGCCGCCGTCCAGAACCTCTACAACCTGGCGGCTCGCGGGCACGACGACGTCGTCGACCATGCGGCCGCGCACGGCATCGCATTCGTGCCGTTCTTCCCGATCGCGATGGGCGCGCACGCCGGACCGGACGGAGTGGTGGCGGAGGTGGCCCGCGAGATCGGGGCGACTCCGGCGCAGACCGCGCTCGCGTGGCTGCTGCGGCGTAGCGACACGGTCGTGCCCATCCCCGGGACGTCGTCGGAGGCGCACCTGCGCGAGAACTTGACGGCACTCGAAGTGGCGCTCAGCGACGAGCAGTTCGCGCGGCTGTCGGCCCTGGGGGAGGCCACGCCGGGGGCGGACTGAGCCGGGGCCGTCCGGGCGACGACGGTGATGCCGGGCCTCAGAGATCGTAGGCGAAGCAGACCAGGTCGATCGGCCCGTGGTCGTCGCGGTACGGGCCGATCTGCCGGTACCCCAGCCGCTTGTAGAGGTTGATCGCGCCGGTGCGCTGCGGCAGCACGTCCAGTACGCAGCGCGGCGCACCGGCGGCGCGAGCGCGCTCGTGCAGCACTGCCATGAGCGCCTGCGCGACGCCCGCGCCGCGCGCGTCGGGGGCCACGTACAAGCGCTTCACCTCGACGTCAGGGCCGTGGAAGTGGTAGCCGACGCCACCCGCGAGGCGGCCGTCGAGGCGCGCGGTGAGGTAGCCGCCGGGCGGGGCGTAGTAGGCGGCGGGGTCGTCGTAGTCGACGCGGAAGTAGTCGGGCAGGCCGGCCGGCGTGGCCCAGGCCGGGTGGCCCAGTTCCTCGGCCGTGGCGTTGTAGTACGCGAACAGCAGCTCGGGGGCGGCGGCCAGGTCGTCGGCGACGACCGGTCCGGGAGCGGCGGGCCCCGGCGTCGACATGGTCATGGGGACGACTCTACGAAGCCCGCGAATTCCAGAGCGGCCGGGGCCAGGGCGTCCCACTGCCTCGCCGCCCAGCCGACGGTCAGCGGCGGCAGGTCGGCTATCGGGATCAGCCGCAGCGGTCCTTCGGGCGTCCGGGACAGGTTCGGCAGGTCCGGGACGACCGCGTGCCCGAGTCCCAGCTCGGCCAGCAGCATGGCGGTGTCCCAGTCGGCGACGCCGGTGGTGGCGGGCGGGTGGATGTCGTGCGCCGCGAGGTGCGCGTCGAGGCGCAGGCGCGACGTCGACGTCTCGGGCAGGCGGATGTGGTGGATTCCGGCCAGGTCGTCCGGGCCCAGCGCGTCGCGCTGCGCGAGCGGGTCGTCGCGGCGTACCGCGAGCATCCAGCGCAGCTTGGCCACCGGGCGCTGTTCGATGCCGCGCACCGGCTCGCCGATGGTGATCCACGCGAGGTCGGCGCGGCCGGCGGCGACGGCCTCCATGCAGGTGCGGCTCGAACTCTCGGTCTGGAACTCCAGCGACGTGGTCGGGTGGCGGCGGCGGAACTCCACGATCGCGGCGGTCATGAAGTGGCGTACGGTCGTCGCCCCGGTCGCGACGCGCACCGCGCCCCCGTGCCCCTGCCGCAGGTCGCGCAGCCGCCGTAGCGCCAGGTCGAGGCCCGCGAGTCCGTCGCTCGCGGCGGCGAACAGGATCCGACCGGCCTCGGTGGGGGCGACGCCGCGGGGCAGGCGTTCCAGCAGGTCCAGGCCGAGCTCGTGTTCCAGGCGCTTGATGTGCTGGCTGACCGCCGACTGCGTGCGCCCGAGTTCGCGGGCCACCAGGGTCAGGTTGCCGTGGCGGCAGGCCGCGACGAAGGTCCGCAGGTCGTCGAGAGTCATGAGAAGCAAGATATCTCTTGGGTCAAGCCCAGGAAATCCTAGGATTGACTTGGGTGTTCCCGAGGCGGGACGCTTTCGCCAGGGCCCGGGGCGGCAACCCGCCGTGTGATCGTCGACAACGCGCGGCGGGGCCGACCCCATCCCCGGCACGGAACTGACGTTCCATCACCTTGCTTTTCCCCGACGGAAATTGGCGGTGCACCAGTGGTCACGACGGACGCCGTCGCAGTGCTGCGCGAGCTCGGTGCCGAAGGCATCGGCCACCCCGGCGGGACGCTGTTCGACCACCTTGTGCGCGTGCACGACATGCTGACCGAGTGGGGCGCCGACCGCGAGGTCCGCCTCGCGGGCCTCTGCCATGCGTTCTACGGCACCGACGGGTTCCCGGTCGCGCTGTACGGCCTCGACCGCCGCCCCGAACTCGCCGCCCTCGTCGGCGACGAGGCCGAGGAGCTTGTCTACTTCTACGCGAGCTGCGACCGCAAGGCGACCTACGCCGAACTCGCCGACGACCACGGCACGTTCACCGACCGCTTCACCGGCGCCCGCTACGTGCCCGGCCCGCGCCTGCGCCGCGCGTTCGCCGAGATCACCGCGGCCAACGAGCTGGACATCGCCGCCATCAGCCCGGTGTTCGACGAGATCGAGCGGAAGCAGCTCCACACGTTGTTCGAGCGCTGGAGCGCGCTGCTGAGCCCGGCGGCCAACGCCGAGGTCGAGCGCGTGCTGAACTGACGTCATCCGCTCAGCCGAGCGGCACGCCCAGCCCCTCCAGGACCTCCGCCCCCGGCAGCGCCGCCAGCGCCGGGCCCGGCAGCCGCAGCTTCGAGCGGCGGTTGCCCGACCCGATCACCGCACTCGGCAGCCGCGCGGCGGCGGCGTCGACCAGGATCGGCCAGCCGGCGGGCAGCCCGACGGGCGTGATGCCGCCGTACTCCATCCCCGACATCGCGGCGACCTCGGCGAGCGGTGCGAACGAGGCTTTCCGGGCCCCGAGGTGCTTGCGGACCAGGCCGTTCACGTCGGCGCGCGTCGTAGCCGCCACCATGCAGGCCGCGTACGTCACCTCGGACCCGCGCTTGGCCGCGACGACCACGCAGTTCACGGACTCCTCGAGGGTCACGCCGTAGTGCGCGCAGAAGGCGGCGGTGTCGGCCAGGTCGGGGTCGATCTCCGCGACCTCGACGGCGTCGACCGGTACGGGGCCGGTCCACTGCTTGAGGGCGTGGGCCACCGGATCGGCGAGCAGATCGAGGCGGGTCAGGGCGGGGTGCAGGTCGAGGCTTTCTCCCATGGGCCCATCCAAGCGGAACACCGACCAAAAATGCATAAGACAAGGACGCGGTCGGTGCCGAGGGTAGATCCGTACCGAGCGTCCCGGACGGGGAGTCGGCGCCCGCTTCGGCGCCCAGTTCGACGCGAGTTCGCGGCGAGTTTGCGGCGAGTCCGAACAGTCCGCACATTGCATCGGAATGCGTCCGGCAGAACCCAGAAACAGGCAAATCTGATCGACGCCGATCACGTCGGCGTTACGGGTGTGCGGCCTACACGTGTCGCCTGAACAGGGCGGTAACGGTGCGTGTTGTTACCCATGCGTCGAGAGACAGTTAGCAGGTCGGGGGCCGTCTGTGAACCCCCTTGGCAGCAGCGGTTTCTGACGTGACGTTAGACACCTCTCACCACAAGTCTCGACCGGCCGCGCGTACATTGCCGCTGTACGGGCGCAGCCGCCAGACGCGACATTGTTGAACCAGCACTTTGGGAGGCTCCACGTGGAGTTCGGCATCTTCCTGAACGGTTACATCCCGGGACCGGCTGCGCACGATCGCGCTTCCGAGCACCTGATGCTGCAGCGCGAGCTGGAGCTGGCCATCAAGGCCGACAAGCACAATTGGAAGTACGTCTGGTTCGGTGAGCACCACGCCCTGACCGAGTACTCCCACATGTCGGCCCCCGAGGTCGCGAT
>NZ_JBEZFP010000084.1:0-40890 GCF_040649515.1 Streptodolium elevatio
TTCGCGCCGCCGTACCCGGGTACGGCGGCGCGAAGGGGTTCTGGCCGACCCGCCGCTCAGCGGATACTGAACAAACGAAATCTCCCCCGGAAACGGTGAGAAAAGCTCAGAAAACGACAAAGGCCATGGCCCGACGCGCCCGCCACACGTGGCGGACGCCGCCGTCTGGAAGACTTCACCCACGTGACCACCGAAGCACCCGCGACGCCTGCCGCAGGCTTGCCCGGCCCGGCGCCCCGCGGCCGACTGCGCGCCGCCGCGATCGCGATAGCCGACCGGCCCTACGCGATCACCGCGGCGCTCATCGGCCTCATCATGGTGCTCGACCTGTCCGGTCCCGACTGGCCCGCCGCGATCTTCCGCGCCAAGCTCGTCGAGGAGCACAACGCGCTCCTGTGGAACAACCAGTGGTACGGCGGCCACCTGCTCCCCGGCTACAGCGTCGTCACGCCGCTCCTGTCCCAGGGCATCGGCACCCACACCCTCACCGCGCTGTCCTGCATCATCTCCGCGTGGGCGTGGTCCCGCCTCGATGTCGGCCGCGACGAACTCGCCCGCCGCGTCGGCAGCTGCTGGTTCGCCGTCATGGCGTCCGTCGACTACCTCATCGGCCGCACGCCCTTCGCCCTCGGCGTCGCCGCCGGCCTGCTCGCCATCCTCGCGGCCCGCAACCAGCGCCTCTACTGGGCCGGCGCCGCATCCCTGCTGTGCGGCCTCGCCAGCCCGCTGTCCGGGGCCTTCCTGCTGCTGATCGGCCTCGCCTGGGTCCCGCGCCAGAACGTGTGGCCGACCCGCTTCAGCTTCGGCCCGGCCGGCGTCGGACTGCTCGTCTCGCTCGCGTTCCCCAGCGAGGGCATGTTCCCGTTCCCGTGGTGGCGGTTCTGGCCGATCATCGCGCTCGCCGCCGTCGGCCTGTGGCTCATCCCCGCGTCGCAGCGCAGCGCCCGGCGCTTCCTGGTCCTGTACGCGGCGTCCGCAATCGTCTTCTTCTTCGTCCCGACCGCCCTCGGCGGCAACCTCGCCCGGCTCGGCGAGATGGTCGCCGGGCCGATGATGGCCGTCGTGCTGCTCTCGCTCGGCCGACGGCGCCTGGTCATGCTGCTCGCCGTACCCCTGCTCGTCTGGGGCTTCCAGTCCGCGGCCATCGCCATCACCAACGACCGCGGGGACAGCCGCGGCGAGAAGGCCGAGTACTACGACGGCCTGCTCACCTACCTGGAGACCGCCAACCAGCCGCTCGGCCGCATCGAGATCCCCTTCACCCGCGGCCACTGGGAAAGCGTGTACGTCGCCGACAAGATGCCCCTCGCCCGCGGCTGGGAACGCCAGCTGGACCGCGGCCGCAACGCGGTGCTCTACCAGGAGATCCTGACCGCCCCCGAGTACCGCGACTGGATCGAGGAGACCGGCGTGCGCTTCGTCGCGCTGCCCGACGTCCCCATCGACAAGTCCGCCAAGCCCGAGGTCGAGCTCATCAAGTCCGGCGTGCCCTGGCTCAAGCCCGTCTGGTCCGACAAGCACTGGCAGGTGTGGGAGGTCGAGAACCCCAAACCCCTGCTGGAAGGCCCCGGCGTGCTCACCAGCCTCACCCCGTCGGAGTTCAGCTTCCGCGCCGACGCCCCGGGCACGTTCACGGTGCGCATCCACCCGACGAACCTGTTCGTCGCCGACCGCAAGGGCGTCACGATCAAACCGGACGCCGACGACGAGTGGACGACGATCCACGTCGCCACACCCGGCCCCGTCACGATCAAGGCCGACGAGTCCAAGCTGCTGCCCTGATGCCGGGGCGGTCGGAGCCCCGCGTACGCCACCTCGCGCGGGGTCCGGGCCGCGGGGCCGGGGCCAAGGTGCGACCGGCGGTCAGCGCCCGGCCCGCGGTCAGGGCTTGACCGGCACCGACTGCGGATCGATGCCGCCCTCCCACTTCGGCGCGGGCGGCACCCACGCCTCACAGGCCGCCAGCAGCCCCGCCGCGTCCCGTGCCACCAGCAGCGTGTCGCGGTAGCGCGGCTTGATGAAGCCGTTCCCCACCATCGCGTCCAGCGCGGCCGTCAACGGCGTCCAGAACCCGTCCACGTCCAGCAGCGCCACCGGCTTCGCGTGGATCGCCAAGTGCTGCCACGTCCAGACCTCGAACAACTCCTCCAGCGTGCCCGCCCCGCCCGGCAGCGCCACGAAAGCATCCGAAAGCTCCGCCATCGCCGCCTTGCGCTCGTGCATCGTCTCGGTGACCTCAAGCCGCGTCAGCCCCAGATGCGCGACCTCGCGCTCCACCAGCGAACGCGGCATCACCCCGATCACCTCGCCGCCCTCGGCCAGCGCGGCATCCGCCACGGCACCCATCAGCCCGACGTGGCCGCCGCCGAACACGACGCCGACACCCGCCCGGGCCAACGACCTTCCGAGTTCCGCCGCCGCCTCCCGGAACCGCGTACCCTCGCCCGACGCCGAACCCGCGAACACGGCTACCCGCACCTGAGCCTCCTCAGCTCCCCGCCCCCGCGACATGATCAATCCTCATTGTCGCAACCGGTGCCCGCCACCCGCCGACCAGGGCGTTGCCCCAGGCCACACCCGTACCCACGGCACGACACCCCCGCCCGGAACACCACAAAGCACCGGCCGGTCACCCATCCGACATTGACGCGACGACCCCAACCCACGGCAGAATGCCCGCGTGCCCCCCACCGAACGCCCTGCCTCGGACATCCCGTTCGAGCGGCTGTTCCCGCAGCTCGACGACTCCGGCCGCGAACGCCTCACCGCCGCCGCGAGAGCCCTCGACCTGCGCCGGTCACTCGACGACCCGGCACGCTGGTTCTGGAACGAACCCGACCCCGCCGACCCGCAGCCCGAACCCGAGGCACAACCCCACGTCCTCGGCACCGCCCTGCTGCTGTACGAATCGGACGGCGACTGGCTCGAACTGGGACTCGACGTCTGGCACCAGGAAGGCCCGCGCGTCAGCGTCACCGCCACCGTCGAAGTCGCCTGCTGGTGCGAACTCGACCACAACATGCACGCCGTCCAACGCGCCGAATGGACCGCCGACGGCGGACAAGCCCTCGTCGAGGCCTTCAACGCCGCCGCGCTGTCCGTGATCCGCCGCATCGAAGGCCCCCGCGACCCGCGCGACCTGCGCACCCGCGCCGGACTGCCGAACCCGCCCGAGCCCGTACCCGACCCCGACGACGGATCACCGGTCGACGGCGGCATGGCACCGAGCCGCCACACGCCCTGACCGCTCGTCAGCACCGGCAACGCCTGCCCGGGCCCGAACCGCCGCGACAAACCGCGACCAACTGCCTTGGTGGCAACGCCGCCAGGCCGACGCGCCGCGCCCTCGCACGCCCCACCACGCGTGGCAGCACCCCGTTTCTGGAAGACTCGCCTCGCATGAGCAGCACCTCGGCGGCCCCACCGGCACCCGGAGCCCCTTCGCGCACCGTCGGCCACGCACGCCTGCGAGCCACCGCCATATTCCTCGGCGACCGCCCGTACCTCATCACCCTCGCCCTCGTCGGACTGCTCACCCTCACCGGACTCTCCGGCCCCGACTGGCCCGCCCAGATGTTCCGCGCATGGCTCGCCCGCGAACACGGCGCCGTCCTGTGGAACAACCAGTGGTACGGCGGCCACCTCCTCCCCGGCTACAGCGTCATCACCCCCGCCCTCGCCGGAGCCGTCGGCACCCGCACACTCACCGCGTTCTCCTGCGTCCTCGCCGCCTGGGCCTGGAGCCTGCTCCGCGTCGGCAAACCCGGCCTGCCACGACGCATCGCCGCCATCTGGTTCGCCGCCATCATCAGCGTCGAATACCTCATCGGACGCACCCCGTTCGCACTCGGCGTCGCCGCCGCCCTCCTGGCCTTCCTCGCCGCACGCAACCACCGCCCCCTGCTCACCGCCTCCGCCGCGCTCCTCAGCGGCCTCGCGAGCCCGCTCGCCGGCGCCTTCCTCCTGATGGCCGCACTCGCCTGGGTCCCCGCCGAACGCGTCTGGGCTACCCGGCTCTCCTTCGCCCCCGCCGCCGCCGGACTCGTCCCCGCCGTCATCTTCCCCAGCACCGGCGACTTCGGATTCCCGCTCTGGCGACTCGGCGCCATACTCGGCTTCGCCGCCGTCGGCCTCGTCCTGCTCCCGGCCGGCCACCGCACGGCACGCCGCTTCCTGTGGCTCTACGCCGTCTCCGGAACCGTCCTCTACCTCGTCCCCAGCGCCGTCGGCGGCAACGTCGCACGCCTCGGCGAGGTCATGGCCGGCCCCCTCGCCGCGGTCGTCCTGCTGTCCCTGGGCCGACGGCGCCTCGTCGCACTGCTCGCCGTACCGCTCCTCGCGTGGCAACTCTCCTCCGCGAGCATCGCCGTCGCGCACGACTTCAAGGACAGCGCAGCCGACCACCACGCCTACTACACCGGCATGCTCGACTACCTCGCCGCCAACAACCAGCCCGTCGGACGCGTCGAGATCCCCTTCACCCGCGGCCACTGGGAAAGCGTCTACGTCGCCGAACACCAGCCCCTCGCACGCGGCTGGGAACGCCAACTCGACCGCGGCCGCAACGAGACGCTCTACGACCCCGACATGACCCCCGAGCAGTACCGCGCGTGGCTGCTCGAGACCGGCGTACGGTACGTCGCCCTCCCCGACGTACCCCTCGACCCCTCCGCCTACCGCGAAGCCGAGATCCTGCGCGCCGGCACCGGCTGGCTGCGCCCCGTCTGGTCCGACAAGCACTGGCGCATCTGGGAAGTCACCGACGCCGCCCCACTCCTGGAGGGCCCCGGCCGCCTCACCGAACTCACCCCGGCCAGCTTCACGTTCACCGCGGACCGGCCCGGCACGTACACCGTCCGCATCCACTACACCGCGTGGTTCACCGCCGACCGGCCCGGCACGCGGGTCGCCGAAGGCACGGACGGCTGGACCGAAGTGACGGTCCCGCACCCCGGCCCGGTCACCGTCACCGCGAAGGCCAGCGCGCTGCTCCCGTGACCCCTCGCGGAGCCCCTGACGGACCGTCGGCGACGACGCGACCCCCCGCCCGCCGAACCGGGCGGCACGCATCGTGCGCGCGAGGCCCACACACCGTGACCCGCGCCCCCGACACGGGATGTTAGTTTTTCCAGGCGCACCGATCCGTCGGTACACCGGTCCGTCCCGTACACCGTCCGTCCCTCCCGCGTACACCGGTCCGACCGCGCCCCGACCCGCACCCGCCACGGAAAGGCACAACCACGATGTCCGAGCCGCACAGCCACGCCAGCGACACCGAGGCCCGGATCTTCGTACAAGGCCAGCCCGTCGACAGCTACCCCGACTTCGCCCCCGAGGCCGCGCGCGGCGAGACCCTGCGCATCACCGTCGTCGGCGAAGAGGTGCTGCACCGCCCGTGCGCGGAGATCACCGAGTTCGGCACCCCCGAACTCACCAAGCTCATCGACGACATGTTCCACACCATGTACGTCGCCGACGGCGTCGGACTCGCCGCCAACCAGGTCGACGTCGGCATCCGCCTCTTCGTCTACGACTGCACCGACGAGGACGGCAACCGCCACGTCGGCCACATCCTCAACCCCGTCCTCGACGAACTCCCGGCCGCCGACCGGCACCTCGACGAAGCCGGCGAAGGCTGCCTCTCGGTCCCCGGCCCGCACAAGGACCTCGCCCGCCCCGACCACGCCGTCGCCCGCGGCGTCGACAAGGACGGCAACCCCGTCGTCATCTCCGGCTCCGGCTACTTCGCCCGCTGCCTGCAGCACGAGACCGACCACCTCAACGGCTACCTCTACATCGACCGCCTCTCCAAGCGCGACCGCAAGGACGCGCTCAAGAAGATGGAGTCGATGAAGGACGAGGTCTTCGCCCGCCGCGCCGAAAAGGCCGCCAAGCTCGCCGGCTGACCGCGCCCGCGGCGCGCCCTTCCCACGGGCCCCTTCCCGCGGGCCCCTTCCCACGCGACCCGTCCGCGGGATCCCCCTCACCCGGCCCTCGGCGGTCCGATTCCACGGTCACGCCCGCACCCGTGATCACGAACGCCATTGTCCTCGCAAGGCCGATGGGGCAGCATCCGGCGCTGTGGACATCGCCATGACACTCCCGACCATGCTCCCCCACGGCCGCGACGAGGTACTGCAATGGTGCCGCGCCGTCGACGAAGGCCCCTGGTCCAGCCTCGCCGTCCCCGAACGCGTCGCCTACACCAGCCACTCCATGACCGTGCAACTCGCCGCCGCGGCCGCCCTCACCGAACGCGTACGCCTCTGGACCACCATCGTGGTCCTCCCCTCGCACAACGCGGTACGCATGGCCAAGGACCTCGCGTCCGTCGACCAACTCTCCGACGGACGCCTCACCGTCGGCGTCGGGGTCGGCGGCCGCGAACAGGACTACCGAGCCGTCTCCGCCCCCTTCACCCGCCGCTGGCAACGCCTCGACGACCAGGTCGCCACCATGCGCGCCACCTGGGCCGGCACCCCGCCCGAGCCCGACCTCGACCCGATCGGCCCGCCCCCGGTCCAGGCCGGCGGACCACCCCTCGTCGCCGGCGCCATCGGCCCCAAAGCCACCGCCCGCGCCGCCCGCTGGGCCGCCGGCATCGACGACGGCACGGCAATCGCCAACCCCGACGCGGAAGCCCTCGCCGAGGTCGCCACCCGGGTCCGAGCCGCCTGGCGCGAAGCCGGCCGCACCGACGAACCCCACCTCTCCACCAGCATCTGGTACGCCCTCGGCGACAACGCCGAAACCCGGCTCCGCACCTACGCGTTCGACTACCTCAAAATCTTCGGCCCGGAAATCGCCGAAGCCATCGCCGACACCGCAACCGTGCACTCCCCCAAAGCCCTGCGCACCGCCGTCGAAACCGTCAAAGCCGCCGGCTTCCACGAACTCTTCCTGGTCCCCACCACCACCGACCCCCAAGAACTCCCCCGAACCCGCGAAGCCCTCGGCATCTGACGCTCCTGCCGTGGATGGCTCGGTCCCGCGGCGCCCGCGGCGGACCCCGGGAACGTCCTTGGGGTCCGCCGCACCACACCGTCAACCGACGAAACGCGCTCCGCTGCGCTGTCCAGGAAAGATGAACCCACCCATGACGCAGTGGCTTCCCGACTCCGTGGACACGGCGAACACCGGCCGTCGTCCGAGATCTTCGACACGCACCATGTGCACCGCCGAGTCCTTCCTGTAGAACCGGCTGATCTCGATGATCCTGTCAAGGCGCCCCTGCTTGGCAGGCAGCATGAAGCCAATCTCTCGGCGGAAGGCACGGATTCCGGTGCCTGAGATGCGGAGGTCGTACATCGGCCCGCCCGCGCTATATGTCACCGCCTGGCCGTCCCGCTTCCGTGTGTACTCGAAATTGCGATTGGCGTTGGCGTTCGAGTAAATCCGTCCTCGGATGCCGAAACAGCAGGCGAGCAATTGCTGAACATCCAGAAGGAGTTGCTGTGACGCGCTGCCCAAGCCGACGTAGCGCGTTTGGTTGGCAGGCTGGTTGACCACGCAACCGTCTGCGTCGAAGAGCCCCCGAAGGAACGCGGCCACTGCAGGCGACGGTGCCTCGCAGATCGCCGACGGAACCACCTTGGACGCCGCGCGGGCCTGGGAGACGCCGAGCTCCCCAAGGAACCCGACAAACCCGCGACGCATGAGGCGAAGCTGCCAGGTCCCGTTGCTCTGCAGGACCGGCTTGGCGGGTCTGGCCCCGATGCGACTCAGCAACGCACGATGCATCGGCATGACGAATCGCTGATCGTCCGGCGAGCCGTAGACGGCGACGGCGCCATGCTTCGTCAAGCACCCGTCGCCGACGAGCCATCCGAGGTAGTGGCACAGTGTCGGGCCCCACATGCGGGGAAGGTGGAGCGGTCCACGGGACGCACACGTCTCGGCAATTGCGTGGGCACGTGGGGGGATCCGGCCGACGCTCGCTCCTCGGGACACGATCCGGTGCGCACGTTCGACAATGTCGTCACGCGTCAGTTCGCCGAGGCACCGCCAGCCTCGTTCGCGAGTGAAGACGCGCTGCCCTGAAGTTCCCGCAATGATCGCCCCATCCGAGAACCGAACCGCCAGTGATTCCCGGACGCCGAGGGGCCTCACGGCAAGTCGGGTCAATTCGTCGTCCGCGCCGTCGGCAAGAGGCGGGATGGATGCATACTTGGCCACCCTGATCCGCTGCCCCGTCGCAAGGCGGACGAATGCGGCTTCGGCGGCGATGAGGCCGTGATCCGTCGGAATCTTGTGTGTCCCCAGGATCCCGCCGTGGACCTCGCACGGGTTTCCGGACTCGCGTACATCTTGTGTGATTTCCATGGGGACAGCGCATGCGACTGCACCGACACGATCATGTGATCATGCGAACTAAGTCCCTTATGCAATACAAAGGTTCACCCGTTCGGCCCAGGCAGACGGAGAGGGAGTCGGCCTAGGCCGACTCCCTCTCACAGGCACTTTCTCCGCGATCTCAACCGAAGTCAGTCACGATCTTCGGCTCACTCAATCTGCCTCAGCTGCAGCCGCTGGTCGAGCCGCAGCCTTCGCAGAGGTAGCAGCTGCCCGCCGGGCGCATCTTGATGCCGCAGGAGAAGCAGAGCGGGGCGTCCGCGCTGCGGCCCTGCTGGGCCTCCAGCAGCTCCGTCGACGAATGCACCGCCGCCGGAAGGACCTTCAGCTCCGGCGGGGAGCTCTTGTGCTCCCGCGGGGCCGACTGCGCCAGCGTCTCGGTGGTGACGTCGTCGTCATCGCCTTCCGTCTCGGCCGCCTCGTACGAGCCGGTGTCGAGGTGGCGCTGACGCTCCTCGGCCGAGTGGATGCCGAGCGCCGAACGCGTCTCGAAGGGCAGGTGGTCGAGCGCCAAGCGGCGGAAGATGTAGTCGACGATCGACTGCGCCATCCGCACATCCGGGTCGTCCGTCAGGCCGGCCGGCTCGAACCGCATGTTGGTGAACTTGGAGACGTACGTCTCCAGCGGCACGCCGTACTGCAGGCCGACCGACACCGCGATCGAAAAGGCGTCCATCATGCCCGCGAGGGTCGAACCCTGCTTGGACATCTTGAGGAACACCTCGCCCAGACCGTCGTCCGGGTACGAGTTCGCCGTCATGTAGCCCTCGGCGCCACCGACCGAGAACGAGGTGCTGATCCCCGGGCGGCTCTTCGGGAGGCGCTTGCGGACCGGGCGGTACTCGACGACCTTCTCGATCGCGACGGGCTTCTCTTCGGCGACCTCGTCCTTCTTCTTCGCGGAGAGGGGCTGGCCGACCTTGCTGCTTTCCCGGTAGACCGCGAGGGCCTTGGTGCCGAGCTTCCAGCCCTCCATGTAGACGCGCTCGATGTCCTCGACCGTCGCGCTGCCCGGCAGGTTGACGGTCTTGGAGACCGACCCGCTCAGCCACGGCTGAACGGCGGCGACCATGCGCACGTGGCCCATCGGTGCGATGGCCCGTTCGCCCATCGCGCAGTCGAAGACCTCGTAGTGCTCGGCCTTGAGGCTCGGCGCGTCGACGACGTGGCCGTTCTCGCCGATGAATTCGACAATCGCCTCGACCTGCTCGGCCTGGTATCCGAGCCGCTTGAGCGCGCGCGTGACGGTGCCGTTGACGATCTGCATCGAACCGCCGCCGACGAGCTTCTTGAACTTGACCAGAGCCAGGTCCGGCTCGACGCCGGTGGTGTCGCAATCCATCATCAGGCCGATGGTCCCCGTGGGAGCCAACACACTCGCCTGCGCGTTGCGGAAGCCGTTCTTCTCGCCGAGCTTGAGGACTTCCTTCCACGCCTTGGTCGCCGCGTCCCATACCGGGGTGTCGAGGTCGTCCGTGCGCGTGGCGGCGTCGTTGGCGTCCGCGTGCTGCTTCATGACGCGCTTGTGCGGCGCCTCGTTGCGTGCGTAGCCGTCGTACGGGCCCACCACTGCGGCCAGTTCGGCCGAGCGCTTGTACGCGGTGCCGGTCATCAGCGAGGTGATCGCACCGGCCAGCGCGCGGCCGCCGTCGCTGTCGTACGCGTGCCCGGTCGCCATCAGCAGCGCGCCCAGGTTGGCGTACCCGATGCCGAGCTGACGGAACGCGCGGGTGTTCTCGCCGATCTTCTTCGTCGGGAAGTCCGCGAAGCAGATCGAGATGTCCATCGCCAGGATGACCAGCTCGACGACCTTGGCGAACTTCACGACGTCGAACGTGTCGTCGTCGCGCAGGAACTTCATGAGATTCAGCGAGGCCAAATTGCACGAAGTGTCATCAAGGTGGACATACTCGGAGCAGGGATTAGAAGCGGTGATACGACCCGATTCCGGGCACGTGTGCCAGTGGTTGATCGTGTCGTCGTACTGGATCCCCGGGTCCGCGCACGCCCAGGCGGCTTCCGCCATCTTGCGGAAGAGCTTGCGGGCGTCGACGGTCTCGAGCACGTCGCCGGTCATGCGGGCGCGCAGGCCGAACTCCGAGCCCGCCTCGACGGCCTTCATGAACTCGTCGGAGACGCGCACCGAGTTGTTCGCGTTCTGGTACTGGACCGACGTGATGTCGTCGCCGCCCAGGTCCATGTCGAAGCCCGCGTCGCGCAGCGCGCGGATCTTCTCCTCTTCCTTCACCTTGGTGTCGATGAAGTCCTCGATGTCGGGGTGGTCCACGTCGAGGACGACCATCTTGGCCGCGCGGCGGGTCGCGCCGCCCGACTTGATGGTGCCGGCGGAGGCGTCCGCACCGCGCATGAAGGAGACCGGGCCGGAGGCGTTGCCGCCCGAGGACAGGAGTTCCTTGCTGGAGCGGATGCGCGAGAGGTTCAGGCCGGCGCCCGAGCCGCCCTTGAAGATCAGGCCCTCTTCCTTGTACCAGTCGAGGATCGACTCCATCGTGTCGTCCACCGACAGGATGAAGCAGGCGCTGACCTGCTGCGGCTGCATCGTGCCGACGTTGAACCACACCGGGGAGTTGAAGCTGAAGATCTGGTGGAGGAGGGCGTACGTCAGCTCGTGCTCGAAGATCTCGGCGTCGGCGGGCGAGCCGAAGTAGCCGTTGTCCTCGCCGGCCTTGCGGTAGGTCTTCACCACCCGGTCGATGAGCTGCTTGAGGCTCCACTCGCGCACGTCGGTGCCGACCGCGCCGCGGAAGTACTTGCTCGTCACGATGTTGACCGCGTTCACCGACCAGAAGTCGGGGAACTCGACGCCACGCTGCTCGAAGTTGATCGAGCCGTCGCGCCAGTTGGTCATGACGACGTCACGGCGCTCCCAGACCACCTCGTCGTACGGGTGGGTTCCGGGGGTCGTGTACACGCGCTCGATGCGGAGGCCCTTGCCGGGCTTCGCCCGGCCGGCGCCGCGTGCTGAGCCGCTCGTCGTCTCTGTCATACGTATCTCCTCCTGAACAACGCCGCGGGCGGGCCGGCGATTCCGGCATGCCCGATCGGGTGGTCCGTCGTTCGTTCCACCTGGTGTGTCGTGCGGTTTTGTGGGGTGTGGTGACGCCGTGGGTTCTTGGCGTCAGCGGGTGGGTCCGGCACCGGGCACGGGCTCACGCGGATGGTGTGGTTCTCCATCCGTGGCCGAAACCAATCCCCCGGAAAGGGGGACATCGTCTTCGGCGGGGGCTCCGGAAGCGGTTCCGGGGGTGTCGTCGGCGGGTCCGAGGGTGCCTGCGGCCTCGGTGCGCAGCAGGGAGATCTCGGATTCGAAGTCCTCGAGCGAGTCGAAGGCGCGGTACACGGAGGCGAAGCGCATGTACGCGACTTCGTCGAGTTCGCGCAGGGGGCCGAGGATGGCGAGGCCGACGTCGTGGGTGCTGAGTTCAGCGCAGCCGGTGGCGCGCACGGCCTCCTCGACGCGTTGGCCGAGTTGGGCGAGGGCGTCCTCGGTGACGGGCCGGCCCTGGCATGCCTTGCGCACGCCGGTGACGACCTTGTCGCGGCTGAAGGGTTCGGTGACGCCGCTGCGCTTGACCACGGTCAGGGAGGCCGACTCGATGGTCGTGAAGCGGCGGCCGCAGTCCGGGCAGGAGCGGCGGCGGCGGATCGCGGCGCCGTCGTCGGTGGTGCGGCTGTCGACGACGCGGCTGTCGGGCCGCCTGCAAAAGGGGCAGTGCATGACTGGTGTTGTCCTCCCCTGAGTGCCTGCCTGGGCTGCCGGGGCGGATCCGGGCGTACGCGCGGGTACGCGAGGTGTCCTTCCGGCGGTGTCGCCCCCGCGCCCCAGGGCCTCGTCGGACGGTTCGCGGCGAGGAGTTGGCTTGGTGCGCTTCGGGATGTGATATATACGGCGACCACAAATTATGGGTTAGATCTGGATCCGAACCACAAGATGTAGTGGCTACCGTATTGCGCGGCCCGAGGCGCTGCAAGCCGACACACTGACCCTCGGAGAGTGTCTTGCGACCTCTCGTCATCAGCGCAGGTCATCGCGGTGGCCCGGGAGGCCGGTGGGGCAAAAATTCAGCCGGGTGGACGCGTGTTACGGGAGATATCGGACAGATCCGATTTTGTCTCACCCGGGGACCCGCCCGGCCCGAAGGCCACCGCAGCCCCGCCCGCCGACGGCTCGACGGCATCCCGTCGGCATCCTGAAGACCGCCCGACGGCTGACCCGAGAACCC
Organism: Streptodolium elevatio; assembly: GCF_040649515.1. Taxonomy (GTDB): domain Bacteria; phylum Actinomycetota; class Actinomycetes; order Streptomycetales; family Streptomycetaceae; genus Yinghuangia; species Yinghuangia elevatio. The sequence continues at coordinate 12,597 of NZ_JBEZFP010000084.1, forward strand.
GCCCCGACCGCACTCCAGTACATACATTCGATCGAATACCTGTACGATTAATACTACGCCGGGGAGATCCCTGAGGCGGATTGGGCTAAATTCACTCGAACGTGTGTTTGGCGCAACCTTTCGATCCCGGCTACCGTTCTCCGTGTGCGAGTAATCCGTCGAGAGGGGAAACCCGTGTCCGGAGAAGCAGTCGGAGGCCCTCAGCCTCCGGCCTTTGCCAGTGCAGCCCGGAACACCGCGACAGCAACGGACGCACCCGGGGGGGACCGGTCGGAGTCGGCTCAGGTGCGGTCTCTTCCGCGCCGCGGAGCCGGTGGTCTGACGCCGCGTCAGAGCCGCGTGCTGGAGGTGATCCGCGCCTCCGTCGAATCGCGCGGATATCCGCCGAGCATGCGCGAGATCGGCGAGGCGGTCGGCCTGTCGAGCACGTCCTCGGTCGCACACCAGTTGATGGCCCTTGAACGCAAGGGCTATTTGCGCCGTGATCCGCACCGCCCGCGCGCGTACGAAGTACGCTCCCCCGACGGCGGACGCCCCCTCGCCCCCGTCGCGCCCAACGGCACGGGCAACGGGAACGGCAACGGCGCCGAGCGACCGGCCGCGTCGTATGTGCCCGTCGTAGGCCGCATCGCCGCCGGTGGCCCGATCCTGGCCGAGCAGTCCATCGAGGACATCTTCCCGCTGCCGCGCCAGCTGGTCGGTGACGGCGAGGTGTTCCTGCTGAAGGTCAGCGGCGACTCGATGATCGAGGCCGCGATCATGGACGGCGACTACGTGGCGGTACGCCGCCAGCCGGTCGCGGAGAACGGCGACATCGTCGCCGCCATGCTCGACGGCGAGGCCACCGTGAAGCGCCTGCGCAACCGCGACGGGCACCGCTGGCTGATGCCGCACAACCCGGCGTACGACCCGATCCCGGGTGACGACGCCACCATCTTGGGCAAGGTCGTCGCGGTCATGCGCCGCGTCTGACGCCTCCGGAGCGGCGCGGCGGGGCCGTGGGGAGCAATCCCCACGGCTCCGCGGCACGTCCGCACGCCTGTGCGTAGGCGCCCCTGTGCGTACGCCCCTGCGCGCCCGTCAGGCCAGCGTCACCAGCGCCGGAATGCCCGGCTGCACGAACCACGCGAACCCGACGAGGCGGCCTTCGGTGAGCAGCCAGTCGTCCGTGTCCCCCGCGCCGAGCAGGTCCTTGCCGCCCACCGCCCGCGCGCCCAGCGACGAGCCGTCCTCGTGCTTGAAGGCCATCAGCCTGCCCGGCGCGCCCGGCAGGCCCGTCGCCAGGACCAGGACCCCGGTCGGGTCGAAGCCCACGATGTCCCCGTCGCCCATGTCCTTGCCCAGCGGCTTGCTCCACCGGGCCTTGCCGGTATTGAGGTCGAACGCCACCAGCCGCACGGCCTCGCCCGGCCCCAGGTCGCGCCGGGTGCTCATCAGGTAGAGGGTGTCGTTGGCGACCGCGAGCGCGTAACGCGTGGGTGCCCCGAAGTCCAGGTCGTAGGGGCTGTTTCCGTACTCGAGTTGGAGAACGCCCTCGGGCCCGCGCCGCGGTATCTCGGACCGCAGATTGCCGTTGGTGTCATATGTCTGCAGGAAGTCCTCGCCATTGCGCTGGATTTCGACCAGCGCCGGGTCGGCGTGGATCAGGGTCACCGAGGCGTAGTCGTCGCCGGTCGCGGGGATGTTCTTGGTCCATTTCCGGGTGCCGTCGCCGGAGTCGAATGCGGTGAGTACCGCGGGCTCGCCCTCCTCGTACGTGGTCTGTGTCGTGAGCACGGTTTTCCCGTCCACGCGCAGGCCGTCGATCTCGTCGGGATCCGATTCGGACGAGTCCCACTTCCAGCGCTGGTCGCCGGTTTTCAGGTCGTAGGCGGCAATGCCCCGCAGCGTCGTCACGACGACCTGTTCGGCGTCGACATCGGTTTGCACGATTCGATATCGGTCGTCGGTGGCGGACACGTCCTTGGTCTTCTTGTCCCACAGCGAGCGCATGGTGGCGAGTTCGATCGCGACGGTCGTGTCGCAGTCGTCGTCCCTGCCGTACATCGCGATGCCGATGCCCTGTGAGGTCTTGGGGACCATGCCGCACAGTTGGCCGGAGGGCGGCGTGAACTTGCCGGTCTCACGGCCGTCGGCGATGTCGTACGCGACGATCGCCTTCTCGTCGCCGGCGAAGGCCCGGGTGCCGGACGTCCACGCGCCGAGCATCTCGACGCCCGTGCCGGGGTCGGGGGTCGCCCATGCGCGCGCCATGGTCTTCCCGTCGGTGGCCGTGGACGACCCCCCGCCTCCGTCGTCGTCCTTGACGACGAACAGCCAGACGAGCGTCCCGGTGGCGATGAGCGCGAGCACGACGACCGTGGACAGGATGGCGATCAGACGGCGGCGGGCGGGGTCGGGCGGCGCGGCGGGCGGGCTTCCGGGGCCGGAGCCGTACGGGTTGTAGGGCGGCGTGGAGCCCTGCGCGTGGCCGCTCGGCGGGGGCGGGCCGGGGTACGCGTTGCCGGGTGGCGGTCCCGCAGGCGGCCCTGCCGGAGTGCCCGCAGGTGGCCCGGCAGGGGGTCCCGCGGGCGGAGCCGGGGGAGGTCCGGACGGGGCCCCGGGGGTGGACGGCGGCGGCGGTACGCCGGGCAGGCTGGGGCTGGGCGGTGACGGCTGCCAGGGGCCGGCGCCGGTGCCGCCCGAGGTGCCCGCGCCGGGGCCGGAACCCGGGCCGGGCCCGGATCCGCCGGGTGGCGGCGGGCCGCCGTAGGCGGGCGGGCCTCCCGGTCCGACCGGCATGCCAGGAGGCCCGTACGGGCCTGGAGGCTGCGTCATGGTTCCCCCTCGCGGTCCCGGCTGAGCCGCGGTTCGGCCCGGCCGCGTGACGAGGATATGTATCTTCGTGCCGGCTGCTCTGCGTGAGAGTCCGTCAGTTCCTGGCTACAGCAGGCGTGTTGCCCGCCGTGGCTGCTCAGTCGGTGGCGGTGGCGGTGGCGGTGGCGGTGCCGCGCAGTGCGCCCGGGTGAAGTCCGAGGACCCGTTCGGCGGTTGCCGTCGCCATGCCGTCGACGGCGGGGTGGCCGACGTCGGTGTAGCCGTTGGCGTATGCGCCGATCCCGTCGACGACGACGAGGATGTGCAGCGCCGCGCCGAGTGCGTCGTCGGTGGTGAACTCCCCTGATTTGACGCCGTCTTCGACGAGTGCGGTGAGTGCGCCGCGGGTGACCGCCTCCTGCCCGTCGACGACTTCGCGGAGGCCTTCCCTGAAGCGGCTGAGGTGCCGGGCGTTGAGCCACAGTCGGCTGAGGTCGCGGGAGGACGGGTCGTCGAGGCGGGCGAGGAAGCGGGCGAGGCGTTCGGTGGGCGGCCGGTCTTCCTCGTCGGCGGGCAGGAGGGCGTCGCGTTCCCGGGTCGCGGCGTCCGCGAAGGCCTCGCTGACCAGGTTGTCCGCGGCCGGGAAGTAGTGGCCGATCAGCCCGGGGCGTACGCCCAGCTCGTCGGCGACGCGTCGCAGGGTGATGCGTTCGAGGCCCTCCTCGAGGGCGATGCGCGCCGCGGTCCGCAGGATCTCCGCGCGGCGTTCGTCCGGGAGCTTGCGAATTCGCTGCGGTCCGGGCCTTGACGTCATGGCGGACAGCTTATTGGATGTGTGCCCATTAACCAATTGGCCATGCGACCAATACCGCGGATGCGCCCGAACGACACCGGACCGACACCCGAGCGCGACCCGGGTGGCACCCGCGACCCCCACCCAGCGTCCCGGCCGACCCCCGAGAGGCCCGACCCGAGAGGCCCCGATGACCACCCTGAATCCCGACTCCCCCGGCTCCCCGGGGCCCGCCTCTCCCGGCCCCGTGGCCGCGAGCCCCCGGGACGCGCACACCTTCGACCTCGCCGGCCATCCGGAGACCCGCGGCATCGACCAGGTGCCGACGGACGAGCGCACCGGGCACCCGCGCAGGCTGTTCGCGGTCTGGGCGGCCCCGAATGTGAGCTACCTCAGCTTCGTGGTGGGTGGCGGCCTGATCCTGATGGGCCTCACGCTCCCGCAGGCGATCGGGGTCATCCTCGCGGGCAACCTGCTGTGGATCTGCACCGGCGTCGTCGCCGCGTCCGGCCCGGTCGCGGGCACCAGCGGTTCGGTGATCTCCCGTGCGATGTACGGCGTGATCGGCAACAAGGTCGTCCTGGTCCTGACCGGATGGCTCATCGCCGCCGCCTACCTGGCACTCAACTGGTCGGCGGCCTCGGTGGCCGGCCTCGGCCTCGCCGACCGGTACGGCCTGCCCGGCAGCGCCCCCGTCGAGGCGGCCGTCATCTGCGCGATCGCCGCCGGGACGCTGCTCATCGCGATCTACGGCTACGCCCTGATCGTCCGCCTGTACACCGCACTCAGCATCATGCTGACCGCGGTGTTCGTCGTCGTGACCGGCTACGTCCTGGCCGAGGCCGACTGGTCGTACGCCCCCGCCGAACCACTGCACGGCGCCGCCCTGGCCGCCACTCTCGGCGCGGGCTTCACCATCATCGCCTCCACGCCCCTCTCCTACAGCAACAGCCCCGACCTGGCGCGCTATCTGCCGCGCGGCAGCAGCCCGTTCGCCATCGCCGGGTGGACCGCGCTCGGCGCGTACCTGCCCAGCGTTGTCTTCACCTCCGTCGGCGCCCTCGCCGCCACCGGCCTCGACATGAGCGACCCGCAGGCGGCCCTGGAAAGCGTGATGCCGGGATGGTTCATCCCCGTCTTCGTCATCGCGGTCGTCACCAACACGATGGCGAACAACGGCATGACCGCCTACAGCGCGAGCCTGTCGATCCAGTCGGTCGGCGTCCGCCTCGCGCGCATCCCCGCGGTGATGGTCATCGGCGTGCTCGGCACCGCCATGACGCTGTACGCGATCCTCGTCTTCGACTTCCTCACCAGCGTCAACACGATGCTCCAGCTCGTCGTCGCGGTGACCGGCCCGGCGATGGCGGTCGCGGTGACCGACCTGCTGCTGCGCCGCAACCGCTACAACGGCGCCGACCTGCTGGAGCAGGAGCGCGGCGGGCCGTTCTGGTATCACCGCGGCGTGCACTGGGCCGGCGTCGCGGCGCTGGTGGTCGGCGGCCTGGTCGCCGCGATGTGGGTGAACACCAGCTTCTGGACCGGGCCGATCGCCGCGGCGACCGGCGACGTCGACCTGGCGATCCCGTCGGGCATGGCCGCGGCGGCGCTCACGTACTGGGTGGTCACCAGGGTCCTCGGCACGATCCCCCGGGCGCACTCGGCCTCTTGACGCACGACCTCCGCCCGAAATCCGTCCCCGAAATCACGCCCCGAAATCCCGCCCCCAATTTCGGCCCCGAAATCCCGCCCCCGAAGCACACGAACCCGAAGCACGAAGAGGAAGACCGTGTACGCCGACGTCATCCTGCTCGCCCACCACATCGAGCACCTGACCGATACCTCCGCCTCGCCCGCGGACGCGGTCGCCATCGCCGACGGCCGCGTCGCCGCCGTCGGGTCCGCGTCCGAGATCGCCGCGCTGCGCGGACCGAACACGGTCGTCCACGAGTTCCCGGGCGCGGCGGTCCTGCCCGGTCTCGTGGACGTCCACGCCCACCCCGTGTGGGGCTCCATCTCGACGGGCAGCGGCGTCGACATGCTCGGCGCCGCCACGCTCGACCAGGTCTTCGACCGTGTCGCCGCGGCCGCCGCGGGTCGGCCCGCCGACGCGTGGATCACCGGATACGACCTCGACGTCAACGTGTTCGACGGCGACCCGACCGGCCTCGTGTTCGCGGAGCGCTTCCCCGGCACGGCCATTTCGCTGATGACCCGGGACGCGCACGCCCTGGTCGTGAGCCCCCGTGTCGTGGAACTCGTCGGGCTGACCGGGCGAGAGACGTTCACCGACGCCTCGTCCGTCGAGACCGGTCCGGACGGCCGTCCCACCGGCTACATCGTCGAACTCCAGGCAATGGACCTGGTGTTCCCGCACTACCCGGAGATCCCGGTGGAGACGGCGGCGGCGTACGTGCGGGACCGGCTCGAACAGCTCGCGGCATGCGGCCTGACCGGGCTGCACGCACTCGACTTCGGCGACCCCTCCGAGGACGTCTACCGGTACATCGAGGCGCACGGCGAACTGCCGCTGCGCGTACGCTGCTCGCCCCTTGTCCCCGCCGACTCCGCCCCGGAGGCGTGGGCGCAAGTCGCCGGGCTCCAGGGCCGCGGCGGGCGCCGCTGGCACGTCGAGGGCGCCAAGTTCATGCTCGACGGGACGGCGGACAACGGCACCGCGTGGTTCGAGCGGCCCGACATCCATGGTGAGAACCGCGAGCCACTGTGGCGGGACGTCAACGGTTACCGTGCGGCCATGCGGTTCTTCGCGGAGCGCGGCATCCCGACGGCGACCCACGCGATCGGCGACCAGGCGGTGCGCTTCGCCCTCGACGTCATCGAGGAGGTGGGGCCGGTGCAGCGGGCGCCGCACCGCATCGAGCACATCGAGTCCATCCCCGACGACCTACTGGGCCGGTTCGCCGAACTCGGCGTCGTGGCAAGCCTCCAGCCCGTGCACGGCACCCGGCACACGCGTGCCGACGGCACCGACAACTGGTCGCGCCGCATCGGTCCCGACCGGGTCGCGCACGGCTGGCGTACGCGCGACCTGCTCGACCACGGCGCGGTGGTGGTGCTCGGCTCCGACTGGCCGATCGGGCCGGGTGATCCGCGGGTAGGGCTCGCCGACTGCCAGTTGCGCCGTCCGGTCGAGGAGCCGGGGACGCCGCCGGTGCAGCCGGGGCAGGCGGTGGCGGCGCGCGAGGCGTACGCGGGGATGACGGTGGCCGCCGCGTACGCCGGGGGCGTCTCCCACGAGTTGGGGCGCGTCGCGCCGGGCTACCTGGCGGACCTGACCGTGTTCGCCGCCAATCCCCTCGACCTCGCGCCCGAGGCCCAGCCCGGCAATGCGGTGCTTGCCACCGTCGTGGGCGGCCTGGTCCGTACGTACGCCGGCGCCGCCAACTCCGCTTCCGAGTACGACGGAAGCCCGAACCCCGGCGGGGCACTCACAGGAGGCGCGCGCGCCGAAGGCCCCGGCAACGAAGGTGCGCACGACGAAAGTTCGCACAACGGCACCCGGAAAGGACGCCTGTGAACGCCGAACCCACGCCCACAACCACGACCACGACCACCGCCTCCCCCGGTGCCGCCCCCATCCCCCGCCCCGCGCACCGTCGCCACGTGCGGGTCGCGGCCGACGACCCCTACACGCGCGGAACGGAACGCGGGGGGCAACTGCGCGACGGGATCCCGGCCGCGATCGAGGCGTACGACCGCCTCTTCGCTCTCGGCGGCGTGTCCCCCGCCCAGGTACGCGAGGACGCCGAACGGGCACTCGACGCCATTGACCGGTTCCGCCCCGGTGCGCGCGCCGAGATCGAGGGCATTGCCCACGGTGCGGGCGTCGACGTGTGGCGTGTCGCGGCGCTCAACGCGCGCACGGAGATCCTGGCGCGCAGCACGGTCGTTCCGCCCGGTGAGTGCACCACGGTGGTCCGGATCCGCGACGTCGATGCGGGTGACAATCCGTCGGCGGCAGGGGTGTTCGGTGTGCAGACGTGGGACTGGCACGTCGAACTGACCGACGGGTGGCACACCTTGGAGTCACGCGGCGGGGCACGCGGCTTCGTGGGTCTGACCGAGAACGGCATCCTCGCCAAGATCGGCGTCAACAGTGCCGGGCTGGCCCTGCACTTCAACATCCTGGGGCACGTGCGCGACGGTATCGGCGGTGTCCCGGTGCACGTGCTCGCGGCCGTCGTACTCGGGGAAGCGGGCGGTGTCGACGAGGCGGTCGACATCGTGCGCTCGGCGCCGTTGGGGTCGTCGGGTTCGTTCGCGTTGTTCGGCGAGGCCGGTGGCGCGCTGCTCGACCTCAGTCCGGTGGGGGTGTTCGAGGCGCGGGCGGAGCACGGCTATCTGCTGCGCACGAATCACTTCCTGACCGCGGTGCCCGCCGCGGACGAGAAGTCGTGGCTCTACCAGCCCGATTCGGGCGAGCGCCGGGAGTTCGTACGCGCCCGTCTGGCGGACGCGAAGCCGCCGGAGACGGCCGCGGACCTGGTGGGGCTGCTGGTGACGGGTCCCGGTGAGCCGCCGGTGACGTGCGTGCCGGACCCGGGTCTGCCGCTCGGCCGGCGGTGGGCGAGTCTGGCGACCGTCACGCTGGACCCGGCCACGCGTACCGCGAACGTCCTCGACGGCACTCCGGCGGACGCGGCCAGGGGGCCGTGGCGCACCCTGACCGCGCGCTGAGCGCGGCCTGACCGCGTCAGACGTTGATCGCGGTCAGCGAGCGCCGTACCTGGTTGCGGTCGGTGGTGTACCAGAAGTCGGGCATGGAGGCGCGGAAGAAGCCGCCGTACTGCTTGGTGGCCAGCCGCGAGTCGAGGACCGCGACCACGCCGCGGTCGTCGGAGGCGCGGATGAGGCGGCCGGCTCCCTGCGCCATCAGCAGTGCGGCGTGGGTGGCGGAGACGGCCATGAACCCGTTGCCGCCCGCCTCGTGCACGGCCTGCTGACGGGCGCTCATGAGCGGGTCGTCGGGGCGGGGGAAGGGGATGCGGTCCATGACGACGAGTTGGCACGCCGGTCCGGGCACGTCGACGCCCTGCCACAGGGAGAGGGTGCCGAAAAGGCAGGAGGCGGGGTCGCCGGAGAACGCCTTGAGGAGTTCGGGCAGCGAGTCGTCGCCCTGGCAGAGGATGGGGACGTCGAGGCGTTCGCGCAGGGCCTCGGTCGCGGCCTCGGCGGCGCGGCGGGAGGAGAAGAGTCCGAGCGTACGCCCGCCGGCGCACTCGACGAGTTCGGCGAATTCGTCGAGGGTGGACGGGTGCATGCCGTCGCGGCCCGGCGGCGGCAGGTGCTTGGCGACGTAGAGGATGCCCTGCTTGGGGTAGGCGTACGGGGATCCGACGTCCATGCAGCGCCAGGGGGCGAGTTCGGCGTCGGTGTCGGGGTCGCCGTCCTCGTCCTCGTCCGTGTCCCCCGTTTCCGGCTCTTCCGCGTCGGCGGCGGCGCGAACCGCCTTGGCGCGTGCGGGCGGTGCGACGGGGACGGTGGTGCCGGGCTCGGGTAGGAGCCCTTCGGGGCTGAGGCCGAGGGTGCGGGCGACGCCGGTGAAGTCGCCGCCGAGCTTGAGCGTCGCCGAGGTGAGGATGACGGTGCGGTCGCCGAAGAGGGCCTCGCGCAGGAGGCCGGCGACGGCGAGCGGGGCGATGCGCAGCGAGGGGCCGACGCGGTCGCTGCGTTCGATCCAGAGCACGTCGTACGGGGATCCGCCGAGGATGCGCTCGCAGGTGTCGTGCACGGCCTGGGCGGAGGCCATCGCCTGGCGCCGTGCGGCGTCCTCGTCGGAGAGGGACTTGTCGCGGACCTCGCCGAGCGAGGTGATGACGGCGCGGGCGCCGTCGCGCAGGGCGGCCAGTGCCCAGCCGAGGTCCGGGTCGGGTTCGGCGAGGCGGGCGGGCTCGCGCATGCTCATGGCCTTGGCGTACGCCTCGGCGGCGGACTGCAGCGCGTCGACGGCCTTCTCGTTGGCGAGCTTCGCGGCGCGGCGGGCGGCGCGCTCCACGGTGCCGATGGTGAGGTCGTCGGTGGCCACGGAGGTGACGCGCGTGGCGAGTTCGTGGGCCTCGTCGACCACGAGGACTTCGTGCTCCGGCAGGACGGGGGCGCCTTCGAGGGCGTCGATGGCCAGCAGCGCGTGGTTGGTGACGATGATGTCGGACTGCTTGGCGATCTCGCGGGCGCGTTCGGCGAAGCACTCCTGGCCGTAGGTGCACTTGGAGGCGCCGAGGCATTCGCTGGAGGAGACGGAGACCTGGGCCCAGGCGCGGTCGTTGACGCCGGGGCTGAGGTCGTCGCGGTCGCCGGTCTCGGTGTCGTCGGCCCAGTCGCGTACCCGCAGGATGTCGCGTCCGATCGGGGAGGTCGGCGAGGGGTCGAACAGGACTTCGCCTTCGTCGGGCGGGCCGTCGTGGAGGCGGTGGAGGCACACGTAGTTGCTGCGGCCTTTGAGGGTGGCGAAGCTGGGGCGGCGGCGCAGCAGGGGGTGCAGGGCTTCGACGGTGCGCGGCAGGTCGCGTTCGACGAGCTGGCGCTGCAGCGCGAGCGTGGCGGTGGCGACGACGACGCGGCGGTAGCCCGAGAGCGCGGGGACGAGGTACGCCAGCGACTTGCCGGTTCCGGTGCCCGCCTGGACCAGGAGGTGCTCGCGGCGGGCCACGGCTCCCGCGACGGCTTCGGCCATGCGGATCTGGCCGGGGCGTTCGGTGCCGCCGACGGCGTGGACGGCGGCGGCGAGGAGCTCGCCGAGGTCGGCGCGTCCGCCGGAGGCGGCGCCGGGCTGGTCCGCGGGCACCGTGGTCTCGGTGTCGCCGCTGCTGGTTTCGGGGGCCTCGGGTGCCGCGGTGTCGCTCATCGGGTCCAGCCTAAGGGGTGCGCCGGACCTTTCCGCCGAGGCGTCGGGATATGCGAATCCCCCCGCCGACGGGCGGTTTTCCCGGGCCCGGCCGGTGCCCGGCCCGGGTTCCCCGTCCTGGGTTCCCCGTCCTGGGTTCCCCGGACCGGGCCCGCGGCCGGGCCTCCGGCGGCCGGGCTTCCCGATCAGACCTGCCGGGCCTTGGCGATCACCGCGACGGCCATGCCCTCGTGTCCGAGCGCGTTGGGGTGGGCCTGGGCGCCCGGCGACTCCGGGGCGATGCCCTCGACCCACTTCACCCCGACGGGCTGGCAGACGTCGTGGCCGATGCCGGGGGTGTAGGTGTCGACGTACGTGGCGTTCCCGGCGGCCGCGCGGGCGGAGATCATGCCGTTGAGATCGCGGATGACGCCGCGCAGGTAGTCGAGGTCCCCGACGGCGACCGGCAGCTGCGCGGGGCAGCCGGTGCCGCTCTCCGGGAGGATCGCCGGGTAGCCCACGACGAGGATGCGTGCCTGCGGTGCCTTGTCGTGGATGGTCTTGAGCGCGGCGTCGATCTTGGGGCCGGTGGCGTCGATGCGCTGCTTGAGGACGTCCTGCCCGTCCTTGGTGAAGGCGTTCTTGCACGGCGTCGGGGAGGTCTTGTCGCCGCTGCGCATGACGCAGGTCGTCATGATCTCGCCGAAGCCGATGTCGTTGCCGCCGATGCCGAGCGTGACGAGCTTGGTCTCGGGGCCGAGCACGTCGAACTGCGGGGGCGCCGGGGTCTGGCCGCCCATGAGGGTGGTCTGCGGTGCCGCGAGGTCGGCGGTGGTGGCTCCGCCGCAGGTGGCGTCGGCGAAGGTGGGGACCGCGAGCTGCTTGGCCATCAGGTGGGCGTAGTTGCTGCCGCTGCGGCTGCAGCCGGGCGGGCTGTCGGGGACGGTCTCGGGGATCTTGACGCCGGCGGCGTAGGAGTCGCCGAGCGCGACGTAGTACGAGCCCGTGCCGGGTGCGGCGGCGGGCGGTACGGCTCCGGGAGCCGGCGCGGCGGCGGTCTGCTGCGGTGCGGCGGCTCCGCCGGGGGCGCCGGGGGCGGTGGCCGCGGGGCCGCCGGTGCCCTCGCTGTCGCCGCCGCTGTCGTCGTCGGAGGAGCAGGCGGCGAGGGTGAGGGCCATGGCCGCGGCGAGGGCCGCGGCGGCGGTGCGGTGTCGGGTGTGGCCCACGTACATCTCCCCTGGTCCATCCTTGATCGGGCCCGCCGCGGCGGTTACCGGCGGGTAGGCGTGCGGGCGAGCTTAGGCGTACGCGCGTCGGGATGCCAGAGCGCCGTGCGCCCGCTCCGTCTTCCTCAGTCGAGTTTCGTCAGTCGAGCTTGAGGCGTTCGCGGCGGCTGGCCGGGCAGGGGGTCTCGCTGAGCATGGTGAGGCTTTCGCGGGCCGCCTCGACCTCGAAGTCCTGGAGGGTGGCCACGACCACGTCGACGCGTTCGCCGTCCGCCTCGGCCACGACGCGGCCGTCCGGACCGAAGACGGCGCTGCGTCCGCAGGCCGGGCCGTCGCCGGTGGCGCCGACGTGGTTGGCGACGACGGTGTAGCAGGTGTTCTCCAGGGCGCGGGTGGCCAGGTAGAGGCCGCGGCGGTACTCCTCGTCGCCGCGGGTGAACAGGCCGCAGCACAGGTAGGCGTCGCAGCCGTCGAGGGTCGCGGCGCGCACGTGTTCCGGGAAGCCGATGTCGTGCCGGGTGCCGATGCCGAGCCGCCAGCCGCCGACCTCGACGGAGCAGCCGTGGTCGCCGGGGGCGAACAGGTCGCGGGCGCCGGGCGGCAGGTGCTGGGCGTCGTACGCGACGTGGGCCTCGCCGTCGCGTCCGACGACGAGGACCGAGGAGGACCGGGTGCCGCCGGGTCTGCGCACGCAGGCGCCGACGACGGCGACGGTGCGGCTGGCGTAGCAGGCCGCCACCAGGTCGTCGAGGCGGGGGTCGCCGGGCACGATCTCGCAGCTCGCCGGTTCGTCGCGCAGCAGGTCGAGGTCGTAGCCCGACAGGAACAGCTCGGGCAGTACGACGAGATCGGCGCCCGCGGACGCGGCGAACCGGACGAGCTGGGCGGCGGTGGCCACGTTCTCGGCCACGTTCCCGGCCAGGGCGTGTGCCTGGGCAGCGGCCACGCGCAAAGGCGCTCGATCCAACGTCACGGGCGCATTGTGGCATCGTGACGGGAATCACACCATGGTCATCTTCGGGCGGCCGGGCCCCGGGTGCACGCCACCGGCCCGTCCGCCGGGGCCGCTTCGTCGGGCTTCGCGTCGTTCGCCGCCCTTCAAGGGGCTTGGTCGGCTTGGTGGGCTTGGTCGACTTGGTGGGCTTGGGTCAGCTCGGTCCGACGTACAGCGGGTTGGGGACGGTGCCGTGCGCGGCGACGTGCGGGCGGCCCGGCCGGTCGCGGTATCCGTCGAGCAGGAGGCGGTTCCGGTTCAGGCACAGTCGGTCGATGCGCGGCGTGAGAAGGTCGAACATCTGGTGCCGGTCCGCGAGTTCGGGGAAGCGGGCCTGGTGGTCGCGGATCTCGTCGCGGACCATGGCCCAGAAGTCGGCCTGCGGCACGCCGAGGTGCATCTCGGCGATGTCGGCGAGGTAGCGGTAGTGCCCGACGAGGAGCGCCGCGTGGATGAACTGGCAGAGGTACGCGGGCTCTTCGCGCAGCAGTACGGCGGCCACCTCGTCGGGCAGGCCGTCGAGTTCGGGCAGCGGGTGGTCGCTGATGTTGACGTCGTCGACGAAGTCCTTGACGGCGAGGCGTACCGGGACGTCGTCCTCGTCGAACACGACGATGGCGTTCTCGCCGTGGGGTGAGAAGACCAGGCCGTACCGGTAGAGGCAGTGCAGCAGCGGCGGGAGCATGGTGTGGAACAGGGCGCGCAGCCACGCGCGCGGGGCGATGCCGGAGCGGTCGACGAGTTCGGCGACGAAGGGGCGGCCGTACGGGTCGATGTGCAGCAGCGACGCGAGGGTGCGGGCGCGTTCGCCGTGGTCGAGGTACGGGGTGAGGGGTTCGCGCCAGATGGTGCCGAGGAGTTCGCGGTACTGGTAGGGCACGCCGGGGAGGTCTTCGAGGACGGGGTGCCGCACGGTGACGGACGCGGTCTCGCCGAGCAGGATGACGCGGCATTCGTCGCGCAGGAATTCGTCGTCGTCGCGGAGTGCGTGGACCCAGGCGGTGACCGCGGGGGCGGCGAGGGTGCGTTCGGTGGGCAGGCCGCGCCACACGAGTGTGTTGAGCACGGACAGCGGGAGTTTGACGGTGCGTCGGGCCGGCTGGTCGACGTCGAGGAAGGTGCGGACGGACTGCTGGGCGAGGTAGCGGTCCGGGGCCTCGCCGAGGCGGATGATGCGTCCGGCGGCGATGTCGGGGGCGAAGAGCGTGGCGATGGTCTCGTCCCACTGCCAGGGGTGGACCGGCATCCACAGGTAGGCGCCGAGGTCGGCGTCCTCGCCGAGCCGGGAGACCATGCGCTCGGCGAAGCGCTGCGCGGTGGCGGGGTCCAATTCCTCGGAGTAGAGGCGGTGTTCGTCGAGGCCGGGGACGGCGCGGTAGTGCGCGAGGCTGCGGTGGACGGCGATCCACGGCAGGCGCAGGGTGCGGCGTGACTCGGGTGCGTAGCCGGCGGCGTCGGTGGCGGAGAAGCCGAGGCGTCCCTTGTTGGCGACGATCCAGGGGTGTCCCGTCTGGTGGCCTTCGAGGTCGGCGTAGTCGAGTTCGGCGAGCACGGACGCGGGCTGGGCGGTGGCGCCGATGGCGACGTCGGCGGCGAGGGTGGCGGTGAGTTCGCGGACCAGGTGGCCGGCGGTGTCGCCGGTGAGGCCGAGGGTGGAGTGCGCATCGAGGAGGAACCGCAGTGTGTCGTCGCCGGGTTCGTCGCCGAGGGGGCCGGTGCGGCGCAGCGAGGCGGGGTCGACGTGCCAGCAGTCGTACGCGCCGCGTCGGGCGCGGAAGCCGTAGCGGACCTCGCCGGGCAGGTCGATGCGGTAGGTGTCGCCGTGTTCGTGGACGGGGGTGAGGAGTTCCTCGTACGCGAACTCGGCGACGGCTTTGGCGAGCATCGCGCGTCCGGCGCGGGCCCATGCGTCGTCCTGGCGGGGCGGGTCGGCGCTGCGGGCCGCGGGCACGGACGCCGCGTGGGCGGACGGAGGTGCCGGTAGGGACGCGTCCGCGGCGGCTTCGGGGGCGGGGCCGCCGTCCGGTAAGGGTGCCGAGCCGGTTCGGGCCGGGGTGAGGGCGGGCTCAGTAGGCAGGGACACGGGGCGTCTCCAGTTCGTCGGGCGGTGCCGGGAGTGGCGCTGGGGCCGCGGTGTCTCCGGCGGCGAGTCCGAACGTGGTGTACGCGGTGCGGGCGGGCAACCGGTAGACGGCGCGTCCGCAGACGGCGTTGAGGATGACGGCGGCGCGGTGGGCGCCTAGGCCGAGGTCCGGGGTGCCGACGCCGTGGGTGTGGAGTTCGGCGTTTTGTACGTAGAGGCCGCCGGTCACCGACTCGTCGAGGGCGATGCGGTGGTCGAGGCCGATGCGGGGGCGTCCGCGGGCGTCGCGCAGCAGGTGCGCGTCGAGCGGGTCGAGGAGGTCGGGGCGCCGGGGGGCGTAGCCGGTGGCGAGGACGACCTTGTCGGTGAGGGTGGTGAACGCCCGGTCCTGCTGCGTGTGGTGGCAGCCGAGTTCGAGGCCGACCGGGGTGCGGACCACGGTGGTGACGCTGACGCCGGGCATGAGGGTGGCGCGGACGCGGCCGCCGGCGACGCCGCGTTCGTAGAGCTCGTCGTGGATCGCGGCGAGGGTTTCGGCGCTGACGGCCTTGTAGAGCTGGGCCTGCGCGGGCAGGACGCGGTCGCGTACCGGTTCGGCGAGGCCGTGGAAGTAGCGGGTGTAGTCGGGGGTGAAGTGCTCCAGGCCGAGTTTGGAGTACTCCATGGGTGCGAACGCCGGCGACCGGGTGAGCCAGGCGATGCGGTGGCGCGGTGAGGTGCGGCGGCGCAGCAGGTCGAGGAAGACCTCGGCGCCGGACTGGCCGGAGCCGACGACGGTGACGTCGGGGGCGGCGGTGAGGCTGTCGCGGTGGTCGAGGTAGTCGGCGCTGTGCAGGACGTCGCGGGGCCCGTGGGTGTCGAGGAGTTCGGCGAAGGGGGCGGGGATGACGGGTTCGGTGCCGATGCCGAGGACGAGGTTGCGGGCTGCGGCGTGGTGCGTTTCGCCGGTCTTGGTGTCGCGGAACTCGACGCGGTACAGGCCGCTTTGGGCGTCCCAGGCGGCGCGGGTGACGTCGGCGCCGAAGCGGCAGGACGGCAGGGCCGCGGCGGTCCAGCGGCAGTAGTGGTCGTATTCGCGGCGCGGTACGTGGAAGCGCTCGGCGAAGTAGAACGGGAACAGCCGGTCGTGTGCCCGCAGGTAGGCGAGGAACGACCAGGGGCTCGTCGGGTCGACGAGGGTGACGAGGTCGGCGAGGAACGGCACTTGGAGTGTGGTGCCGTCGACGAGGAGGCCGGGGTGCCAGCGGAACTCGGTGGACCGGTCGAGAAAAAGGGTGCGCAGCCCGCCGACCCGGTCGGCGAGTGCGGCGAGGGCCAGGTTGAACGGGCCGATGCCGATGCCGACGAGGTCGTGGACGGGGGTCCCGGGGTCGGAGCGGGTGCTTCCGCTGCGCGGGTGGGGCAGTTCGCGTGCGGTCACTCGGTCGCCGCCGGGTTTCCGTTCGCGGGGGCGCCCTTGGCGCCGGACCGTGCCGCGGCGGCGCGCTGGGTCTCCGGCGTGTCCGGGGTGGGGCCGCCGTCGCGGTGGCGTTCGCGGATCATGAGCGCGGCGGTCTTGCCGGGCAGCGACAGGTCCACGGAGCGGCGGAAGCCGGCGCGGCGGAACGCGGCGATGGAGGCGGCGTTGCGTACGTCGGGTTCGGCGATGACGCGCTGCGTGTCCGGGGCGGCGCGCAGGATGAGTTCGCTGACCACGAGCAGGAGCAGCGAGCCGAGGCCCTGGCCGCGGTGCGCGGCGGGTCCGATGAGGACGTGCACGCCGACGTCGTGGGGCTGGGCCGCGTAGTGCCGGGCCAGCGGGTCGAGGTCGGCCCGGTAGAGCTCCCAGTAGCTGACGGGCTGGTCGTCGAGGCAGCCGACGTACGCGGTGGCGTGCGTGAGGCGGCTGTGTGCGGCGAGGTGCTTGCCGGTCACCTCGATGCCGCCAGCGAGTTCCCACCAGCGGGCCACCTCGGGGTCGTTCATCCATTCGTGGATGATCGGGAGGTCGCGCTTGAGGTGCAGTTCGTGGAACGAGAACCGGCCGGGGGGCAGCGAGACGGTGCCCCAGCGGTTGGCCTCGGTGAGCGGTCCGGAGAGCCCTTCGCGCAGGCGGCGGTGGGTGAGGCGGAGGGTGTCGTCGTCGGGGACGCCGATGGGGTCGGCGTCGGCGGTGGTTCGGGCGTGCTGGGCGGCGGCGGCCTGGACGGCGGCCTCCACGGTGGCGTCGGCGGGGCTGTTGGGGGACAACGGGGACACGGTCATGCGGGGACGGCACCTCCGGACATGCGATGTGCGTGGAGCGGGTTGGGGATGTCGACGTACACGGACTGGGTGGCCACGGGGCCCACCAGTTCGTCGAGTCCGTGCAGCCGGGTCATGAGGTTGCCCTTGCAGCGCAGGGTCGGTTCGCCGGTGAGCAGGCGCGCGGCGCGTACCCGGGGGGCGTGCGCGGCGAGGGTGGCGTGCAGGCGGCGCAGGAGGGTGTCCTCGTCGGCGAGGCGTTGGGCGCCGAACGCGCCGACGAGGCCGAGGAGGTTGTTGACGCCGAGGTAGTAGGCGAGGCGCTCGTCGGCGACGTCGTCGGGGACGAGGGTGTCGCTGCCGCCGCCCGCGCCGAGGAGGCGCTGCTGGAGGTCGGCGGTGCGGGAGTTGCGGAAGTAGTAGCCCTGGTTGTCGCGGAAGCGGCCGCCGGCGGGCCAGCCGTCCGGGTCGAGGACGACGAGGGTGTTCTGCTGGTGGGCCTCCAGGGCGATCCCGGCGTGTGCGTCGAGCCACAGGATGGGGTCGGCGACGACGGCGAGGTAGCGCGTGAACCACTCCTCGGCGACGGACGCGGTGGCGCGGCCGGTGCGTTTGGCGAGGGTGTGGACGAGGGCGGCGAGGCGGGACGGGCCCATGCCGGGGCGTTCGGCGACCAGGCCCGCGACGCAGGCGACGTCGTCGCCGTCGAACGGGTTGTCGCGGAAGACGAGTTCGAGGCCGCTCTCGGCGCGTTCGGGGCCGCTGGTGCGCGGGGCGTCGACGGCGAGCCAGGCGACGTCGCGGACGATGTCGAAGTCCGGGTGGGCGTCGTGGAGTTCGGCGGCCAGGCCGGCGCACAGGAGGCGGTCGACCTCGACGCCGCGCAGGAGTTCCTTGCGGAGGTTCTCGCGGCGCGAGTTGGTGATGCGCAGGCCGAGGGAGAGCTTGAGCATGACGGGCGCGCCGGTCCGGTAGACGGTGCGTACCGAGGAAGTGGGGTGCCACGGCGGCCCGAACGGTCCGAGGTCGCGGATGAGGGCGACGTCGA
This sequence comes from Streptodolium elevatio, assembly GCF_040649515.1. GTDB lineage: Bacteria > Actinomycetota > Actinomycetes > Streptomycetales > Streptomycetaceae > Yinghuangia > Yinghuangia elevatio. Next base: position 30,604 of record NZ_JBEZFP010000084.1, read on the forward strand.
GGAGGGCGCGGATGCCGGGGCGGTGTGCCAGGTCGCGGGCCTGCCAGGGGTGCACGGGCACGAGGACGTGGTCCTCGGGTCCGACGAGTCCGTCGGAGAGTTCCGCGGCGATGGCGGCGGCGGTTTTGCCCGTGGTGCTGTCGTGGGTGACCAGGTCCTGGTGGACGGCGAACCAGTGGAGGGGGAAGGAGCCGCGCAGTTCGGGTGCGTAGGCGGCGGCTTCCGCGGTGGTGAGGCCGTCGCGGCTCTTGGGCGTGGGGTGGGTGGGGTGGCCCAGGAGCAGTGCCTGTTCGGCGGCGAGGAACGGCGTGGTGCCGGGCGGGTCGTCGGGGTGCGCGCGGCGGTGGCGTACGTGGTCGGCGGCGCGGCGGGCGGAGTCGGCGACGCGCGCGGCGGTGTCGGTACGGGCGGCCGCGTTGGCGCCGTCGGCTTCGCGGCCGAGGAGCGCGGCGACGGTGACGGCGTCGAGCTCGGGCCCGGCGGCGTCCGCGAGGCGGGGCGGGCCGAAGCGGTGCCATCCGGCCTGCGACCAGTAGCGGACGGGCACTTCGAGGGTGACGCCGGTCGCGGGCATGGGCAGGCGGAGCGGCCGGTCGGCGGGCGGCCCCGGTACGCCGCGTTCGCGCACCCAGCAGCGCAGCAGGGCCTCGGTCGCGGCGGCGTCGCCGACGCGGTCGGGGTCGGGGTGGTCGAGCGGGTCGCCTGTCCAGGTGCGCGTCTCGTCGCCCGCGTGGGCGGCGGGGTGTGCGGGGGCGGGCACGGGGACTCCGACAGGCACGGCGGGACCTGCGGTCGTCATCATGGCTCCGGGGGTTCGATCGGCCCGGTTGGACCGACATCCATCGATGATCTGGTGATTTCCGGCGATGTCGACCATTTGGCCGGTGTTTCGCGGAAATTTGGGGAGATTCGGGAAGAGTTGGGCAAACAGCAGAATTCGCTGGGCCGTCAGCGGGCTATGCCGAGGCGGTGCCCCGGCGGAGGTCGCCGGTGGGTCACAGGTCGCGCTCCACGGCACGCCCCGCCTCCACGACCGCGCGCAGCACCGCGTCCACGTCGCGCTCGCCGGCGTACGGGTTGAGGAGGGTGAGCTTCAAGCGCACCGAGCCGGGGCCGGTGCCGACCTCGGTGCGGCCGACCACGGCCCGGCCCGAGGTGAGCAGGCGGCGGCGCAGTTCGGCGTTGACCAGGTCGGCATGCCGGCCGACGGGCTCGCCCGGGTGCGGGTGCGGGACGTACCGGAACACCACGCTGGTCAGCACTGGTTCGGCGGTCAGTTCGAGGGCGCCGGGGCCGGGGTCGCGGTCGATGCGCTCCGCCGCGTAGCGCGCGAGGGCGTGGCAGCGGTCGACGAGCGCGCCGAGCCCGTCGCGGCCGAGCGCCCGCAGCGTCACCGCGATCTTGAAGACGTCGGCGCGGCGCGTGGTGCGCGGCGAGAACCCGAGCAGGCTGGGCAGGCCCGCCTGTTCGTCGTCGGCCGGGTTGAGGTACTTCGCGCGCTGGGCGAGCGGGGCGAACAGCGCGCGGTCGCGGACCAGGAAGACGCCCGCGGCGACCGGCTGCCAGCCGAGCTTGTGCAGGTCGAGGCCGATCGAGTCGGCGCGGCCGATGCCGTGCAGGAGGGGCGCGAGGCGGTCGGAGAACAGCGCGCCGCCGCCGTACGCCGCGTCGACGTGCAGCCAGACGCCGTGTTCGCGGGCGACGTCCGCGCAGGCCGCGAGGGGGTCGACGGCGCCGAGGTCGGTGGTGCCCGCGGTCGCGACGATCGCGGTGGGGCGGTCGTTCGCGGCGAGCACGCGGCGGCACACGGCGTCCAGCGCGCCGGGGTCGACGCGGTGGTCGGCGCCGGTCGCGACGGGCACCACGGCGTCGTCGCCCATGCCGAGGAGGGCCGCGGACCGACGGACGGAGAAGTGCGCGGCGTCCGAGCACAGGATGCGGTGGCGGCCCGCGCTGGGCCCGCCGCGGTCGCGGGCGAGGAGCAGGCCGAGCAGGTTGGACTCGGTTCCGCCGGTGGTGACGGTGCCCGCGGCGAGGCCGGGCACGAAGCCGGCCGCGGCGGCGAGCGCGGCGACGACCTCGGTCTCCAGCGCGGTGGCCGCGGGGGCCTGGTCCCAGGAGTCGAGGGACGGGTTGAGCGCGGAGGCGGCGAGATCGGCGGCGACCGCGACGGCGAGCGGCGGGCAGTGCAGGTGCCCGGCGCAGGCGGGGTCGGCGGGGTCGGCGGTGCCGTACGCCAGGACGCGGGTCAGGTCCGCGAGCGCCTCGTGCGCGCCGACACCGCGGGCGGGCAGCGGGTCGGCGGCGAGGGCGCGGCGTACGGCGGCGTCGACGGCCGGGGGCCCGCCGGGCGGCAGCGGCCCACCGCGGTCCCGCGCCCCGGCGGCGAGCGACGCCAGGACGGTGCCGAGGAGTTCGCCGAGGGCGTCGGGCCCGGAGACGCCTCCGGCGAGCGGCGCCGGCAAGGCCGCCGGCTCACGCGGCTGCGCCGCTGACGCCGACGTCGCGGGCGCGGGCGCGGGCGGAGCCACCGTCTGAGTCGCCGCGGGCGCCGCGGATGCCGCCTGAACTGCCGCGGGAGCCACGGGAACCGCCTGGGTCGCCGCGGGTGCCGCCTGGGCCGAAGCGGGTGCCACCTGAACCGATGAGCCGGCCTCCGGCGCCTGCGCCGGCGCCGGTCCGGGCGGGGGCACCGGCGCGGGCTCCGGCGTCGGATCGGACACGATCATGCGCTCCTCCGTTGCGCCACGGCGGCGGGCACCGCCTCGCAGAGCCGGTCCAGCACGGCGTCGGCCTGCGCCTCGGTCATCGTCAGCGGGGGGAGCAGACGCACCACCGTGCCGTGCCGGCCGCCCAGTTCGATGACGAGGCCGCGCTCCAGGGCTTCGGCGCGTACCGCAGCGGCGAGTTCGGGGGCGGGCGGGCGGGATCCGTCGGGGCCGGGCGGGGCGTCCGGGTCGACGATCTCGACGCCGATCATGAGGCCGCGGCCGCGGACGTCGCCGACCGCAGGCTCGGCGGCCATGAGTTGCCGTAGCCCCGCGGTGAGCCGTGCGCCGAGGCGCGCGGCCTCCTCGTCGAGGCGGTTCTCGCGGATGAAGCCGATGGTCGCGGTGCCGGCCGCCATGGCCAGCTGGTTGCCGCGGAAAGTACCGGCGTGCGCACCCGGCCACCAGCGGTCCAGGTCGCCGCGGTAGACGACGACGGCGAGCGGCAGCGACCCGCCGACGGCCTTGGAGATGACCATGACGTCGGGCACGATCCCGCTGTGCTCGATCGCCCAGAAGGCGCCGGTGCGTCCGAGGCCGGTCTGCACCTCGTCGACGATCATCGGGATGCCGCGTTCGTCGGTGATCCGGCGCATCTCGCGCAGCCACGTGTCGGGGGCGGGGATGACGCCGCCCTCGCCCTGCACGACCTCGAGGATCATCGCGGCGGGTGCGGCCACGCCGCCGGACGGGTCGTCGAGCAGGGTCTCGGCATAGCGGGCGGCGAGCCGTGCGCTCTCGCCGCCGCCGGTGCCGAACGGACAGCGGTACGCGTGCGGGTACGGCAGCCGCGTCACCTCGTCCGCCCCCGGCCCGATCGCCTCGCGGATCGCGGTGTCGCCGCTGACCGCGAGCGCCCCGGCCGTCATGCCGTGGTACGCCCCGGCGAACGCCAGCATGCCGCGCCGACCGGTCGCGGTGCGCACCAGCTTGAGTGCCGCCTCCACGCCGTCGGTGCCCGCGGGTCCGCAGAACTGGATGCGGGCGTCGCGCGCGAACTCCGGTGGCAGCGTTTCGAACAGCGCCTCGACGAAGCGGTCCTTGACCGGCGTCGCGAGGTCGAGGACGTGCAGCGGTGCGCCGGAGTCCAGGACGCCGCGGATCGCCTCCAGGACGACGGGGTGGTTGTGGCCGAGCGCGAGCGTGCCGGCGCCGGACAGGCAGTCGAGGTAGCGGCGGCCGTCGGCGCCTTCGACCGTCATGCCCTTGGCGCGGACCGGGACGATCGGCAGCGACCGCGCGTACGTCCGGGCGGACGACTCGCGGCGGGCCTGGCGCAGGAGGATGCCCTCGGGCCCGGCCGCGGCACCCGCGCCCGCCGCTCCCGCACCTGCTCCGGTGCCTGCTCCCGAGCCGACTGCGGTGGCGTCGGTCGTCGTGGGTGCGGCGCTCACGGGCATGCCTCCCGGGTTGAGGCCGAGCGGGCTCGGCGGGTGGGTCCGGGCATACCGCCCCGGCGATCAAAATTAGGTAAGGCTTACCTTAGATATGTCACGCTTCGCAACCAACACCACCGTTTCGAGTGACCGTACGGGCTTTCCGTGCTTCCGGGGCGGTTTCCGCTCGACGTCCGCACCTCCTGTCCAACGATCAGGACCGACCGCGAACACGGGTAGGGGGCCGCCCTTTTCGAGGTACCCGCACAACGCGCACGCGCGCCGTGCGCCCCGGCCCGCGAAAGCCCCGGCTCGCCAACCTCCCGGTCCGAACACACCGGCCCGAACGCCCAGCCCGAGACACACAGCCCGAAACACACAGCCGAACACGACGAAGCGGCGGGACCCTTTTTCGGGGTCCCGCCGCTTCGTCGTGCGTCCGTGGCGTGTTCGCCTGTCGTTCCTACCGGTTGGCCACCGCGAAGCCCTGCAGTTCGGCGGCCAGCATGGCACCGACCCGGGCGCGCAGCCACGTGCCCTCGGCACGGTGCTCGCTCTCCAGGATCTCGCCGCTTTCGTGCACCTTCGCGACGAGGTCACCGCGGTGGTACGGCACCAGCGCCTCCACCTCGACCTCGGGGCGCGGCAGTTCCTCGTCGATCAGGGCGAGGAGCTCCTCGATGCCCTGCCCGGTCTTCGCCGAGACGACGACGGCGTGCGGCTCGCGGCGCAGCAGCCGGGCCAGGACCAGCGGGTCCGCGGCGTCGGCCTTGTTGACCACCACGATCTCCGGCACGTTCTGCGCCTCGACCTCGACGAACACCTCGCGTACCGCGGCAAGTTGCGCCTCGGGTTCGGCGTGCGAGCCGTCCACGATGTGCAGGATCAGGTCGGCTTCGGCGACCTCTTCCAGCGTGGAGCGGAACGCCTCGACGAGCTGGTGCGGCAGGTGCCGTACGAAGCCCACCGTGTCGGCCAGCGTGTAGACGCGGCCGGACGGCGTCTCGGACCGGCGTACGGTCGGGTCCAGGGTGGCGAACAGCGCGTTCTCCACCAGGACACCCGCCCCGGTCAGCCGGTTGAGCAGCGAGGACTTGCCCGCGTTGGTGTATCCGGCGATCGCCACCGACGGCACCTTGTTGCGGCGCCGCTCGGCGCGCTTGGTGTCGCGCGCCTTCTTCATGTCGGCGATCTCGCGGCGCATCTTGGCCATCTTCTCGCGGATGCGCCGCCGGTCGGTCTCGATCTTGGTCTCACCGGGACCGCGGGTGGCCATGCCGCCACCGCTGCTGCCGCTGCCGCCACCGCCCATCTGGCGGGACAGCGACTGGCCCCAGCCGCGCAGGCGCGGAAGCATGTACTGCATCTGCGCGAGCGAGACCTGCGCCTTGCCCTCACGCGACTTGGCGTGCTGGGCGAAGATGTCGAGGATGAGCGCGGTCCGGTCGACGACCTTGACCTTGACCACGTCTTCCAGATGAATGAGCTGACCGGGCGTCAGTTCACCGTCGCAGACGACGGTGTCGGCGCCGGTCGCGACGACGACGTCACGCAGTTCCCGGGCCTTGCCGGAACCGATGTACGTGGCCGGGTCCGGCTTGTCGCGGCGCTGGATGACGCCTTCGAGGACCTCGGATCCGGCGGTCTCGGCGAGGGCCGCGAGCTCCTGCAGGGAGTTCTCGGCCTCCTCCACGGTGCCGTCGGTCCAGACGCCCACGAGCACCACGCGCTCCAGGCGGAGCTGGCGGTACTCGACTTCGGTGACGTCGGCGAGCTCGGTGGACAGTCCCGCCACGCGGCGCAGCGCCTGGCGGTCGGCGAGGTCGAACTGGTCGCCGTCGTAGCCCGCGCCATGTGCAGCAGGACCCGACCCGGCGGTGTCGCCCGAACCGTCGCCGTCAGCGTCGTCGAATCCGTCGAGGTCGAGGTCGTCGAAAAGTTCGACTGCGGAATCGTCGTCGTGCGGGGAGCGGTCGTATGCGGAGGTCATATTGTCCTGTTCAACACGGCGCGGTGCGGAGATGTTCCGCCCCGTCGCCTGGGGAATCCGTCCCCTCGATCGTGCCACGCAGGCCCGCAGAATGGCACGCGGGTTTCCCCCGTTGTGTCGGGAGTCCGCCGCGGCGCGTCGGGCTGCCTGAGGCGTACGTCAGGGTGGCCAGGCGCGTGTGTCAGGCGTGCGTCAGGTGCGTCGGCTGTGCGGCAGAGGCGCGAGGCCGTGCTCAGGACGTCAGCACGCGTGCCTGGCCCGCCGTCGTGCGCACCTTGATCTTGCTGGCGGCGTTGGCGTCCTTGGCGACGTCCACGTCGGTGTCGCCGACGGTCGCCTCGACGTCCACGTTGTAGGACTGGCCGGAGGGCACGCGGACGGTGGCGCGGCCCGCGGTCGTCTTGGCGTCCACATTCGCGGGGGCGGCGCTGAAGGTCAGGTCGAGCGACCCCGCGGTGGTCCGGGCGGTGGCCTGCTTGGCGGTGAGCGCGTCACCGTCGATCTTGCCGGCGCCGGTGCTGACGTCGAGGTCGCCGGACAGCCCGGTGAGGCGTACCTCGCCCGCGTCGGTCTCGACGTGCGCGCCGGTGCCGCGCGGCACCTCGACCTCGTACGACACCCAGCAGTCCTTGTTACCGCACTTGTACGTCAGGTCCACGGTGCCGTTGTCGACCTTGTGGCTGGTGGTCGGCTCGGTGCCGCCCTCCCAGTTCCACTTCTCGGTGACCTTGACCTGGGGTATGTCCTTCTCGGTGACGGTGACCTTGCCGGCCGTGGTGACGACCGAGATCTTGCCGACCTTCTCGCTGACCTCGTACGTGTTCGTCTTCTTGTGCTCGGCGTCGACGTCGACGTCCATCTCGCACGCGGCCAGGACCAGGGGGACGACCGCCACCGCCGGTATCAGCACGGCGAGTCGGCGGCGGCGGTTTCGGGCATGGGACGCGGACATCGGGGCCTCCTGGCAGGGAACGCTGGCGTACGTTCCACGCTAGGTCGAGCCCGTCGGCGACACCTCGCCCGCGCGACCGGGAAGGGCGCTCATCCCCACGGCGGAGAACACCCCGGCTCTCCCCTACTTTCTCCGGGGTTCCCCCCTCGGGGATACATCGTTCGTAGGGTTGACGGCGCCTCGTCCCGGCTGCATCGCGACCGCGTCCCGGAGGTTCTCCCCCGGAAGCCTCAGGCCAGGTGGGCGAGCGCGGCCTGCGTCAGGGCCGCGAACTCCGCGGACTCCGCCTCGTCCAACACCGAGTACGCGCCCGCGACCATCTCGTCGGTGAGCACCTCCGCGTCCGCGCGGCGCTCGGCCAGCACGTCGTCGAGCTCCGGGAACGGCTCGGTCCAGCCGAAGAACTTGATCATGCCCTCGTTCTTGCGCTCCCCGATCTGCGCATCCAGGGCGCCTATGCGGTGGATGCGCAGGGCCAGCGCGTGCAGGTCGCTGCGCAGCTCGCGGAGCGTCTGGAAGTGGTGCATCGCGCGGGCGGGAGCGTCCTCGGCGCCGGGCATGGCACGCCATCCGCTGGACAGGCGTCCGGCCGTCCCGAGGTCGTTCGCGTCGGTGATCCGGCCCGCGAGGTCGGCGAGACGCGCGACGCCGGGCAGGTCCGCGAGCTTGGCGCGGCCCCATGCGTGGCAGCACTCGGCGTACGCCGCGGCGGCCTCGGCGGGCGGGCCGATCTTCGCGGCGGCGGCCCACATCCCGGTGATGGCCGCGGGCTCGAAGTAGTGGAACGCGTCGGCCACCACCTCGTCGGACGCGTCCCCGATCACGCCGCCGCGACCCGCGATGTAGAACTGGAGTCCGTCGTAGCCCAGTTCGGCGCCGCGCGCGGTGGTCGCGGGGTCGAAGAAGAACTTCGACCCGATCTGCTGGATCGCGGGCTTGACCGCCTGGGTGGTGGCGCGCGCGACGTCCATGCGTGAACTCATTGAAGGCCCTCCGACTGCTTTCGCTTGGCTGCGTCAAGCGTTTCTAGCAGAGCGGCCGCGAAGGGCCCATACAGGTGGGCACGGATACGGGCGACCCGGCCGGATCGGGCCAGGGGGTCGGTCGGGCCAGAGGGACAGATCAGGCGGGTCGGTCAGGCGGGTCGGCTCAGCCGCGCATCGTGAGGCGGGCGAGGTCGACCTCGCCCTCGGCGACGATCACCGCGGGACCGGTCATCTCGACTCGGCCGTCCGCGAACTCCGTGATCACCAGGCGGCCGCCCGGCACGTCGACGGTGTACGTCGCGGGCAGCTCGGCGCCGTCCCGCCGCGCGGTGGCGACCATGACCGCGCACGCGCCCGTCCCGCACGAGCGGGTCTCGCCCGATCCGCGCTCATGCACGCGCATCGCCACGTGCCCCGGCGCGCGGTCGACCACGAACTCGATGTTCATGCCCTCGGGATACGCCGACGCGGGCGTCACCGGCGGCGCGGTGTACAGGGTGCCGGCGTCGTCGAGGTGGTCGACGAACACGACGGCGTGCGGGTTGCCCATGTTGACGTTGACGGCGGGGCGCACCGTGCCGTCGGGCAGCGTGACCTCGATGCCGTCGGGGCCGGGGAAACGCGCGGAGCCCATCTCGGCGGTGACGTCGCCGCCGTCGGCCGGCACGCGCACCGTCTTGACGCCGCCCCGGGTGGCGATGCGCAGGTCGCCTGGCGCGGCCTCGCCGGACTCGACGAGGTAGCGGGCGAACACGCGTACGCCGTTGCCGCACATCTCGGCGATGCTGCCGTCGGAGTTGCGGTAGTCCATGAACCATTCGGCCTCGTCGGCCATGTGGGCGGCCGCGGGGTCCTTGGCCGAACGCACGACGCGCAGCAGCCCGTCCGCGCCGATGCCCGCGCGCCGGTCGCACAGCGCGGCCACGTGGCGCGCGTCGAGGTCGAGGGCACCGTCGGCATCGGGGACGATGACGAAGTCGTTCTCGGTGCCGTGCCCCTTGAGGAATCGCAGAGTGCTCACCCTCCCGATCCTACGGTCCGGACCGCGAATCGCCGCCCGGCGCCCGGCGCCCGAGGGGCCTGGCAGGGTGAGGTCCACCAGCTCCCAGTCGGCGATCAGCGGCGGCAGGCCGTCGGTGAACTGCGCGCGACGATCGCCAGGCCCTCGCGGATACGGCGGCCAGGCCCTCGTCCAGGTGCAGCACGCCCGGGTGCAGCGGAAACCCGGTGCACCCGGCACGCGTCCCCGAGCAGCGCCCTGAGCCAGTCGAGCCGGCTTCGTCAGTGGCGAACCGGCCGCTGCCGACGCCCACCAGAATGTCCCGGCCGAAGAGCGATCAGGTCCGCAGCCCGAAGCGCTCCTTGAAGCGGTGCGGCAGGCGCAGCGACGCCCCCACGGCGGTGTCCCCGGCGACGATGACCGGGTCACGCGCGAAGATCTGCAGGGGGAAGGGCGAGAACTCGGCGAGACCGCCTGCTCGTCGTGGGTCAGCTGCTCGGGCCGGTGCACGACGACGCCGCGGGCCGCCAGGAAGTCTTCGAGGGCGCCGAGTTGATCGCGGCAGCGGACGTACCCCTCGGGATCGGCCTCGGACCAGCGGCCGCCCCGGGCGTCAGTCCAGCCGTCGCCGAAGCCGGCGGGCGGGACCGCGCGGCGACCGCCGGTCGTCGGGGATGCGGAAGTCGAGCCGACGCCCCACCACAACCTCGTCGAGACGGTCCCATTCGCGGAAGACGCCGATCGCGGCCCGGCGGTCATCGGCCGCTGGGCGCTGCCCTTCTGCGGTCGTCATCGTCGGCTCGTCCCATGGGCGCGAGGGAGCGAAACCGCCGAGGCACCACCGATCCGGCAATCGGGTGACGCCCCGCGATCCGAGCACGGCGCGATCCCCCGGACCGCGTGATTCAGCGGACCGCGCGATTCCCCGGACCGCGCGATTCCGCGGTCGAATCGACGCGCGCGGACCGTCCGCCGGTGCCCTCAGCCTCGCGACGACGCCGCCGGGCCGGCTGCGCGCCACGGTCAGCGGCGCGCAGCCCAACGGAACGCCCTCGTTCCTCCGGCCGCCGCGGTCGGTCGTGTCCGCACCCTGCCGCCGGACCTACCGGCGGCAGATTTACGTCGGCCTAAGGCCTGTCCCGTAAGTGCCGGTCGCGGGTGGCATGATCTTGATGTGGCTGGTGTGATCACGGCGTCGGAGCCGTCCTGGATAGC
>NZ_JBEZFP010000085.1:0-40370 GCF_040649515.1 Streptodolium elevatio
GTGAGGGCCCCAACTGGGTTTGTGCGTCCCGGGCGCCCGCCGTCGGCGGCGGGCGACCGGACCGTTCGACGGACAGGTCACGCGGATTGTGCCGATCGAGCCGGTCGTGCAGAGCCCGCGGATGTGCAGCAAGGGAGACCGCCATGAAGCTGACCGCCACCACCTTCATCACCATCGACGGCGTGTACCAGGCCCCCGGCGGCCCGGACGAGGACCGCAGCGACGGCTTCCCGCACGGCGGATGGGCATACCCCTACGACGACAAGGACTTCGGCGCCTTCATGGACGGCATCTTCGGCCAGGTGGACGCCTTCCTGCTCGGCCGCAAGACGTACGACATCTTCGCCGCGTACTGGCCCAAGGTCACCGACCCGGACAACCCCATCGCGGGCCGCCTCAACAGCCTCCCGAAGTACGTCCCCAGCTCGACGCTCACCTCGCCGGAGTGGGCCGAGACCCGTGTCCTGACCGGCGATCTCCGCGAGGAGGTCACCGCCCTCAAGGCGCAGCCGGGCCGCGAGCTCCAGGTGCACGGCAGCGGACGCCTCGTGGGTTCGCTGCTCACGCTGGGCCTGGTGGACACCTTGCATCTGCTGACGTTCCCGGTCGTCCTCGGCACGGGCAAGCGCCTGTTCCCCGAGAGCGCCCTGCCCAGCGCCTTCGGCCTCGCGTCGAGCCGTCCGACGTCCACCGGGGTGGTCATCAACACGTACGCCCGTACCGGCGAGCCGACCTACGGGGACTTCGGCGCCGAGGACTGACCGCCGGCCGGGCCGTCGGCGCGGCCTTCGGTGAGCGACCGCAGTGCCTGCCCGATGCGGGCGGTACGCGCCGCGGGGGTGCGGGCCTGGAGGACGGGGAGCACCACCAGGTAGCGGGCCGACTTGTCGAGCGCGTCGAACACGCGCTTCGCCTCGGGGTCGGCATCGAGGGCGGCGGTGAAGTCGGCGGGAACCGACCAGGTCTTCTGGGACTCGTACGCCCCCGCCCAGCGCCCGTCCTCCTGCGCCTTGCGGACCTCCGCGAGTCCGGGTTCCCGCATCCGGCCCGCGGCGGTCAGCGCGGCGACCTTCTCGACGTTCACCTGCGACCAGAGGCTCCGTGGCCGGCGCGGCACGTACTTCTGCAGGTAGAAGCGGTCGTCGAGCGAGCGGCGCTGCCCCGAGATCCAGCCGAAGCAGAGGCCGATGTCGACCATCTCGTCGTCCGTGACGGTCGGGATGCCGGACTTCTTCTTGGCCACCTTGATCCACAACCCCTCGTGGCGGGTGTGGTTGGCGGTCAACCAGTCCTCGAAGGCCGCGCCGTCGGCGAAGGCGAGCACCTGGACGCCGTCGATCTCGGCCGGCCGGTCGATTCGGTAGACGAAGTGGCTGCGGTCGTCGACCGGGTTGTCGGGTTCCAGCGACGCTTCGGCGACCCGCCGGAAGCCGGCCTTCTCCAGCGCACGCCACGACGGCCGGTTGCCCGCGTGCACCGGTACGACGATGGCCGCCACCTCCGGGTACTCGCCCCAGGTGTCGTGGACGACCGCGGCGATCAGCCGCGGACCGAGGCCCCGCCCGGTGTGCGCCTCGTCGCCGATCAGGTAGTCGATCGTCGCGGCATGCGCCGGTACGTCGACCTGGCCCGCCAGCTCCGCGAAGTCGTGTGCGTAGTCGGCGAACCGGCAGCGCTGCACCAGGGCGAAGGGCCGGTCCCCGAGGTACGCCAGGAGGTCCTGGGACGGCTCCTCGCCGCGCGCCGCCGGACCGAAGTCGCGGGCGACCGCCTCCGGCGCGGTCTCGTGGTTCCACCACCGGGCCACGTGCGGTCGCTCCAGCCACTCCTTGAGAAGCGGGAAGTCGGCTTCGCCGAGGCGGCGCCACGTGATGCCGGGTGGGAACTCGCCAGTGCTCACACCGCCGACGCTAACACGCAGGTCAAGCGCATTGCGGCGGGCGCGGCAGCGGGGTGCCTACCGCGACGGCGGCGACCAGGGGGCCGCCTCGTACCGCTCGCGGAGCTTGTACTTCAGGACCTTGCGCAAGGTCTCGCTGCGCGGCAGGGCGTCCACGACCTCCAGTTGCTCGGGGATCTTCTGGGCCATCAGCCCGAGTCCGCGCAGGTGTGACGCCATCTCGTCGAACGTCAGAGCCGGTTGGCCCGCGGCGCGTTCGACGACCGCGCAGACGCGTTCGCCGCGTTCGTCGTCGGGGATCCCGACGACCGCCACGTCGGCGATCTTCGGGTGGCCGAACAGGAGTTCCTCGACCTCTTGGGCGGAGATGTTCTCGCCCTTGCGGATGATGACGTCCTTCAGCCGCCCGGTGACCGTGATGTGGCCGTCCGGGCGCATGCGGCCGAGGTCGCCGGTGCGGTAGAACCCGTCCTTGTCGAACGACACTTCGTTGAGCGCCGGGTTGGTGTAACCCTTGAACAGCATCGGCCCCCGCACCGTGATCTCGCCCTCCTCCCCCGGCGCCGCCGGAGTCCCGTCGGACGCGACGATGCGGATCTCCATCCCCACCACCGGAGCGCCGTCGGAGTTCGCGAGCTGCTCCGGCGAGTGGCCGGGGCCGCCCTGGGCGATCATCGGCGCCTCGGTCATGCCGTAGCCGTGGCAGAGCACGGCGCCCAGTTCGTCGCGCACCAGGTCGAACAGCTCGGGCGGCTTGGGCGCGCCGCCGCCCGCCACCACGCGCAGCGTCGGGATGATCCGGCGGCCCGGCTGCTTGCGCTGCTCGGCGAGGAACAGGTTGTAGAAGGCCGTGGACCCGCCGACCAGCGAGACACCCAGGCGCTCGAACAGCGGTATCGCGGAGGCCGGTTCGAAGTGCTCCACGACGACGACGGAAAGGCCGGTCAGGAGCAGGGCGATGATGTAGTCGGGCCCGGCGATGTGCGCGAACGGGACCGTCAGCGAACCGACGTCGGGATCCGCCATCTCCAGGGCCACCGCGAGGCCGTGCGCCCCCGCGACCAGGGTCCGGTCGGTGTGGCACACGCCCTTCGGGTCGGAGGTGGTGCCGGACGTGTAGTAGAGCCAGCGCACTTCGTCGCCGTCGGACGGCGGGGGCGGCAGCGTCGCCGGGTCGCCCTCGGGGAGTCGGTCGTACGCCTCCAGCACGCGGGGCGCCCGTTCCCGCGGGGTCTTGGCGATGACGGTCGCGGCCATCTCCGCGAAGTCGAAGCCCTTCCAGGTCCCGGGGCAGATGTAGTACTGCGCGCGGGTCTGGTCCAGGCAGAAGCCGACCTCGCGTTCCCGGTAGAACGGGATGACCGGGTTCTGCACGGCGCCGAGCCGGGCGAGTGCCAGCGATACGACGATCGACTCGACGCGTGTGGTCAGTTGCCAGGTGACGCGCGTACCCGCGCCGATCCCGAGAGCCAGGTAGCCGGCGGCGACGCGTTCGGCCCAGTCGGTTATCTCGCCGAAGCAGAAGCGGCGTTCCTCGTCCAGGAGGAACGGGCGGTCCGGTGTCGCCTTCGCCCGCCGCTCGACCAACTCCCACAGTGTCGCCGCCTCGTGGAGCACCGGATGGCTCTCGGACCCGCAAGGCGCAGGGTCGGTCGACGGTTTCGGACTGCCGGGCCCGCTGCCGTTCATCTGATTCCCCCGATATTCGTCTGTCGACGGCCGGCAACTCCCTTTGCCGGGGCCGCGGACGACTCGGCGGGGAGGGGCCGGCCGACTCAGGTGGAAGGCTGGTCGGCCTTGCTCCAACCGTTTGATCGTCGATCGTACGTCATGACCGCCGCGGGGGCCGAGGGGCCGTTACCGGGGAACCGTGACAACCACCTTCCCCACCTGGGAGTTCGACTCCAGGTGGCGATGGGCCTCGACGATGTCCTCCAGCGGGAACGTGCGGTCCACCACCGGACTGAAGGCGCCCGTGCGGAAGCCGGAAGCGACGAACGCCTCCAGACGGCGCAGCCGTTCGGGCCTGGTCGTGGCCTCCAGCACCGTGTAGCTGCGCATGTTCAGTGCCGGCAGGCCCAGTTCGACGCCGGGATACGGGGTGGGCTGCCCGCTGAGCGCGCCGTAGACCAGCAGCGTGCCTCCGTCGGCCACGACGCGCGCCAGTTCCGTCACACCGGGTCCGGCGACCGCGTCGAAGACGATGCGCGCGCCGCGGCCGTCCGTCGCCGCGCGCACCCGCTCGACGACGTCCTCGTCATCGGTCACGACGACCTCCGCCGCCCCGGCCTTGAGCAGCGCGTCCTTCTTGGCCGCGGTGCGGGTGAGGGCTATCGGCGTGGCGCCGACCCGGTGTGCGACCTGGATGGCGGCGAGGCCGACGCTGCTGGAGGCCGCGTTGAGCACGAGCGTGTCGCCGGGGCCGAGGCCGCCGACCTCGACGAGCGCGCCGTACGCCGTTCCGTACGGCATCCACATCGCCGCGCCCTCGACCGCGCCGACGCCCTCCGGCCGGTGCAGCACCGCGGCGGCGGGGACGAGGGCGGTCTCGGCGTACACGCCGTAGTCGTTCTGCGAGAAGGCCGGCACCGTGCTGACGGGTTGCCCGGGCCGGAACCCGGTGACGCCCTCCCCGACCGCCTCGACGACGCCCGCGGCCTCGGCCCCCAGTCTCGCGGGGAACCGCTTCACGGGCTCGATGTAGTGGCCCGAGCGGAAGAGCGCCTCTGCCCTGTTGAGCCCGATCGCGTCCACCCGGATGCGCAGTTCGCCCGGGCCGGGGTCGCCGACCGGCACGTCCTCGACCCGCAGCACCTCGGGTCCGCCCAACTCGTGGAACAACACCGTCCTGGCCATCGCTTCGTCCTTCCGCGGGAACTGTCCTGAGGTGGAGCCGCACTCGGTGGCGCGGCGAACCGGGTCCAACCCCAACACGAAAGTACGACGCTCGTCAAACTTTGATGAGCGTCGTACCATTGGCGCCATGGACGACCGCACCCCCCACCACCCCGACGTACGGACGATCCCGCTACAGCAGGTCCTGGAGGCACTCGTCGACCCGGTCCGGCGCAGCATCGTGCGGCAACTGCGCGAGGCCGACGCCGACATCGCGTGCGGGTCCTTCGACATCGCGGTGAGCAAGTCCACCGCCACGCACCACTTCCGCATCCTGCGCGAGGCCGGCCTCATCCGGCAGCACTACGTCGGCACGTCGCGCATGAACACCCTCAGGGACGCCGAGTTCGCCGAGGCGTTCCCCGGGCTCCTGGACGCCGTCGTCGACGCCGAGCGCAATGCCCCCGCCGCCGCACGCCGCCCCGCCCGGGCATGACGAAAGGCCCCACCGGAGGGAGATCCGGTGGGGCCGTACCGAACTTTCGGGTTCGGGAAGACGCCTGAGTTCGGGAGCGCCTAGTCTCGCCTGACTGCCGAACTCGGCGAGCCCGTCAGTCCGCGATGGCCTTCAGGGAGCGGTAGAACGCGCGAATGTCGTCGACAAACGCCTGCGGCTGCTCCAACGGCAGGAAGTTGCCGCCGCGCTCGATCTCCGACCAGTACGTGACGTTGTGGTCACGGTCCGCGAAACGGCGCACCGCGATGTCGGTGCTGAGCGCCACGGCGACACCGGTCGGCACCGTCCCGCGGTCCCTCGGCCCCCACGCTGCCGCGTCGTGCGCGGCCTCGTAGTAGAGGTTCGCGGACGACCCGGCCGTCGCGGTGAACCAGTAGAGACTGACGTTGGTCAGCAGGTGGTCGCGGTCCACCGCGTCCTCGGGCAGCTCCGCCTCGGCGTCCGTCCACTCCTTGAACTTCTCGACGATCCACGCGAGTTGGCCGGACGGGGAGTCGTGCAGCGCATGCGCCAGGGTGTGCGGCCGCGTCGACTGGATGGCGTTGAAGCCCATCTTGTCGTCGCGGAACTGCTCGAGCCGGCCGAGCCGCTCCTGCTCGGCCTCGGTCAGGCCCTCGAACTCGGCGGGGTCGCCGGACGGGAACACGATGAAGCCGTTCACGTGGATGCCGACCACCTTGTCCGGCGCGAGGCGGCCCATCTCGGTCGCGATCCACGCGCCGCCGCCCGTGCCGCCGGCCCCGTAGCGCTCGTACCCGAGCCGGGCCATCAGCTCGGTGTACGCGGCGGCAATACGGCCGGTGTTCCAGCCGGCCGAGGTGAGCGGACCGGAGAACCCGACGCCGGGGGTGGACGGGAGGACGACGTGGAAGTGCTCGGCCAGCGGGCGTACGACCTCGATGTACTCGACGATCGAGGCGGGCCAGTCGTGCGCGAGCAGCAGGGGCAGCGCGTCGGGGTTCGTCGAGCGCACGTGCACGAAGTGGATGTCCTGGCCGTCGATCTCCGCCATGTACTGCGGGAGTTCGTTGAGCCCCGCCTCAGCGGCCCGCCAGTCGTACCCGTCGGCCCAGTAGGCCGCCAGACCCGCCAGGTAGTCGGCGGGCACGCCCCGGCTCCAGCCGGTGCCGGGCACCTCGCCGCCGCGGCGGGTGCGGCGCAGCCGGTCGCGGAGGTCGTCCACGTCTGCCTGCGGCACCTCGATCCGGAAGGAGCGGACGCCGTGCGGGAGGCTCTGGTCTGCGTGGTTGTGCCGCGTGTTCTCCATGGCTCAAACACTACGGTCCATACAGGAACGGACCGTTCCTAAATAGCAAGTTGCGAGGGAACTTTTCGAGGGCACCGGCAAAACGGATGCCTACCCCTCGACCCGTTCCAGTTCGACGTCGGCCGGGTCGAGTCCCCGGGCCTCCAGATAAACACTCAGATAGGCCTCTGTCGACCGGCGCGGGTCGGCTCCGGGCCGCCACAGCGACTCGCACTCGGGGCACATCCAGAACTCGTCTCCGGTCCCCTTGATCCGGTACCGCACCACGTGGTCCTGCCCGCACAACGAGCACACGATGTCCTCGGACGCCGTCGTCACCGCTCCCACCTCTCCACTCCCGCATGCCTCCCCACCTGCCTCGTTCCCGAGCGCGCCGACACTCCGGTCAGAGGGAAGAACCTCTCACGTCCACCGCCGTGTCGTGTAACGATTGCGGCCAGTGGCGGCACGAAAGCAGCCGTCGTACGGCGCCTGGGGGTGGGGACTCGTATGGACGCTGTATTCGGACGGCGTACGGCACAGGTCGGGGGCTTCCGCCTCCTGCACCGGCTGGGCGGTGGCGGATTCGGCGAGGTGTACTACGGCGAGCACGTCAACTCGCACGCCCCCGCCGCCGTGAAGCTGATGCACGGGGAACTGCTGGCCTCCCACAAGGAGTCGGAGTACCGGAGCCGGTTCGCCCGCGAGGCCGAGTTCCTGAGACACCTTCAGCACCCGGCCGTGCCCCGGTTGTTCGTCGCCGAACCGCACGCGTCGCGCCCCTGGCTGGCCACCGAGTACGTCGCCGGCCCGACACTCCAGCAACTGGTCGACGAGCACGGCCCGCTGC
Organism: Streptodolium elevatio; assembly: GCF_040649515.1. GTDB lineage: Bacteria > Actinomycetota > Actinomycetes > Streptomycetales > Streptomycetaceae > Yinghuangia > Yinghuangia elevatio. The sequence continues at coordinate 7,349 of NZ_JBEZFP010000085.1, forward strand.
CCGCGGGCGCGGTGCGGGCGCTGGCGATCCGCGTCGCCGAGGTGCTCAACCTGCTGCACTCCAAGGGCCGCGCGCACCGCGACCTCAACCCGCGCAACGTGCTGGTGACGCCCGCCGGTCCGCACGTCATCGACTTCGGGCTGGCCCGCGCGGTCGGCGCCCAGCCGATGACGGCGACGGGCGAAGCGGTGGGAACCCTCCTCTACATGCCGCCGGAGCGGCCCGGCACCGAGAAGGGCACGCACTACGACGCGGCGGGCGACCTCTTCGGGCTCGGCGCCATCGCGCTGTTCGCCGCGACCGGCCATCCCCCGTACAAGAACTACGGCGATCTGCGCGCCGGAGACGTCGACTTCGGCGGCATACCCAACGACCTCGACATCGTGCTGCACCGGCTGCTGGAGAAGCGGCCGGAGGAACGCCCGAGCGCCGCCGAGGCCATGATCCTGCTGCGCACCAGCCGGACCCCGGGGGCGCCGGTGCCGGTCTTCACCGAAGCGCTCGAACCCGCGCACCGCCACAAGCTGGAGGGCCACCCCCTGCGTCCGGTGCCCGTGGCCGGGGCCCCGCACCGGCAGACCGTGAACCCGCACCAGGTGCCCCCGACCTTCACCGGTCCCGCCGACGCGTCGTCGACGTCCCAGATCCTCGCCCTCGGCGACGCCGCGACCACGGCGCCCGGGACGATCGCCCCGCGCTGGTACGAGGCGCCCCCGCCCGCCGACGACGGCACACGCACCGAGATCATCTCCGGTATACGCCCCGGGGCGTTCGCCGCCGAGTTCCGCAGCCCGCCGCCCCGCACCCCCGTGCGGCGCGTACCGGAACCGCCGCGCAGGTCGGGGCCGCCGCACACGGCCACTCCGCCGCGCGCCCCGGGACCGCCCGGGGCGGCCGAGCGCGTGTCGGTACCGCCCGGCGGAGCCGATGCCCGAACCGTCGTCCACCGGCGCCCGGTGCCCGCCCGGCCGCAGACCCCCATGCGCACCGTGGAAACGGAGTGGGAGCGCCCGCTCGACGACTGGGTGCAGTACGTCGCCGCCACCGCCGACGGCACCGTGCTGGCGGCCACCGCCGACGGCATGGTCACCGCCATGAACGGCCACACCGGCTACTTCCAATGGGAGTACGCCTTGCCCGGCGGCCTGCGCGGCACCCCCGTGGGCGACGGCGTGCTGCTGCACGCGGGTTCGGCGGACGGCTGGCTCAACACCCTGGACACCACGGCCCAACGGCTTACCGACCGCCGCCCGGTCGGCGGTCGCGTGGTCGGTTGCGCCGTCGCCCCGGGAGCGCGCGTCGTGGTGGCGTCCGGCGCGGGCGTGGTGTGGTCGTTCCCGGCCGGCCACGGACAGGCCGAGTGGGGCGAGCCGGTGGGGGCGCCGATCACCGCGGGCCCCGTGGTCGCCGGGCGCACGGTCTACGTCGGCGACGCCCGGGGGCGGCTGCACGCCCTCGACCTGCACGACGGCGGGAGCGGTTGGCCGCGCAGCCCCGAACTGGGCGAGCGTCCCATCGCCTTGGCCGTGGCCGGGAACCTGGTCGTCGCCGCGGGTGCGGACGGCGGACTGCACGCCTTCGACACGGTCGACGGCAGCCCGCACTGGTCGGCGCACAGCACCGCGCAGACCTGGGCCTGCGTCGCCGATCCCGTGACGGAGACGGTCTCGACGGGGGCACTGGACGGCGCGGTGCGGACGTACGACGCGGTCACCGGCGAGCAGCTCGGCGAACTCCCGGTGACCGACGGCATCCGGCGTTCGCTGGCGCAGGTCGGCGACGCGCTGGTGGTGGGCGGCACGGACGGCAGCACCCTGGCCGTCGACCCGCTGGGCGGCCGACGGATCTGGCGGCACGCGGGCGCGGGCCCCGTGCACGCCCCCGCCGCGGCGGTGCCGGGCGGGCCGGTGGTGGTCGGGCGGCTCGACGGGACGGTGTGCGCCCTGCCGCCGCCATGACCGGGATCCGCCGGACCGACCCCGCCCCGCGCGCGCCGCCGTCCGCACCGGCGCGGCACCCGACCGGCCCCGCGACGCCGCGGCGCGCCGCCGGATCCCCCGCCCGCACCCGGCCGCCGAACCGCTCACGATCGAAGCCCGGAGCCCGATGAACACCAGCGTGCCCTTCCGACGGCCGCCGTCGCCGTGCCCGGTCTGCACCCACCCCGGCGGCGACAGTGCCGAGGGCTGTTCGGGCTGCGGCCGTCCCGCCGCGCCCGGTGCCGGGCACGCCGAAAGCTCGGGCGGCCACCACGATCTGACGATGCGCCAAGACGTGCGTGCGGCGGTACGCGTGGGCGCCGACGGCCTGCACCAGGGCGACCACCGGGTGCTCAAGGCCCTGTTGCAGCACTGCCGCGGGCTCGACCGGCTCTCCGAGGAAGCCCGCACCCGCATGGTGGAGTCCGAACAGGACGCGGTGGCACGGGCGGAACGGCGCGCCCGCGCGCAACGGCGGCCGTACGGCGCCCCGGAGGCCGCCGCGGCCCGCCTCGCGGCCGGCGAGACGGACCGCCTGGTCCTGGTCGAGACCGGGCCGGAGGGGTTCGCCACCTGCACGCTCACCGCGTCCGCGGTCGGTGTCGTCACCGCCGGTCCGGTGGTCCGCAATGTGCGCGAGTGGAGCGACGCGGTGCCCAGCACAGGCGTGCGCAGCCGTGCCGAGATGCTCTTCCTGGCCGCCGGCGGAGTGGGCCTCAAGGGCGCGCCGCCCGACCCGGACACGCTGCTGGCCTGGGCCCGCGAACTGCTGCACCCCTCCGAGGGCGAGGCCCCGGGGCAGACCACCGAGCACGTGCTGATCCACCGCCGCGCCAACTGGCTGCTCCCCGACCTGTTCGCCGCGGCCGTACGCCGGATCGCGCCGCCGGTGTCCGAGTTCATCGCGGAACCGGGCTCGCCGGACCTGGCGGACCGCGCGGACGCGCTGTGCTCGGGAGTTCCGCTGCGCCGCTCGTACCACCTGGCTCTGGCCTCGGTGGCCGCGCCCGGCGGCCGGGTCTCGGTCACGTACGTCGAACTCTTCCCGGTCGGCACGGCGGTGCGCCGCGGGTTGCCCGTCGAGGCAGCGGTGCCGGTGGCCCGGCCGCCCGGCCGGGCCGGACCGGCCGCGCTGCCGGTGGTCGTACGCGGCGCCGGGCCAGACCGCGAGTGGTCCGAACTCACCGTCGCACGCGCGGACATCCCCGTCCCGGGGGAGGCCGTGGTGGTGGCGTCGCTGGAACGGCCGGGCCGCGTCCGCCTGCGGGTGCGCGGATCGGGTGCCGACGCCGCGCAGGCCGGTAGTTGGCCGCAGAGCTGGGCCGAGTTGTCCGCGTCGCTGCCCTCGCACCACAACACGGATGTCGGTGCGGACGTGATGGTGGCCGTCGAACTCGGCGGTCCGGCACAGTTGGTCACCCAGCGGCTCGAAGTCGTGCGGACGCTCGCCCACGCGTTGCGCGTCGGGGTGGGCGTCCACGCGGGCGGCCTGCCCGGGCACGCAGGTGCGGCGCGCTTGGCCGCCATCGGCTACGCCGACCACTCCGACAACCGCCGCCAGGCCGACGACCCGTGCCGGACGGCGGGGTTCGCCTCGCCCGGCGAGCTGATGGCGATTCTCCAGGACTGGCAGCCGACGCCGGTGGTCGACCAGTTCGCCGCGCCGGTCGAGGACGCCTTGCACCGGGCCCTGCACTTCGACTGGCGACCCGGCGCGCAGCGCACGCTGGTCGTGGTCGGCAGCCGCCCGGCCGGCCTGACCACGCGGGTGGGCAGCGTGGTGCACGCGCGGGTCTGCCCGAGCCGACTGGACTGGGCCGAGGCGCTCGCCGAGTTGCGTGCGCGGGGCGTACGCACGGTGGCGATGGTCGACGAACCGGCCTGGATGACACACTCCGACCCGGCGATACCCCGTGACAACACCCGCCGCATGTGGCAGCAACTCGGTGCGGACGGGCGGTTCGTCCTCGGTTCCGCCGCGCACCTCCGCTCGCTGGCCGACCTCGTCGTGCCGGCCGCGTCGGCCGAACTCGTGCTTCCGGTACGGGCGCCGGGCCGACAGCGCGACCACGCCGACCCGCCTCCATACTGACTTCGCCCACCGCCCCGCTCCTCCCCTCCCGAACTTCCCCCCTAGACCTGCACGGCGCCCCGGGCAGGCCCACCCCCAGGGAGAACGCCATCACCGATCAGCCGCCCGACGGGCGACGGCAGCCGGACCCTGTGCGGCAGTGGCTCGGCTCCATGCCGCCGCCCGACCCGGACTTCGACGACACCGCCGGTGACAGCCGCCCGCCGCCGGACCGCTTCGCCCGGCCGGCGCCCGCCTCGGGGCCCGCGCCCGGGTCGGCACCGGGTCCCACGGGGGGACCCGCGCCGGCCCCGCCGCCCGGCGTCTCCGTGCCGCTCTCCCGGGCGGCCGCGCCCGCGTACGCCCCACCCGCGCAGCCCGCACCCGCCACGGCCGCCGCGCCCGGCGGTACTCCCGGCGCCCCCGGCGCTCCCGGCAACGACGTGCGGGTCGCGCTCTGGGGAGCCAGCGGCAGCGGCAAGAGCACATACCTGTGGGCGCTGCCCCGCGCGCTGCACGGCAAGGCGGGCAGGTCGGACGGGTGGACGATCACGCCCCTCGACGACACCTCCCGGACCTATCTGGCGGACGCCGAAACGGCTCTCGTCGTGGACCGCGTCCTGCCGCAAGGCACCCTGTCCTCGCTGAGCGTGCGCTGGCTCCTCGCCCGGTCCTCGCGCAGCCCCTTCGACCGGCTGCGCCCCGCTCCGGCGTCCCGCATCCTGCTCACCGTCGAGGACCGCCCCGGCGGCGACTACAAGGACGCGTTGGACGCGGCGGTCGCGCAGCTCGCCGACGCGGACGCGATCATCTACCTGTACGACCCGGTCAGCGACTCCCGCGAACGCAGCGAGACCTTCCAGGCGTTCAGCAGCACACTGCGCGCGGTCAGCAACCGCATGCTGCGGAACGGGCAGCTGCGCGAGGACGGCCGGCTGCCTCAGCATCTCGCCGTGTGCGTCACCAAGTTCGACGATCCGGCGATCTTCGACCGGGCGTGCCGCGGCAACTGGGCCACGCAGAGCGACACGAAGCCGTACCTGCCGCGCATCGCGGACCGCTACGCCCACGACTTCTTCGCCGAGTTGTGCAAGTCGACCGGCGGGACGGGCGAGGAGGTACGCCGACTGATCCAGGACAGCTTCATGAAGGAACGCGTCCGCTACTACGTCACCTCGTCGATCGGCTTCAACCTCGACCACGAGGACGAGTTCGACCCGGACGACTACGGGAACCTCGACCACGAGCCCGCTCCGCAGCGCGGCCCGAGGCGGCCGGGCGCGGACACCTCGCCCCAATACCGCGAGCGGCTGCGTTCGATCCCGGTTCCGGTCAATGTCCTTGAACCCCTGGTGGACCTCGACCGCCTGGTGCGCCGCGACCGCCGCGGCGGACTGCTGCGGTCGCGGTCCGGCGGCACCGCAGGGAGGCGGCCGTGACGACGCTGGACGCCCACTGGGCGTACTGGAGCAAGGAATCCGGCGACGAGCAGGACTACCGGGTGCTCAGTTGCAGCACCGGGGATCCCGGGCAGTTCACCGCGGCGGTGCAGGCCGAGAACCCGGGGACGCCCCGCACCGAGGACAGCGGGCGGCCCGAGTCGCTGCCCTGGGTGGTGTTCGGCGGACACGACGAGGCCGAAGGGGCGTTCTGCAACGTCGCGGTCATGGACTGGACCGATCGGGCGGACTGGACCAACCGCCGGATCACCGCCACGACCTGGGTCACCGTGCCGTACTCCGAACTGAGTTCGCGCGGCGCGGAGTACGGCGACCTGTACGCGGCACTGTTGTCCGCGTCGATGCGCGACGGAAGCCCGGTAGCGCTTCAACTGCCCGACGGGCCCGCGCAGTTGTCGGCCCCGGTGGTCGGCGACGCGGGTCCCGGCGCACCCGGCTTCTCCGCGCCCCTGCTCTATTGGGCCGCGGGGGTCGCGGCGCTGCTGCTGGAGGGCCGCGTGGTGATCACCGGTGCGGGCCGCGCCGACGTGGGCGAGCGCATCGCCGCGATCGACGCGGTGTGCCGGATGCTCCCGTACGGCTACCGCGCCGGATTCAGTGCCTCGACCTGGGCCCCGGTCCCTGAACAGGCTTGGCAGCGCCTGTGCTTCGGGGACTACGCGGGTGACGGCCTGGTGCGCGTGCCCTGGGGGGCGCGGGTGCCGCAGCCGGCGGGTCCGGTGGCCCGCCGCTACCTGGATCTGTTGACCGGCCACCTCGACGCGGGCGAGGCCGACCGGGTGCTGCTGTGGCTGCGCCGCAACGCGCGGAGCCGGCCGTTCACCGAACCGAACCGTGCGCTGGAGGTGTTGGAGGCGCTGACGCTGTCCGAGATGGTGCTCGCCGAGGTCCGTTCCGGTCAGGGCGACCCCGACCGGGTGCTCAAGGCGCTGAGCCAGAAGGGCGTCGAGTCGTTCGACGAGGAGTCGCGCCGGAGCCTGTTCACGTTCCTGTTCGACTGCCGTGACCCCGCGCTGTACCCGGTCATGGCCCAATACCCGTGCGCGGAGCTGAACGAGGCCGCGGTGGTGGCGTTGCACCGTGCCCTGGCCCCGGCCTCCATGACGCCGGATGTCCCCGTATCCCCGGGAGCACGCGCCGAAGTCACCGGAATCGTCGAGACGTTCGTGACGGTGGCATGGGAGTGGGAGCAGGCCGACGTGGACGCGTTCGTGGCGCGCCTGCTCGCCGTACCGCACGAATGGAACGTGCCGCACGAGCTGGTCGACGTGTGGGTGGCCCGTTTCGGGGCGGCACCGAAGCGCGAATGGCCGCTGTCGACAAGCGCGTTGCTCAGGACGCCCCAGGTGGGCCTGGCCGCGGTGTGCCGCTGCGCGGAGAAGCGGCCGAAGTCGCTGGGCCGTCTGATCGCGCTGTTGTCGGAGGCCGGCAAGGCCCCCTGGCTGACGGTCCTGCGGTGGGCGATCGACCTGCCGGATCCGGGCACCGGATCGGCGGGGACGCTGGCGCAGGCCGTGCGGCAGTGCCCGGGCGTGGCGGTGCAGACGTTCCGGTTCGCCGTCGCGTACGCCCGGTTCGGGGCCCTGCCCGTGGCTCTGTGGCAGGAGTGGCTGCGGATAGCCGCCGACGACCGCCTCCCGGAGCACACCGAACTGGGCGGCTGGGTCGGCGACTACGACCCGCTTGCCGACGACGGCGTGACGACGCGCGTATCGGCCCTGACCGGCCTGCTCCTGTGCCTGTACGGTCGGCAGTTCGCGCCGCCGGCCTCCGACACCGCGCGTGAGTACGTCGCCGAATTGACCGACGCCGGGAAGCTGTTGCCGCGCGACGCGGGCGGCCGTCTCGACGACCTGCCGGTGCGGATGCTGCGCGGAATACTGAGGGCGCATCAGGACCAGCCCGACAGCGGGGCTTTGACCGTGGCGGTACTGCTGGGTGCGCTCGACCGGGCCGACGACCTGGGACCGAAGGCGTGCGGGTTCCTCGCCGCCGAAGCCCTCGACTCGGTCGGGCGCCTGCGCACGGGTGTCCAGGAAGCGCTGGCCGCGGACACCGAAGGCGGGTCCTGGCGGCGCCTGGTCGCGGGCATACCGCAACTCGCGCTGGCCGTACGTCTCGGGCAGTTGGAGCAGGACGCCCGCGGCGGCCGGTCCACGACCGAACTGGCCGGGCACTGGGCCTGGTTGCAGGCGCAGTCGCCCGCCGACGCGGAGCCGGACCCGCACGTCCGGCACGCGTTGCAGTCCTGGCCGGGGGTGCGGAAGCAGGGGGCCGCGTACGACCTGCTCCTCGAGGTCAGGTCGGCCCTGCTGCACGACCACGGTTGGACGGCCCGCCAGGGGGACGTGTGGCTGGTGCGCACCGTGCGCACGATTCTCACGAAGGACTGGCTCGGCCGGAACGCCGCCGACAATCTGCGGCACACGCTGCGTGAGCGGCGGGAAGTCGTAAGTGCGGAGGAGCAGATGCTGACCGCCATGCTCGGGGACGCCCCGACGCGGCCCCCGACCGGCCAGGCGCCGCCTCCTCCGGCCCCGGCGGCACCTGCCCCGCCCGCGGCGCCGTCGGCCGATCCGGCCTCCGGTGCACAGCGTTCCTCCAACGTGCCCTTGGAGGAGCGGCGGCAGACCGAGCACGCGAAGTCCGGCCCCCGCGGCGCCCGCAGCCGCGGACCGCGGCAATCGGCGGAGTGGTCCGACATGCCGTGGTTCCGCAACCGCCGCGTGTTGACGGTGGCCGCGGTCGTCGTCGCGCTGGCCGCGGTGCTCGTCGTCCTGTTCGCCACTGGTGCGTTCGGCGCCGCGGGACCGTCGAGCGAGCCCGCGCCGCCGTCGCCAGCCGCCGCATCCGCATCCACGTTGTCGTCGGCGGCATCCACGGTGCCGGAGGTACCCGCTGCACGCGATGTGCCCGCGAACCCGGAGCCTCTCCAGGCGTCGCTGGCCTCGCCCATCGCGCTCTTCGCGGCGCTCGTCACCTTCTGCGTGCTGCTGTACCGCCGCCCTCGCTGGTCCGGCCAACTGACCATGCGGATACGGCGCGAGGACGCCCCCGGCTACCAGGTGGCGGCCGTCCTCACCCCGGACCGCCTCGGCCGCGCCTTCGCCGAGGGCGACACCGAGAACCCGGGTCTGCTGCAACTGCCCGGGAACAGCGCCCGGATCAGGGTGAGCGCCCGCCGCTCCTGGCGCCACGTACGCCAGGTCGACCTGCTGGTCCGGGTGCGCTTCACCGACACCGGACGCCGTGACGCGGTCCGCTGCCCGGTCGGCGGCCGACGGATGATCCTGGGGCTCGACATGCGCCATGACCCCAACCCGGCACCGGAGTTGGCCGAGTCCACGCATCCGCCGCGCCCGGACACCGCGCCGCCGCCGCAGTCGCCGTACGCGTACCCGCCGCCGCTGGACGCGCCGACCACCGCGATCCCGTCGTTCCCCAACTCGTCCCCGCCGCCCGCCAACCAGCCGCCCACCCTCCACTACCCGCCGGGCTACGTGCCCCCGAACCCTTACGCCTCGGGCGAGTTCTCCGGTGGCCCCGAGTCGGGCGGCCCCGGCCACTGGCCCGGGAACCGCTCGGGGAACTGATCACACCCGGGGCCCGAGGAACAGGCCGCCGCTCGCGTCGAGGACCTGACCGGTCACCCACCGCGCCTCGTCGGAGGCGAGGAACGCGACCACGTCCGCCACGTCCTCGGGGCCGCCCAGCCGGTCCAGCGCCGTCGAGGCGGTGATGAGGTCGGCGAGCCCCGGCGCGTCGAACACCGGAGCGTTGGCCGGGGTGCGCGTGGCACCGGGGGCGACCGCGTTCACGGTGATCCCCCGGGCCCCGAGTTCGTTGGCCAGCGTCCGGCTCATCGTCTCGACCGCGCCCTTCGTCATGGCGAAGGACGTCTGCGACGGATTCGCCATCCGGGTCGCGACGGACGAGATCGTGATGATGCGGCCGCCGTCCGCGAGCAGGTGCAGGGCGCGCTCGACGATGAAGTACGGGGCCCGTACGTTGACCGCGAACAACCGGTCGAATTCCTCGCGCGTGGTGACGCCCATCCCGCCCGCGGGCGGCGCCGCCGCGTTGTTGACCACGATGTCGAGCGGCCGCCCCGCGAGGTACGCCTCGACCCCGGCGAAGAGCGTCTCGACGTCGTCCTCCGCCCCCAGTCGCGCGCGGACGGCGACCGCGGACCCGCCGGCCCGCTCGATGGCCGCGACCGTCGCCGCAGCCCCTTCGGCGTCCGTGCCGTAGTGCACGATCACCGCGGCCCCGTCCGCCGCCAGCCGGGCCGCGGTCGTCTGCCCTATGCCGCGCGATGCCCCGGTCACGAGGGCCGTCCTGCCGGTCAGGTCACCCATGTCGAGCCGCCAATCATGTGAGCTTCTACCAATCTGGTAGTGACTACCAGTACGGTAGGGTCTACCACATGCCCGACCAGCACTCAACCCTGCGAGCGCGCCGACGAGCCGAGACGCAGCGCACCGTCCAGGCGCACGCGGTACGGCTGTTCACCGAGCGCGGATTCGACGCCACGACGGTGGCCGATGTCGCCGACGCCGCGGGCGTGTCGCCGATGACCGTGTACCGGCACTTCCCCACGAAGGAAGACCTGGTGCTCGCCGATGCGAACGTGGGGCTGGTGGCCGACGGCATCGCCGCGACACCCGCAAACCTGCCCTTGACGCACCGGATCGGGAGCGCGCTCGTCGATTCCGCCGCGCAGCTGAGTTCCGGCGACGTGCACGACCCAGGGTCGAACCGCCGGTTCCTCCTCGCCCGCCTCCAACTGATGATCGCCACACCGGCGTTGCGGGCCAGGCACCTGGACAACCACTACGCACTGCAGCAGTCGATCGTGGGCGCCCTGACCGGCGAATCCCCAGATCCCGACACGGTGTTCCGAGCCCAGGCGGCGGCCGGCGCGTGCCTCGCCGCGATGCACACGGCGTTGGTGCGCTGGGCCGAGGACGACGGACGTACCGACCTGCCCGACCTGATCGCGCAGGCGCTGGCCGCGGCGTTCGGGGACGACGCGATCGGCTCGCCGACACGGGGGTAAGCGAGGACGCGGGGACGGCGCCGGGCGCCCGACCGCGAAAGTCGGGCGCCCGTACGGCTGCCTGTCAGGGCCGTGACGTCAGGGAGCGACCTGGTATTTCAGTGCGGCCTCGGCCGGCGCCGGACCGTCGATCGTCTCGAGCCCGCCCTGTGCCTGTGCGTTGGGACGCTGGATGTACGACTCGCGCGTGTTGGTGTCCCCGACGTTGCTGAAGTCCAGAGGGGCCATCACACCGTCCGAGTCGAACGCGTTCATGCCGTGCAGCGCGGCGACGACGCCCTGACGGGTGAGGTCCTTCGCCTCGCACGCCTTGCGCAGTGCTTCCCCGAAGACGCGCGCGGTGACGTATCCGAAGGCCACCCCGTTGTCGATCGGAGAGCCGGGGAATTTCGCCGCGTACGCCTGGACCAGGTTCTGGATGCCGGAGACCTGCGAACTCGGCGCCTGCACCGAGTTGACGAGGAAGAAGTTCTTCTCCAGCGCCGCTTTGGCCGGGGTGGTCAGCAACTGCGGCGAGAAGCCCGGGTTGCTGGAGACGATCGGCACGTTGAAGCCCGCGGCGGCCGCGACTCCGGCGAGCGACGCCGACTGCTTGGGGCCGGCGCTCATCAGGACGGCTTTGACGCCCTGACTCTTGAGCGCGGCGACCTGCGCGGCCATGTCGGCGTCGGTGGCCTTGATACGGTGCTCGACCAGGGTGAGCCCGGCTTGTTGCGCCGCGAACCTGGCGCCGGCCAGCGCGTTTTCGCCGTACTCGCCCTCGAAGTAGACGTGCCCGACCCTGTCGCCGGCTACCACCTTCCGCTCCCGCAGCAGGAAGCCGACACCGTTGATCATCTCGATGTCGTAGGTGGCGCCGACGACTTGGACGTACCGCTGTTTGAGCATGGTGGACGGCCACGCCGCCGGGATCGCGAGCACGGCGTCGCGGTCCAGGCTCGGCAGCACCGCGGTCACCACCGGGGAGCCCAGGAGTTGGGAGATCCCGATGATCTGGGGGGATATCTCGTCGTACGCGGCAACGCCCTTCGCCACGTCGTACCCGTGGTCGCGGACCAGGAGCCGGATTTCGCGACCGCAGATCCCGCCGGCCGCGTTGACCTCGTCGAAGTAGAGCTGCTGGGCCTGCGTGAGGCTCTTGCCCAACGTCGCGTACACGCCGGTGAGATCGGTCAGTTCGCCGATCGTGACGGTCGTGTCGGTGACGCCCGGGCCGGTGAGGACACCGTCCGGCAGGTCCTTGCTGCCGCCGGTCGACGACGCGGTATCCGAGTTGCATCCGCTGATCGAGAGCACGGCACCGACGAGCAGCGCCACGAAGGCGGACGCGCGTCTTTGGGCGGGGGGCTTCATGGGGCTGGACTCCTCGGGTGAGCGGCGGGCCGCGACGGTTCACGTCAGCGCGCGTTTGGGTGCCTTCCGGTTGCGGTCAGGGGGAATTCGTCGCGGAACTCGACCAGGCGCGGGTGCTTGCGGGCGGCCGCACGCGCACGGCACCAGGCGATCGGTTCGTCCTCGGTGAGTGGCGCACGACGAAGGCCGTGCCCTCGAAGCCGTGGGTGTCGTGCGGGTTGAGCAAGGCCCTCTCCTCACCAAAGGGGTGGAGTAGATGCTCTCTGCTCTTCCGCTCGGAAATCGATAGGCCGCAAACTAGGTCCGGACGCACTCCGCTGTGCCCGTGCACAGATGCCGCGCATGGGCCGACGGCGCTTTTCGCGTGCCCTTTTCACCACGGCGCCTCACCGCTCCGGGCCGTCGAACACCAGGACGATCATGCGGGGGGCGCCCGACTGTCCGGCCACCCCCGCATCCAGGACGACGCGGGCCTCATGACGCCGGCCCGGTTGCGCCGCGGGGCCCTGCGCGTCTCCCGCCGGCGCCAGACGCTGACCGCGAGCGGGGGCCGAACCAACCGCGCGACTCGGGTTCGCCACTCCGTGCCGTCCAGCTCGACGCCGTGCCCGGCGCCCCTCGTGAGCTGGACGGCCGGTCCGTGTCACCCCCGATTGTCGAGCGCCCCGGCCCGCCGCAGGGGGCATCGATCACCCGACCGGGTGACGTACGCGGGCAATCCGAGGATCGCGCCCCGTCGTTGTCCACTGTTGGGGAGGGCAGCACCGTGCCGTCGGCATCAAATGCCGTGGCCTGGTGGTGCCGCTACCTGATGTCGACACCGACCCGCACATGTCTGAGGGGCCACGCATGACCTCCGCGCAGATGCCCGCGCGTCCGGGGCGGCACCGGCGGGCCGAGGCGCCCGCCGCCGATCCCGGCTACGCGGTGCCGCCCGGCGCACCGTACGACGGCGCTCCCGCCCAGCACCTCGCAGCCCAGCACCTCGCACCCCAGCACGCCGCGCTCCAGCACGTCGCGGCCGCGCCCGGCGCCGTCCCATCCGGCGCCGCGCCGCAGGTCGCCGCACCGCACGTCGCCGCGCAGCGCTTCGCCGCCGACGCGGTGCGTGCCGCCGTCGACGGGCTCGCGTTCGCCGAGTCCCAGTGGGACCTGGAGGCGTGGCGCGCCGCGCACGCCGCGGCGTTGGACCTGGTGGTGCTGCTGGCCGCGATCGGCCCCGGCCCCGAGGTGCTGCTCAGCACCGCCGCCGCCACCCTGGACAACGCACGCCGCCTCGTCGACGGTGGCAACATCCATAGCAGCGGCGGCAGTTCCGTACCGGCCGCGACCGGCCCCTGGTAGCACCGCAAGCCGTCGACAAGTCCTTCCGGCGCCGTCCGCGGTCCCGGTTCGGGCGTCCATGTCCAGAGGGCCGGGTGTCCATGTCCAGAGGGCCGGGCGGCCGCGTTCAGAGGGCGGTGGCCTGGGCCTCGAAGTACGGCCGCTGCGCCGGGTAGTAGTCGTCGAAATCGGGCTGCGGAGTACCGTCGCGAGACGCCACCAGCATGTCGAGGTAGTACTCCCAGCCGGGACCGATCTCGGCGACGCCGTCGGCGTCGGTCAGGTGGTGCACGAAGCGCAGTTCGGTGCGGCCGTCCTCGGTCGCGGCGAGCAGCACTTCGATGTGCCACGCGCCGACTTCGTCGGTGGCCGAGAGCGCGAGGCGGACCGGAGCGTCGCACGCGTCGATCCGCATGTCCGTCCAGGGGGCCTGGTCCTCGTACGCCAACTGCACCTTGATCGTGCGGCCCGGTGCGGCATCGCCCTCCCAACGGCCGTACCAGCGCGCGGTGCGCTCGGGGTCGGTGACGCTCGCCCACACGTCTTCGACCGGTGCCCGGAACGTACGGGTCAGTACCAGGTCGACGCCGTCACCGGTGCGCAGGAGTCGTCCAGTGGGCTCAGGGGTCCGGGTCATCCGGTCTCCGCCTCTCCGTGTGTGGTGGTGGTGCCGGGCCGCTCGACGGCGGTCGCCGGTTCGGTGGTCCGACGCTCCCGGCGGGTGCGGTATACCTCGGTCTCCAGGGCGTCGAGCCGCTGCTCCCAGCCGGAGATCCTGGCGAACCGGGCGATCCATGCGGCCAGTTCGTCGAACCGCTCGGGCTGCAGGACGTAGTACCTGTGTCGCCCGACGAGTTCGTCGCGCACGAGCCCGCTCTCCCGCAGCACCCGCAGGTGACGGCTGACCGCCGGCCTGCTGATCGCGAAGCGCTCGCTGATCTCACCGGCGGACAGCCGCGCGTCGCGCAGCAGCACCAGGATCTCCCGGCGCACAGGATCGGCGATCGCCCCGGCTATTTCGTCCACTCAGAAAGCGTAACCCATTGGTTACGCGTCTGGCCAGGGGCCGGGGCGGTCCGTCCGCTCGGAGACCTCGCCTCGGACACCCCTTCTCGGGGGCTCCCGTCGGGCGCTCGCCTCGGGACGCCGACCCCGGCGCGTCGCCGCGCGGCCAATCATGGAACCATCGGTAGGACCGCCGCTCCACACACTGGAGGACCGACCGCCGATGAAGTGGGGCCCGCACACCCTCGTTCTCGACCTCGACGAGACCCCGGGCGCGGTGCGCCGAGCGCGCGACATCACGGCGGAGTTCCTCCGGGAGTGCCCCGGACCCGCCCTGACGCGGGAGGCGGTTCGGGACGTCGTCATGGTGGTGGCGGAACTCGTCTCCAACGCCTACCGGCATGCCCCCGGCCCGTACCGGCTCACGCTCGCGGCCGAGGAGGACTCGGTGACCGTCGCGATGCGGGACGGCGGGCGGTCCTGGCTCGCCGCGGTCCCGGAGGTGCGCGCGCCCGGAGGGTTCGGGCTGCTGGTGGTACGCCGCCTGAGCCGCACGCTGGACGTGGAGATCTTCCCGGACGGCAAGGAGCTCACCGCGATCGTGCCCCGCAACCGCACCTGATCCCCCGCGCGGCCGGTACCTCGCCCGACGGTTCCCGGCCGCCCCCGTCACCCGCCGTTCCGTCACCCGTCGCTCCACCACCCGTACTCCCGCACGGATTCCGCCTCGCCTTCCGCGTCCGCAACGGGCCACGACGGTTGGCTCCCTCGCCGCCACGTTCGGCGCGGTCGGTTGGGCCGGTCACTCGTCTCCGGCCACACACCGTAGGCCCGATCCCGCCCGGTCCCGGTTTCCACGGGTGTTGCGGGGGTATCCGCCGCCGGACGGCGGTCGGCGCGTTTGCCTGCCGCGGAGCTCGCGCTCGGGGCAGGGAAGGCACGATGACCACTCCCCCTCCGCGCGGCGTGCCCGCGGAACAGCGCCCGCTGCTGAGCCCGGCGTCTCCGGCGCAGGACGCCGCCGCGGCACGGCAGCCGATGCTGGCCGTACTGAGCGACCGCCGCTCGTTCGACGACAAGTGGCTGTTCGAACGCAAGCTCGACGGCGTCCGGGTCCTGGCGGTCCGGGACGGCGGTGACACGCGCCTGCTCTCGCGCGGCGGACATGCGCGCGGCCGGACGTACCCCGAGGTCGTCGAGGCGCTGGCCGGACAACCGTGCGCGCGCTTCGCCGTGGACGGCGAGATCGTCGCGATGCGCAACGGCCGCACCGACTTCTCACTGCTCCAACAGCGCAGCGGCATCGCCGACCCCGATGCCGCACGCGCGAGCGGGATCAAGGTCTTCTACTACGTGTTCGACCTGTTGAGCATCGACGGCTTCGACACGACCCGGCTCCCTCAGCGCACCCGTAAGGCACTGCTGCGCGAGACGCTGGACTTCGGCGGCCCGCTCCGCTTCACCCCACACCGCAACCGCTGGGACGAGGCGATGCTGACGGACGCGTGCGCGAAGGGCTGGGAGGGGCTGATCGCCAAGCGGGCCGACGCGCCGTACGTACGCCGCCGTTCGCCCGACTGGCTCAAGCTCAAATGCGGCGCAGGCCAGGAGTTCGTGGTCGGCGGCTACACCGACCCGACCGGCAGCCGCGTGGGGTTCGGGGCCCTCCTTCTGGGCTATCACCAGGCGGGCCGGCTCCGCTACGCCGGCAAGGTCGGCACCGGCTACGACACGAAGACCCTGCTCGATCTCGCGGACCGGCTCGGCCGACTGCACACCGACCGCTCGCCGTTCGACGACGAGGTACGGGAACGGGCGGTCCACTGGGTCCGCCCGGAGTTGGTCGCGCAGGTCGGGTTCAGCGAGTGGACCCGCGACGGTCGCCTGCGGCACCCCCGGTACCTGGGCCTCCGCGACGACAAGCGGCCCGAGGAGGTCGTACGCGAGGGACCCCGCAGGTAGTCGCGGTCGCCCCGCTTCCGACCCCGACCGGCGTCCGCGGCCGTGCGCCGGTGACGGAACGCGTCGGCCGGGCGAGCGGCCGGAGCAAGTCGGACAGCCCGCAGATCGCAAGTACCCGCACGGACTGCGGCCGTGCGCCTACGACTTGGAGCGGCAGAGCCCGCTGCGCGCATCGGCGGCGCTGCTCGTCGAGGAAGTGCACGCCGGTGGAGGTGCAGAACTCGACGCCCGAGAGGTCGATGCGGATCGGCCCGTCGTGGTCCGCGAGCCGGTCGGCCGCCACGTCGAGCACGTGCTGCCCGGCGATGTCCAGGTCGCCGATCAGCGTCAGCACCAGGACCTCGCCGTCGCGGCTCAACGCGAACCGGAGCACGGGTTCTTCCGGCGCCTCGGCGACGTAGGGCGGCTGCGGGACGGGCGGTGCCGCATGGTGCCGCTCGGGGACGGGTGCGCGGTTCATCACGTCCTCCCGGTGGTCGGGCCCCTCGGCTCGCGTGCCAAGGCGTTGGTCAGGGGTGGGCGGATGCATCGCTTTCCTCGGGTGGTCCGCCCGCGGGTCCGCGGGCGGGGGTGTCGGGCAGGGCCAGGAGATCCGCCACGCTGCCCGCGCTGTCGCGCGGGTGGCGCAGCCGGGTGCCGGGAGTGACCTCGTACGTCGTACGCCGGCCCGTGCGTGTCCGGGTGAGGTACCCGGCCCGCTCCAGATCGCCCAGGATCGACTGCACGGCCCGGTCCGTCAGTTCGCAGCGCGCCGCGATCTCCCGGACCCGGATCTCGGGCTCGGCGGCCACCGTCCGCAGCACCCGCGCGTGGTGGGTCAGGAACGTCCAAGAGCTGCGGGAGCCGAAACCGGTGTCAGCCATGCGCGGATACTACGCTCAATCATTCAGGTATGAAAGAACTGATGACAAATACATGCATCATCGTGCAGGATTTGTCTGCGGCGTCCACAGGGGCCGGGCCGTCCGACCCGCAACCAACCTGTGATCGGGGCGGAGTCGTGAGCCCCGGTCGGTCCGCGTTCGCGGGTGGGAAAGCGGGCTATTGGGGGCGGCCGGGACGGGTTGGTCGGGTTACCACGTGGTGGCGTAGGAGGCCGGTGAAGCCGGCGGCTTCGATGCGGTGGGCGAGTTGGGTGGGTTCGGTGCCGAGGGCTTTGGCGGTGGCGAGGAGGTCCCAGTTGTGTGCGTGGAGGCGGGAGAGCAGGTGGCCGCGGCGGATCTGCGGGGCGGAGAGGCGGAAGGTCTTGCAGTAGGCGATCTGCCCGTCGGCGGTCGAGATCAGTTCGCCGATGTGGTTCTCCTCATGGAGGCGGAACGACGGCAGCATGCGGGACAAGGTGAACTCGCCGAGGTGATACACGCGTTCGTACGTGTACGCGTCCTCGCCCAGCAGGCCCGTGGCCATTGAGCCGTCGTGGAAGCGGGCCCAGTCGTCCTTCTGCACGGCGGCCTGGCGGCGCAGGTCGGCGAACGAGGAGACCCGGTCGGCGTCGATGGCGGCGGTGAAGTCCGGCACGTCGGCGACGTAGGTCGTGTAGTGGAAGAGGACTTCGCCGTACATGTCCTCCAACAGGGTTGCATGCAGCGCGCGGTAGTCGGCGGGGTGCGGCACGACGAACACGCTTGCGAGCGTGTCCGCGACATAGAGCGCGACGCCGCACTGACCCGGGTGGATCTCGAACACGCGGAGTGCGTCGGCCAGTCCGCGTACCCAGGCGCCGCTGTACGCCTCCTCGACCCGCGGCGACAGGCCGTGCCGGACCGCCGAGTCCGTCCATTCCTCCCAGGCCGTTTCGGGGCCGCCGAAGTGCAGGGCGAGATAGCCCTCCATCGCAAGGTGCATGGGCAGGAACCGCAGGCGCCCGGGGGCGATACGGCGGGCCAGGCGGCGGATCGCGCGGCCCGAGGTCTGCAACTTGGCCCGGCGCGGGGCGGCGGGGCGGTCCTGGAGCTGCGTGCCGAACGCCGCCGCGGGGTCGGCGCCTTGGCCCCACGAGGCGACGAACGCATGGGGGATGAAGGAGCTGTAGGTGGTGCCGTCGCCGATGTCGACGATCGACGGGTCGCCTGCCTCGTACACCCGCCGGTCCAGGCGCAGTCCGGCGATCGGCTCGTGGCGCACCAGCGGTACGAGGCGGATCGCGCCCCACACCTGCGCCGGGCGTACGGACAGCCCCGTCAGCGCGAATCCGCCAGTGTTCACAGCGCCTTCCCTTCCGCCAGGAAGCGCTGTCGCCTGGCTGCCAGGTAGTCGTCGAGTTCGGCGAAGTCCACGCGCCCCTCCGCGAACCGGGCGAGTTCGACGAGCGTCGGCACGTCCCCCGCGTCCCGGACGCCGACGGTCGGCACCGACTCCGCGAGCCGCTTCACCCCGAAGTCGTCGGCGTCGTAGACGGGGTTGAGGTGGACCACCGACGTCGCGCCGGCCGGATCCAGCCGGGCCCGCCATACGCGCAGCACCTCGGCGGCGAGTCCGGGCGGCGCGTTGTCCCAGCCGTCGGAGACGACGACGAGCCGTTCGGGCCGCAATTCGAGCGCGTCGATCAACCGGTCCCCGAGCGGCGTCGGGCCCGTCGGACGCACCATCAGCGGATCGCGCGCCCCGGAGGTCCACAACCCGGTGTACGTACCGGCCAGCACCTTCAACAGGTAGTGGCATGCGAGCGCGACCGCGAGCGGGCGCTGCCGCTTGGCGGTCGACCCGAACGAGGAGAAACTGTCGTCGAGCACCGCGACCACGTGCCCCCACGTGCCGGCGGCCCGGCCGACCACGCGGGTCGCCGCGGCCGCCAGTGCCGCGTGCAGTTCGTCGTGCCGGCGGGCCCGCGCCTCGCGGGTCAGCGAGAGCACGTACGACGCGAGCCGGGTCAGCGGCATCGCGGTCAGGTCGGCGCGCACCTCGTCCACGTTCAGCCGCTCGCCGGAGTCCTGCAGGCGCAGGCGCTCCAGGCGGGTGAGCCGCGGGGCGATGCCGCGCAGGAACTCGGGCCGTGCCACGCGGTGCCGGGCCGCGAAGCCTTCGGCGACCGTGTACGGCAGGTCGTACAGCGCGCGCTGCGTGTAGTGGGCCTGCCGCCACGTCTCGAACAACGGCGTCCCGAAGGCCTTGATCCTGCGCAGCGGTACGAACAGCAGGGTGCCCGTCTCGCCCGGCACCGGCAGATGCGCGTGCCGGGCGGCGGCCTTCACGCCGGCGCGGTACTTCACCGCGTCCAGGGCGGGGTCCGGGCGTTGCGCGATCCAGTCGCGCATGATGGCCCGCGTACGGCGGTTGTTGACGCCCAGCCGGGCCAGTTCGCGGAAGAGCCGGTAGACCCGCTGCGGCGCCATCAGTTCGAGGCGGCGGGCGATCAGCGCGCCCTCGCGGCGGCGGACGGCGGGGGCTAGGTCGCGGCTGGTCAGGAGCAGGTTGCGGACGACGAGCGCGGCGTTGTGGTCGTTGATCTCGAGGGCGAGGGCCGCCGCGTACAGCTCACGGTAGTTGCCGAGCATGTACTCGTGCAGGAACGCGAGGGACATGTGCTGCGCCTGCTCGCTGTCGCGGAACTCGCGTTGCCCGGTGGAGGTGACGGCCGCGTTGACGAACAGCAGGACATCCTCACAAGCGACCCACTCACGGCGCTCCACACCCACCCCCCGTTGACCGGACGCAAGAGGCCGGCCGGGGAATGGAGGAGCGAACAGCGAGGGATCGCTTAAGAGGCGGTGTCGAAAGTCGCAACCGAAGTCCCGCGGCCGGCCGGATCAGTCTAGGTGTCAGGTGTGCGGGCCACCGCGAATATTGCGGCGGGGTCCGGGCGGTGCGGCCGTCTCGCCCGAGCGCGGGGACCCGCTCTCGACATCACCGGCAACGTAGCTTAGGCTCACCTAAATTCTTGGCATGGCGCTATGTCGACGTGCCTGCTTTCCGTATTGCCGGACCCCTGGCAGGCGACCGCCCGCACGGTGGGAATCGCATGTGAGAGGTGCTTCCTGACTGCGCATCACCACCCCGCGGCCGTCGGCGGCAGGGTCACGACCGGTGTCGGGCACACCGCACCCAAGAGCGCCCGGCCCCGCCGGAGGGGTGTGGGGTTGGGCCTTCTTGTCCTGGTCCTCGCGATCGCCGCGGTCGCCTCGTTGGCCGTCGGCGCACGCGCGTTGAGTCCGGCCGAGGTGTGGCGCGGGCTGTTCGCGTCCCCGGATCCCGACCAACGGCTCAACGAGATCCGGCTCATCGTGCAGACCGTACGGCTGCCCCGGACCGTCCTCGCGATCGTGGCGGGCGTGGCCCTCGGGGTCGGGGGCGCACTGATCCAGGGCTACACGCGCAACCCGATCGCCGACACCGGCTTGCTGGGGGTGAACGCCGGCGCCTCCTTCGCGGTGGTCTTCGTGATCTCCGTGTTCGGCTTCGCCGATCCGTCGCAGTACGTCTGGTTCGCCTTCGTGGGGGCGGCGGTTGCCGGTGTGGTCGTGTTCGGGCTGGCGAGCCTCGGCCGCGGCGCGGGGAACCCGTTGACGCTCGCGCTGGCCGGGCAGGGGGTCACCGTGTTCCTCGCGGCGATGACCACCGCCGTCGCCCTGTCCGACCAGGCGTCGCTGAACGCGCTGCGGTTCTGGAACGCGGGCTCGGTGGCCGGCGTCGGCTGGGCGGTGATCTGGCCGGTGGCCTCGTTCGTCGCGCTCGGGCTGGTGTTCGCGGTCGCCACCCTGCCGTCCCTCAACCTGCTCAACCTCGGCGACGACGTGGCCCGCGGACTGGGGGTCGACGTCGCGCGCACCCGCATCGTCGGCATCGCCGCCGTCACCCTGCTCGCGGGTGCCGCGACGGCGGCGTGCGGGCCGATCGCGTTCCTCGGACTCATGGTGGCCCACGTGGCGCGCTACCTGACCGGCCCGGACTACCGGTGGCTGGTGCCGTACGCGGGTCTGCTCGGCGCCGTCGTCCTGCTGGCCTGCGACATCGTGGGCCGGGTGGTGGTGCGCCCGGAGGAGTTGGACGCCGGCGTCCTCGTCGCCCTTCTCGGCGCGCCGTTCTTCGCCGCCCTGGTCTGGCGCGGAAAGCTCAAGAGCGCATGAACGGGACAGGTGTACGTGCACAGCCCGAGCGGGACGACCGCCTGGGCGGAACAGAGGTCAAGCCGTCGATGCCGACGGGCGTACGGCTCGGCCGGGTGTCGTTCGTGTGGCGGCCCCGCATCGTCGTGGTGACGCTGCTCCTGGCGGTGGCGACGTTCACGGTCTTCTGCGTCTCGGTCTCCGTCGGCGACTTCCACATCGGGCTGTCGCGGGTGGTCGCCACGATCTTCGGCCGGGGCGATTCCTTCGACGAGTTCGTGATCATGGATCTGCGGATGCCGCGCGCGCTGGCGGGCCTTGTCGTCGGGATCGCGCTCGGGGTGTCCGGCGCACTCACCCAGTCCATCGCGCGAAATGCCCTGGCCAGCCCGGACGTTCTCGGGGTGACCGGCGGCGCGAGCGCGGTCGCGGTGTTCCTCGTCACGGTCTCGGGCGGCACCTCCGCGGCGGTCACCGGCTCGCTGGGGCTGTCGACCGCGGCGCTGGTCGGCGGCCTCGGGACCGGCCTGCTGGTCTACGCCCTGGCGTGGCGGCGCGGGATCGACGGCTTCCGGCTCATCCTGATCGGCATCTCGGTGAGCGCCGTGACGCAGGCGGTCACGACGTGGCTGCTGGCCACCGCCGACATCCGGGACGTGGCCAAGGCCCAGGCGTGGCTGGTCGGTTCGCTGGACGACCGGTCGTGGGACGAGGTCCGGGTGGCGTTCTGGTGCACGCTCGTGCTCCTCGTCGTCGTGGCGGCCGTCGCGTTCCAGTTCAAGCCGCTGCATCTCGGTGACGACGTCGCGGCGGGCCTGGGCGTCCGGTTCTCGGCGGTACGCGCGGTCCTGCTGCTGTGCGCGGTCCTGCTGGCCGGGGCGGCGGTGAGCGCCGCGGGTCCGGTCCCCTTCGTCGCGCTGGTCGCACCGCAGGTCGCGATGCGGCTGGCGCGCTGCCCGACACCGCCGCTGGCGGCCTCCGGCATGGTGGGCGCGCTGCTGTTGATCGGCTCGGACCTGGTCGCGCGTACGGCGCTGCCGACGTCCCTCCCGGTCGGCGTGGTCACCGCGGCCATCGGCGGACCCTTCCTGGTCTACCTGCTCGTGCGGGCGAACGTCAGGCGGAGGACGTGAGGGAGACCCCGAAGCAGGACGCGAAGCAGCACGTGGAGGAGGCGGAGGAGGTGAAGGACGCCGTGCAGATCGGGCGTACCCGGACCGCACACACCCAAGGGGAAGCCGTGGCCACTCAGCACACCGCCGGAGCCGAGCGGCTGGCGGCCAAGGGCATCACGGTCGGGTACGGCGGCCATGCCGTCATCGACGACCTCGACGTGGCGATCCCGCCCGGGGTGATCACCACGATCATCGGCCCCAACGGCTGCGGGAAGTCGACTCTGCTGGGCACCCTTTCGCGGCTGCTGCGGCCGACCCGGGGAACCGTGGTCCTGGACGGCGAGGACATCGCCAAGGCGAAGACCCGGGACGTCGCCAAGAAGCTCGGCCTGCTCCCCCAGGCGCCGGTGGCGCCCGAGGGACTGACGGTGGCCGACCTGGTCGCCAGGGGCCGTCATCCGCACCAGAGTTGGCTGCGGCAGTGGTCGTCGGACGACGCCGACGTGGTGGCCCGCGCGCTGGCCATGACCGGGGTGTCCGACCTGGCCGACCGCCCGGTCGACGCGCTGTCCGGCGGGCAGCGCCAGCGCGTGTGGATCTCGATGGCGCTGGCCCAGGGCACCGATCTGCTGCTGCTGGACGAGCCGACCACGTACCTGGACCTGGCGCACGCGATCGATGTGCTCGATCTGGTGGACGACCTCCACGAGTCGGGGCGCACCGTGGTGATGGTGCTGCACGACCTCAATCTCGCGACCCGCTACAGCGACAACCTCGTCGTGATGAAGGCGGGCGCGATCCTGGCGCAGGGGCACCCGCGCGACGTGGTCACCGCGGAGCTGCTGCGCGAGGCGTTCGGCCTGCACGCGCAGGTCATCGACGATCCGGTGGGCGACCGACCGCTCATCGTGCCGATCGGCCGCACCCATGTGCGTCGCGTCACGAGCCCGGGCGGACAGGCCTCGGCAGAACAAGGTCAAGTTAGGCTGGCCTAACTTCCTTCAGGCAAGTAAGGTTTGCCTGCCCTAACTCCGATGGGCAGCGGCCTGCACGACAGCAAGGGACCCCGGATGCTCCTCCACAGAACGACGCGCACGAAATCCCGGCGGCGGTTGGCGGCAATCGTGTCCGCCGCCACCCTCAGCGTCGGCCTCCTGGCCGGCTGCGGGTCGGACTCGGGGGACAAGACGGACCCGGCGGGCAACACCGGTGCGGCAGGCGGCACCCCGCCGACCGCGGCCGCGGGCGTCTTCCCGGTCACCGTGGAGCACGCGTTCGGGTCCACGACCGTGGAGAAGGCACCCCAGCGCGTCGTCTCGGTCGGCTACACGGACGACCAGGCCATCCTCGCGTTCGGCATCAAGCCGGTCGGCATGGTCGACCAGTACCCGAACCCGCCGGGCACCAGCCCCGACGTCAACACCCAGTGGCCGTGGGTGAAGGACAAGTGGGGCGACGCCCGTCCCGAAGTCGTCATGAGCAACGGGGACTCCGGCCCGAACTACGAGAAGATCGCCTCGCTGCGCCCGGACCTGATCATCGCGGTGTACTCCGAGATCGACCAGGCGGCGTACGACAAGCTCTCGAAGATAGCGCCGACCGTCGGCCGCACGAAGGCCGAGAAGGAGCCGTTCAGCGCGCCGTGGCAGGACAACGCGCTGCACATCGCCAAGGCGCTGGGCAAGGCCGACGAAGGCGCCGCGCTGGTGCAGGGCATCGACGCCAAGCTCGAAGCGGCCCGCAAGGCGCACCCTGAGTTCGCCAACCAGACCGCGGTCGCGGTGTCCTGGTACAAGGACTCGGTCGCCCCGTTCACGACCACCGACGTGCGCGGGCGCCTGGTGACGGGCGTCGGGTTCAAGGGGGTTCCGGAGATCGACAAGATCGCGGACGGCAAGTTCTACACCGTGCTGTCCCCGGAGCGCATCGACCTCGTCAACGTCGACCGCATCTTCGTCATCGCCGACCAGGCGGACCAGACCGCGCTGAAGAACTTCCAGCTGTTCGCCAACCTGCCCGCCGCCAGGAACGGCAAGGTGTCGTACCTGCTGGACAGCGAGGGCCCGGCCATCGGCGCGGCCATGTCCCAGAGCACCCTGCTGTCCCTGCCGTACGCCATCGACGAGATCGTCAAGTCGGCCGGCTAACGCCGCTTCACCGGTCGGCCGGGCGTGCCCGGCCGACCGACGGCGCCTCCCACGCGCCTCCCCCGCGCGTCCCAGGCTTCCCAGGCTTCCTAGGCGTCCTGCGAAGTACGGCTGTGCGCCAGGGCGTTGAGGGCGTCCAGGGCCTCCCGGCCTTCGGCCACCACGGGCTCCAGGGCGCGGATGCGTTCTTCCAGGTCGTAGTGCTCGCTGTCGGTCATGCGGGTGGCGATGGAGGCCATGCGCTGTTCGAGTTGCGAGCGGCGCTCGTTGAGGATGCGTTGCGCGCGTTCGATGATCTCGGAACCGGACTGGCCGGCGGCACTGATGAAGTTCTGCCGGACCTGCGCGGCGGCGAGGTCCAGGTGGTTGATGTAGTCGGTACGGGCCACGTCGTTGCTGTCGCGGCGGCTCTTGCGGTAGCCGATGCCGCCGTACAGTGCGCCCGCGGCCGCGGCCACGCCGATGGGGATCAGCGCGAGTCCGCCGGTGACGACGCCCAGTGCGGTGGCGACGCCGGTGGCCAGGGGCGCGACGAGGCTGACGATGCCGGCGGCACGCTGCACGATGTCCTGGACCTCGGCCGGGCTGCGTTCGGCGGGCGGGACGAGGTCGTCGACGTTGATCGGGCGGGCACGCGGGAGTTCGTCCTCCGTCATGGACTCCCGGACGACCTCGGCGAGGATCGCGACGACGTCGGACTTGAACGCCGCGAACTGCGCGTCCCACAAGGGCGTCGGCGCGCCGTCCTGGCTCAACCACTCCTCGATCGCCTGCGTCTTGCGCACTTCGAGGCGGTGCAGGTTGCGGGCCCGGCGTACGTCGGTCTCGCGTACCTGGGCGTCCAGTTCGGCGTGCAGGTGGTGGGCGAGCGCGCGCCGCCCCGAGAACGCCCGGTCCACGGTACGCAGCCGCTCGTCGAGCAGGCGTTCCAGGCGGCCGATGGTCAGCCGTGAGGCGGTGCTGAAGGTACGCACCCGCAGCCGCAACGCGTCGTGTTCGTCGGTGAGCTGGTCCACGGGGATGCGCAGTGTGCGCAGTTCGTCGGCGGCGACGTTCCAGTGCGGCTCGAGGGCCGCGCGGGTCTGCGCGGCGACGAGCGCGACGTGGTGGCGCCCGGCCCCGGACTGGATGACGTCGTTGACCGCCCGGCGCAGCACGTCCATGCGCCCCGCGGCCCGCAGTTCGTTGCCGCGCGCGACCCGGTCGGGCTCGCCGGACGCGGCCTCGTAGGCCCCCCGGGCCTCCAGGGCCGGCGACACCGGCTGGAACCCCGCGCCGATGAAGTCCAGGTCGGGGCGTCCGTCGGGGAGCGTGAAGTTCTCGTGCAGGTAGCGGTTGTTGAGGTCGACGGTCGCCTGCCAGGCCGGCTTGTTGTCGAGCCCGATCTCCAAGGCCCGGTCGATCGCGGTGACCACCCAGACGACGCGCCTGCCGCCGGCTTCGGCGCGCAGGAAGCGGATCAGTTCGAGGTCGTCGTCCGACAACGACCGGGTGGCGTTGGCGACGTAGATGAAGCAGTCGGCGTTGTGCACGCGGTCGCGGACGATCTGGTTGTGGATCTCGTTCGGCGACCCGTGCCCGGGCAGGTCGTACAGCTTCGCCGGCAACTCGTAGGTGTCGATCAGCAACTCGAGTTCCGCGACGATGCGGTCCCAGTGGCGCTCGCGCCGGGCGGTGACGTTCGCCTCGGTGCTCGCGTACGCCGCCACCTCGATCGGGCTGAGGTCGGGCCCGATCTCCTCCCACTCGTCGGAGTCCGTGAACCGCACGCGCAGAAATCCGCGGCCCCCGGCGCTCAGTTCGCCCTCGGGGTCCTTGACCGGGACGACCGTGGCCGGACAGGAGGTCGTCGGCGTCGGCGCGGACGGCAGGATGCCGATGAACTGGTCGGCGAGCACTCCGCCGTGGACGACCTGGCGCAGCGTCAGATGCCCCTGCAGCCCGCTGAGCAGAAAGCTCTTGCCG
The DNA here is from genome assembly GCF_040649515.1 of Streptodolium elevatio. GTDB lineage: Bacteria > Actinomycetota > Actinomycetes > Streptomycetales > Streptomycetaceae > Yinghuangia > Yinghuangia elevatio. The sequence continues at coordinate 33,830 of NZ_JBEZFP010000085.1, forward strand.
GACGAAAAGCCGCCCAGCAGGCCGATGTTGATCAGCGACGAGGCGGCGCGCTGGCGCAGCCGTACCAGCCGCTCGACGTCGCCGGCCCGCTGCTCCCGCGCCCCGTCGTCGCCCGGCAGCACCGCGTCGAGGCCGGCGAGCCAGCGCGACCCCAGCTCCAGCATGCGGTTCAGTTCGGACCGGAGTCCCTCAAGGTCGGTCACAATCCCCCACGTTCCGAACCAGGCGCCGACTCGTCGGCACCCGCCATTCCCGGGTGCAGGCCTCGGACACGGGCGCACTCCGTGTCGGACAACGACCGTACAGTCACCCGATCACCTGAGCACGCGAGTTGCCCGATGACAACCCTGTCTCCCCGGCTCCCCGACTCCCCGACTCCCCGGCTGGGCGGCGCCGCTCCGCGCGCGGAGACGCCGGGGCGGCGGGAGAATGGACAACAGGGGGACGTCCTGCCGCGGCTCATGTGCATCCCGGAGGCGGCCGTGACCGAGTTCGAGGATCCGCTGTTCCAGATGTTCGCCGCGCGCACGCTCGGGCTCGTCTCGCGCGGTGGCGCCGAGACCGGCGAGGTCGCGGCGATAGCCGGGCACGTCAAGCCGGGCGACGCCGACTCCTGGTACAACGCGTGGGCCGCCACCGCGTCGCGCGTGGCGGCGGAGGCGGAGGACAGCCGGTCACGCGGCCACCGGCGGAGTGCGGCGGAGGCGTTCTGGCGGGCCACGACGTACTTCCGTGCGTCGTACCAGCCGCTGTTCGGCGCGCCCGTCGACCCGCGCCTGAAGGCCGCGTTCGCGCGCGAGCGCGAGTGCTTCGCCCGCATGGCGCGATTGGCTCGGCCCGCGGTGGTGGCGGTCGACGTGCCGTACGAGGACACCACGCTCCCCGGCTACCTCTGCATGCCCGACGACGACAACGCGGCCTCCCGCGCGACGGTGGTCTCGGTCAACGGGTACGACTCGAACGTGCACGAGATGTACTGGGCGCACGCGATCCCGGCGACGCGCCGCGGGTACGCCGCGCTGCTGGTCGACGGCCCGGGCCAGGGACAACCGTTGATCGAGCAGGGGCTGCCGCTGCGCCCGGACTGGGAGGCGGTGGTGTCGCGGGTGGTCGACTTCGCGTGCACACGTCCGGAGGTCGATCCGGAGCGGATCGCGGTGCACGGCTGGAGCCTCGGCGGCCACCTGGCGCCGCGCGGGGTCGCGGGCGACTCGCGAGTGCAGGCCCTGATCGCGGATCCCGGACAATGGGACATGATCTCGCACTTGCCCGCCGAACTCGCGCAGCGCGTGGGCGACACCGATGCCGCCGAGTTGGGCGCGTACCTCGCCCCGGCCGCGGAAAGCCCGGTCGGTCACTGGAAGTTCGTGCAACGCGCCCAGTGGGTCCACGGGGTGGACAGCCTCGGCGAACTCGTCATCGACATGGCCCGCTACCGGATTTCGGACGTCGTCGACCGCATCACGTGCTCAAGCCTCGTCGTGGCCAACGACAGCGACCCCCTCTCCGCGCAGGCGAAGCAGCTGTACGCCGAACTCCCAGGCCCCAAAACCCTGCTGCGGCTTCCGAACGGCCAGGGCTACGACGGCCACTGCCAAACCGCGAACCGCTCGGGCTTCGACCGCTTGGCCTTCGACTGGCTGGACGAGGTGATACGCGCCTGACGCGCTGGACGGGCGTCGACGGGGCGTGGACGGGGCGTGGACAAGGCGGGTCGCGGACGTCCTCGAAGCCACCGCGGCCCTGACGGTCGGCCCGTACAGGCGGCTACTGCCGCGCGAAGCCGGCGAACACGCCTCGTAGGGTGGTCCCGTCGGGCCCCGACCACCCGGCGACCAGGTGACGGGACGTGCCCGGCTCGGCGTCCGACGCGCGCAGTACGCGGTTGACGCACACCTCAGGCGTGTCCGGTCCGCTGTCGGGACCGTCCGTACCGTGCACGGTGACGGTCGGGTCCGGGGTGTCGCTCTTGCTCTGGTGCTGCGGCACCGCCTCGCCGCGCAGGAGAGCCCGCAACTGGGCCGTCACCACCGGGTCCTGGACGCCGTCGTAGATCCACCGGGTACCGAGCACCCCGTGCTCCGAAGTGCCGATCAGCGCACCGCCGGGCACCCCCTCCAGCGCCGCACCGCGGTAGCTCATCGGCACCAGGTACGCCACCGGCTCGGCCCCGGACGCGTCCGCCACGACCATGAACTCGATCCCGACCTCGCCCGCCGGATCGTCCAGCCGGAACCCGCCGGCCCGGGTCAGGTCCGACGCCGCGGTCGCACCGCCGCCGACGTACCAGCTCTGCTTCGGCAACCAATCGGCGAGCAGCTCCAACTTGGTGGGCGTCATGGTGGTGTGGTGGATCGAGGCCATGCGAGCTCCTCACGCGTGGTTCCGGGACCGCTCCGACGTGACTGGCTCGAACCTATACGAGAGCCCTGCCCCCGCCGGGTCGACCCGGCCCAGGGTGCGGACCGGTCGGGTCAGCAACAGAGCGGTGGCGGTGAGGAGGGCCACCGCGGCGCCCACCAGGAGCACCCGGTCGGTGCCGAAAGCGTCGACGGCCGGGCCCGCCAACGCGCTGCCGATGGGGTACATGCCGACAGAGCCGGCGACCTCGTACGCGTGGACGCGGTTGAGTACGTCGCCCGGCACCTGGGTCTGCACGCTGGTGGCCCACATGACACCCCAGACCCCGATTCCGGCGCCGACGCCGATCTGGGCCGCGGCGAGCAGCCAGACCGGCCAGCCGAGCACGATGCCGAGCGGGTACAGCGGGTACGCCAGCATCGCCACGGCACCGGCGGCGAGCGGCCGTTGGGGCTTGTAGCGGATCGCCAGCAGGCCGCCGGCCACGGTGCCCGCACCCAACGCGCAGTTGAGCAGGCCGAAGGCGGTCGCGCCGTGCTCGGGCACGATGACGCCCGCGGCCACCGAGAGTTGCGGCCCCCAGGAGAGCACTGCGAAGACCATCCAGATGACGATCACGCCCCAGAGCCAGCTTCGCGAGCGGAACTCCCGCCAGCCGACCGCCAGGTTGCGCCACAGGGTCTCGCCGGCCGGCGGGGCGGGCACCGGTCCCAGCCGGAGCACGAAGAGGCAGACGGCGCTGGTCCCGTAGGCGACTGCGGAGATCACCATCACCCAGCCGGTCGCCCCGAAGCCCACCAGCGCCCCGGCCAGCGCCGGGCCGCCCAGTCCGGTGACCGCCTCGGAGGTACGCAGCACCCCGTTGGCCCCCTGCACGTCCCGGGACACCAGCGGGACGGTCGAAGAGGCGCCCGGCTGGAACATCGCGTTGGCGGTGCCGGCCACCACCAGGAGCGCGTACAACTGCCAGAGGCGGTCGATGCCGTGGATGAACAAGAGGGCGAGCAGTATGTGGGCGGCAAGGTTGGCCAGATCCGCGGCGATCATCATCCGGCGGGCGGTGAACCGGTCGGCGAGTACCCCGCCGAACAGCACGAGTCCGGCGAACGGGCCGACCAGGAAGGCCATCGCGTACCCGGCGGCGTTCAGGCCGTAGCCGCCGCCGAGCAGGCCGGCCGAGACGGCGACCGGCAGCATGGCCCAGCTCAGCAGACCCGCGCTGCGGGCGGTGAAGTAGTACCGGAACTCGCGGGACCAGATCGCCGGCCCGCCGACCGGCAGGGCCTCGGCCGGCCCGGCCCGGCCCCCTGCGGGCTCGGCCGTCGCGGTGCGGTCGGTCGGACGTACTCCCATGACGGCTCGGCCCTTCGGCTCCATGGCGGGTCGACCCGCCGGTACGGGGTGGGCGCGGGAACGGCACCGCGGTGCGACCACCGTAGGGAGGGCGGCTCGTCAGGGGTCTGCTGCCGGACCAGAGGTTCGGGCGCCCGGCGAGAAGCCGCACCCGCCCGAAGGCACCGGTGCTGACCTGGGCTTTTATCGGGCCCCACGACTGGTCTCGCCGGAACCGGCAGAACCGGCGGAACTGCCGGAGCAGTTGTCCGCCTGCTGCGAGGTCCGGCGTCAGGGGTCAGGCGTCAGGGGTCAGGGGTCAGGGGTCAGAGCGTGCCGCAGAAACCGTCAGGCCGCCGCGTCGGTGCGGCGGCGCTGCCAGTCGAGGAGCCGCTTCCGGGCGGCGTGCGCTTCCGCGTCCTCGCCGACCAGCTCACGGGCGTACGCGCGCATCAGTTTGTCCAGCACGAACCGGCCGGGCGTCCCTTCCCGCACCAGATGGGAGTCCGCCAGGCTCACCAGCAGTGCGGCGGACTCGGCCGGGGTCGAGTCCGCGAGCGCCGCGGCGGCGTCCGCGGTGAAGGCCGGGCCGGGCATCAGTCCGAGGAGCCGGAACATCCGCCGGGCCGCTGCCGGGAGCACGCGGTACGAGAGGTCAAAAGCGGCCCGCACCGACGAGCGCCGGTCCCCTTCGATGTGCAGCTTGGCGAGCACGTCGTCGTCCGCCAACTCGGCGCAGTAGTCGGCGATGCCGATGTTGCGGGCGACCATGTTGGCACCGGCGGTCCGGACGGCCAGCGGCAGGCCGCCGCACACCCGTACGAGCCTGCGGGCCGCCTCCGCCTCGGCCGCGACCCGGCAATCTCCGACGATGCCGCCCAGGAGACGGCTGCCCTCCTCCGGATCGAGCACGTCGAGGAGGAGCCGGCGGGCGCCGTCGCTCGCCACCAGCCCGGCGAGCTGGTTGCGGCTGGTGACCACCACCGCACACCCCGGGGCGCCGGGAAGGAGCGGCCTGACCTGCTCGACGTCGCGTGCGTTGTCGAGGACGACCAGCACCTGCCGGTCGGCAAGCAGCGTGCGGTAGAGCGCGGCGGCCTCGTCCTCGTCCTCGGGCAGGTGGCCGGGCGGAGCCCCCAGGGCCCGAAGGAATTGGGCGAGGACGTTGCCAGGACGCAGCGCCGGGAGCGGTGAATGGCCACGCAGATCGACGAACAGCTGCCCGTCCTTGAAGTGCCCGCGCCGCTCGTGCGCCCAGTGCGCGGCGATGGCGGTCTTGCCGACGCCGGGGGCGCCGACCACCGCGACCAGGTCGCGGCGCCGCACGGGGTCGGGCGAGACGAGGGCGTCCAGCACCCGCATCTGCCGGGCCCGGCCGACGTGGCTGCCGATCCTGGCGGGCAGCTGGGCCGGCGCCGGGAGCCGTCCGGCAGGCACCGTACGGTCACCCGGCGCCGCGCGCTCGCGGTGCTGCCCGGGATGCCGCCCCGGGTCCCCGGTGGCGGGCAGCTCCCGGCGCAGCACCCACAGGTGGGCGTCGCGGACCTCGGCGCCCGGCGCGATGCCCAGCTCCTCGTCGAGCCGGGCGCGCAGGCGGCCGAACACGTCGAGCGCGGCGGCCTGTTCGCCGCTGCCGGCGAGGGTGCGGATCAGCCGGGCGTGCAGCCCCTCGTGCAGCGGCTCGGTGGCGACCATCTCCCCGAGTACCGGGACGGCCTCCTCCGGTCGACCCAGCTCCAGCGCGGCGTCGGCGTGCAGCAACGCCGCCGCGACCCGCCTGTCGTCGGCCGCCACCGCGGCCGGGTGGTGGCGCAGCACCGGGTCCGCGTCCGCGAGCACCGGGCCGCGCCAGGTCCGCAGGGCCTGTGTGAGCGACTCGTACGCCGCTCCCGTCTCCGCCCCGCGCAACTCGCGCTTCGCCCGGTCGAGCAGTTCGTCGAAGTGCCCCAGGTCGATCTGCTTCCGGGACACCTCCAGCCGGTAGCCGGTGGGCGTACGGACGACGGTCGGCGGTGGGACGGCACGCGCCCCGCCCGGTTCCAGAAGGTGGCGGACCTGGCTGACGTACGTGTGGACCAGGCTCTGGTGGGAGCCGGGCGGCCCGTCCGGCCACAGCGTCGCGGTGATCTCCCCAAGGGTGGCGGGTTCGGGGTGCGTGAGCGCCAGCAACCCGAGCAGGCGGCGCAGCATCGGGCTGGTGACAGGGACCGGGGACCGGCCGCGCAGGAGGGCGAGCGGACCGAGGATCAGCAGTCGGGGCCGGGCGACGGCGCGCACCGGCCCAGTACGGGCGGCGGCCCGCAGGTCCGACAGCTCGCAGGCGGTCAACTCCAGTGCGCCGGCCAGGCGTTGCAGGGTCCGAGACTGGGGCCGCCCGACCCGGTTCCGCTCGATGTCGCGCAGCGCCCTGGTGCTGATCCCGGCCCGCGACGCGGCGGCCTCCTGGCTCAGCCCGGCCCGCTTGCGGAATGTCTGGAGGCGCGTGCCGAAGGAGTCCGGGTCGTCCGTCGCGCCTCCAGGGGGATGGTGTCCCGTGGCCGACGTCCTCTCCACCATGGCCTGCATCCCCTCGGCGCCTCGTGTCCGTGCACGGCCGGTTCCGCGGATCCCCGGCCGGTTATCAGTTTGGACTAGACCAATGTGCGGGGCAAGGAGGTGGAGTTCGTCCCCGGGGAGGGCTGGAAAGCATCCAATAGTGGGCGTTTTAGGTCATTCTGGGCCGACCTGGGCCCGATGCCGCCGGACGCGCTTCCCGCCGCGTCCGGGCAAACGATTGAGGGCCCGGCGATTGCCGGGCCCTCAACGGTGGTAGCGGGGACAGGATTTGAACCTGCGACCTCTGGGTTAT
>NZ_JBEZFP010000086.1:0-40385 GCF_040649515.1 Streptodolium elevatio
GTCACCGCGACCAACAAGGTCAACAAAGTCGAACTCCGGCGCGCCGGCTTCCGCACCGACGAACCCGTGTGGTGGACCCCCGAACGCGGCACGGCATACCGCCCATTCACCACCGAAGACCGGACCACCCTCCTGAACGCCTACACGGCACACGGCCGCGAGAACGCGCTGGACCTGTAACCGGGCGCGACGACGAGGCAACGAGGCACCTCAGTTCAGTTGCTCGGCAAGGCCGACGATGACTCCCTCCGGGCCACGCAGGTAGCAGAGCAGATAGGTGTCCTCGAACCGGGCGATCTCGCCGACGAGTTCCGCGCCGTGCGGGCGCAGGCGGGCGACGGTGCCCTCAAGGTCGTCGACCGCGAACATGACGCGGTGCGTGCCGAGAATGTTGTGCGGGCGGTTGCGCGGCCCGTCGCTGATCGCCGCAGGGCGGCGGTACTTCGCCAGTTCGAGTCGGCTGTGACCGTCCGGGGTCCGGAGCATCGCGATGTCACAGTGGACGCCGTCGAGTCCGGTGCACTGGTCGGCGACGAGGCCCGAGATCTCCGCCCTGCCCTCCAGTTCCATGCCGAGTTCCACGAAGAACGCGATGGCGACCTCCAAGTCCTCGACCACGATGCCGACGTTGTCCATCCGCTGAATCGCCATGCCGGTTTCTCCTTCTCCTCGTGTGGCCGGTGGTGGCCGCTGATGCCCCTGGGACGGAGCCGGTGACACGTTCTCGACATCCTCGGACCACCGAACTCGGAAAACTTCGCCGGCCGGGCTCCAGCAACAAGCTTCGGCATGTCGCAGCCCCGCCGCACCTCGTACGTCCACCTCGGCGTGTCGTCGGCGAGGTGGGCGTACGGCAGCAGGCCGCGCCAAGCGATGGAGACCCCGATGGTGCTGCCCGATCACCGGGGCCGTGGGTGGACGCGTCGGGGCCCGCACACCGCCATGTGTGCGGGCCCCGACACCCAAACTCAGCTTCCGGCCCTTCCGGCCCTTCCGACCTCTCCGACGTGGCCGTCTTGACTGTCTCGGCCCTCTCGGCCCTCTCGGCCGTCTTGGCCGGCGCGGCCGGCGTTGCTGTCGTCCGCGTATGTGACGCGGCGTACCGCCGGGGCCGACACGACCTGGACCGTGCCGGTGCCGGGGACCCGGAGGTGGAGGAAGCCGCCGGCGATGGCAAACGCCGCCTCGACATCGGCGGTCGAGGCGCCGTCCGGCCCGAGGACCGAGTAGCCGGGCACCAGTTCGACGCGGGCCGTACGCCAGCCCTCGGGCGTCACGCGGGCACCTCCGGGAAGTCGAGCTCCGGCTCGGCCAGGTGGTTGAAGTAGTTGCTGAGTGTGTTGAGCGCGATGTGCGCGACCACCTCGGCCAGTTCGGCGTCGCTCACGCCGGCTTCGCGGGCCGCCGCGATCACGTCGTCACCGACACGGCCGCGAGTGCGCACGATCTCGCGGGCGATGCGGAGGACGGCGTCGACGTGCGGGTCCTCGTCGGCCGCGTCGCGCGTCTTGGCCAATTCCTCCTCGCTGAGCCCCATCTTCGCGCCGCGCAGGGTATGTGCGCTGACGCAGTAGGTGCAGGAGTTCTCCTGCGCGACGAGCAGGGCGAGTTGCTCGCGTACGCGGGCGCGCAGCACGCCCTTGGTGAGCGCCTCGCGCATGGCGAGGTAGCCGGCCAGGGCTTGTGGGCCGTTGGCGAGCGCCCCGTAGAGGTTCGGGACGCGGCCCAGTTGGCGCCGGGTCGCCTCAAGGAGGCCCTCGGGGTCGTCGGCGACGACCTGGATGCGTGGCATGGATGCGCTCCAAACGGTACTGATCGGTTCCGTTCCTGACGCCGAAGACGGTACCGATCGGTTCCGTTTGTGGTCAAGACCGACTACTCTTACGCGCATGCCGGTTCAAGCTCGCGAACGACTGCTCCGCACCGCCGAGGACCTCTTCTACGCCGATGGGATCCGGGCGGTCGGCGTCGAACGCATCCTCAGCGAGTCGGGGGTCGGACGCGCGTCCTTCTACCGCCACTTCCCCGCCAAGGACGACCTCGTGGTCGCGGTCCTCGAAGCCCGCGACGTGCGGTGGCGCTCGTGGCTCGTGGAACGGGTCGCCGCGCACGGCGGCGGGCCGCTCGCGGTGTTCGACGCGCTGGCGGAACGCTTCGCCACGGCCGACTTCCGCGGCTGCGCGTTCATCAACACGATGGTCGAGTCCGCGGACCCGCAGAGCGCGGCGCACGCCGTCGCCGCCCGGCACAAGGCGGCAGTCCGCGCGTACGTGCGCGAGTTGCTGACCGCCGACAACGTCGCCGAACCCGACGCACTGGCCGGGCGCTTCCTCCTGCTGATGGACGGCGCGATCGTCACCGCACTGCGCGAACGCACCTCCGACGCCGCCCACCAGGCGCGCGACGTCGCCGAGGCGCTGCTCGCCGCGGCGCGGCGCGAGCCCGCCCAGCCGAGTGACGCCAGGCCAAGCTCCCCGACCGAACCCTGAACGGCATCCGCTCGCCCGAGCACCGCATCCGTCGCCCCATCGCCGGGACCGCCCCCCGCTCCACCGCGACGCTCCCCGCGGGCGGAGCGCCGACTACCGTGGGCACGACACGATCGGGAGTGGCGATGACGGACGATCCGCACGAGACGCAGGCCGAGGCGGCCGTACGCAAGAGTGTCCGCCAGGAGTTGCGGCCGCTTGCGGACACGATGCGCGCTCTGGGCCTCGACGTCCGTACGTCCGCCCGGAAGGTTGCCGAGCAGACGCCGACTTTTCTGACCGAGGAGGACCGGGCCGCACTCGCCGACCGCGTGAACGCCGAGACGGTCCGCCACGTCCTGACCGCCGCCGAAGCGGTCAGCGAGGTGCTCGCCGCACACCAGCGGCGGACGTACCGCATCTTCGCGATCGCCTTCGCGGCTCTCTTGGCAACGGTCATGACACTGGCGGCACTTCTCGTAGCGCGGTAGGACAGCAAGCGGGGCGGGTGCCAGAAACCGCGCGCACGGGAGCGCACGATGCACACGTTGGACACCACCGCCCCGATCACCGCCGGCCCGGCCATCGCCGTGCAAGATCCGCGCGAGTCCTACGGCGACACGGCCGTGCTCGACGGCATCGACATCGCCGTCCCCGAAGGGACGGTCTTGATCGTGCTGCTCCTGAACTGATCCCCGACGGTTACTGGAGTGATCCCGGACCGGTCCCGAAGTGCCTTCAGTTCCCCGGGGCTTCGAAGGTGCGGAGCAGGTCCGCGGCGACGCTGACGGCGATGGTGGCGGGTTCCTTGCCGGTGATGTCGGCCAGCCCGATCGGGGTCTTGATCCGGCCGATGGCGCCCTCGTCGTGGCCGCCCTCCATGGCGAGGCGTTGCCGGAAGCGCGCCCACTTGGCCGACGACCCGATCAGCCCGATGGAACCGAGGTGGCTCGTACGCAGGGCCGCGTCGCACAGAGCGGCATCCTCGGCATGGTCGTGCGTCATGATCAGAATGTGGGTGCCGTGCGGCAGGCCCGCGAGCACCTCCTCGGGCAGCAGCGGCGTGTGGTGCACCTCGACTTGGGCCACCGCATCAGCCAACACGTCGAGCCGTTCCTCGGTGAGCATGTCGGCACGGCTGTCGATCAGATGGAGGTCGAGGTCCTGGCGCGCCAGGATGCGCGCCAGTTCCAGCCCGACGTGCCCGACGCCGAAGATCGCCACCGCCCGTGTCACGGGCAGTGGTTCGAGCAGCACGGCGACCGTGCCGCCGCAGCACTGCACGCCGTGCCGGTTGGTCACCTTGTCGTTCAGGGCGAAGTCCATCAGCTCCGGCTTCGACTCGGACGCGGCGAGCATCTCCCGGGCGCGGTCGATCGCAACGGCCTCGACGTTGCCCCCGCCGATCGAGCCCCACGTCCGCGTCCGCCCCACCACGAGTTTCGCGCCGGCGTCGCGCGGGGCATGGCCGCGCACGGCCGCGACGGTCACCAGAACGCCGGCCTCCCGGCGTTCCCGCAACCCCGCGACCGCGGCGATCCACGTGCTGTCAGACACCGCTCAACGCTCTTGCGTGGGTGGGGACTTGGCCGTTGGCGGCGGGCCCGTCGACGGCGGCCGAGCCGTTGGCGGCGATGCCGCCCCGGCGAGCCGCCTCGATCGCCCAGTACACCGCTTCCGGTGTCGCGGGCGCTGCGAGGTCGACACCGACCCCGCTCGGGCCGAACGCGGCGGCGGCCTGGCGCAGGGCCTCGCGTACACAGAACGCCAGCATCAGCGGGGGCTCACCCACCGCCTTGGACCCGTACACCGCGCCTTCTTCGGTGGCGTTCGCCATCAGCGTGACGTTGAACTCCTCGGGCATCTCGGAGAAGCTCGGCAGCTTGTACGTGCTCGCGGCCTGGGTCAGCAGCCGGCCGCGGTGCGGCCCCTCGCCGGCGTCCCAGCGCATGTCCTCGAGGGTCAGCCAGCCAGCGCCCTGCACGAATCCGCCTTCGACCTGCCCGATGTCGATCAGCGGGGACAGGCTGTCGCCGACGTCGTGCACGATGTCCACGCGCCGGATGCGGTACGCGCCGGTGAAGCCGTCCACCTCCACTTCGGCCGCGGCGGCGCCGTAGCTGAAGTACTTGAACGGCGAGCCCCGGAACGTCTTCGCGTCCCAGTGCAGGCCCTCGGTGCGGTAGAAGCCGGCCGCCGACAGCTGCACGCGCTGGAAGTACGCGGTGCGTACCAGGTCGTCCCAGGCAAGTTCCTTGTCGCTGCCCAGAGTACGGGCGACGCCCTCGACGATGCGGACGTCCGAGGCGCTCGAACCCAGCTGACTCGCCGCCACCTGGGCCAGCCGCGCGCGCAGTTGCTCGCACGCGTTCTTCACCGCCGCGCCGTTCAGGTCCGCGCCGGAACTGGCGGCGGTGGCCGAGGTGTTGGGTACCTTGTCGGTCCGCGTCGGAGCCAACCGCACCTTGTGCAGCGGGATGCCGAGCGTCGTCGCGGCCACCTGCAGCATCTTGGTGTGCAGGCCCTGGCCCATCTCGGTGCCGCCGTGGTTGATCAGGACGGAGCCGTCCTTGTAGATCAGCACCAGCGCGCCGGCCTGGTTGAACGCGGTAAGGTTGAAGGAGATCCCGAACTTGATGCCGGTCATCGCGAGCGCCCGCTTGGTGTTCGGGTGCGCGGCGTTGAAGGCGGCGATCTCGCGCTCGCGGTCGGCGACGGAGCCGACGTCCCGTACCTGCTGCCAGACCGCGGAGATCCGCTCCGGCTGGGTGACCAGTTGCCCGTACGGCGTCGACTGCCCCAGGCCCGGGCGGTAGAAGTTGCGTTCGCGCAGCTCCGCCGGATCCAGGCCGAGCAGCGGCGCGCACCGGCCCAAAATGTCCTCGATCACCAGCATGCCCTGCGGGCCGCCGAAGCCGCGGAAGGCGGTGTTGGAGACCTTGTTGGTCTTGGCGATGCGCCCGGCGACGCGCGCGTTGGGAATCCAGTACGTGTTGTCGATGTGGCACAGCGCCCGGGCCGTCACCGGCTCGGACAGGTCCAGGCTCCAGCCGCCGTCCGCGGTCAGGGTGGTGTCCAATGCCTGGATGCGGCCGTCGGCGTCGAAGCCGATCCGCCACTGGGCATGGAAGCCGTGCCGCTTGCCGGACATGGTCAGGTCCTGGGTCCGGTTGAGCCGTACCCGGACCGGTCGGCCGGTCAGCTTGGCGCCGAGCGCGGCAACGGCCGCGAAGCCGTGCGGCTGCATCTCCTTGCCCCCGAAGCCGCCGCCCATCCGCAGGCACTGCACGGTCACCTCGTGGCTGTGCAGACCGAGGACGTGCGCGACGATCTCCTGGGTCTCCGAGGGGTGTTGGGTGCTGCTCTGGACGAACACCTGCTCCGCCTCGTCGATGTACGCCAGCGCGGCGTGCGTCTCGAGGTAGAAGTGCTCCTGGTCGGAGAACTGGAACTCGCCGGTGAACACGTGTGCGGAGTCGGCGAAGCCGGCGTCGACGTCGCCGGTCGTCATCACGGGCCGGGCGCCGTGGAAGCTCTCGGCCGCGATCGCCTCGCGAAGCGTGATCAGGGAGGGCAGTTCGTCGAGTTCCACCTCGACGGCCTCCGCACCGAGCCGGGCCGCCTCCAAGGTCTCACCGAGCACCCAGGCGACCGCGTGGCCGTGGAACATGACCTCGTCGGGGAACAGCGGCTCGTCGTGCTTCATCCCGGCGTCGTTGACCCCGGGCACGTCGGCACCGGTCAACACGCGGACCACGCCGGGCACGGCGAGCGCGGGCCCGGTACGCAGCCCGGTGATCCTGCCGCGGGGCTTCATGACCTGCACCGGATAGGCGTGCAGCACGTCCTTGGTGCGGTGGACCAGGTCGTCGGTGTACAGCGCGTTGCCGGTGACGTGCAGGACGGCACTCTCGTGCGGCATCGGGACGCCGACGACCGGCTTCTCGGGACGCTCGGACAGATGGCTCATGCCGACACCGCCTCACTGGTCTGCGCGTACAACTTCAGCATGCTCTGGCCGAGCATCGCGGCGCGGTAGCCGGCACTGGCGCGGTGGTCGCTCATCGGCGTGCCCTCGGCCCGCAGCAGCGCGGCCGCGGCCGCGCAGGTCTCCGCCGACCATGCCCGGCCCTCGAGGGCCGCCTCCGCGGAGCGGGCACGGATCGGGGTGGCGGCCACGCCGCCCAGGCCGATGCGCGCCTTGCGGACGACGCCGTCCTCGATGTCGAGCGCGAACGCGACCGCCACGCTGGAGATGTCGTCGAAGCGCCGCTTGGCGATCTTGTGGAATGCCGTGACGCGCGACAGCGGCAGCGGGATGCGCACCGCGCGGATCAGCTCACCGGGACGGCGTACGCTCTGCCGGTAGCCGGTGAAGTACTCCGTCAGCGGGACTTCGCGCTCGCCGTCGGCGTGCGCGAGTACCACCGAGGCCTCCAGCGCGAGCAGCACCGGCGGGCTGTCCCCGATGGGCGAGCCGGTACCCAGGTTGCCGCCGAGGGTCGCGCCGTTGCGGATCAGCCGGGACGCGAACTGTGGGAACAGCTCCGCCAGCAGCGGGACCCCGCCGTCCAGCCGGCGTTCGATCTCGGTGAGCGTCAGCGCCGCGCCGATCTCGATGTGGTCCGACTCGACGCGCAGTTCCCGCAGTTCGGGCAGCCGGTCGAGGGCGACCACGCAATCCGCCCGGCGGGAGCGGATGTTCACCTCCACGCCCCAGTCGGTGGACCCGGCGACCGGTACCGCATCGGGTCGTTCGCTCAGCACCCGCAGCGTTTCGGCCAGCGTTTCCTTCCGCACGAACGTACGGCCGTCCTGGGTGTACTCGGTGGCGACCGGTGCGGGCGGTGCCTCCTCGCGACGCCGGGCGAGCGGGTCGTCGTCGGCGGGGGTTCCGACCGCGAACGCGGCGTCGCGGATCGGACGGTATCCCGTGCAGCGACACAGGTTCCCGCTCAGCGCGTGCAGGTCGAAGCCGTTCGGACCGTGCTCGGCGTCGGCGCCGTCGGACGGCTCCGCGTGCGCGCAGCGGCCGGGACGGTAGTACTCGGCGGCCATGCTGCAGACGAATCCCGGTGTGCAGTAACCGCATTGGGAACCGCCGCGGACCGCCATCTCCTGTTGCACCGGGTGCAGCGTGGACGGCGTGCCGGGCTCGCCGGCGGTGGCGAGGCCTTCGGAAGTGGTGATCTCCTGGCCGTCCAGCGCCGCGACCGGCACCAGGCAGGCGTTGACCGCCACCCAGTCGGTGGGCTTGTGCACGCCGGGACGCGCCACGAGGACCGAACAGGCGCCGCATTCACCCTCGGCGCAGCCTTCCTTGGTGCCGGTGAGACCACGGTCGCGCAGGAAATCCAACGTCGTGGTGTGGGGCGCGGCCGGTGAGATCGCCGTTTCTTTCCCGTTGACGGTAATGCGCGCCGCTACCATGACGGGTCCTCAATTCGGCACGTAGTCGATCGATTCATCATGTTCGCCAATTCAGGCAGCCTTCTGTGATCCGACGCGCCGCAGGACCGGAGTCGGGCGCAGATGCGGCACGACGCGACAGGGACGTGCCAGGAGGGGACGGCGGGCAAACCCGGGACCTGCCCGTGGACGGGCACGTCAGATCGGCGTTCTCAGCAGCCGTGTGCGATGCGACCGGAGACCCAGACCGTGCTGCGGGCGAGGCGACCGAGGTCGGAGCTGGTGTTCATCCGCGGGTCGCCTCCTTCCGGGTGGTCGTGGGTTGACGTTCCCCGGAAATTAGTGGGCTCGCGCCATCGGGGTCAAGGGATTGCCGCCGGTCTCTGGCGAACCGACAGGAGCCGAGGCCGTGCCGCCACCGCCGTCTGGCCGATCGCACAGTCCCCGGTTCCGCGGCACCGAAGGTATCCGGCGTCGCCCGACTCGGCTGGCTCGCCCTCGGCATCGTCGCCGGTGCGGTGCTGCCCGTCCAAGGCGCGATCAACGCCGAACTCAAGGCGGAACTCGACGCGCCGATCGCCGTCGCGGTGGTCAGCTTCGCCGTTGCCACGTTCGCCATCGCCGTGGTCCTCTTGGTGCTCTACGCCACGCACCGCACCCCCCGGCCCTGGGTCGTCACGCTCACCAAGATGCCCTGGTGGGGCTGGCTCGGCGGGGCCTGCGCAGCCGCGTACGTCACCGGGACCTTCCTGCTCATCCCGGAGATCGGCGCCGCGGTCACCATCGCCCTGACCGTCGCCGGCCAGCAGGTGACCTCCGCGCTGATCGACCACCGCGGCCTGTTCCGGTTGCCCCGGCGGAAGCTGACCGCGCCGCGGTTGGCGGGGCTCGCCCTGCTCGTCGCGGGCTCGCTCACCATCCAACTCGTCTGAGAGATCCCGGTTCCCGGTGCGCTGTCGGAGGGCCGACACCGTCTGGTGTGACGGGGTCGGCCCTCCGGGATGACGCGGGTGTGCGTCAGATGCGGTCGGCAGCGATCAGGACGTACTGGAACGATCCGTCCTCGTACGAGTTGACGAAGGCGTCCTCGATGCCGGTGACCAGGGATGTGGTGGCCCTGAGCTTCCAGTACGGGAGGGTCTGCGGAGTCAGGTCGACGACCGCCTGCGGGACGAGACGGTTGTCGATCATGGCGCGCAGGTACTCCCGCCGGGAGTGGATGTTGCATTCGAAGTGGGCGTTGATCTGCGAGACCCACTTCGAGGGCTGGCCGTAGCGCGGGTTCCAGCAGCCGGTGATGGTGACGTACCGGCCGCCCACGGCCAGGACGCGGGAGTGCTCGGCCATGAGGTCGTGCAGGTCGACGTACATGCTCGACTCGTTGTTCCAGGAGGCCGCGGCCTGCCCGGTCTCGAACGGTGTGTTGAGCATGTTGCAGACGCGGGCGCGGACGTAGCTCCCGATGCCGAGGTCGCGGGCACGCTGGTTGGCGAAGTCGGCCTGCTTGGCCGACAGCGTGACGCCTTCGACCTTGCAGCCGAAGCGCTGGTGCGCCATGACCATGGAGCCGCCGCGACCGCAGCCGGCGTCGACGAGGGTGTCGTCGCGGCCGATGGCGCCGAGGTGGTCCAGGAGGACGTCGGTCTGCGCCGACTCCAGGCGGTGGAGCTCGGCGATCACCCTGTCCTCGTAGGCGACGTCGCCGGTGTCGCCCAGCGCGGCATGGTCGACATCGCCGATGCCGTAGTGGTGGTGGTAGAGGCCGTCGACGTCGCCGAGGCGCAGGTTCACCGGCCTGGCCTCGTTGTTCCAGTACCGGGCGATGTCGCCCTGGTACGGCGTCGCCGGACGTGGGACGACCGCAGAGGAGCCGGTGCAGCCCGGCATGGCCGGCGTGCCGGAGGTGCCGGTGGTGGCGGAGTCGGCCGCGGTGAGGTCAGCGTTGCTCACAGATGAGTCCGTCCTTACCAGAAGTCGGGCAGGCTGTAGCGGTACGTGTTGGTCTGGTGCCAGTAGTGGTTGCCGTCCACCCACACCGCGACGCCGCGCAGGAAGCGCAGCACGCGGGGGTCGGGGCACGAGGCGGCCAGTTCGGCGGCGGCCGCCTCGAACTCGTGCATGAGGTCGTTGTGGACCTCGACCGCCTTGAGGTACCCCTCCTTCGGGGAGAGGTTCTCCTTCTCGGCGATCACCACCGGCAGGTTCAGGTGCAGGCCGGGGCTTTCGAGTTCCTTGGTGTACGAGTACAGGTCGTTGGCCACGGTGGTGGCGTTGCCGGCGAGCGCGATCACCCGCTGCATGGCGGGCAGGGCGTGCAGGTCCGCCGGGAGTTCGTAACCGCCGACCGTGTCGGTGATGGTCGGACAGGGCCGGAAGTTGTTGAACTGACGCATCGCCAGGTACTCGAACACCTCGGGGACGTACTCCGTCTCGGCCCAGGCGGCCTCGGCGAGGTAGCCCATGTGCAGCCGGGCCATGTCGTGCCGGAACCGGTCCGCCTGGGACGGGGTCGCGGCCCGGACGAAGTACTCCATGGCGGAGCGGTAGGAGCGCCGCGGGGCGTCCGACAGCAGCGACTCCCCCCAAGCCGGCTGGTACTCCTTGGTCGTGTGCACCGGGTCGAGGGCGGTGTGTGCCAGCAGGAGCCTTCCGCCCAGACCGACAGGCGAGCCGCCGTGGTCCTCGCAGTAGCAGTCGTCGACCACGTTCTCGGCGACCATCAGCCGCGTGGCGATCATCAGGTGGTCGACGGTGGGGGCGTCCGGGTGGCAGGCGACCATGTAGCGGCCGACCGAGAAGCCGTCGAACTGGTCCTCCCACTCCGGGGGGTACGCCTGGACCTCGTCCACCGCCCACCGCTTGATCCGGCGGCCGACTTCCGCCACGCGTACCGGGTCAGGTTCCGGCACGGGGTGGTGGTAGAGCCCGGGGATGGGGCTGCCCGGCGCCGGGCGCCCCGAGGTCTCCGGCGGGTCGGGCGCGGGCGCGGGCGCCGGAGGCGGCGTACGGGGGGTGAAGCGAAGCCCCGTGGTGCCCAGGCCGCTTGGGCCCTGGCGGAGCCGTGCCACGAAGGCGGACGCGTCCGGCGGCGCGGTGGTGGGCACCGACGCGGGGGGCGAGGACGTGGACGTGGGCGGTGGCGGTGGGGCAGGCCGGGGGCCGGCGCCCGGGGCCGAGAGGCGGCCCAGGACCTCGGCCAGACTCGGCGGCGGGCAGCAGGGACCGGGGTCGGGCATCGGTGGCTCCTTGGAGAAGTGGGTGGGTCGTTCCCGGGCCCCGGGCGTGCTCGACCGGCCGACGACGCTCCGGGCCGATGCGGCCGCCGTCGGCCGGTGCGGCAAGGGGCCCGCCGCCCGCTAGTCGGTCCTGCGGCCGATCTGGACGTTCTCCAACACGCCGAGCGCGTCGGGCACCAGGATCGCCGCGGAGTAGTAGGTCGTGACCAGGTAGGACATGATCGCCTGCGCGTTGATGCCCATGAACCGCACCGACAGGCCGGGCTCGTGCTCCTCCGGCAGGCCCGTCTGGTGCAGGCCGATGACCCCCTGCTTGTCCTCACCGGTACGCATGGCGAGGATCGAGGTGGTGTTGTCCTCGGTGATCGGGATCTTGCTGCAGGGCAGGACCGGGACTCCGCGCCAGGCCGGGACCGACTGCCCGCCGAAGTCCACGTGGTCCGGGTACAGCCCCCGTGCGTTGAGCTCGCGCCCGAACGCCGCGATGGCCCGGGGATGGGCGAAGAAGAACCTGGTGCCGCGCCGGCGGCAGAGCAGGTCGTCCATGTCGTCCGGCGTGGGCCGGCCGTCGTGGGACTGGATGCGCTGCTTGAAGGCGGCGTTGTGGAGCAGACCGAACTCCCGGTTGTTGACCAGCTCGTACTCCTGGCGCTCGCGCAGCGCCTCGATGGTCAGCCTGAGCTGTTCCTCGGTCTGGTCGTGCGGCCCGTTGTAGAGGTCCGCGACCCGGGTGTGAATCCGCAGAACGGTCTGGGCGACGGAGAGTTCGTACTCGCGCGGGTTCAGCTCGTAGTCCACGAACGTGCCGGGCAGCGCGGGCTCCCCCGTGTGGCCGGCCGACAGCGCGATCTCGGCCTCGCCGTGCTTGTTCTGGCTCTGCCGCGACAAGGACGCGAACTGCCGCAGGTGCTCCCGCAAATGCGGTGCCGTCGCGGTCACCGCGTCGAAGTCCGCGCGGGAAAGCGTGAGCAGGCTACCGGCGGTTTCGGCGGTGGCCGTGTAGTCCCAGCGCGCTTCGGCGTCCAGCAGGGTGTTCTCACCGAACCGGTCGCCGTCGGCGAGCACGGCCACGACGGCCTCGTCGCCGTACTTGCCCACCGAGGTCTTCCTGACGCGACCGTGCGCGATCAGGTGGATCGCCTCGGCCGCGTCCCCGTGCCCGACCAGCACCTCACCGGCCCGGAAGTCGCGCTGCACGCACCGGGCGGCGATCGCGTCCAGCACCGGTGGGTCCTCGAAGCCGCGCAGCAGCGCGAGTTCGCCCAGTTCGCGCGGAATCACCCGGACCCGGGCACCATCCTGCACGAACTCGATCTTTCCGTCGCCGACGGTGTACGTCAGTCGGCGGTTCACCCGGTAGGTGCCGCCCTTGGCCTCCACCCAGGGAAGCACGCGCAACAGCCAACGGGACGTGATCCCCTGCATCTGCGGGGCGGACTTGGTGGTGGAGGCAAGGTTGCGGGCGGCCGCCGTGGCCAAGCTGGACTGCTGCGGCGCCTCTTGCGCCTCGGTACCGGTGTCAACGGTCATCGGGTCAGACTCTCCTTCGCAAGAGCGGTGAACCGCGTATCCACGCGCGTCACCGGATGAAACAAAGAGGGACTGAATTTCCGGGCGATATGCCAACCGCGTAGTTCTCTCAAGCCATGAGAGACGTTAACGGCCTGCGGCCCCGCTCGTCCCGGGTGATTCCGCCAAATACCCCGATGGTGTGGCTCTGGTTTGCGCACGCGGAATTGCCGAATCGACCGGCCATGCCAAGCGCGGGCACCACGGCTGATCCTGGCCACCCTCACGGTCAGGTTGTAGTCGCCCTTGCCGTCCGTGAAGCGCCGTACGACGTCGTACGACTTCCCCGCGGAGGGCAACTGCTTCGCGACCAGAGCGCCGGGCGCCAGACGCCGGACGCCGGACGCCGGACGCCGGACGCCGGACGCCGACCATGTCACAACTCGGCGGGCTGTCTTGTCCTGGGTGACAAGGCGTGTGTTCGCGCCGGTGGCACGGCAGAGGGAAGGTGACGGCGATGAGGGCTTTCGCGGCGGGCGGCACCGGGATTCCGGGACGAACCGGCGTACCCCGACCGGGGAGGCCGGAGAAACCCGAGGAGGCGCTGGCCGGGGAGTTCGAGGAACTGCGGCCGCTGCTGTTCTCGATCGCTTACCGGATCCTCGGCAGCGTGGCCGAGGCGGAGGACGCGGTCCAGGAGACCTGGCTGCGCTGCGCGGAGTCCCCGACCCGCCCGGACTCGGCCAAGGCGTTCCTGTCCGCCGTGGTCACGCGCATCTCGATCAACGTGCTGCGCTCGGCGCGAGTGCGGCGCGAGGAGTACGTCGGGCCGTGGTTCCCCGAGCCGCTGCTGACCGATCCGTACCAGGACCCGGAGCGCTCGGCCGAGTTGGCCGACTCGGTGTCGATGGCGGCCCTGTTGCTGCTGGAGCGGCTGAGCCCGCTCGAACGGGCGGTCTTCGTGCTGCGGGAGGTGTTCGGGTTCGGCTTCCCGGAGATCGCCGCCGCGGTGGGCCGCTCCGAGGCGGCGTGCCGCCAGCTCGCGGTCCGGGCGCGCCGGCACATGGACGCCGGCAGGCCGCGTTTCGAGGCCGACCGCCGCGAACGCGACGAACTCGCGGGCCGGTTCTTCGACGCCCTCGCCCGCGGCGATGTCGACGCGTTGCGGGAATCGCTGGCCGCCGACGTGCAGTTGGTCGCCGACAGCGGCGGCAAGGCTCCGCAGTGGGCCACGGGCTTCTTCGGCGCCGAACGCGTGACACAGGTGATTGCCACTCTCGTCCCACCGTTCCTGCGGATCGGCGGGGTCGTGCAGCCGCACCAGGTCAACGGCCAGCCGGGCGCGATCTTCCGAGACCGCGCCGGCGGAGTCGTCAACACCTGGGGGCTCGACATCCTCGACGGCCACATCCAGGCGATCCGCACGGTCAGCAACCCCGACAAGCTCGACCACGTGGGTCCCGTGGCCGACGCCTTCGCGGTCCTGCGCGACACGCAACAGGCACACCGGCACGACGCGCACTGACCGCAATTGCCGACCGCCCGGCGGCCGTTCGCGTCGCCTGGCAACCGCTACCCGAGCACGTAACGACCAAGGACGAACCATGCGCATCGCAGTCTTCGGGGCCAACGGTCCCACCGGCCGTCTCCTCACCGGACAAGCACTCGCCGCCGGACATCACGTCACCGCGGTCACCCGCCACCCGGACTCCTTCCCCCTCCGGCACGACCGGCTCGACGTCGTCCGCGCCGACGTCACGGATCCGGCGGCCGTCGACGGCGCCGTGGCGGAGCGTGACGCGGTGCTGTCGACCCTCGGAGTGCCCCCGGCGAAGCAGCCGATCCACACGTACTCGCGCGGAGCCGCGAACATCGTCGCCGCGATGAGGCGGCACCGCGTACGCCGGCTCGCCGTGGTCAGCTCCAGCGGCGTCGACCCGCGCCCGTACAGCGATGGCGGGTTCCTGTTCAATCGCATGTTGCTGCCGTACGTCACCCGAGTGTTGGGCAAGACGCTGTACGACGACATGCGCCGCATGGAGGCGCTCGTCCGGGAGAGCGACCTCGACTGGACGATCGTCCGCCCGAGCGGTCTCTACCATCTGCCCGCAGCCACCGACTACACAGTGGTCGAAGGCCACGCCGACGCGAGGTTCACCGCTCGCGCGGACCTGGCCGCGAGCATGCTGGCGATGCTGGCCGACGACCGCCATGTCCGCAGCACCGTCAGCGTCGTCACCACCGCGGACAACCCCACACTGCTGCAGTGGGTACGACGGGAAGCGCTCGCGAAGCGATGAGTGGTCCTGGCCGAACCGCCCCGTCCCCCTGGCACGGCCTGCACTCTCACCGAGCGTGACCGCACCGTCAGCCGCGACCACAACTACGACGGGTGGCTACCGCGTCGGGCCCCGCACACCAGCTGGCATGCAGGGCCCGACAAAGAAGGTGGACGGTGAGCGGGCCGCCTCTCGGCGGAAGGCTCACCGAGGCTCCAGCCTGACGGTATTCCTCGGCGGCAATAGGTGAGGCCCGGGGGCACCGAACTCACCGACCATGCTGCACAACACCTTCACCACGGCGGCCATTCCCACATCGCAGGCCGGTTCGGGTCGGGCAGGCCGCGGCCGTAGGGATTCGCCTGGCTTCTGACTCCCGCGATCTCCTCGGCGGGCGGGAGCCGCCGGCGCGACCCCGAGCACGCTGCCGACCAGGGGCCCACGCCGTGGTGGTCGGTCAGCAGGCGCGGTGCTCAGTCGTCGGATACGGGCGTACGCGGTGACTGCGCGCCGAACGGGTTGCTGCCGACCTGCTCGGACGCGGTGGGCGGTGCCGACCCCGCGAAGGGGTTGTGCCCGAACGCACCCTGCGCCGCGCCGTCCGCCGTCCGCCCGGACCGGCGCCCGCGTGCGCGGCGCACCCGCAGCGCTACGAAGGCGACGACGAGCAAGACGAGGAACACAATCTGCGCCTCGTCGGCAATTGCGTCGGGCAGGAGGAAGAACGCCACATTGGCAACGATGTCGGCGACGAAACTCCCCACACCAGCTTCGGACACAACGGATCCCCTCAAGACGCCCGATGATTGACTGACGATCAGATGACGACGGGTCAGCATAGAGGCCACCTGCGGTCGCCCCGCGAGCGGATTTCGGCCTGATCGCCTACCGGTCGCCGCTCAGGCATGAACTCAGGTGCTGTGCGGGAGGAATGGCCGCTTCGATTCTCCGGAGCCGTAGCAGAGCCTCACGCCGGTAGGTCGAAGAGTGGGACATCCATCGGTGGGAGCAGCACGTTGCGGAGGTCTCGGATACCGGTGTGCCATGCTCGTGCGTCGGCTGCCGTAAGCCACGTCGCGGCAAGGCGGGTTTCGTCGGCGGCAACGCGTTCAAGCGCTTCGACGGCCAGTACTCGGGAAAGTCCCCGGCCCTGTCGTTGTCGAACGGACCGGTGCCCCAAGTACCCACATCTTCTCCTCGTACAGCTTCCGGCGGTGATCTTCGCAGGCACTCCGCTCGCGTTGATTCGCTGGTGCTTACGGCTCAGGTCGGATGCGTGCTGTTGAGGAACCGGACCGGGGTGTATCCGGGGCGATGTGGGGTCGTTGCGTGGGGATGAAGATCGTCCAGGGGGTGGTTCGCGACTGTGTCTTTTGCGGGAGTTGCCGCGCTCGTCCTGTCCGGGTCCGCGCACGCCGACCAGAGGTTCGAAGTCGGCGGGGCTCACGGAGCGGTGAGCACGATCGTGCCGGGTGGCTACCCGGCAGGGTGTGTGGGGGAGTTCGGGAATCGCACCGGCGAGCGCCGGAAATGGCACACTGAATGGGCACGCCACGCACACGGGGGGCTCCGTTCACGGGCCCGGAGGTACCAGGCGCTCGGCGAAAGGTGCTGCCATGGAATCGCGGCTCATGGTGGAGGGTTCGGAGGGACCGGAGTCCGTCGCGGACCTCCGGGACTGGCTCGGCGACGAGGATCTGCTGCACGGGCGCGTACGCGTCCCGGTGTACGCGCCGCGGCCCGGCGACATGGGCGCGTGGTCCGACACGCTGCTCGTGGCGGTCGGAACCGGCGGCGCGGTGACCGCTCTTGCCCGGTCGCTCGCGGTGTACCTGCGGCAGCCTAGGCGCAGGACCGTACGCGTCAAAGTGGTCGCCCCGGACGGCAGCCGTACGGAACTCACCGTGCAGCACGCCAGGAACGTCGCCGAGGTCGAGCAACTGCTGCGCACGGCACTGCATTCCGACGCCGCGGACGGCGCCGCGGATGACGGCGCCACGGACGACGGGGCCGCGGCCCTTCCCGACGGCCCCTCCACCGGTGGGGCACCCGACACCGGGCCGTAGCCGTGCTGCGCCCGCCCGATCCGGTCCGCTCGCGCGCCGTGCTCGTGGGGGTGGCCGAGTACCCGCAGGACTCCCGGCTGCCCGGCATTCCCGCCGCCCGTACCAACGTCCGCGACCTGCGCCGTCTGCTCACCGAGGGCAGGCCCGGCGCCTTCGCCGCGGAGCACGTGTACATGGTGGTGGACCCGGCCACTCCGCGCGACCTCGGCATGCCCCTGCTGGAGGCCGCGCGCCAAGCCGAGGACGTTTTCCTCGTCTACTACAGCGGGCACGGGCTGATCGGCCAGGAGCGGCGTGAGCTGTACCTCGCCCTGTCCGGTTCGGACGCCGAGGCCCCGTCGTTCACCGCGCTCCCGCTGCAAGGCGTCCGCGAGGCGTTCCTGGCCAGCCGGGCCCGGAACCGCGTGCTGATCCTGGACTGCTGCTTCTCCGGCCGCGCCATCAGCGGCGCGCTGTCCGGCGCGCACGAGCCGCTGGACGAGCAGATGGAGATCTCCGGTACGTACACGCTGACTTCGGCGTCCGCGACCGAGGTCGCCCGGTTCGAGGAGGGCCACCGGCACACCGCCTTCACCGGCGAGATGCTGCTCGCGCTGCGCGACGGCATACCCGGGGCGCCGGGGGCGGAGGTGACCTTGGGCGCCCTCTACCGGCACCTCAAGCGGGTGCTGCCGACCCAGGGGTTTCCGATGCCGCGGCACTGCGGCACCGACACCGCCGAGTTCCTGGTCCTGGCCCGGCCCACCCGGCGCCGCCGGGGCCGCGGTCGCGCCACCGGTCCCGGCACCGCGGACGTGGTCACCGGATCACGTGAGGACCTGCTGATCCGTACCGACCTCGGCCTGCGTACGGGCGAAGCCGGGCAGAGCGACGAGGCCGTGCGGCTGCTCGGCGAGGTCGTCGCGGACATGACCCGCGTCCTCGGCCCGGACGACCCGTCGACGCTGAGCGGGCGGATCAGCCTCGCCCACTGGACCGGCAACGTGGGCGACGTCGAGGAAGCACTGCGCCTGTCCATGGACACCGTCGTCGACATGATGCGGGTGCTGGGCCCCGAGCACCGCGCCACCCTGGTCGGCCGCAGCCAGGTCGCACACTGGACGGGCGAGTCGGGCCGTGCCGGCGAGGCCATGCGGCTGTCCACGTGGGCGGTTTCCGACCTCGTGCGCGTCCTCGGCTCCAACGACCGGGAAACCCTCGTGGGACGCTCCCGCCTGACCCGGTGGACCGGTGAGGCCGGCGACGCGGAGTCGGCAGCCCGGCTCGCCACCGCGCTCGTCCCCGACCTGTCCCGGGTCCTGGGCGACGAGGACCGCGAGACCTTCGTCGGCCGCATCGACCAGGCCCAGTGGATCGGCCGCGCCGGCGGCGGCCGACAGGCGGTACGGCTGCTGGCCGGGCTCGTCCCGGACCTGTCCTGGACGCTGGGTCCGGACGACCGCTATAGCCTGATCGGTCGCTCCCGCCTGGCCCAGTGGTCCGGCGCGGCGGGGCGACGCCGCCGCGCGCTGCGCCTGTTCGAGGGCGTGGTGCCGGACCTGGCCCGGGTGTTGGGTCCGGACGACCGCGAAACACTGGTCGCACGCGCGCAGTTCGCACACTGGCAGGGGGAGAACGGTCACCCGGCGGAGGCCGCACGCCTGTTCGCGCTGCTGGTGAAGGATCTCGCCTGGGTGCTGGGCCCGCAGGACCGGGCCACCCTGGTCAGCCAGGCCCGGCTGGCCCACTGGATGGGCGTCCAGGGCGATGTCGGTGAGGCCGTACGCCTGTTCAACGCCGTGCTGCCCGAACTGCGCAGCGCGCTCGGCGCCGACGACCCGGAGACCAGGCACAACCGTGAGCTCCTCGTCCGCTGGCGGCGCAAGGCGGACCGCCGCCTCAAGGGCCAACTCCTCTACGGACGCCGGGAGATCCGATGACTCCAGGTGACACGGCCTCCGCAGCCCTCTCGCCGCTCGCCCCCGCAGACCCCCGCCGGATCGGCCGCTACGAACTGCTCGGCAAGCTCGGCGCCGGCGGCATGGGACGCGTGTACCTGGGCCGTTCGCTGTACGGCCACCTCGTGGCGATCAAGGTGATCCGCGACGACCTCGCCGACGAGCAGCCGTTCCGCGCCCGCTTCCGGCGCGAACTGCAGGTGGCGTCCAGCGTCATCGGCCCGTTCACCGCCCGCATCATGGACGCCGACGTCGACGACGGGCAGCGGCTCTGGATTGCCACCGAGTACGTGCCGGGCCCGTCCCTGCGCGAGGCCGTCGCCTCGTTCGGACCGCTGCCGCCGGATTCCCTGCTGTCCCTGTGGCTCGCGCTGCTCGGGGCGCTGGAGACCTTCCACTCCGCCGGCGTGGTCCACCGCGACCTCAAGCCGTCCAACGTGCTGCTCGCCACGCACGGCCCCCGGGTGATCGACTTCGGCATCTCGACGTCCGACGAGGCGAGCAACCTCACGCACACCGGGGTCATCGTGGGCACCCCCGCGTACATGGCCCCCGAGCAGGCGCTCGGTTCGCCGATGGGCCCGCCGGCCGACATCTTCGCCTTGGGCTGCGTGCTGGTGTACGCGGCCACCGGGCACAGCCCCTTCGCCCGCTCGGGCGGCCCCGCGGCGACGCTGTACGGCGTCGTCCACACGCCCCCCGACCTCGCCGGCCTTTCCGGCCGGGTGGCCGACCTGGTGCGGCGCTGCCTGGAGAAGTCGCCCGAGTACCGCCCCACCATCGCCCAGCTGCTGGAGGACCTCACGCAGGAAGAGAGGCAACGCGCTGCGGACCTCCTGGCTCGCGGTGCCTGGCTGCCCGACACCGTCCAACGCCGCGCGCTGGCGCAGGCCCGAGCCGTCGACAAGTGGCGCGGCGGCGAGGTACCGGCCGCCGCGCCGCCGGCGGGCGATCCCAGCACGCCGAGTCCGACGTACCTGCCCCCGCCTGGTCTTCCGCCGCTGGGCGTGACCTCGCTGGGCGTGCCCTCGCACGCCGCCGCCTCCGGGCCGCAGGGGGGCGACACCACCCACACCTTCGTTCTGCACTCCCCTACGGCCTCGGCCCCGGACGACGCACGGCTGCCCGCGGCGGCGGGCCAGGACAGCGTGCCTCCGCCGCTCACACCCCCGCCGGGCCTCGCGGCCGACTGGGGTGGACCCCCCGACGACGACCATCCCCTGAGAACCACCACCAGCCCGCTGGACGCCGACCCGCCCCCGCTCCCCCGGATCCGCCGCGCGCCGTGGTGGCGCCGGTTCCGGTGACCAAGGTGCTCGGCGGGCAATCGCCGTTCTCCTTGCCGACACAACCGCTTCTGACCTGACCTGCACAAACACCGACCACAACCACAGAGTGAGCAGCCGTGTCCCGCCGGCCCCGCGTATCGCCGTTTGCGATCGACTTCATTGCCTTCCACAGAAAGCCCGCGCCTCGCACCCCCGCGTCGACAGGCCGGGTAGGGGTCGTGGAGATCCTTTCCGGATCCGCGGCCGAGGAAGCTGGTGCAGGGTCATGGCAGGACCAAACGACGTCGACCGGGACGTGACCCGGGAACTGACGGCCGACCACCGCGAGGTCGACCACCTCTTCGACTCTCTGGACGCGGCCCCCGCGGGCGACCCTGAGCGCAAGCGGCTCGTGGACACGCTCACGGTGGAACTGACGCGCCTCGCGGCGGCGGAGGAGGAAGCTCTCCACCCCGCCGTACGCCGGCACCTCTCCGGCGGCAAGGCGCTCGTCGCCCATGAGGTGCACGACCTCGGGGCCATCGAACGTACGCTCAAGGACCTCGAAGGCCGCGACGCGGACGACCCCGCGTTCGACCCCTTGGTCGCCACCCTCCACGAGCAGGTCAGTCGGCACGAACACGAAGACGAGGAAGGCCTGTTCGTCGAGCTGCGGCGCAACCTCTCCAAGGAGGAGCTGGACACGCTGGGCGCCGACGTACGCCGGGCGATGGCCTACACCGAAGCGCACCCCCACCTCCGCACCGCGGACACCCCGCCCGAGTACGAGCCGCTGTCCATGGCCGCGATCGAATTCGTCGACCGCCTCCGCGCGCTCTTCCACGGCCACATCCGCACCTGACCCGCGCGGCCGACCACCAGACCGGGGCGCCCTCCGCCGGCACTGCTGTCCGCCCGTCGCTGCCCGTCACCGGAGCGTTTCGAGGACGATTTCGCAGAACGGAGCGTCCCGCACATCGTCGGGGACGAGCCGGTCCGCCTCGGTCAGCAGTTCGGCCGCGTCGCGGCTGACGTCGACGTGGTCCGAAAGCTCCTTCAGCGTCATGCCCTGCCAAATGAGCTCCAGGCCCCGGGCGGCGGACCTGTCGAAGTCGCGGGCCATCCACCACAGTCCATCCAGGCGGTACACCGCGGAGATTGCGAGGCATGCCTCCAGACGCCAGGAGCGGGCGACCAGCCCGCAGACGGTGTCCCAGAAGGGCGGCACGGCTAAGTCCCCCATGCCCTGGCCGACTTCGACGGCAAGCCGGGCAACCAAGCCGTCGACAACCTCCTGCGACGACGACGCCCCCGCCGCAAGTTCCCCGAGAGCCGGCCAGTCGCAGCCAAGGCGTATCAAGGACAGCGCGATGTCACGCCACCCGTCACCGTCGACAAACCCGTCGACCGGGCAGGAGGCCAGAGACCGAGTCACCTGTGCAAGGCCGAACCGAGCCATAAGCCCGAGCGTACGCACCCCCCAACAAGGCCACGCACGGTCACGTGAGTTCGAGGTATTCGAGTCGGTCAGCGGGTCAGGGTCAGGGCGATGTCGACGATCATGTCCTCCTGGCCGCCGACGAGGCGGCGGCGGCCGCATTCCATGAGCAGGTCGCGTACGTCGACGCCGTAGCGTTCCGAGGCGGCTTCGGCGTGGCGGAGGAAGGAGGAGTAGACGCCGGCGTAGCCGAGGGTGAGGGTCTCGCGGTCGACGCGGACCGGCCGGTCCTGGAGGGGGCGGACCAGGTCGTCGGCGGCGTCCTGCAACGCGAACAAGTCGCAGCGGTGCTCGAATTCGGACAGGTCCGCGACCGCGACGAACGCCTCCAGAGGGCAGTTGCCCGCCCCCGCGCCATGGCCCGCGAGCGACGCGTCCACGCGGAAGCAGCCGTTCTCCACCGCCACCACCGAATTCGCCACCGACAGCGAGAGGTTCTCGTGCGCGTGGATGCCGATCTCGGTCTCGGGCCGCAGCACGTCGCGGTACGCGCGGACCCGCGCGGCCACGTCGTTCATGGTGAGCCGGCCACCGGAGTCGGTGACGTAGACGCAGTGCGCGCCGTACGACTCCATCAGCCGTGCCTGCTCCGCCAGTTCGGCCGGCGGTGCCATGTGCGAGAGCATCAGGAACCCGGAGACGTCCATGCCGAGTTCGCGGGCGGCCGCGATGTGCTGGGCCGAGATGTCGCCCTCGGTGCAGTGGGTGGCCACGCGGACCGAGCGCACCCCGAGGTCGTACGCCTGCCGCAGCTCGCGGATGGTGCCGACGCCCGGCAGCAGCAGGGTGGTCAGCCGGGCCCGCTCCAGCACGGAGGCGGCCGCCTCGATCCAGGCCCAGTCGCTGTGCGAGCCGGGGCCGTAGTTGAGTGAGCTCCCGGCGAGTCCGTCGCCGTGCGCCACTTCGACGGCGTCCACGCCGGCCCGGTCGAGCGCCGCGACGATCCGCTTGACGTCCTCGGTGGAGATCCGGTGCCGGACCGCGTGCATGCCGTCGCGCAGGGTGACGTCTTGGACGAAGATCGGGGTGCTCACGGGGTGGCCTCCTGGGGGTGCCGGTCGGTGGCGCGGAGGGCGGCGCGTGCGGCGGCGCGGCGGGCCGCGATCCGGTCGCCGACCCGGAGTGCGGCCGAGGTCATGATGTCGAGGTTTCCGGCGTACGCGGGCAGGTAATGCGCGGCGCCCTCCACTTCCAGGAACACCGAGACCTGGTGGGTCGGCCGGTCGGCGCCCGGCGCCACCAGGGTCTCCAGCGGCTGGTCGTCGGGCACCGCGGTGACCTGGACCTCCTGCTTGAGCCGGTAGCCGGGCACGTACTCGGCGACGGACGCCACCATCGACGCGACCGCGCGGCGGATGTCCTCGGCCGCGTTCGGTTCGGGTGCGCGTACCAGGGCGAAGACGGTGTCGCGCATGATCAGCGGCGGCTCGGCCGGGTTGAGGACGATGATCGCCTTGCCGCGCCGCGCGCCGCCGACCTCGACGATCGCGGCCGAGGTCGTCTCGGTGAACTCGTCGATGTTCGCGCGGGTGCCGGGCCCGGCGGACTTCGAGGCGATGGACGCCACGATCTCGGCGTACTCGACCGGGGCGACGCCGCCGATCGCCGCGACGACCGGGATGGTCGCCTGGCCGCCGCAGGTCACCATGTTCACGTTGGTCGCGTCGAGGTGCTGCTCCAGGTTGACCGCGGGGACGACGTAAGGCCCGAGGGCGGCGGGCGTGAGGTCGACGAGCAGCTTGCCGAACGGCCGGAGCCGGGCCGCGTTGTGCTCGTGCGCCTTCGCCGAGGTGGCATCGAAGACGATGTCGATGTCGTCGAAGCCGGGCAGCGCGATGAGCCCGTCGACCCCCTCGTGGGTGGTCGGTACGCCGAGCCGACGCGCGCGGGCCAGGCCGTCCGAGTCCGGGTCGATGCCCACCATCGCACCCATCTCCAGGTGCTCGCCGGTACGCATCACCTTGATCATCAGGTCGGTGCCGATGTTGCCTGACCCGATGACCGCGACTTTGGTCCTGCTCACGAGTCCCCCTCGTCGGCATCGGTGAAAGTGCTGGTCATGGCCCATATCGTCGGCATCAGCCGAAGGGGGCCGCAAGCAATTCGTCTCGCTGAGCAATACGCTGGGCCGGTGTCCGCCACCCCCGACCGCGCGCCCGCCGGCCCCGCCCCTGCCCGCGACCCCACCCCCAACCGGGACCCCGATCGCAACAGCGTGCTGAGCAAGGCGGCCGCGATCCTGGAGGCCTTCGCCGCCGACGACCGTGCGGTCCCGCTCGCCGAGTTGGTCCGGCGTACCGGCCTGCACAAGGCCACCGTGCACCGGCTCGCCGCGGAGTTGGTGGCCCTGCGGCTGCTGGACCGGCTGCCGGACGGATACCGGCTCAGCGGCACGCTGTTCGAGCTCGGCATGCGCGCTTCGGTGGAACGCGGCCTGCTCGAACTGGCGATGCCGTTCCTCCAGGACCTGTACGAACGCACCCACGAGATCGTGCACCTCGGCGTTCGCGAGGGAACCGAGGTCGTGTACATCGCCAAGATCGGCGGGCACCGGCAGGCACGCAGCCCGTCCCGGCTCGGCGGCCGCATGCCGATGCACTGCACGGCCATCGGCAAGGCGTTGCTCGCGTACGCCGGCGACGGTCTGCGCCGCGAGGTGCTCGCCGGCCCGCTGCCGCGCCGCACGCCGCACACCGTGGTCGCGCCGGGGAAGCTCCGCCGCCAGTTGGACGCGGTGTTGGAGGCGGGCGTGGCCTTCGAGCACGAGGAGTCCGCCGTCGGCCTGGCGTGTGTGGCCGCGCCCGTCCTCGGCCCGGACGACGAGCCCGTGGCGGCGATCAGCGTGGCCGGGCCGTCACCGCGCTTCCGCCCCGAGGCGCACGTCGCGGCGGTACGCGCCGCGGCGACCGCCCTGGGCACGGTCCTGGCCCGGCGCGACGCGCTGTCCTGAGCGCGCGCAGACCCTCGCCGACAGGCAGCGCGCAGCTCGCCGCCTGCGCAACCCGGGCAGCGGACGCCTCGCCGACCCGCCGCCGGGAGGTGGTGCGCCAACACCCAATGCCGGGCGGAAAACGGTGCATCGGGGCCGTATCGCGGGCAGCCGGGTTGGTCCTATCGTTCCCGTCACGATCGCGCGGTCGGGATCATGAGGCCCTTTGCCTCACGGTCCATCCTCCCTGTAGCACGCCGCCTCCGGCGGCCATCCCACACGAGGTGGGCTTCCATGAAGCTGCGCAGCAAAATCCTGAGCGTCCTCAGCACCACGGCGGTGCTGGCGGGCGGCGCGACGGTCCTCGCCTCCCCGGCGAGCGCCGAATGCACCACCTGCGAACCCCTGGTCCGCGCGACCGTCTTCACCAACGGCACCCCGGCCGGCGAAGTCCGGTTCAAGTCCTACGGCGAGCACCTCTACGTACGCGACTTCAAGCAGGACGGCATGGCCGTCGTCGCCGAGTACTACATCGGGAACTCCGACCCGCTGTACCGCGCACGCAACACGGTCGGGGTCGGCTACACCCTCGACGTGGACCTGAACGTCCCGGAACGGTGGATGGTGCAGTTCCGGGCCTGCGTCTACAAGGGCAACACCCGCGGGTCCTGCAGCGGATGGATCACCGACTACGCCTGACGGACCGGCTTTGCCCGTCCGGGTTCCCGCGGCGCCGCCGCGGGAACCCGGACGACGACGGCGCGCGTCAGTGGACGGGAGCGGCTTCCATCTTGGACGAGCCGTTCGTCCCGCGGACGAGGAAGGAGACGGCCACCGCCAGGATGCCGAGGCCCGCGCCCCACAGGAAGGCGTCCTGAATGCCCGTGGCCTGGGCCTCGACCGAGGTGGCCCCCGAATCGGCACTGCTGTTGGCGCTCTTGGTCATGACCGTGACGAAGAGCGCGGTGCCCGCGGCGCCGGAGAACTGCTGGAGCGTGTTGAGGATGGCGCTGCCGTGCGAGTACAGGTGGGCGTCCAGCGACCCCAGCGCCGAGGTCATCAGCGGGGTCATGGCGAAGCCGATACCGATGCAGGTGAGGACGTGGGTCGTGATGACGTAGGCGATGTGCGTGTGGAGGTCGATGGCGCCCATCATCCCGAGGCCGGCGGCCATGATCATGGTGCCGGGGATGACGAGGGGCCGGGGGCCGAAGCGGTCGGCGAGGCGGCCGACCACCGGGCCGCACAGGCCCATGGCCAGGCCGCCGGGCAGCAGGGTCAGGCCGGTCTTGAGGGTGCTCAGGTCGCGCACGTTCTGGAGGTAGAGCGGCAGCAGGATGAGCGCACCGAACAGCGCCGCCATCGCGAACAGCAGCACGATGATGCCGACGACGAACGAGCGGGTCCGGAACGTCCGCAGGTCCAGCAGGGCGGCGTCGTCCCGCTGGAGGCGCATCTGCCGGAGGACGAACAGGGCGAGCGCGACCGCGCCGACGACGAGCGGTACGGCGGGCGGGACCGGCGTGTGGCCGGCGGCCGACTCGCCGATCGCGCTCAGGCCGTAGATCAGCCCGCCGAAGGCGACCGCCGACAGGAGGACGGAAAGCGGGTCGAACCGTACGGGCTTCGGCTCTCCGGCGTTGCGGACCATGACGGCGCCGACGACGAGCGCCAGCACCGCGATCGGCAGCACGGACAGGAACAGCCAGCGCCAGCTGAGGGACTTCAGGATGAGTCCGGAGAACGTCGGGCCGACGGCCGGGGCGACGGCGATCACGATCGTCACGAGGCCCATGGTCCGGCCGCGCCGGGCGGCCGGCACGAGCGTCATGATCGTCGTCATCAGCAGCGGCAGTATCAGGGCGGTCCCGGATGCCTGGATGACGCGCGCGACGAGCAGCACCCCGAAGGCGGGCGCGATGCCGGCGAGCAGGGTGCCTGCGGCGAACAGCGACGTCGCGCTCAGGAAGACGGCCCGTGTGGTGAACCGCTGGAGGATCAGCCCGCTCGTCGGGATGACCACGGCCATCGTGAGGAGGTAGCCGGTCGTCAGCCACTGGGCGGACGAGGCGTTGACGGAGAACTCGTCCATGAGCTTCGGCAGCGCGACGCTCATGACAGTCTCGTTGAGGATCATCACGAAGGCGGCCATGATCGGCAGGCCGATCGCGATCTTGACGTGGCGGGGCATCGCCTCGTCCGCCGGGGCGCCCCCTTCGGTCGCCTCTGCCAGACCCACACTGTGTTCCACGGGAGTGCTCGCCTTTCTTTCGTACGTCGAGGCGGCGGAACCGCGCCGAGGCGGATCGAGACCCCAAGCAAGGCAGTTTATGTCCTTGGTGTCAGCGACTGCCAAAAGGGTCCGGGTCCGGCCCGGTCCAGCTCGGTCCAGCTCGGTCCACGCGACCGCGCTCCCCGCACGGGCGGCGGCCACCCGGAGCCCCCGAACCACCTGCCGAACCGACTGCCGAACCGACTGCCGAGCCGGGCGTCGAACCGGGCGCTCCGCCGCTAAACGCGACAGTCACTGCAAGTCGCGTCAGCTGCTAACGTTCAGTTCATGAGCAGTTTGCGCGAACTGTCCCGGCAAGCCGTGCGAGTCCGCATCGCGGAGGCCGCGGAGGACCTGTTCCTCGCAAAGGGGTTCAACGAGACGACGGTCGACGAGATCGCCGCTGCCGTCGGCATGTCGCAGCGCAGCTTCTTCCGGTACTTCGCGTCGAAGGAAGACGTCGTGCTGGAGAAGTTCGACCGGCAGGGCGAGGAGTTGTTCGCCCGCCTGAACTCGCGCCCCCTCGACGAACCCGAGTGGGACTCGCTCCGCTCCTGCTTCGACGTCTTCATCGCCCACCTCACCGACGACACCGGACGCGACCGGGCGCTCCAGGAGATCATCGAGAGCTGCCCCTCCCTGCTCGCCGCCCAGTTGGAGCGAGTGCACCGCATCCAGGAGCAACTGGCCCAGCGCCTCGCCGCCCGCGCCGTCGCCCGGGATCCGGGTGCCATTCCGGACACCCTGGTGCTCAGTGCGCTGGTAGGTGCGGCGTTCGCATGCATCCAAGCGGCGGTACGCCAGGCATTGTGCGGCGAGGGCACCTCCGCGCAGATGGGTGCCTTCCTCGACCACGCGATGGAGGCGCTCCGGCCCCTCGCGCCCGTCGGCGTCGGCGCCGGCCTCAGCACCGGCGTCACCGCCGAACGGTGACGCGCCCCCTCGTGCCCCCTCGCGTCCGCTCGCAGCCCCGTCGCCCTCAAGGCCGAAGGCTTGGCACGCGCGTACGACGTGCGGTCCGCGGCGGACCCGGCGGCGTGCGGCTGCGGGCGGGCCACACACCGCCGGCGTTGCCTACAGGCGCAGGGGTCCCAGGCGTTGGCCGCGGTCGCCGGTGGCCTGCGGAAGGTTCTTGGCGAACGCGGCCAGGTAGTTGCCGATGAAGTGGTCCCTGACGCCGTCCGAGGCCGGGGCGAACGGGTCGGCGGTGAGGCCGCGGGCGCGGTCGACCAGGCCGGAGACCACGGGCATGGAGTCGTGGAGCTTGCCGTCCGCGTCGAAGTAGCGCAGCGCGTCGACGTGCGTGAACACGGGCGCCGGGGGGACCTGGGGGACGATGTCGTTGTTGTTGACGAAGCGGTAGCTGCGGCGGTCGAACGCCTGCTTGTGGGCGCGGGCAAGTTGCTGTTCGCACGTGCGCGGCTGACCGAAGGTGTAGACGCCGTCGGGCAGTTGCCGGGGGTCTTCGAAGTACAGCCGGGCGCCGGCGAGCATCGCGAGCGCGCCGCCGAGGCTGTGCCCGGTGAACCAGACGGTCTGCCCGTCTCCGCGCAACTCGTGGATCGTGTCCCGGACTTCGGGGTAGACGGAGGCGAGAGCCTGGTTGAAGCCGCAGTGGACGAATCCCTTGCCGCCGGGCCCCGGCACGGGCGGGGTGGTGGCGTCGGAGAGCCAGTCGCGGATCTGGGCCGGCTCGGTACCGCGGAACGCGACGACGATCATGCGGTCGCCGGCCATGACGTACGCCTGGGTGTCCTCGATCGGGAACGGCATCGCGTGCGGCGAGCGGAAGTGCCGAACCTGGTCGAATCCCCAGTCCCGGGCGGTGTTTTCGACGGTGGCTTCGTCCTTGTAGGCGAGCGCCGCCGCCTGGCACAGCCCATAGGCGTGCGCGACGCTGTAGTCGGTGGCGGCATGGTCGAGAACCGGTGCGGACACTGCGTCCTCCAAGGTCAATCCAAATGGTTGGAAATCACCCTAGGTACGCGTCCCGCCGCGGTGAACCTGTCGCACGGCGGGTTCACCCCCATGGACCAAGCACGCCGCCGCGGCGCCCGAAGAGGCTCATGGGGGCCGGAACACCCCGGAACCGGCCGGAAGAGGGGCTGCCGGGCCGCCGCCTTTCCTTGAATCCGCACGTCGGTGCCTGTAGGGGTGATGCGTTGTGATCGATTCCGTGCCGACGCGCGCCTCCGGGCGTACGGCCGCGGCACTGGACCGGTCGCGTGCCCAGGACCCTGGGCGGTCGGCGAAAGCGGAGGACGAATATGTCGATGGTGCGTGTCGAGCGGCCCGAAGCCGGTATCGCGGTCGTCACACTGGACCGGCCGGAGCGGCTGAACGCCCTGTCCTTCGACCTCGTCGACGACCTGCACGCCGCCCTGGACGAGGTCGGCGCCGACAACTCGGTACGCGTGGCCGTGCTCACCGGCGCGGGCCGGGGCTTCTGCTCCGGACTCGACCTGCGCGGGATCGGCCCGTCGTCGGTGTCGGCCGGGCTGCGCCCACCCGCCGGGGGCATGCGCTCACAGGCGCACATCGCGGACCTGGGGCCGCATCTGCGCCGCATCCCGCAGCCGGTGATCGCGGCGATCAACGGTCCGGCCTTCGGCGGCGGGCTGGCCTTGGCGTGTGCCTGTGACCTGCGCATCGCGGTCCGCTCGGCGCGGCTCAGCGTGCAGGCGGTCAAGCTCGGGGTCAGCGGTTGCGAGATGGGCGTCAGCTACACCCTCCCTCGCCTGATCGGCGGCTCTCGGGCTCATGAACTCATGCTCACGGGGCGGGAGTTCGACGCCGTCGAGGCCGAGCGCATGGGACTGGTCGCGCGCGTCGTCGACGACGGACAGGCCCTCGACGCGGCCCTGGAGACCGCCCGTACGCTCCTGTCCTACAGCCCGTTCGGGCTGGCCATGACCAAGGAGGTCATGTGGGCCAACCTCGACGCGCCGAGCTTCGAACACGCCGTCCACCTGGAGAACCGCACCCAGATCCTCGAGGGCACGAGCGGCGACATCATCGAGGCGGCGAAGGCCTTCGCCGAAGGACGCCCGCCCATCTGGGGGTCGTGACCCTCCGCGCCTCACGGGCCCCACTCACGGGAAAGCGCGCAACGTACGCCCGAACAGATCGAGCAGGGCCTCCCAATGGCGCTCCGCCGCCCGCTCGTCGTAGGAGTCGGTGTCGACCTGCGTGTAGCCGTGCAGGGCCCCGGTGTAGACCTCGGCGCGATGGCGGACGCCCGCGGCGGTCAGCGCCGCGGCGAGGCGTTCGACCTGCTCGGGCGGCATGGAGGGGTCCTGGTCGCCGTGCCCGAAATACAGCTCGGCGGTGATCCGTTCGGCCGACAGGTGCGGGCTGTCGGGCGCCTCGGACGCCAGGTGCGAGCCGTGGAACCCGGCCGCGGCGGCCACCCGGTCCGGATAGGCCCCGGCCGTACGCAGCGCCAGCGCGGCACCCATGCAGTAACCGGTGACCCCGACCGACGCGCCGGCGGTCTCCGGGCGGGCGGCGAGCCAGGTGAGATAGCTGTCGGCGTCCCGCATCGCCGACTCCGGCGTCAGCCCCTGCACCATCGGGATGATCCGCGGGATCAACGCGGCGCGCTCCCCCGCACCGATGTGCGCCGGCAGCTCCAGCACCGGCGCCGGGCCCTTGCGGTAGAACGCGTTGGGCAGCAGCACCGCGTACCCGGCCGCGGCGAGCCGGTCGGCCATGCGCTTGAGCGCGGGACGGATGCCGAAGGCGTCCATCCAGAGCAGCACCCCGGGATACGCGGCGCCGTCGTCGGGATGCACCAGATAGGCATCCGCCGTCCCGTCACGGGTGGGCACCTCGACGGCAAGTCCCCGGACAACGGTCATCGGCGGACCCTCTCACCAAGCCGGAACAAACACACGGCCGCGACGCTAAGGGCACAGCCCGCAAAGATCCAGCACCCCCGGTCGAAGCCGACAACCGAGGGCTTCCGATCACCCGGTCCCGCGGGTACGCATGCAAATGGCGGTGCCGCCGCACGGGATCGTTCGGGCCGTGGAGCAGTGGGCCTCAGGCGGGGTCGAAGCGCAGGCCCGCGCCGCGGGTCTCGAAGATGTCGGTCGCCATGCGGTCGCCGATTTCCGCCGCGTCCCAGCGGCGGCCACCCGCCGCGGTGGACTTGCGCTCGCGCCAGCCCTGCATCCAGATGATGCGGTCCTCGATGGACCGGATGACCTGACCGGTGACGTAGTGCGCCTCGTCGCTCGCGAGCCACGCGACCAGCGGCGAACTGTTGGACGGGTCCATCGGGTGCCACGCGTCGTCGGCGACGTCCTCGGGTTCGATCACCTCGCCGGCCCCGGGCATCGTCGCGGTGATCCTGGTCAGGCCCGAGGGGCCGACGGCGTTGACGGTCACGCCCGAGCGCCGCAGTTCGAGGGCCAGGGTGAGGGTCATGCCGACGATGGCGGCCTTTGCGGCGGCGTACCCGGTCTGGCCGAAGTTGCCACCGAGGCCGGCTCCGGAGGTGGTGTTGACGATGCGCCCCGTCGAGGCCGGGTTCTCCTTGGCGCGCCGGCGCCAGTACGCGGCCGCGTGGTGGCACGGTGACCAGGTGCCCGCGACGTGGACGCGCAGTACGGCGTCGAAGTCCTCGCGGGGCATGTTCCAGATCGCCGCGTCGCGGACGATCCCGGCGTTGTTGACCAGGATGTCCAGGGAGCCGTACGTGTCGACCGCGCACGCGACCATGTCACCGGCCTGGTCGTGGTCGGCGACATCCCCGTAGTGGACGCGCGCCGTGCCGCCCCGCTCCTCGATCAACTTCACCGTGGTGTCCGCGGCGTTCCCCGCGCCTTCGCCGCGCACGCTGCCGCCGAGGTCGTTGACCAGTACGCGGGCGCCCTGCCGGGCCAGTTCCAGCGCGTGCGCACGACCGATGCCCCGGCCCGCGCCGGTCACCACCGCCACCTTGCCGTCCAGAAGTCCCATGACGTTCCCCTCCAGCACTCGCCATCGGCGACCCACGGCATTGTGGATTGGCTATTGTATACATTCTATTGATGCCGAGATCAACGGGAACTCCCTTGCGGGGACGGTGATGCGCGGAAGACGGCCGACCACGAAACGATCCCGGTCGGCCACTTCATCAGGCGTGATTGCGGTCGACCTCAGGCCGGTCCCGGCGGCAGCACTCCCCCGCCCGTCGGACCGCCGAGTCCCTGGGGGTCGGCCACGCCGGCGAGGGCTTGGAAGTGCGGGTCCGGGGCGGCGCGTCGGGTCAGCCGGTCCAGGACCACGAGGCGTTCCAGCAGCGGCGGACGGCGGACCGCCGGGGCATGGGCGGCAGTCCGCTCGGCCAACGCCCTTACCCGACGCGCCACTTGGGGATTCGCGGCGCCGTAGAGGAGGATCTCGTCGAGCCCCAGGGCCACCAGGTCGCGCCAACTCGGCGCAGGGCAGCGGACGCGGATCGCGCCCGCGTCGTCGACCAGCCCGAACGTTCCCAGGGCGCGCCCGGAGAGCTTCAGGAGCGCGTCCTCGATCTGGTCCAGGGCCTGCACGGCGGTGGTGGGATCGTTGACCGCCGGAGACAGCGCGCGGATGGCGATGTCCGCGAGCAGGCGCACGCCGTACGCCGGATCCTGCTCGAAGGTGCGCGTCGGGCCGCACCGCACCGCGCCGGAGACCAGGGACGGCAAGTCCTGCGGTACGTCGCCGCCACGCGGTGCCAGGATGCGCGCGACGCGTGCCTCGGTGCCCACGAAATCGCCGACGGTGACGGTCATTTCGATCGTGCACCCGGCGTGGGCGGCCAGGCGCACAAGTTCCTCCTCGTCCAGCGAGCGCACAGTGCCCGGACGGCCGCGGAAGTGGACGTCGACCGGCGGCCGGTCGACGGCGCGCGAGTCGGACCGCGGAAGGGCGGCCGGTTCCCGAGGCGTGGGGTACACGGCTTCGACGACGTGGTGCAGGCGGTCGCCGACCGCGCGCGAGAGCCCGCCGCCGGTGACGACCGAGCGCAAGGAGGCGAGCATGCCGAGGACCACGATGGTGTCGAACAGCACCAGGGCCACCGCGAACGTGACGGCCAGGCGCGGGGTTTCGTCGGAGCCGACCTGGCTGAGGGCTACCAGCGCGTACAGGGCGGTGCCCACCAGCAGCGCGAAGACGGTGAGGAAGCGTCCGAAGTAGTGCAGTGCGCCGACCAGTCGGGGCGACATCGCCTGGATGGTCTGGATGACGAGGGTGACGGCGGTCAGCACGAAGCCGGCGAGGGTGATCATGGCGGCCGCGATGGCACCGAGCGCGGCTTGGGCCGTGGATACGTCGAACCCCAGTCCGGTCGACGGCAGATGGGCTTCGAGATTGGGCAGCACCCAGCCGAGCACCGCCCCTCCGAGGATGATCGCCAGGGAACCCGGGCGTCCGCCCTTTTCGAAGCGCGCCGACCCGCGGCTGCGCGCGCGAGGCGGCCGGACCCGCTCGACGTCCATCGGTGCTCCCG
This sequence comes from Streptodolium elevatio, assembly GCF_040649515.1. Lineage (GTDB taxonomy): Bacteria > Actinomycetota > Actinomycetes > Streptomycetales > Streptomycetaceae > Yinghuangia > Yinghuangia elevatio. Next base: position 33,353 of record NZ_JBEZFP010000086.1, read on the forward strand.
TCTTGTCGTCTGCCCAGGGGATCGTGGGTGTCGGTCACCCGCGGCGGGAGCGCGCCAGGGCGCCGGTCGAGGACAGGTCGATGGCGAAGCCGACCGCGACCAGCACCCACCCCACACCGCTCACGCCGGCGGAGGGCCGGTAGGCCAGGACGTACATCAGGGTCGCGAGCGGGAAGAAGACCAGGCCCAGCAGCGGCACGATGACCCCGGCCCACGCCCGGTCGACCAGGTTGGTGAACAGCCACACCAGGATCAGGGCAAGGCGTGGGGACAGCGCGGCGAGCAGGCCGAACAGGCAGCCGCATCCCATGCTTCCTCCCGGTTCACAGCCCGTGGCCGTACACCCATGGCGTGCCGCCTGCTGCTGCGCGACCGGCGTGTGGACCGGCTTGGGCGCCGAGGCCATGGCGATAGGTTTGCACTATTTGCCACATATCGCACTTAGGCGCACGCGTGTCCGCGCTCCTGATTCAGCACGCTTCCGAAGGCGCGGAGCTCCGCGCAGCTCAGCCGCTGAATACGGGTACGCGGATCCCGCCACCCGACACCGTGGTCACACCCACACGGCGTGACCAATCCCGGGTGACCGAGCCGGGGCGGCAAGCCCGGTTCACGCGGGATTGCGGATCCAGCGGCAGGTGGCGCAGTACATGCCCGCGTTGCGGCCGTAGCGGTGCATCGAGTCGCCGCAGCCGGCGCACGGCCCGACTTCCCAGCCCGGGCAGTCCAGGAGTACCGCCGCCGCTCGGCGCTCCGCGTCGCTGAGCCGGAATCGGTCGAGGTCGACGGTCCCCGGCCGAGGCGTCGAGTCGGTGGCTGCCCGGAACGGGGCGTGCGGATCGGCGAGGTCTCGCAGGGGCCTGGCGCCGTTGCGGTGGATCGGCGTCTCACCCCAGTGGCAGTCCAGGTCGATGTCCTCGTCCGGGTAGTCGATCTCCTCGGCCTCGTCCCCGCCGTCCTGCCCGAGCTCGGCGTCCTCGATGCCTTCGAGGCCGCGCCAGGCGTCCAGCTCCTTGGGCGCGACCCACATGTGGAAGCCCGACCGGCCCCGGCCGCGGCTGCGGATGAAATGGGGGACGTGCTCCCCGCACGCGGTCGAGACCACCAGTTCGTCGATCGTCGTGTTGTCCTTCGCGGGGCGGCACTGCGCGGGCGCCATCCAGGCGTGGTGCCACGCCCCGCAGGTGCCGCGGTGGTACGGGCAGGTCCAGTCGCTCCTGGGCGTGCACCGCCACATCTGGAGGTGCCGGACACCGCTGCGGACCATGAGCTCGCGCCCGTTGGCGATGTCCTGCCACGGCATGTCGTCGATGCGTGCCCACGGCGCCCGGTCGATGACTTCCGACCTGGCATCGTGCGTCACCCACGACGGGATGGCCCCGTTGCGCACGGTTGTCTCCGAGCGCCGCCGTACGCTGCCCGCGGAGACCGGCGCGTACTGGACCTCCCAGCCCACGCGTATGCCACCGGGCCCGGTCACCAGGGCGTCGAGCACCCCGTGCCCGTCGGAGGTCCGGGCCTCGACCTCGACATCCAACCCCCGCGCGGCGGCCGCCGCCGCGATGCGCTCCTTCGTCGCGCGGTGCCGGTTGCTCTCCTCGGGCGTGGCCCGGTGCGTCGCGGGCAAGTGCGCGGCCACCCAGCGGAGCCGGCCGCCGGCGCGCCCTCGGCGGATGAACATCCAGTGCGACTTGCCGACCCGTTCGGAGCCGCACACGCCGTACAGGTGATGGGACATGCACTCGAGCATGCGCGGATCCCGCTCCGCGACGCCCGCGGTGATCTCCTCGAGCAGGCCCTCGACTTCCGGATGTCCGAGATCACTGCGGGTCAGGTTGATGCTGATCTTGCGCTGCGCATGCCACACTCCGTTGGCCATGACAAGAGCATACGAACCGCACGCGAATCACCCAACACCCCATAATCACCCCCGACTTCCGATCTTTCGGATACGCACGGAACCAGGTGGTCAACCATGCCGCGTCGCCCCCGCCTTTGCGGCCTTGGGGCGATACAGGTGACGCCGGCGACAATTCGACCGCGCCGGGCTGATGGGTATCCGTCAATTTGGAGAACCGGCCTGGTCCCGTACGGCCCCGCTGTGTCACGCTCGCGAGCTTCGGAGGAAGCGGACGAGGACAGGACGGGATGACGAACAGGCGCTTACGCAGGTGGGTTTGGCTCGTTGTATGGCTGCTGGTGCCCGCACTCCTGGTGGGCTGCAACCGCCGGGGAGGCGGCACCCACCACAACGGGTCCTCCGGCAACTCGGACTCGTCGGGACGGTCCGGCGGTGCGGACGGGCCCGACCTGGGAGATCTACCCGTACCCGACCTCGGCTCCACGGACGGCGGCGCCGGCGGGAGCACCGACGACCAGGAACGCACCTCCGACGGCAGCGGGGAGACAGCACCAGCCGCCGAGCCCTCGCCGGAATCCGAGCCCGAGCCCGCATCTGAGCCCAGAGCCGACCCCGTGCCCACCGACCCAACTGAGGACGCCTTCCGGGCAGTTGCTCAGGGGACGTGCATTCCGACCTACCGGGACGGCAAGGACTGGGTGGTCCCCGCACCACCGCCCGCCGTGTCCTGCCAGACCCAACGCGGCGAACTCTTCTTCGTGACGCGTGTCGCCGACAGCAGTTCGGCGTGCCCGTCGGGCCCCGGACGGGACGCGTGGACCTACTCCTCGTCCGTGACCGGAAACACCACCGCCGTGTGCCTCAATCGGGTCTGGGTGAAGAACTACTGCGTGCTCGCGGAGCAGTACGGCGACAACACTTCCATCGGGACCACCACCTCGGTGCGATGCGACGCCACCCGGGTGCCCGCGCCGTACAACCAAGTCCTCGTCATCGCCGGCGCCTACCAGGTCCCCTCCACCGGCGCCGACACCTCGAACTGCCCTACCGGCCCCGGGGACAACCGCCGTTTCTGGTCCGTGTACGCCGACGACGGACGCACCCTCGTGTGCTTCACCGTCCGCGGCTGACGGCCGACCCGCCCCGCGACCGAACCGACTCCGCCGTACCGCAACCGCGGCAATACCGCTCGGAACGGGAGCCGTGCGGGCAGTCCCGTTGCGCAGGGGTTCCAACGGCTGTCGGACGGCGCGCCGTCGGCATGCGGGCGGTCGGGTCAGTGGCAGTGACCGGGATCGGTCTTCGGGCGGTCGGTGGCGGCGGGGGCGTTGGCGTTGGCGTCCAGGTTGTCAGGGCGGGCGGCGGCGACGCGCGGCCACTGGGCCGTGGGACGTCCCCCCGGCCACTCCAACAGCGGGGGCCAGTCGGGGGCGCCGCCGAGGGTCCGCGTGGCATGCCCGCGGCGCTCCCAGCCTGCCGGTGAGTCCTCCCAGTCCTCCTGACGCCCGTACACCGTGAGATCCATGAGTGCGTAGCTGTAGTCCACCGCCTCGGCCCCGCGACGTTTCGTCCAATACGTCTCGAAGACCCGGTCGCCGTCGCGCAGATAGCACACCAGGTGGAACAAGCCGAGCTCCCGGCCGACAAGAAGCGAGTCGAGCGAGGGCTGCGCGGAGTACCACGGCATCTCCCAGCCCATGAAGGCCCGGTACCGCAGACTCTCGTCGTACGACGCCTGCGCACCAGCGAAGCCGTAGGCGGTGTTTCGCCCCTGGGAGAACACGGCGAAGGTGATGTCCCGCGAGTGCAGATAGGCCAGCTCACCCACGTGGCTCATCACCCAGGTACAGCCTTCGCACTGCTCGGCGGCCGGCCGACCGGGCCACCACATGAAGTAGTAGGCGATCAACTGACGTCGCCCTTCGAACGCGTCCAGCAGTGTCGTGGGGCCGTTCGGGCCCAGCAGCGGGCTGTCCGCGGCCACCTCCACCATCGGAAGCCTGCGGCGTGCGGCCGCGATCGCGTCGCCTTCACGAGTGTGGGCCTTCTCCCGCGCCCGCAGTCCCTCCAACTGCCGCTCGAAGGCCGCACGGTCGACTGCCGGCGGCTGCGCCGCGCTCGGGTTCTCGGACATCTTCGGCTCCTGTGGGATCGCTTCGCTTCGACGACGGGTCACCAACGTTGTCACCGATCCACACCGTCATCATGCGCAACATGACCCGGCTCCACCCGTCTCCCGGGAAGCCGACGGCAGCGCCTGGTCCGCGACACGGGCGGCGCGGTCAGTGGCTCCCGATCGCCTGGTCGTAGCGGAACGCGCCGGCGGGGTCGTAGCGCCGCTTGACCTCGACCAGGCGGCCGTAGTTGCTCCCGTAGTAGGCGTGCCGCCAGTCCCGCAGGTCGGGGTCGGGGAAGTTCACGTACGCCGCCGAGGTCGCCAGATCGCGGCGCAGAATGCGGTGCATGGCGTGCGTCTGGGCCAGCAGGTCCTGGACCGTCTCCGGCTCGGTGCCGGGCGTCCAGTGCGTACCGATGTCGATGACGTACGTCGCGGCGCGGTGCGGGTAGGCGGTGTCACCCGGCGCGGGTTCGGCGCTGCTGCCGCCCATCGCGAACAGCGTGACGTAGCCCGGATTGCCGGCACCGCCCGGGCGCCACCCGCGGACCCACTCGACGATGTGCTCGACCGCCCGCGGGCCGAGCGGGCAGGTGGGCACCAGGGACCTGGACGCGCCGGCGCTGGGCTGCCCCGGCTGCTCCATGAGGTAGTCCTGCGCGGACCAGAACTGGCGCTGCTCGACGAACGCCTTCGACGGGCCCAGTTCCAGCAGCGGGGCAATCAGCTCGCGCAGCCGGTCCTCGGTGCCGAGCCGCTGCCCGAGCAGCACCACGGCCGGGTCGCGGCCGTCGCCGGGGTTCTTGAAGCCCACCCGTACGTCGAAGTCGTTGCCCCGGTCGCCGTCCAGGATCTCCTGCACGCGGTCGACCACCGTGACCGCGGAGCCGAGGTCAAAAGCCAGGTCGAACACGGTTGCCGTCTGCTCGCCGACCGGCGTGGCGTCGAAGACGAAACCGGTGTTGATGCCGAAGTTGCTGCCCGCACCGCCGCGCAGCGCCCAGAACAGGTCGGCGTTCTCGTTCTCGGCGGCGCGCACCAGCGACCCGTCGGCGAGCACCACCCGGGTCTCGCGCAGCCGGTCGCAGGTCAGCCCCCACTTGCGGTCGTTGAACCCGAGGCCGCCGCCCAGCGTCAGGCCCGCGACCCCCACCCCGGGGCAACGGCCGCCCGGAAAGTACAGGTTCGCCGAACGTGCCGCGTACACATCGGAGTTGGTGGCTCCGCCGCCGAGCGCCAGGCGACTGCCCTGGACCGCCACCGTGTTCATCCGGCGCAGGGTGATGAGCAGGCCACGGGTGGTCGAGTAGCCGGCGTAGTTGTGCCCGCCCGAGCGCGGCGTGAACGGCACACCGTGCGCCGTCGCCCAGCGGACGGCGGCCTGGACGTCGCTCTCGCTCGCGCAGGCCACGATGCCGGCCGGCAGCACGTCCGCATAACGCCGGTTGTCGGGCACCGCGAGCGCGCCGAATCCGTCGCTGCCGGGGAGGTAGAGCCCCGCGCCCGGGGTGAGTTCGGCCGCGAGCTGCCGCCAGGCCCCCGGGCCCGGAACGTCGCCGCGTCCATCGGCCGGCCTTCCGGCGGTCACGGCCGCGGCGCGCCCGCCCGCCCACGCGGTGGCCGCACCGACCGCTGCGGCCTGCGCACCCCGGCGCAGCACCTCCCGACGACTGATCGGCACCGACGGCCTCCTCCCGTGGACCGCGCAGCCGTTCGACCACCCGGTGCCGTCATCGTCGTCAAGACGACGCCCGGACGTCCCTGCGACCCGCGAGCCACCGGACGGGATTCATACGAACGGTCGCAACGAGGCAAACGCGCGCACGAGCCCACGCGCCGCCGACGTCGCCCCCGAGCCCGTCGCCGCGCACGCCGGATGAACGCCCTGTCCTCGCCGAGCCCAGGCGGAAGCGTCGCCTCCCGCGCGTGGCCGCGCCGAACGAGCTGTACGGCGCGCTCGCCGGGATGGACGCCGAATTCGCCGACATCCTGCTGGTCGGGGACGAGCCCAATCTCGACTTCGACGGCAAGGCCGTACTCGACACCTACGCCGCCGACCGCGACGTCACGGCCAAGGCGCTGCGGCAGGCGGCCGAAGGGGCGCACAGCGGCATCGCGCGGCAAGCGGTGGACGATCTCGTCGCCGGTTGGCCGCCCACGACAACATCGCACGACAAGATCGCCGGCCGACCGGTAGGCGAACGCCCGTACGATCGCCGAGACTTGGCCCGCGTAGCCGCAATTCCGCGAGGCCACCGACCTGATGCACCAGCGGCTGCTGCCCGCCGCCGACCGGTTGCTCGGCGGCGACGCGGCGGCGGTCGAACGGGCCTTCAGCGGTCGCGGCGCCGTTTACGCGGGCCTGCTCCTCGGCCTCGCGGCCATCGGCGTGCGCCCAGGCCGGCTGAGCCGCCGCCCGTCGCCCCGGACCTGATTCAGGCGTTGCCGCTCTCTCCGAGACGGGGGACGTTCACGACGTTGGTGTTGTGGACCGCGTGCACCCACCAATCGCCGTCCCGCTTGACCAGGACCCAGGTGCCCGCGTTGGCGAAGTCGCCTGCCGCGGTGGACGCATTCTGCCGCACGCACACGACCGCGGTGTCGGGTGCCGGGAACGTCACGCGTTCGAGGGCGATGCGCGTACGGAATCCCTCGACCGGGTTCGCGAGTTGGCGGCGGTGGTGGGAATTGACGGCTTCCCAGCCGTCGAACCGCTGCCCGGCCGGCGTCGTGAACGACGCGTTGGCGGTGAACCGCGCGCCGACTCGGTCGGCGTCGAACTCGCTTACCCCTGCCTGGATTTCCGCGAAGACCTCGTCGATTGCCCGCAGATCCTCGCCGGACGCGACCTGTTCAGGTACCACCGGACGATCCATTCGTACGCTCTCCCATGTTGCCCAGTCCCCCGACTGTGATCATCGCGCGGTTCCCCACCGAGTCGCCACCGCGCCTCATGTGAGACGTGGAACTTGCCGGACCGGTCAGGCGTACATCGCCACGTTGTAGAAGGTCGCAAGCGCGTCGTCGATGGGGTGGGGCTGCGGCCTACCGGAGGC
>NZ_JBEZFP010000087.1:0-40224 GCF_040649515.1 Streptodolium elevatio
GTCGATCACGGAGACATACCGACACCTTCCGGCGGCCTCCGGCCGCGTGGGGGCGCGGCACCGACGCAGACGGACCGGGCCCGTGGGTCTGGGGCACGGACGCGGGCTGAACCGGTCCTCGGGTTATGGGTCCGGGGCTGGGGTCGGTCGGGTCGCTTTTGCCTTGCCACCGTGGTGGACACGGTGAAGGCGCGCTGGGGCGGTGGAGGTCCGCGGGGCGCCGGCCGATCTGGCGGCTTGGATGGCGGTCCGGCGCCGGGCAGAGCGTTGCGGGCGTCGACGGGAACACTTCGAGCTGGGGCCTTGGCCCCGACCCGGCGGACTGGCTGTTCAGCTGGGCGTGGGCCCTACTCGTAGCGGTACTTCAGCGAGTCGGCCTCGGCCCGCTCGATGTCGGTGATCGTGAGCTCCGGTATCCGCAGCTGGGCCAGGGTTACTTCGGCCGAGGTCGGCTGGGCGTCCTCGGGCAGCCACTGCTCGGGCTTCCATGCTCCGCTGCGCAGGAGGGACTTGGGGCAGTGGGGGTAGACCTCGTCGATGCCCAGCACCAGCGCACTGGCCGGCGGCTTGCCCACGGCGGTCAGCTGCGACAGCAGCTCCGGGCGGGTGGAGACGCAGGCCCGACCGTTCACCCGGAGCGTTGTGGTGCGGCCCGGGATGACGAACAGCAGTCCGGCCCGTCCGGTGGCTATGACGTTCTGCAGGGTGTCCAGACGCTTGTTGCCGGTCGCGTCCGGTATCGCCACGGTCCGTGAGTCCAGCACGGCGACGAACCCCGGGGGGCCGCCGCGCGGGGAGACGTCGCAGTTGCCTTCGGCGTCCGTGCTGGCGACCAGGACAAGTGCCGAGCATGCGATCAACCGCCGTGTCTGGTCGGTGAGTTCGGCCATCTGCTTGCGCACGGCCGCGGCACTGGGGAGTTCGTAGACCCGGCGCAGCGTCTCCTGGTCGGACACGGCGTCGAGGCGGAGCGAGTCGAATGCGCTGCCGGCGAGGGAGGTCGTCATGGAACCGACCCTAACGGGCTGTCGATCTTGTGGTCGGTGGCACGCAGGGCGGCTACTTGCTGGTTGCCTGGGAGATACAGGTGTGCGAGTGTCGTGGTCTCTCGGAAGGGACTGGTCATGACGTTCGCCATGGTTCTCGGTGACTCCCGCCCCCGCGCTTCGATGCGGGAGCGGTAGGCCGAGTACGACGCATCGGTCTGTGCCACGGCACAGGCCACGGAGGCCGCTCCTCGTCGAAGTGCTCTTCGTGCCCTTGCACGTTCGATCACGAGGAGTACACCGTGTCCACGATCTGCTGGACCGAAGCCGGGACTTCCTGCACCGCAGGCTGGCATTCCGAGAACGCGGCACCGCCGCCGCTACGGGTCGTCGTGGCGGACGACAGTACGAAAGCCGACACCGCGTACCGGCTTGCCTGCGAGGGCACGGCTCTTTTGTGGCGCGGCGATTTTCACAACGCGCGCCAGCTGATGCAGGCCATGGCCCGGCGCATCGACCGCAAGGCTCCTCGCGGCGGTGGCAGCCCGGCGGAATCCTTTCATCTGCACCGCCGGGCCCGTCGGCACCGGGCGCGGGTGCTGGGGCGGCTCCTGGTGCGGCTGGACGTCGGTCACGGTCTGGATCTGCGGCGCGCCCCCGACGTGCGGGAAGCGTGCGCCGAGGCGTACGGTCCGCCGTCCGGGCCGACGGCCGTCTCGTTGACCGAGCTGCTCGGTGTCATCGGGGCCCACGAGTGGCGGCGACGCGGCGTGGAGGTCCCGGCGCTCGGCGCACGGGTGCATCCGCACTATGGAGTGTTCTCGCCGGTGCGCGGGGAGTACGTGGACCTGGTCGCACAGGCGCCGCTTCCCGGCGGCGCTGTCGCCTTCGACCTGGGCACCGGGACCGGGGTGTTGGCCGCCGTCCTGGCGAAGCGGGGCATGGCGCGTGTTGTGGCGACCGACATCAGCGCGCGTGCGCTGGCCTGCGCACGGGAGAACGTACGCCGCCTGGGCTTCGCGGACCGCATCGACGTGGCGGATCCCGGACTCTTCCCGGCGGGACGCGCGAACCTCGTCGTCTGCAACCCGCCTTGGCTGCCCGGGAGGCCGAACTCCACGGTGGAGCAGGGCGTCTACGACGCCGACGGGGTGATGCTGCGGAGCTTCCTGACCGGGCTCGCCGTACACCTCGAACCGGGCGGGGAGGGCTGGTTGGTGCTGTCGGACCTGGCCGAACACCTCGGGCTGCGCAGCCGTGCCGATCTGTTGGCCCTCATCGAGGCGGCGGGCCTGGAGGTGGTGGGGCGGCTCGACACGGCTCCCCGGCATCCGCGGGCGCGGGACGCCGCGGACCCGCTTCACGCCGCCAGGGCCCGCGAGACGACTTCCCTGTGGCGTCTGGCGGTGCGCTGAGGTCAGGGCTTGCGCAGGTCGGGGGCCGGACCGTCGGTCAGCAGGCGCCGGACCGAGGACCAGGCGGCATGCTGCGCCTCCGCGATCCTCGGCGGGCTGTCGCCGAGGATCCGGATCCATGCCCCGCAGTCGTGCGGCAGGATGCTGACGCCGTAAGGGAGTTCCAGGAACGCCAGTGCCGCGTGCAGGGCGTCGGCGATCTCCTTGGGTGCACGGTCGGTCACCACGAACAGCGAGGACACGTGGTCGTGCCCGGCCTGTACCGCCGGCCCCGCGGCCGCGCCGGCCTCCAGGCGGAGGGTGTCGACGGCCAGGAGCGTGCCGTCCGGGCGGCGGAACTCCAGGTCGGTGGCCAGGTGGTGGTACGCGTGCCGCTCGTCCCGGGCCAGGCGGCCCGCGGCGACGGTCTCCCCGACCACCGCGGTCGCGCCGGGAGCCACCGTCACCGAAGTGTGCTGGTAGAAGCGCGCCCGCGCGAAGGGGATCAGCGGGTCGGGCAGGTACTCGACGTAGGAGCCGGGTTCCGCGGTGAGTCGGACCAGTTGCGTCGCGTAGTCGTGCTCCATTCCGTAGACCTTGGTCGCGGCCTGCGTGGTGACGTGCACACGGGTGTCCGGTCCGCAGCGCACGTCCATGCGGTAGCGGTCGGCCTGGGCGATGCCGCCGCCGGTGGCCATGACGTACACGAACGCCATGTCCGGCAGGTGCGGATCGACGTACAGCGGGCGCATCAGTTGCAGGGGCGACTTCTGGTAGCGGCCCACCAACTCGGTCCGCCCCGCCTGGTGTTCGAAGGCGAGGTCGAGGATGCCCACCTTGGCCGGCGAACCGGAGGGGAGCGTGTCGGGCGGCCCGGCGAGCGCGGCGAGCCGCGGGGGCACGCGTGCGGGCTCGTAGTACTCGGGGCTCAGCCGGTCCACGGTGGGGGAGGGCATCAGCGCAGGACCTTGCGGCGGGTCCCGAGGAAGTCGGCGATCTCGGCCAGGCCGTGTCCGGTGAGGCAGTCGGTGAGCGCGACCGGGCGGCCCTCGCGTACGCGGTGCGCGTCGGACTCCATGACGCCCAGGTCGCAGCGCACGTACTTGGCGATGTCGATCTTGTTGATGACCAGCAGGTCGGACTCGGTGATGCCGGGGCCGCGCTTGCGCGGGATCTTCTCGCCCTCGGACGTGTCGACCACGAACACGAACATGTCGACCAGGGCCGGGCTGAAGGTCAGGGTGAGGTTGTCGCCGCCGCTCTCGTACAACAGCGTGTCGACGTCCGGGAACTGCTCCAGCATCTCGGCGCCCGCGGCGAGGTTCATGGTGGGGTCGTCGCGTACCGCGGTGTGCGGGCAGGCGCCGGTCTCGACGCCGACGACGCGCTCGGGGGCGAGGACGCCGTCGAGGGTGCGCCGCACGTGCTGGGCGTCCTCCTGGGTGTAGATGTCGTTGGTGATGACGGCGGGCCGGTGCCCGCGTTCGATCAGGATCGGCACGAGCGCCTCGATGAGCGCGGTCTTGCCGGAACCGACCGGCCCGCCGATACCGACGCGCAGCACGTTGTCGTCCATGGTTCTCCTCCGAAGGTTGCGGGTGGTTCAGGTGGCGAACAGGCGGGCCTCGGCCCGCTCGTGGCGTCCGGACATGACGTCGGCGGCGAAGGTGTGCCCGCCCAGGTCGGCGAGGTCGCGGCGGAGCGCGGCGCGGCCGACCTCCTCGATGACCTCGGCCGCGCCGCGCAGCAGCACCTGGGCGCGGCGGTGGTCGGTCAGCCGCAGCCGCAGCGCGGCCCCGGCGAAGCTCGCGCAGAACGCGAACAGGTCCGCTGCGACGGCCTGTTCCACCGGGACGTCGGTGGCGGCGTACACGACGCCCGCGGCGACTGCCTGGGTGCCCGGGGACTCGCGCCGGGCGACCAGGGCCGCATACTCGACGATGCCGGGCCGGGCGAAGACCTCGGCGGCCAGGTCGACGAGTTGCCTGCCGGTACGCGTGGCCGCGAGCCGCATGCCGCGGTTCAGCTTGGACGCGTACAGGCGTTCGTCGACCGCACGCACTCGCGGCCAGTCGGCCGCGCTCGCCGCCCGGTGCGCGAGCGCCAGCGCGGTGGCGTCGCCGGGGCCGACACCGTGCCGCAGAACGTCGGCGAGCAGGTCGGCGAGCGTGTCGGGGGTGACCGCGCGGGCCTGGGCAAAGCCCTCCAGGCTGTGCGAGAGCGTGTAGAAGCCGCTGGGGAACGCGGAGTCGGTCAGTTGGAGTTGGACCAGGAGGGGACCGAGGGGCGTGGCCCCCGGTCCCGGTCCGTACGTCGTGTCGGCGTCCTGGTACACGCGGCTCAGGCCAGGAAGAACAGTTGGTTGAGCGGGAGCGAGCGGGCGGGTGCGATGGTGGCCACCTCGCCGTCCAGGGTCACCTTGTACGTCTCCGGGTCGACCTCGACGTGCGGGAGCGCGTCGTTGCGGACCATGTCGCGCTTGCCGACGGTGCGGGTGCGCGAGACCGGCAGCACCCGGCGCTTCAGGTCCAGCTTGGCGGGTACGCCGTTGGCGATCCCGGCCTGCGACATGAAGGTGACGTGCGTGCTCTGCATCGCGCGGCCGAGCTGGGCGAACATCGGGCGGTAGTAGACCGGTTGCGGGGTGGGCAGGGAGGCGTTCGGGTCGCCCATCTGGGCCCACGAGATCAGCCCGCCCTTGATCACCATCTTGGGCTTGGCGCCGAAGGAGTTGATCGGCCACAGCACGATGTCGGCGAGCTTGCCCGCCTCGATGGAGCCGATGTGGTCGCTCGCCCCGCAGGCGATGGCCGGGTTGATGGTGAGCTTCGCGAGGTAGCGCAACACCCGCGCGTTGTCGTTGCGTTCGCTGTCCTCGGCGAGTTTGCCGCGCTGGTCCTTGCAGTGGTGCGCGGTCTGGAACGCGCGCGTCACCGACTCGCCGATGCGGCCCATGGCCTGCGAGTCGGAGGAGAAGATGCTGATCACCCCGAGGTCGTGCAAGACGGTCTCGGCGGCGATCGTCTCGGCGCGCACCCGGCTGTCCGCGAACGAGACATCCTCGGGGATGTCGTGGGACAGATGGTGGCACACCATCACCATGTCGAGGAGTTCGTCGACGGAGTTGACGGTGTACGGCAGCGTCGGGTTCGTGGACGAGGGCAGGATGTTCGGCTCGCCCGCGACCCGGATGATGTCCGGTGCGTGCCCGCCGCCGGCGCCCTCGCTGTGGAAGGTGTGGATCGTACGACCGCCGATCGCGGCCCGGGTGTCCTCGAAGAAGCCGCCCTCGTTGAGGGTGTCGGTGTGGATCGAGACCTGGATGTCGTACTCGTCCGCGACCGCCAGCGCGTTGTCGATCACGGCGGGCGTCGAGCCCCAGTCCTCGTGGACCTTCAGCCCGCAGGCCCCGGCCTCGACCTGCTCGGTGAGCGCACCGGGCAGGCTGCCGTTGCCCTTGCCCATGATGCCGATGTTGACCGGCATGTCCTCGACGGCCTGGAGCAGGAGCCCGAGGTTGTACGGGCCGGGCGTGCAGGTCGTGCCGTTGGTGCCGTCGCTGGGACCGGTGCCGCCGCCGATGAGGGTGGTGATGCCGTTGCTCAGCGCCTGCTGGGCCTGCTGCGGCGAGATCAGGTGGACGTGGGTGTCGATGGCTCCGGCGGTGGCGATCAGGTGCTCGCCGGAGATGGCCTCGGTGCCGGGGCCGACGACGAGGCGCGGGTCGACGCCGTTCTGGGTCTGCGGGTTGCCGGACTTGCCGATGCCGACGATGAAGCCGTTCTTGATGCCGATGTCGCACTTGACGACGCCGACCACCGCGTCGAGCACGACGACGTTGGTGATGACGGTGTCCAGGGCGCCCTGCGCGCAGGTGGCCTGCGGGTCGGCGGCCATGCCGTCGCGCATGGTCTTGCCGCCGCCGTACACGACCTCTTCGCCGTAGAAGCCCTCGTTGAAGTCCTTCTCGACCTCGACGACGAGATTGGTGTCGGCGAGGTGGAACCGGTCGCCGACGGTGGGGCCGAACATGTCGGTGTACTGCTTGCGGGGGATGACGGGCATCAGCGCGCACCCTTCTTGGCGGACTTGGCTGCGGACTTCTTGGGTGCGGGCTTGGGTGCGGTCTTCTTGGCCGCGCTCTTCTTGGCCGTGGCCTTGGCGGTCACGGCTTTGGTGGCGGGGGCCTTCTTGGCGGCGGTCTTCGTGGCGGACGTCTTGGCGGTCGCCTTCTTCGCGGGGACGGTGGGCGGCTCGGGGTCGGGGACCGTGGCCGTGGCGCCGGCGAAGCCGCGTTCCACCGCCCTGCGGGCGGCCTCCGCGCGGGCCGCCCGTGAGACGACGCTGCCGTTGAGCAGCCCGCTGAACCCGACCAGGCGGCGCGTACCGCCGAACTCGCACAGCTCGACCTCGCGGGTCCCGCCCGGCTCGAAGCGCACCGAGGTGCCCGCCGCGATGTTCAAGCGCATCCCGACGGTCGCCGAACGGTCGAACGACAGCGCCGAGTTGACCTCGAAGAAGTGGTAGTGCGAGCCCACCTGGACGGCCCGGTCCCCGGTGTTGTCCACCGAGACGGTCAGGGTGCGGCGGCCGGCGTTCAGCTCGATCGGGTCGTCGCCGTAGATGTACTGCTGTCGAAACACCATGGGATCCGGGCTCCTAGGAGACGGGGGAAACGGGGGCGGGCGCGGCGCGGTCGAGTCGGTGGGGGCGCGGGTGGGCGTGTGCGTGTGCGTGATCGTGGCTGTGTGCGTACGCGTCGGCGTGGCCGTGCGCATGCCCGTGCCCGTCACCGTGGCTGTGCGACGTCCCGTGGTGGTCGGCGGCCCGCAGCGCGGACCCGATGCCGTCGTCGCCGGCCGACCGCATGCGCCGCAGCGCGGCGTCGACGCGCGCCGCCAACACCCGGGCGGCCGCGGCCGGGGAGAGCAGCGGCTGCGCGTCGGGCAGCCCGGGCGCCACGAACGACGCCGCCAGTGCCGTTACCTGCGCGGCCCCGAGGGCGCGGCAGCGCTCGGCGCCGCGTTCCGGATCCGGGTCACCGCCCAGGAGGGCGACCTCGACGATCCGGTGCCTGCCGTACTGCCAGACCAGACGGGCGACGCGGAACAGTTCGGCGTCGTCGTACGCGTCCCCGGCCGGCGCGGCGACCAGCAGCCCGTGCTCGGCCGGCACCCGCGACGCGGCGGCCCGCAGCCACCCGGTCAGGTGCTCGGTGGTACCGAACCCGTCGGCGAGCACGACCCGTTCGCGGCTCTCGCGAGGCAGCGCGAGCAGTGTGCGCGCGGTGTCCGCGACCATGCGGGGGTCGCGTCCCAGCGTCATCGGCACGACGCATACCGGCGAATCGGTGTCGCGGAGGAGGGCGCTCACGTGCTGGTGCAGTGCGCGTCCGCACGGGACCGCGGCCAGGCCCGCGCCGAAGGTGCCGGACAGTGCCGCACCGTCGGCGCTCTCGTGGCCGCCGACCGCCACGACCGCGACGTCCACGCGTCAGCCGCCGATCGGGTCGTGGCACGACACCAGCTTGGTGCCGTCCACGAAGGTCGCCTCGACCTGCAACAGGCCCAGCATTCCCCGGACTTCGGGCATCGTGTCGGCCTCGCCGACGATGTGCCGGCCCAGCTCCATGCAGTCCGCCACCGACTTGCCGTCGCGCGCGGCCTCCAAGATCGCCTCGGTGATGAGGGCGACCGCCTCGCTGTAGTTGAGCTTGAGGCCGCGTTCCCGGCGCTTGCGCGCCAGGTCCGCCACGACGTACACCCACAGCTTGTCCATCTCGCGGGGTGCCAGGTTCATTGTGCGGGCCTTTCCGGGGAGGAGAATCGCGGCAGCTGCGGCACGGCGGCCATGAGCACCCACGTGGTGAGGATGAACGGCCAGGTGAAGGTGTGGCCGCCGAAGGGCTTGAAGAACGACGTGAGGGCGGCGGTCAGGCCGGTGGTGACGGCCGCGCCGAACAACGCGTACGCGCCGCACCACACCGTGCGCGGCAGGAACACCGCACCGACCGCGATGGCCACCAGCACCGCGTTGTAGCCGTAGATGCCGTTCTCGATCAGCGACGTCGGCGCGCCCAGCGCCCACGCCACCACGATGCCGACCACGCTTCCGGCGGCGGCGAACGCGGCGACCCGCCACCCGGCCAGGGCCAGGCCGACGAGCATGATCAGCCCCACGTACCAGGTGTCCACGAGGAAGACCTGCGCGACGTTGGTGAAGAATCCGTGCCACAGGTCGGACCACGACAGGCCCGTGTCACCTGTGGTCGTCGTCGCCACGGCGGCCGGACTCCCGTCGTGCCAGACGCGGGAGAACGACGGTGCGCCGACCACCATGACCCCGGACACCACGCAGAAGGGCGCGGTCAGCGGCGTCAGGCCGTACGGCTTCAGGAACGTCGTCAACGCCGCCCCGAGCAGCGTGCACAGCACCGCGCCGACCACCGCCAGGATGTACGTCGACGGGTGGTTGCCCAGCGACGACACCAGGGCGATGCCGGTCAGGCAGCCGCTGTAGCCCTGGAGGCCGAGGGCGATCGAGGACCGGTCGGCGCGCAACGCGGCCGCTGCCACCGTCGACACGACCGTCCCGATCGTCGCGAACAGCCCCGTCTCCCAGCCCGCGACCCACAGCGCGGCGAGGATCACCGCACCGGTGAGCGGACTCGACTGCAGGTCCACCTGCGCGACGCCGCGCAGCCAGGCCAGTCCGAGCGCCGTGGCCTGCCCGGGCGGTGCGGGGGCGGGCCGGTCGGACGTCACGGACAAGGTCGCTCCTCGCAGCCTTGGACACGCGGTCGGAATCGCCGCGTCCTGCGTCACGGTGTCCACCCGCACACCGGGTCAACCGCCGCCATCGGAGTGAAGAACCGGACTCTGGGACGGGCGGCCCGTGCCGATGCGGGCGCCGGACGGGTGATCTTCGGCGGCGGCGGCGTTGCGCGGCGGGCCGCCGCCGCGCGGTGCGCTTCGATCTGCGCGACACCCGACACCCGACACCCGACACCCGATGCGAGACCGGAGACGCCATGCTCACAGCCGCGACCGCGGACACGGGGAACACCGCGTGGCTGATGGCCAGTACCGCCATGGTCCTGCTCATGACGCCGGGCCTGGCGTTCTTCTACGGCGGCATGGTGCGTACCCAGCACGTGCTGGTGATGCTGAAGATGAGCTTCGCGTGCCTCAGCCTGGTCACCCTGATCTGGCTCGCGGTCGGCTACAGCCTCGCGTTCGGACCCGACGCGGGCGGCGGCCTGATCGGCAACCTGGACTACGCGTTCCTGCGCACGCTGAACGCCGACGACGTCCGCAACACCGTGCCCACGCTGCTGTTCTCCTGCTTCCAGATGTCCTTCGCGATCATCACCGTCGCACTCGTCAGCGGCTCCATCGCGGACCGCGCGACGATGCGCGGCTGGCTGGTGTTCGTGGTGGCGTGGACCCTCCTGGTGTACGTCCCGCTCGCCCACTGGGTGTTCGCCGACGACGGCTGGGTGCACGCGGACCTCGGCGCGCTCGACTTCGCCGGAGGACTGCCCGTCGAACTCAACGCCGGGGCCGCGGGTCTCGCGGTGGCGATCGTGGTCCGCAAGCGCAAGGACTTCGCCCGCGGTTCCGTCCGCCCGCACAACCTGCCGCTGGTCATCATCGGCCTCGCCCTTCTGTGGTTCGGCTGGTTCGGCTTCAACGCCGGGTCGGCCCTCCAGGTCGAGGGCGGTGCGCCCACGACCTTCCTCAACACGCAACTGGCCGCCTGCGCCGCGATGATCGGCTGGCCGCTGGTCGACAAGTGGCGGCTGGGCCGCGTCGAGATGCTCGGCGTGGCGTCGGCGGCGGTCGCCGGCATGGTCGCCATCACCCCGGCCTGCGGCGAGGTCTCGCCGCTCGGCGCGGTCGCGATCGGCTTCGTCGCGGGTGTCGTGTGCGCGTTCGCCGTCAACCTCAAGTACCGCATCGATGTCGACGACACCCTGGACGTCGTCGGCGTGCACGGCTGGGGTGGCATCGTCGGCGTGGTCTCCGTCGGGCTGCTCGCCACGTCGGCGATGAGCGGCAAGAAGGGCCTGTTCTACGGCGGCGGATTCGACCTGCTGTGGCGCCAGGTGGTGGCGATCCTCGCGTGCGGCACCTTCTCCTTCGTCGTCACCTGGCTGATCGCGCAGGCGGTGCACCGTACGGTCGGGTTCCGCGCCGCCGACGACTACGCGCACGTTCCCGGGCGGGACGAGGAGGTCGCGTACGACGACGCCACCCTCGACGAGATCCGCGAACGCCTGGCCGCCGCCCGGGGGGCCGAGCCGGCCCCGGTGACCGCGGGCGCCCCCACGGACGCCGAACTGCTGCGGGACATCGCCGATCTCGTCGCGCAGCGGGAGGTCGACAAGTGACCGTCCCGGGCCGCGCGCCGCACCGGACGGGGGAGTGACGATGGGACCGTCGGTCGACTCGGGAAACACCGCGTGGCTCATGATGGCCACCGCCATGGTCCTGCTCATGGCCCCCGGCCTGGCCTTCTTCTACGGCGGCATGGTCAGGTCCGGCCAGGTCGTCGCGATGCTCAAGATGTGCTTCGCATGCCTCGCCTGCGTCAGCCTGCTCTGGTGGGCTGTGGGCTACACCCTGGCGTTCGGCCCCGACGCGGGCGACCTGGGCGTGATCGGGACCTTCGAACACGCCTTCCTGCGCGGCGTCGGCGTCTCCACCACGACGGGCGACGTGCCCACGGTGATGCACGCGGCGTTCCAGATGAGCTTCGCGGTCGTCACCACCGCACTCATCAGCGGCTCGATCGCGGGCCGCGCCAAGATGACCGGCTGGGTCGCCTTCGTGTGCGTCTGGACGCTGCTGGTCTACGTGCCGATGGCGCACTGGGTCTTCGACCCCGACGGCTGGGTCGCCGACCAGGTCGGCGCGGTCGACTTCTCCGGCGGCACCGTCGTCGAACTCGGCTCGGGTGCCGCGGGGTTGGCGCTCGCGGTGGTCGCGGGCAAGCGGGCCGACTTCGCCGACCGGACGATCCGGCCGCACAACATGCCGCTCGTCGTCATCGGCGCGTCCCTGCTGTGGTTCGGCTGGTTCGGGTTCAACGCCGGCGCGTACCTCACCGGCCCCGGCGCGACCACCGTCGCGTTCCTCAACACGCAGCTCGCCGCGGGCGCGGCGATGGCCGGCTGGGCGGTCCCGCGCTACCTCCAGGCACGCAGCGTCAGCCTCGTCGACATGTGCATGGGCGCCATCATCGGGCTGGTGGCCATGACGCCGCTGTCCGCCGGGGTCAGCCCGGTGTGGGCCACCATGATCGGCTTCGTCGCGGGTCTGACCGGCGCGTACGCGGTGCACTGGAAGTACCGCTTCGGCGTCGACGACACCCTCGACGTCGTCGGCATCCACGGCTGGGGCGGCCTGTTCGGCATGATCGCCGCGGGATTCGCCGCGACCGGAGCCGTGACCGGCACCAAGGGCCTCTTCTACGGCGGTTCGTGGACCCTGCTGGGCAGTCAACTGGTCGCGGTACTGCTCCTCGGCCTGTACTCCTTCGTCATGACCGGACTGATCGGCGTGGCGGTCGAGAAGACCGTCGGCCTGCGCCGGGACGAGTCGGCGGCGCCCGACGAGGAGCAGCCGTACTCCGCCCCGCTCACCCTGCACCTGCGCGACCTCACCGACACACTCCGCGGCGTCGGCGAGCCCGCACCGAAGGGGAGCGCCACCCAGACCGTGCGGCAACTACGTGTGCTGCTCGCCCGGCAGGCGTCCCACAAACCCAACGCCCCAACCGACAACGCCACCCCACGCCCAAGGACGTAGCCGCAACCCGCACCACCTACCGACCGTCCGCCAGCGGGTGACGACGCCGAGCGCCGCGCGCAAGCCGGCGCACGGTTCGTGTTGCCGAACGCCGAGATCGTCAGAGCTCGCGTGCGCTGACCTTCCGGCACCGGACGGGAATAGCAGGCGACTGCTGCGCTGCGGGAAAGCCGGTAGGTGCGGTGCCGTGACGGCACGATGTACGGTGCCGTCCATGACATCGTTGCGAGCCCGGTAGATGACGGGGCCGACACCAGAAGAACGACACGAATTCCGAGAGGCGTTCCTCCTCTCCCTGCGGCGCGGCGAAGTTCGGTCCGGCGTGGTCACCGCAATCCACAACTTCGGTGTGTTCGTCGACATCGGCGGGGTCGACGGCATGGTGAACGTCGCCGAGTTGAGCTGGAAGCACATCGACCACCCCTGCGAAGTGGTCGAAGTGGGCGAGCAGGTCGACGTCGAGGTCCTGGACGTCGACATGGACCGCGGGCGCGTCGCGTTGTCGCTCAAGGCGACGCAGGAAGACCCGTGGCAACGCTTCGCCCAGAACCACCCGGCAGGGCAACCGCTTCACGGCGTCGTCACCAAACTCGTTCCGTTCGGCGCGTTCGTCCGCATAGCCGACGGCATCGAGGGCCTGGTCCACATCTCCGAAATGGCCTGGCAGCCCGTCGAAACTCCCGAACAGGCCGTCCAAGTTGGCGACCACACCACCGTCAAGGTCATCGACATCGACCTGGAACGACGCCGCATCAGCCTGTCCCGCCGTCAGGCAGCCACTCCGCCCCACCAGCCGGAGTGACCGCGCGCAACGGACACAGCGGTCAGACCGGCGCGGGTCGGCCGAATCGGCGGCGTCGTGGCCGTGATGGCCGACGAGCGGGACGGGATCACCGGCTTTCACAGCGGGGGATTCCTGCCGCGTCACCCGAGTGAGCTACGCGCGTCTTCCAGAATCCTCAGCACTCCCAGCGTCGCGTCGAGGGGCATGATGCGGCTTTCCACGCGTCCGGCGCGCACGCAGTCGCGGACTTCGCGGGCCTGGGCGGCGTAGGCCTCGGAGGAGGAGTCGATCCGGAACTCCTCGGGCACCGCGGGCCGGAAGTCCGCGCCGTAGGTGTACACGGAGATGTGGGTCGTCTCCTGGAAGGCGGGCGCGATGTCGATGCGGCCCTTCGTGCCGACGACGGTGGCCGTCATCGGGAGCATGCCGACGAGCGACGTCTCGAGCATCGCGCGGGCGCCCCCATTCCAGCCGAGCAGCAGCGCGGTCTCGGCGTCCACACCACTCGGCCCGAGCGCGCCGACCGCGGCCATCGAGTCCGGGGAGCCGAGCAGCAGGTACGCCAGCGCGACCGGGTAGATGCCGAGGTCCAGCAGCGCCCCGCCGCCGAGGGCGGGATTCCACAGCCGGTGCTGCGGGACGTACGGCACCGGGAACCCGAGCGACGCACTCACCGACCGGACTTCGCCCAGCGCGCCGGACTCGACGGTGGCCTGCACCCGCTGAATCAGCGGGTTGAAACGCATCCACATGGCTTCCATGAGGAACACGTCCGCGGCCCGGGCCTGCGCGACGAGTGCCTCGGCTTCGGCGAAGGTCACCCCGAGGGGCTTCTCGCACAGCACGGGCTTCCGGGCGGCGATGGCCGCCTCGACGATCGCGCGGTGCTGGGCGTGCGGGGTGGCGACGTAGACGGCGTCGACGGCGGGATCGGCGATCATGTCGGCGTACGAACCGTACGCCGTACCGCCGGCCACCTTGGCGGCAAACTCGGCGGCCCGGTCCTTGCTCCGCGACCCCACGGCGGCGATCCGCATGCCCGGCTCGGCGGCGATCACCCGCCCGACGGTCTCGGCTATCGAACCGGTGGCTGCGATCCCCCAGCCGAACGTGTCGGCGGTTTCGTCGGTTGCGGTCATGCCCCACCCCTTGTTGGCTGCTGTGCTTCTCACGACAGGGACATCATCAACGGCGAGGCGAGGCGTCGGGTGCGTGGCCGTCGTCGACACTCGCGTCGTACGGTAGTCCAGGTTGGCTTGGCGGCTACTGGGTTCGCCTCGCGCCGCTCACGGACGGGCGGTCCCGCTGCGCTGTTGGACGCCGCGCTCGCGCGCGCCGCTCCTCGGGCCGGCGCTCAGAAGCGGTGCAGGTCCTCGGCGGTCCAGCCTCCGGGCGCGTCCGGGTCGAAGGTCTCCGGGGCGGCAACACCAATATCCGTGCGGTGGCCGCTGGTGTGCGCGACGGCGCGCAGCACCAGGCCGGTGCTGTGCCAGCCGAGCGCGCTGACCTCGGCAAGCGCGACCGGGGTTCCCGCGGCGAGGCTCGCTGCGATGCGCAGCATCAGCGTCTCCCCGGAGGCCCCGGGCAGGTGGGCGTCGACGGCCTCGTTCCAGCGCACGGTCGCGAGCGGGGTGTCGGTGACGTCGGGGTCATCCGTGTAGTCGACGAACGCCCGGAAGTCGGCGCGGCCGGGCCACACGTCGTGCTCGACGAGCAGGGCGACGGCCGCCTCGCTCGGCAGGTGGCCTGCCGCGCCCGCGCGCAGCGCGGCGGTGAGCTGGTCGAGCGGGAGATCGGTCGCGGCGGGGGAGTTGGTCATGCTCGATTGTCCACGGTCACGGCGGTGCCCCGCGGGAGGCTGGCTGTGTCGCGGGTTCGGGCGAGTTCCGGCGACCGGCCGCCGACCGAAGGCCGGCTCGGCTCCCGTTGGTCGCGCCCGCGTGGGATCAGATGTCGGGGGCTGCGGGCGGTCCCAGTTCTTGCGGCCATGGCGTGGTCGGGGGGTCGCTCGTCAGGAGTCGCTCCAGGGTGTCCAGCCACTTGTGGGGTTCTATGGTTGTGGTGGCCAGTTCGGTGAAAGCCCAGATCAGCACCTGTTCCGAGGTGCCTTTCGGGAAGACGCGGCGGAAGGTCGGCGTCACGTTGATCGGCATCACGTCGGGCCGCAGACGGTCATAAGGCGGGTCCAACCTGTTCGGCACCCTGCGTGCGTGCTCGGGGGAGATCGCCAGGATCGCCCGGAGCATCGTCAGCCCGTAGAAGCCGAAGAGGTCTTCGAGAGCGCCCCAGGGGTTGTTCCAGCGGGGGTCGGTCCATCGGTCCTTGTACGCGGCGAGCATGGCGCCGTACGCCGCCGAGGCCGGGGCAAGACGGGCCGTCGCCCCCTGTGCCGCGGTTCGCGCGGCATCCAACGGCCCCACCAGTGCCCGGTACTGCTCGCCGAGCGACTTGCCGAGCGAGTCCCTCAGGCCCCGCTCACACTCGCGTTCGATCCGTCCGAGGTCCGGCACCGCAGCCCGGGCGGCGGCACCGGCGGCCGTCTCCTCCACGAGCAGGGGCAGCAGCTTCCGCGCATGTGACCCTGCGACCACGTCCTCGGCCTGCCCGAACGGCGCGATCAGTGCGACCAAGGCGTCCCGCACATAACCGAGTTCGACGGCCCTGGCGGCGCGCAGGTCGTCGAGGACGGGCGCCCGTTCGACGAACTCGGCCACCGCCGCGTCGCCGGCCGCGGCCATTGCGCCGAGTTCCGACCCGGCTTCGGTACGCGCCGCAAGGCCCTCCAGCATCGCCTTGACCGCAGCGGACGGCTGCGCCGCGTCGCGCTCGGTCAGGCGCGGGTCGGCGTCCCGCAGCAACGCGAACGCCTGGGCCGCGACCTCGGGCCGCCGCGGCGCGGCCGCCCTGCGGAACGCCTCCGCGCCGGTCCGCGCCAGGTGCTGCACCAGGTCCAGCCACATCGGGCGACGCCTCGCGGGAATGCCGGCCCACGCCTGCGCCGGCATCCGCGCGGGCTCCCCGGCCGTCCGCAGTCTGCGATCGGTGTCGTCGATCCAACGGTCCACCCGCTCGGCAGCCAGACGCCGCAACTGGTCGTCGGTGGCGGATATCGGCTCAGGCATGCACCCTCCCCCAAGGCCATGTCGTCGCTGCCGGACGGCCCCTCCCCGAGAGCGGAACAGCGTCCCGCTCCTTCCGGCGCTCCTTGGGAGTGTGCCATCACGGACTGATCCGGGTCAGGCAAATCCGCGGAAGGCCGACACACGCCTGGAGCGGCTGCCGGATCGTGCGTCGTCAGGTGCGTTCGGCGAGCCAGGACCGGATGGACGCGGCGATGCGCTCGGGGTGGGTGAGCGGGCCGAAGTGCCCGAGGTCCGGGTGGGATTCGAGGCGGGCGTCGGGGAACTGCTCGGCGAGGCGGTCGAAGCGTCCGCTCGGCGACTCGACGCCCTGGACCAGGACGACGGGGCAGCGCACCTCGGCCATGGCCGCGTAGACCTCCGCGACGAGTGACGAGACGTACACTTGCGCCTCGTTGAGCGGGCGGCACTTGAGGCGGACGTGGTCGCCCTCGGCCACGAAGCCGTGCTCGACGTACGCCGCCAGGACCTCCGGGTCGAAGGCGTCCATCGGCGGCTTCGACGCGTAGTTGCGGGCCGCCTCCGCGCGGTCCGCGAACGCCGGGCGCCGCCGCTTCGTCGGCTCCACCAGCGGGTTGGACTGCACCTCGCCGGCCGCGGGCGGCGGGAACGCGGCGGGCTCGTACAGCCACAACGAGTCGAACGTCCCCGGCCGCGCGGCCTCCGCGAGGACCAGGGCCGCGGCGCCGCACGAATGGCCGATGCCGACGAGTGGCCCGTGTCCGCGGGCCGCGAGGTCGTCGGCCACCGCCAGCACGTCGTCGCCGAACGCCGCCCACGGGAAGTCGTAGCCCTCGGGCACCGGCGTGTCGCCGTGTCCGCGCAGGTCCAGCGCGTGGCAGTCGACACCGGGCAGCCGGCGCGCGGTCGGCTCCCACACCCGGCCGTGGAAGCCGGTGGCATGCGCGAGCACGGCGGTCACCTCGCCCTGCGCCCGGTCCGTACCCGCGACGGCCGAGCTCAGGCGGTGGACGGCGGGAAGCACCTTCGCCCGGGGATCGATCTTCATGGACGAAGTCAACCACTTTGCCGGCGGTCGGCTCCGGTCGCCCCCGGTACCGCCCCGGGGAAGGGCGGCGGTACCGGGCGGCCGGGGCGGCCGGGGCGGCCGGTGGCAGCTCACAGCGCCGGACGGCGCCCCGCGGTGTACGCCCACGGCCGTGCTTCCTCCACCGCGGCGCCGACGCGGAAGACCATCTCGTCGTCGTACGTCTTCCCGACGATCTGCACGCCCGTCGGCACCCCGTTCGCCGCGAACCCGGACGGCACCGCGAGCACCGGCACGCGGCTGCAGATGTTGAACGGCGGCGTCAGCGAGCCGTGCAGGTAGAAGTCCGTCTCCACACCGTCGACCACCAGCTTGGTCTCGGTGAAGTCCTCGCCCGCCGGGAACGCGGGCAGGGCCATGGTCGGACAGACCATCGCGTCGAACCGGTCGAGCAGCTCGCCGAGTTCGGCGTAGATCTCGCCCTCCAGCGCGAGCCCCTCGGCGAACGACAGCTCGGACGCGGCCGTCTGCTCGTGGAACATCCGGAGGTACGGGGTGACCAGATCCGGCGCAGCCGCCGTCGCCTCGCCGGCCTCGGCCCCCATCACCGCCGCGAAGTGCGCGAGCAGGGCCCGCTCGATCAGGTCGCGCGTCCACCCGAGCGCGACCTCCTCGACCACCGCACCGGCCGCACGCAGCGCCTCGCCCACGGCCCGTGTGTTGGCCGCGACGTCCGGGTCCACGGGGTAGTCGCCGAGGTTGACGCACAGCGCGATGCGCAGACCCTCGGCGCCGCGCGCTCCCGCGTACGCCTCGGGCAGTACCAACTTCGGCCGCAGCGACACCACATCGCCCTTCCACGGCCCCGCGATCACGTTCTCCAGCAGCGCGCAGTCGGCGACGGTCCGGGCCATCGGGCCGTCGTGGCAGTACTGGTCGAGGCTGTACGGCGGCATCGCCGGGACCCGTCCGAACGGCGGCTTGAAGCCCACGACGCCGTTGCACGACGCGGGCATCCGGATCGAGCCGCCGATGTCCGAACCGGTGGCCAGCGGCGCGTACCCGGCCGCCAGCGCGGCCCCCGAGCCGCCGGACGAACCACCGGGCGAGAACTCCGGGTTCCACGGATTACGGGTCAGACCCCACAGCTTCGACTGGGTGAACGCCGCCGCGCAGAACTCCGGGGTGCTGGTGCGCACATGGATGATGCCGCCGGCCTCGGTGATCCGCTCGATCACCGGGTGCGTCTCCGTCGCGATGTTGTCCGCGTACAGCAGCGACCCCATCTGGTGCGGGCGTCCCGCGATCGGGTGCTCCTCCTTGGCCGCGATCGGTAGGCCCTCCAGCGGGCGTACCTCTCCCGCGCCCTTGCCCAGGTAGCGCCGCTCCGCCTCCCGCGCGGCCGCGAAAGCCTCGTCGCGCAGCGACTCGACGACGGCGTTGACGACAGGATCCGCGGCGTCCACCCGGTCCACGACCGCGGTCAGCAGTTCGACCGGGGAAACCTCGCGGGCGCGGAACGCCGCGAGCGCGTCGGTCGCCGACAGATAGGCGAGTTCGGCGGATACGTCAGAGGGCATGGTGACTCCCTTACGGAGGTTGCGGAGGTTGCGGAGGCTGCGGAGGCGTGTGGTGGTTGCACAGGGTTGTCGTGGTGAAGACTCCGTGGGACGCCGACGGCGGTCAGGCATCCGGTGCGGCGAGCGCCTTCCGGTTCTCCGCGATCCGTTCCGGGTCCCAGCCCGCGCGCGGAACCGAGTCGATCAGCAGCCGGGTGTACGGGTGTTGCGGCGCCGCCAGCACGTCCGCAGTCCGCCCCGACTCCACGACCCGGCCCGACCGCAGCACGACGACGTCGTCCGTGATGTGCCGGATCACCGCGAGGTCGTGGCTGACGAAGAGGTACGCGACGCCCTCCTCCCGCCGGACACGCACCAGCAGGTCGAGGATCTGCGCCTGGATCGACACGTCGAGGGCGGCCACCGCCTCGTCCAGGATCAGCACTTGCGGGGACGCCGCCAGCGCCCGCGCGATGGCGACGCGCTGCCGCTGCCCGCCGGAGAGCCGGCGCGGCAGCGCACCCGCCTCCCGGGTGCCCAGGCCCACCTGGTCGAGCAGTTCGGCGACGCGCGCGGCGCGCCGCTGCTTGCCGAGGTCGGGCGCGTGCAGGCGCAGGACCTCGTCGACGCAGTCGCGTACCGCGACGCGCGGGTCCAGCGACAGGTAGGGGTCCTGGAAGACCATCTGGATCTCCCGGGCCCGGGCGAGGCGTTCGGTGCGCGAACGCGGGCGGCGGGCACGCTCACGGCCGCGGACCGTGATGCTCCCGGCGTCCGGTGTCTCCAGGTCCACGAGCATGCGCGCCGTGGTGGTCTTGCCCGAGCCGGACTCCCCGACGATCCCGAGCGAGCCGCCCGGCGCCAGCGTGAACGCCACGTCGTCGACCGCCTTGTGGTCGCCGAACGTCCGGCACAGGCCGCGGACCCGGAGTACCGCCTCGGCCGCATCTGCGGTGGTGCTCACGTCAGGATCCCTTCCTCGGCGCGCAGGCACGCCACGGCCGCGGGGCCGTCGTGCACCAGCGCCGGAACCTCGGTACGGCACCGCTCCACCGCGAACGCGCACCGCTCCGCGAAGGCGCACCCCTCCGGCGCCTCCGCGAGCGACACGGGCCGTCCCGGGATCGCCCGCGGCGGCTCGGAGTCCGCCTCCAGACGCGGCGTGGAGGCCAGCAGGCCCGCGGTGTACGGGTGCCTCGGATGCTCGAACAGGGCCGCGGCGGGCTGGGATTCGACGATGCGGCCCGCGTACATGACGTAGATGCGGTCGCAGATCGCCGCGGCCAGCTCCAGGTCGTGGGTGACGAAGAGCATGCCGGTGCCGTGCCGGACCTGGAGGCGCCGCAGGATGCCGACGACCTCCGCCTGCGTGGTGACGTCCAGCGCGGTGGTGGGTTCGTCGGCGAGGAGCAGCGCCGGGTTGCCGGCCAGCGCCGCCGCGATCACGACGCGTTGCAGCATGCCGCCGGAGAACTGGTGCGGGAAGCGCCGCAGCGCCCCGCGCGGGTCGCGGATGCCGACCTCGGCGAGCAGTTCCTCGGCGCGCGCCGGCGCCTGCTTCTTCGACATGCCGAGCAGGCGCAGGCCCTCGGTGAGGAAGTCGCCGACCCTGCGCATCGGGTTGACCGACGCACGCGGGTCCTGGAACACCATCGCGACCTGCCGCCGGCGGATGCCGCGCAGTCCCGCGGGCCCGAGCCCGAGTACGTCGGTCTCCGCGACGCGGACCGCGCCCTCGGTGCGGGAGCCCTGCGGGAGCAGCCCGAGGACGGTGCGGCAGGCCACCGACTTGCCGGAGCCGGACTCGCCGACCAGGCCCACCGTTTCGCCGCGTCCGACGCGCAGCGAGACCCCGTCCAGGATCGGCCGGGCGGCGGCGTGGTCGGGCAGGCGCAGCGTCAGGCCCTCGATGTCGAGCAGCGGAGCGTCCCCGCTCGTCACGGTCTTCTCGAACATGCCGCTCACCTCTCCCGCTTCGCGACGCGGTCGGCGAGCCCCTCGCCGACGATCCCGAACGCGACCACCGCGATGACGATGGCCGTTGCGGGCGCGAGCGCCGGCAGCATGACGTCCTTGAGCAGCGGGCCCTGGCCTTCGCTGACCATGACGCCCCAGTCGGCGGTGGGCGCCTGCACGCCGAAGCCGAGGAAGGACAGGCCGGCCAGCTCCATCAGGGCGTACCCGAAGTTGATCGCCGACTGGGCCAGCACGGTCGGGGTGATGTTGGGGATCAGGTGGCGCACGCAGATCGACCAGCCGGACCAGCCCTGCACACGGTAGGACTCGATGTAGGGGCGGGACTTCTCCTGGCGGGCGATGGCGCGGACCAGGCGGCCGACGTATGGCGTGTAGGCGACCATCATGGCGATGACCGGCGCGGTGAGCCCGGTGCCGAAGACGGCGACGCACAGGATGGCCAGCAGCATCGCCGGGAACGCGAACAGCAGGTCCATCGACCGCGACAGCAGCGAGTCGACCCAGCCGCCGCGCCACGCCGCGACCACGCCCATGACGATGCCGAGGACGGTGGAGACGCCG
The DNA here is from genome assembly GCF_040649515.1 of Streptodolium elevatio. Lineage (GTDB taxonomy): Bacteria > Actinomycetota > Actinomycetes > Streptomycetales > Streptomycetaceae > Yinghuangia > Yinghuangia elevatio. Next base: position 21,202 of record NZ_JBEZFP010000087.1, read on the forward strand.
ACGACGGCGAGGGGGCCGAGCAGGCCGGTGCGGGCGCCGTACAGCAGGCGCGACAGGATGTCGCGGCCCGACTGGTCGGTGCCCAGCCAGTGGTCGGGGCCGGAACCGGCCAGCGAGTTCTTGAGGTTGATCGCGTTCGGGTCGTAGGGGGCGAGCAGCGGGGCGAAGACCGCCAGGAGCACCAGCAGCGCGAGGACGACCACGGCCGCGGTGAACAGCGGCCCCTGGGCGGCGAGCGTACGGATCCGGCCGGGTGCGCCGCGGCGGGCGCCCGGCAACCGCGGGGCGCCGCCCGGCACGAGCGGGGTTGCCGAGGCCGTCACTTCTCGTCACCTCCCAGGGCGAGGCGCGGGTCGATCAGCGGCTGCAACAGGTCCACGACCAGGTTCGCGACCAGGAACGCCGCGACTACCAGCAGGGTCAGCGCCTGCACGACGGGGAAGTCCTTGACGGTCACCGAGTTGACCAGCAGCGAGCCGACACCCTTGACGCTGAACGCCGTCTCCACGATCGAGGTGGCCACGAGCATGCCCGCGACCATGGTCCCGACCACGGTGACGATGGGCCCGAGCGCGTTGCGCAGCACGTGCCGCACGATGACCTGGCCCTCGGGGACGCCCCGGGAGCGGGCCACCTCGACGTGTTCGCGCGAGAGTTCGTCGAGCATGGCCGAGCGCGTGACCCGGGCGAGCAGCCCCGCGAACGTGAGGGCGAGCGCGACGGCCGGGAGCGTCAGGTGCCACAGCCGGTCGGTGAAGCCCTCGCCCGCGCCGTAGAGCGGGAACCAGCCGAGCTTGACCGCGAAGACCGAGGTGAGCACGGTCGCGGCGATGTACGACGGGATGGCGATGGACGTGCCGGTCCAGGCGAGCACCAGCTTGTCGACCAGGCCGGGGCGCAGCGCGGACAGGATGCCGAGGGCCAGGCCGACGACCGTGACCAGGACCATCGCGTACACCACCAGGAACGCGGTGATCGGCAGCTTCTGGGCGACCAGGTCGCCGACGTCCTGGCGGAACTGCACCGAGCGGCCGAAGTCGCCGCCGAGCACGTCGCCGAGCCACATGAAGTACTGGTTCAGGAACGGCTCGTCCAGGTGGTACTGGGCGGTCAGCGCGGCGCGCGCCTCCGGGGTGACCGGCCGACCGCGCATCAGGAAGGACACCGGGTCGCCGGGGGCCAGGTGCACGGCGCTGAAGACCACGAAGGAGGTCACCAGCAGCACGAGCACCAGCCCCACGACGCGCCCGAGCAGGAAGCGGAGCAGAGAGCGGCTCATCAGTTCGCGGATCCCAGGGTCGCGGCCCACGGGTACGACAGGTGGGTGATGTTCGGGGTCACCCCGGTGACGCGCTTGCCGAGGTAGAGCGACATGGGCGAGTCCCACAGGGGGATGCCGGGCAGCTCGCGGAGCGCGATCTCCTGGAGCTTCACGGTGAGTTCGGCGCGCGCGGCCGGGTCGGTGGTGCCGAGCGCCTCCTTGACGAGCTGGTCGTACTCGGGGTTCGACCAGTTGCCGTAGTTGGCGAACTCCCCGGTCTGCAATGCGGCGTAGAACTCCAGCGGGTCGGGCGTCATGTCGTAGCCGCTGGTGACCAGCACGTCGATGCCCTCGCGGGTGGCGGGGTCGGTGAACAGGGCCGTGTACGCGTCGGGCGCGATGGTGCGCAGTTCGACGTCGAGGCCTATCTCCTTGCCGGCGGCCTGGATGGCGTTGGCGGCGACGCTGATCTCGGGCGCCAGGTTGCTGGTGGCGACGACGACCTTCTTGCCGTCCGCCCCGGCCTCCTCGACCAGCTTCTTGGCCGCGGCCGGGTCCTGGGTGATGGCCGGCAGGCTGTTGTGGATGGTCTGCGCGCGCTCCGCCGGGACGGTCGCCCAGCCGGCCGCGGGGACGGGGGCCTTGGCGGGGGCGCCGTACCCGTTCAGCGCGGCCTGGACCATGCCGTCGCGGTCGATGGCCATCGACAGTGCCTGGCGTACCCGCCGGTCGCCGAGCGCGCCCTTGAGGTTGGTGACGGCCGCCGAGTAACTGCCGGTGATGGCACCGAAGTAGAGCTTGCCGTCGCTCGCGTGGAGCTTGTCGAACGAGGTGGTCGGAAGCAGGTAGCCACCGTCGACCTCGCCGGTCAGCAGCGCGTTGGCGCGGGCGGAGGGGTCCTGGATGAAGACGAATTCGAGCTCGCTCGTCTTCGGTGCCAGAGTGCTGTCCCAGTACGCGTCGTTCTTCTTGAGGGTGATCGACGTGCCGGGCTTCCACTCCTCGAGGGAGAACGGCCCCGTGCAGTTCACGCCGCCCTGCGGGTTGCCGTAGTCCTTGCCGGCCTTGGCCAGGAAGTCGGCGCTCTCGACGATGCCGGGTGACGCGCTCAACTGCTCGTTGAGCAGCACGTTGGGGCGGGTCAGCTTGATGGTGACCTCGAGCGGCCCGGTCTCCGTGATGGACGCGACGTCCTTGAAGACCGTGCTGTACGAGGAGCCGACCTCCGGGTCCGCGTGCCGCGTCAGGCTCGCCACGACGTCCTTGGCGGCCATCGGGGTGCCGTCGTGGAACTTGACCCCTTCGCGCAGGGTGTAGACCCAGGTGAGCGGGTCGGGGTTGGTGTACTTGCTGGCGAGGCCGGGGGAGATCTTCAGGTCCGGGGTGACGCGGAGCAGGTTCTCGCACACGTTCGCGAGCACGGTGTTGATCGGGAAGTCGAAGGCGTACGCGTAGTCGAGCGTCTGGGGCTCGGCGTACAGCGACCACTTCACCTTGTCGAGCGGCCCTTTCGCGGCCGGAGTGTCGATGGTGACGTCGAACGCGGCGCCGGAGCCGGACGAGTTGTCACCACCTCCGCCCGAGCAGCCGGCGGCGACGAGGGCCGCTACGGCGGCCAGTGCGGCGGTTCTGAGCATGCGCAAGAAACCCACCCCTTTCGAGGGACGGAGGAGGCGCGGCAGGGATGCCAGGGATACGCGTCGTGGACGAGTGCCGGTGAGTATTGACGCGGGAACGTTCCCGCGCAAGGGTTTGCGGGAACGATTCTCGGGGGTCGTGAGAATGCCGCCCGGGGCCGTCTGACGGCCCGTCAACATGTCAGGATCAAGGCCATGAACGAACCGGAACGTCGGGTTGGAAAAGTGCCGGGAGAAGCCGAAGGACCGCTCTCGGGGCCGGCCGCGGGGGCAGATGCGGGACCGTCCGCGGTGCCGTCCGGAGGGCCGCCCTCAAGGCCCGGCGCAGGTCCGGGTGCGGGTCCGGGTGCGGGTCCGGGCGCGGCAGCGCGCGGCGGGCCGCGGGCCCGGGGCAAACGCTCCCAGGCCGTCCCGAGGGTGCGCCTGATCGACGTCGCCCGCGAGGCGGGCCTGTCCAAGACCACCATCTCGGCCGCACTCAACGGCACCGGAAGGCTGTCCGACGACGTACGCGCCCACGCCCGCGAAACCGCGTTCCGCATGGGCTACCGCCCGAACGCCACGGCCCGCCTGCTGCGCGCCGGGCACGCGCGGCTCATCGGGTTCGCGGTGCGCGAGTACGTCGACAAGCCTTGGGCGTACACGGAGTTGCCGTACTTCACCCGGCTCGCCAACGCCAGCGCGGACGTCGCCCTCGAACACGGCCACGCCCTCGTGCTGCTGCCCAACCACGCCCCCCGCGAGGAGTGGGCCGACCTACCCCTCGACGCGATCTGCGTGGTCGACCCGGAGGTCGACGACCCGCTCGTCGAGGACTTCCTCGCGGCCGGCATCCCGGTCGTCACCGACCGCCGCGTGGAAGGCCGAGCGGGCGGCTACTGGGTCGAGACCGACTACGCCGCCGCCGTACGCGAGGTCCTGGACCACCTCGCCGGACAGGGGGCCCGCGACATCGCCCTCGTCATGGCCGCCAGCGACGCGCTCTACACCCGCAACGCCCTGCTGGCCCAAGCCGATTGGTCAGCCCGGCATGACATCCGCACCCGCGTCGTACAGGTCGACACCCCCGGCTACGCCTCCAACCTCGAAGCCATCGGCGACCTCCTGGCCCCCGGCCCCGGCGAGGGCCCCGACGCGCTGTTCGTCCTCACCGAGGTCAGCCCGCCGCTGGTCCTGGAGGTGGCCCGCCGACACGGCCACCGCGTCCCCGACGACCTCCTCCTCGTCTGCGCCAGCGAGGACGGCCTCGCCGAACACACCGCCCCGCCCGTCACCACCCTCAGCGTCCAGCCCAACCTGATCGCCGACGCCGGAATCCGCCTGCTCGTCGAAGTCCTCGACCAGGGCCTCACCGACCCCCGAGGCGTCGAAGTCCCCACCCGCCTGGAAATCCGCAAATCCTCCCAACGGGCCCCCGCGTAGGGGGCCCCTGCCCTTGGGGGGCTGGGCCGCCGTCACAGGGCAGATCCGTCACAGAGCTGCTCCGGCAGAGGGCTGCTCCGTCAGGGCGCGCGCCAGATGTTGTCGTAGGCGGCTTGTTCTATGGCGCGGCGCTGGCGTACGGCTTCGAGTTCGGTCACGGCGTCCTCCACTGCCGCGAGGACGATGCCGACCGGGTCGCGCGGGGGAGCCGGGGGTTCGTCGTCGGGTTTGTCGCGCAGGCCTGCGGAGGTGGCCAGGGCGGTGAGGACGGGCTCGTGCGCGGCCCAGCGGTCGCGCGCGGCTCGGTGGTCGGCGGAGTCGGCGACGGCGACGCGGCCGGTGCCGAGCGGGGAGCGGCCGCGCCGGTGGGCGAGGCTGCCTTCCTCCGCCAGGGCGGCCGCGTAGGCGGCGGCCAGGTCCCGGCCGCGCCGCCACAGCCAGTACTCGACGGACTCGTACGGCTTCTGCCGCACGACCGCGGCCGCGGACTGCTCGAGGAGCGGATCGTCGAACGCGGGGGTGCCGGCGGGGACGATGGCGTCGCCGTCGAGGGTGACCGCGGACGCGGCCAGCAGGTCGACGAGTTCGGCGCCCGCCAAGGCGAGGGACAACTCGCCTTGGCCCGCCTCGCGGCGTTCCGCCTCGTCCATCGCGGTGATGATCAGGTCGCGGGCAGTCGTCATGAGCGGCTCCACATTCGGTACGACCGGAAGGCCGGGCGGTATGCCGCCGGGTTCCGGTGCTTCCGATGACGAGCCTACGGAGCGCGGTCCGCCGCCGCATCAGGCGGCGATGCGGCGGCGGGTGCGGCGCGGTGGGCAGCGGCCGGTGGGGTGGGGTGGAGTGTCCCGGTCAGCCGGCCAGGGCCGGGGCGTGGGTGCCGGGGGTCGGCTCGTCGGGGCGGGGTTCGGCGGGGCGGATGGTCTCGGCCGGGGGATTGGCCGTACGCCGTGCCCACAGGTAGTAGATGACCGAGGTGACCGCCAGGCCGACGATCCACGAGATGTCCGCGCCGTCGAGCTTCTCGGTGATCGGGCCGGTGTAGAGCTTGGTGGCCAGGAACGGGATCTGCACGCCGACGCCGACGACGTAGCAGGTGAGCGCGGTGACGTTCCACTTGCCGTAGCGGCCGCGCGGGTCGTACAGCGCCGGGATGTCGACGCGCTCGCGGGAGATGACGTAGTAGTCGACGAGGTTGATGGCGCTCCACGGGGTGAAGACCATCAGCAGCATCAGGACGAAGTTCTTGAAGTTGTCGAGGAAGTCGGCACTGGCCGCCATCGCGATGACCACGGACACCGCGGTGAAGCCCACGATGTACGCGGCGCGGGCCGCCGACGAGATCCGCGAGCGCCCGTCGAACGCCGTCACGATGGTCAGGATCGACATGAAGCCGCCGTACGCGTTCAGGCAGTTGACGGTCAGCTTGCCGACCACGATCACCAGGTAGATCAGGAACGCGAGGAACGCCGGGCCCGCCAGGTCGCCGAGGAAGCCGACCTGGTCCGGCAGGAACGCCTTGCCCGCGACGGCGGCGGTCAGCGCGCCGAGGGTCATCGCGATCTGGGATCCGATCACCGAGCCGCAGAATGTGGACCAGAAGGTCGCGCGGTCGCTGGTGTCTCGGGGGAGGTAGCGCGAGTAGTCGGCGACGTACGGCCCGAAGGTCAGCTGCCAGCCGGCGCCGAGGCCGACGGCAAGCAGGAAGGTCGCGGCGTCGAAGCCCTTGTCGCCGACGTGCGCGCCGACGTCGTACTGCGTGAACAGCCGGATCATCAGGTAGCCGAGACCCAGGACCCCGATGACGGTGGCGACCCGGCCCGCGAGGTGGATCAGCCGGTACCCGGTCACCGCGATGACCGCGGTCAGCGCGCCGAAGATGAGGATGCCGACGTTGGTGTTGTCGATGTGCAGCATCTCGCACACCGCCTGGCCGGCCAGGACACTGCCGGTGGCGGCGAAGCCGAGGTACATCAGGATCACCAGCAGCAGCGGCAGCACCGCCCCGTAGACGCCGAACTGCGCCCGGCTGGAGATCATCTGCGGTACCCCGAGGCGCGGCCCCTGGGCGGAGTGCAGCGCCATCACGATGCCGCCCAGCACGTTGCCGACGAGCAGCGCGGGTATCGCCCACAGGGCGTCGGCGCCGAAGACGACCGCGAGGGCGCCGTCCACGATCGCGGTGATCTGCATGTTGGCGCCGAACCACAGCGTGAACTGGCTGAGCGGCGTGCCGTGGCGCTCGGCGTCGGGGATGACCTCGATGGTCCGGCGCTCCATCGCGAGACGTGCCCCGGAATCTTGTTCGACCGGCATGGACTCACTCTCTTCGCGGGGCGAAGCGGCGACCGCTTGCTGAGGACCTGTGACTGTCGACTGCCGAATCTGGCATGCAGATGAACAGACAGCAAGATCTTGAATGAATAATTTCAGCAATGGGCCTGAGGAAATGCCGTTAATTTGGACATTTGGCGCGCCTGGGTGTGCTTCGAGGCTCGGCTTGATGGAGGTTATGTCAGCCGGGCAAGCCAGGACAAATAGTGCTCAGAGGCCGGGATTCGGTCACGCCGGAGGCGGTATTTCGGCCATCGCTTATGTCGCCGCTGCACAGTGGCCGGGTGCCACGAGCAAGCGTCTCCGCTTGGTGGGACGGCAGCGCGGACGCGGCGGACGGCGCCGGTCCCCGCGCATCATGTAGTGCTGCGGTCGCCGGCGCCGTGCGCTTCGTGTGTACGTGGGACGCGGCGGTGTGGTCGCGCCGGGGTCGGTTGCGGCCTGGGGTCAGCCGGCCGCGCGGGCCACAGGTTGGCGCAGGATGGTCCGCGGGTTGGGGTCGGTGAAGTCGGTCAGGTAGATCTCGTGGTGCAGGCCGTTGCGCACGAGTCCGCGCTCGGTCATGAAGGCGTCCATCACATCGAGCGACGCCTTCTCCTCGCTGTACGGCCCCTCGTGCACCATCTGCACGCACTCGCCCTCGGCGAAGCTGACCACCTGCACCCGGTCGACAGCCGCGCCCGACGCGCGGGCCTGCTCGCGTGCCCGGCCCAGGGCCTCCGGCTCGGGGGCACCCGGCAGCGGCAGAAGCAGGTGCCACCGCCACTGGTCGCGCGGTGCGTCGAGGGGGTTCGGGCCGGCGTCCTCCGCCCACCACAGGCCTTCGAGGGGGCCGGCGGGACCGCCCATCATCGAGGCCACGGCGTACAGCGCACGCACGGCGGCCATGTGTTCGGTGCCGCCGGGTTCGCCCATGCCGGTGACGTTGAGGCACGTGGCGGGTTCGGGGTGGACGAGCTCGGGGCGGACGGGCGCGGGGGTCATGCTTCCTCCAGGGGGATCATCAGGTGGGTGACCAGCCGGTCGGGCGGCGTGGTCATCGGGTCGGACACGTACACCTCGCGGAGCGGGCCGCGGACGGTGTGGCGCCGTTCGGCGCACCAGGACAGCAGGGCGTGCGCGGTCAACCCGATCTGGTCGTACGGGCCGACGTGGGTGACGCGGGCGAACCGGCCGCCCGGCAGGACGTCGTGTTCGGCTCCCGGCACCGGCCCCTCGCCGACCAGGGCGACGGCGACGGCGATGGGTTCGCCGAAGTCGAGCGGGAACAGGCCGACGAGTTCGGGCGGCCCGGTGGACGCTCCGGCCTGGGACGCTCCGGCCTGGGACGCCGCGGCCAGCAGCCGTGCGACGGCCGCGGAGGTGGCCCGGCCCAGGTCCGTCTCGTCGGCCGCCGTCTCCCTGACGACCAGCACACGCCGCGCCGGTTCGGTCAGCACGGTGACGGGCACGGACGGCAGCCCTTCGGCCATGACGCGCTCCAGAGCCGCCAGCGTCGAACGGCGCCGGGCCAGTTCGGCTTCCAGGCGCTCGTGCACGCCGTCGAGCGCGCCGGTCGCGCCGGAGAGCACCTGGGCGATGGCGGCGAGCGGCACGTCGAGGGAGCGCAGCAGCCCGATCGACAGCGCGTCGCGCGCCTGCTCGTGCCGGTAGTAGCGGTACCCGGTCTGCTCGTCCACGTACGCGGGCTTCAGCAGCCCGAGTTCCGCGTAGTGCCGCAGCTGCTTGACGCTCAGCCGACTGAGCCTGGCGAACTGCCCGATCGCCAGTAGATCTTCGTTCATGGCCTCAGCATGAGGTCTCCCCAAGTGGGAGAGTCCAGCGCGGCGCGCGTGTCGGCGCGTGTCGGCGGGTGTCAGCAGGTGTCAGCAGGTGTCGACAGGTGTCGGTGCGGGTCGGCTCCGGTCGGCACGTGTCGAAGTACGGCGGTCGCGGCCCTGGTTGTCGCGGGTCCGGCGCCGTACCATGCGCGGGTGATCCAGGGGTTCTCGCACATCCAGCTCGTCGTCCGCGACGTCGCGGCCAGCGCGGCGTTCTACCGCGGTGTCCTGGGGATGCGCGACCTCGCCTCGGGTGTGCTCGACTCCGGCCCGTACGCCGCACTCCGCCATCCCACCGCGGGCTTCGTCGTCGGCATGCAGACCGCCGCTCCGGGCGACCCGTCCGGGACCGCGACGGCCGGCATCGACCACCTCTCGTTCGCGGTGCCCGACCGCGCCGCACTCGAACTCCTACGCGCGGACCTCGCGGCGGGCGGATTCGCGGTCGGCGAGATCTTCGAGGAAGCGGTCAGCCACAACATGCGGCTGACCGACCCGGACGGCCTGACGATCGAACTCAGCGCACCGAAGCACGTGTAGCGCGAGGCGCACTCCTCGGGACACGGCGCCTCCGGAACGACGACGAGCTTACTGGTGGCGAGACTTCGAGGGCCGCCCTGGTGACACGTGTCAACGCCGCGCGCCGCAGCCCGACTTCGCATGCGCTGTACGCGGTCCCTATCGAAGTCCGGTGCGTCCCCGTGGTGGTCCGCGCCAGGGCCGGCGCTCTTGACAGGCCGTTCGCCAGGATCGCTAGGATTACATTAGCTCGCTAATATTTCGACATTTCGAAACGCGGTTCGCGGCCCGCAAGGCAGCGGCACGAACCCCGCACCACGACCTCCGCACCACGACCTCCGCACCACGGCACGTCCCCCGGCAGCGCACCGACCGGCGAGGAGAGGCACCCGTGACATCGATCGAGGACCGCTGGTTGAAGCTCGCACCGGTCCGTGTCGGCTGGCTCGGCATGGAATGGCGGCGCTTCGAGCGCGAAATCACCATGGCGTTCGACGAGGCGGTCGAGCGCGGGGTGCTGGACCGCCGGTACGAGTTCCTGTTCGAGGACGACGCCGGGCTGCCGCAGGGCACCGCCAAGGGCGGAGTGGAGTCGTACCGGCGGCTGGTCGAGGCGGGTTGCCTGGCCGTGGTCGGCGCCAACTACACCGACTCGGCGATGGCCCTCGCGCAGTACGCCAACGAAAGCCAGGTACCGCTGATCAGCATGGCCGGCACTGACGCCTTCCACGGGGAGTACTGCTTCCGCATGGGCAACGGCGACGTCGGCGGCGACCCCGCGCTCATCGTCAACTGGCTCAAACGGGAAGGGCATTCGCGGGTCGCCGTGCTCGCGCCGTGGTCGCCGATCGGCGAGGAGTACTTCCGCTTCTTCCGCCAGGAGTGCCGCAGGCTCGGGGTGTCCGTCGCCGCGGTGGAGATGGTCGACAACGCCACGACCACCGACGAACTGACCGCCAAGTTCCGGGTCCTGCGGGACTCCGGCGCCGACGCGCTGGCCTGGCTCGGGTACGGCGGCCTGGTCGTCTCCGGCGCGGTGCGCGAGGCGCTGGACAAGCTCGGCTGGGACCCGCCGCGCATCATGACGACCGCGTTCATGCAGTACATCTGGGGCTTCGAGCAACTCGAAGGCTGGGTGGGCATCGACCAGTGGTGTCCGGAGAATCCGCGCATGCACCGGTTCCACGCGCGCTTCGTCGCCCGCTACGGCGAGGACCCGTGGATGTGGCCCAACGCCATACCCGGACTCGCGTACGACATGGCCGCCGTCGTCGCCGAGGCGCTGCACCGCGCGACCGTCCTGACCGGCCCCGGCGTCAAGGAGGGCCTGGAGCGCATCCGGTTCATGCCCGCGGTGACCGGGGGGCCGAACACGCACATCGCCGGGGGCCCGTACGACCACCAGATGTTCAAGGGCGACTGGCTGCACTACGGCCGCATCCGGGACGGGGTGCTGGAATTCGCCGGGCTGTACGAATCGACCGACGACTACTGACCCTCCACACGGGAAGCGACGGCGAGACATGACGAACCTGCCCGGCACCCTCGCCGAGGTCACGCCCGCGTGGCTGTCCTCGGTGCTTTCCTCCGCAGACCGGAACGTGACCGTCGACGAGGTCCGGGTCGACCGGGTCATCGACGGGACCGCCACCAAAGCGCGCCTGCGGATCACGTACGCCGGCCCCGGCGCGGACGGCCTTCCCACCCGCCTGTGGATCAAGGGCGGCTACGGCCGGGAAAGCGCGAAGGTCATGCCTACCGGCGCCTACGCGGTGGAGGCGCGCTTCTACCGGGACCTGAGCCCGCGCATCCCGGTCGTCGTGCCCACGTGCTACTTCGCCGACTGCGACGAGACCACCCAGCAAGGCGTGGTGCTGCTCGCGGACCTGGCGCAGGACGGCGTCGAATTCTGCAACGCCGCAAGGCCCCTGACGGTCGATCAGGTCGCGTCGTTCCTCGAACTCCTGGTGCCGCTGCACGCGTTCTGGTGGCAGAGCGCGGAACTCGACACCATCCCGTGGCTGCGCAGCCCGCTGGAGCGCGGCACGCCCTCGGACCGCTACGTGAGCCGGTTCTCCGCCGCCGACCTCGACGCGTTCGTCGCGATGCCGCGCGCCGACGTGGTGCCTGCCGGCATCACCGGGCAGGGCGTCGTGGACGCCCTCCACGCCCTCCAGGACCGCGTCACCCTCCAGCCCCAGTGCCTGCTGCACGGCGACACGCACCTCGGGAACACGTACCTGCGCCGCGACGGCAGCCCGGGACTGCTCGACTGGCAGACCGCCTGGCGGGGGAACTGGGCGCACGACGTGGCGTACTTCATCACCTCCGCCCTCACCGTCGAGGACCGGCGGCGCCACGAGAGGGACCTGCTGCGGCACTACCTGGCCGCCCTGGCGGCCGCCGGGGCGGCGGCGCCGGGCTTCGACGAGGCGTGGGACGACTACCGGCGCTATGTCGCGTACGGGCTGTTCATCTGGCTGATCAACCCGGTCGAGGCGCAGCCGGACGAAGTCAACATCCCCAACATCACCCGCTTCTCCGCCGCCGCGGACGACCTCGACACCTTCGGCGCACTGGGCGTGAAGGCCGGCTGACGCGTCCTGGCCGAGCGGCGGGCGTGTACTTCTTCGGGCGACGGGTTCATGATCGGGTCGGCATTCACCGCGAGGCGGTCCGACCGGGCGGCCCCGTCCCGAGGAGGAACACATGTTGTCCGGCGAGAAGATCCTCATCACCGGCCCGGCGGGGCAGATCGCCTTCCCCCTGACGGAGTACCTGGCCCGGGACAACGAGGTGTGGGGAATCGCGCGCTTCGGCACCGCCGGCGAGCGTGAGCGCGTCGATGCCCTCGGTGTCACCACGCGCCGCGTCGATCTGGGCGCCGGGCAGTTCGACGAGATCCCCGACGACTTCACATACGTGCTGCACCTGGCCGCGTTCCTCGGCGAGGGCCTGGACTACGACCACGCCCTCCGGGTCAACGCGGAGGGCACCGGGCTGCTGCTCCAGCACTGCCGCAAAGCCAAGGCGGCGCTGGTGATGTCCACGGCGTCCGTGCTGAAGCCGCACGAGGACCCGCACCACGTATACCGGGAGGACGCGCCGCTCGGCGACGCGAACATCGCGTACGCGCAGACGTACTCCGTCTCCAAGACCGCCGAGGAGGCCGTCGCCCGCTACTGCGCGCGGGCGTTCGACCTGCCGGTCGTCATCGCGCGCATGAACGCGTCGTACGGCTCGTACGGCAACGGAGGCCTGCCCGGCATCCATCTGGCGGCAGTGCGTGCCGGGGAACCCGTCGTCACCCGCTGGGACCCGTGCATGTACAGCCCCATCCACCAGGACGACATCAACACCCAGACCGAGGCGCTGCTCGCCGCCGCGTCGGTTCCGGCCACCATTGTCAACTGGGGCGGCGACGAGCCGGTCAGCGTCCAGGAATGGGCCGCCTACATGGGCGAACTGACCGGCAAGGGCGCCACCGTCGAGGTACGCGAGCAGCCCGGCACACTGCGCGGCCAGGTCCTCGACGCCACGCGGCGGCGCTCCTTCACCGGGCCCTGCGCGGTCGACTGGCGCACCGGCATCCGGCGCATCCACGACGAGACCGCGCGCGACCAGACCGCCTGAGCGGGGCGCGGTCCGGGGGCGCGTTCCGCGTGCCCGTTCCGAATGCGCGTTCCGAGTGCGCTGTTCAGCCGAATACGACGGGGATCTCGGTCGCGCCGCGCTCGTACATGCCGATGAACGTCGGCGGCTCGACGTCCGGGTCGAGCCGCAGGTTCGGAAGCCGGTCGAGCAGCGCGCCGATCCCCACCGCCATCTCGGCCCGCGCCACGTGCGTGCCGAGGCAGACGTGCGGCCCGCGTCCGAAGCCCAGGTGCGAGCGGCCGGGGCGGGTCGGGTCGTACTCGTCCGGCGAGTCCCAGCGCAGCGGATCGCGGTTGGCCGCGCCGATGCACATGTGGATGACCGAGCCCCGCGGCATGAACGTGCCCCGGAACTCCGTGTCGCGCGCGAGGAACCGGGAGAACATCGGGTCGGTCGGCATCCAGCGCAGCGACTCCTCGACGGCGCCGCGCATCAGGCTCCGGTCGTCGCGTACGGCGTCCAGGACGTGCGGGCGGGCCAGGAGCGCGGCGAGGGTGATGCCCATCTGCTTCCACGTCGTGCCCGAGCCGGCGACGAGCAGCAGGTACGCGAACGACATGATCTCGTCGTCGGACAGCTTGTGGCGTACGCCGTCCTCGTCGGTGAACTCCGCCTCGACCAGCACGCTGAGCAGGTCGTCCGTCGGGTTCTCGTGCCGCGCCGCGACCGCCGGTCCGACGATGCGCCCGAACGCCGCCGTGTCGATCCGGCCGGGGAGCATCGAGGCGCGCAGGTCGAGTGCCTGGGACGCCGGGATGCCGAGGCTGCCGGTGATGGTCAGCGTCGGGATCGCGGCGCAGAACTCGGTGTTCAGGTCGGCGCGGCCGTTCCCGATGAACGTGTCGATCAGCGCGTCGACGGTCTGCTTGATCCAGTTGTCGATCCACCAGACGGCCCGCGGCGGTACGAACGAAGGCTGCACCAGACCCCGGTACGTCCGGTGCCGCTTGCCGTTCATGTAGAGGATGCTGCTGTCGGCTCCCCGGCCGCCGTGCTCGAAGTCGAGGCCGTCCGCGGTGCGTTCGGACGACACGAACAACGTCTCGTCGCGGAACGCGGCGTCGCACCCGGCGTAGTCGAACACCGAGAAGTGCTCGCGCTCCGGGTGCGGCAGACCCTGGAAGAACGCGGGGCCCTGGTAGCCGGTGAGTTCGTGGACCGTGCCGCGGTGGACGGGGCCGGTCTCGCGGAGGCGGTGCCAGGTGGGATAAGGGTCGTCCCGGTAGCCGGCGCCGCTGTGCTCGTTCATGCCGCTGCGCAGGTCGAAGAGTTCCCTGATGCGTACCGGGTCGAGGTCGTCGACGTCTGTGCCCATGGTCGCTGTCGTCCTTGTCGTCGTGGTGGCGCTGCCTGGTGGCGCTGCCCGGCGGCGGAGGTACGGCGTCGGGCTACGGCGGCGGGGGTACGGGGCCGATGGCGAGCGGCAGTTCGCCCGCCGGTGGCGTGTCGGCCGACCGGGTCCGCGGGAGACGGCGGGCTACTGCGCGACGAATCCGCCGTCCACGGGCAGGAGGACTCCGGTGATGTTGCGGGCCGCGTCCGAAGCGAGGAAGAGCGCCGCCGCGGCGCAGTCCTCGGCGGTGATGGGCCGGCCGAGCGGATGCGACGCGCCGACCGCGCGGGCCTCCTCCTCGCCGATGCCCTGCGAGCCCGCCTCGGCGCCGGGCACCATGAAGTTCGTGGCGGGCATCGCGGCGGGGCAGATGGCGTTGACGCGGATGTCGTCGGCCGCGCATTCGACGGCGACGCCACGCGTGAGCTGGTTGACCGCGCCCTTGGTGGCTCCGTAGACGGTGCCGCCCCAGCCGACCAGACCGGCCACCGAGCCGGTGTTCACGATCACCCCGCCGCCGCCCTGCGCCCGGAACTGCCGTACCGCCGCCTGGCAACCGAGGAGCACGCCGCGGATGTTGACCGCCATCAGCGCCTCGATCTGGTCGAGCGTGTGGTCCTCGGTACGCATGCCGAAGACGGGCGTGGCGATGCCCGCGTTGTTGAACATCACGTCCAGACGGCCGAAGCGCCCGACCGCCGTCGCGACGGCGGCGTCGACGTCGGCGGGCACCGTGACGTCGCAGCGTTGCGCGACCCCGGCGCCCTTGGCGCCGGGCTGCTCCGCGATCAGGCGTACCGTTTCCGCGGCCCAGTCCTCGCGGACGTCGGCGCACACGACCTGGGCGCCCTCGGCGGCGAACAGGAGCGCCGAGGCGCGTCCGACGCCCGAGCCGGCTCCGGTGATGACGACGGATCTGCCGTCCAGCAGCACGGTCTTCTCCCAACATTGGTCGGCGGTGCGGGTGGTACGGCGGTGCGGTTGGTACGGCGGTGCGGGCAGCGCGGGCAGCGCGGGCAGCGCGGGCGGTCCGGTAGCTCGGGTGGTCCGGTAGTGCGGGTGGGGTGCGCGGCGTTGTCGGGTCGGTCGCGGGCCGTACGGCGGTCGGTCGGGGCGCGGCGGTCGGTCGGGGCGCGGCGGGTGGTCGGCCCGGTGTGAGGTCGGGGCTCGACGCACGGTTGCGCGCCGGCTATCCCGCGGAGTCGAGCGGGCCGAGGACCAGATGTTGGATTTCCTGGTACTCGCGCAGTCCCGCGACGCCGCGCTCGCGGCCGATGCCGGACTGCTTGATGCCGCCCATCGGCGTGTACGCGTTGGCCGACGGCCGGTTCACCAGCACCGTCCCGGAGCGGATGCGCCGGGCGACGTCGAGGCCGGCCCGGACGTCCGCGCTGTAGACGCCGCCGGACAGGCCGTACTGGCTGTCGTTGGCGATCGCCACCGCCTCGTCGAGGTCGCGGTAGCCGTGGATGCTGACCACCGGCCCGAACGCCTCCTGCTGCGCGATCGGGTTGGCGTTGTCGTCGACCACGAGCACCGTGGGTTCGAGGTAGTGGCCGCGCGGCAGGTGGGCCGGGCGGCGGCCGCCGGCGGCGAGGCGCGCGCCCGCGCGTACCGCATCGTCGACCAGGCCGGTGACACGGTCGTGCTGCGCCGCCGAGATGAGGGGGCCGACGACGGTCGCCGGGTCCTGGGGGTCACCGACCGGCATCGCGCGGGCGACGGCGCAGGCCTGCTCCACCGCGGCGTCGAGGGCGTCGGCGGGTACGAGGACGCGGGACTGCGCCGAGCAGGCCTGTCCGGCGTGCGAGGCGAAGACGGTCCCGACCCCGGCGGCGACGTTGCGTACCGCGTCCGGCAGGTACAACTGCACCGACTTGCCACCGAGTTCGAGGACCAGCCGCTTGACGGTCGGGGCGGCCTGGGCGGCGATGCGGCGTCCGACCGCGGTGGAGCCCGTGAACGACACGCAGTCGACGCGCGGGTCCGACGTGAGCAGTTCGGCGCCCTCGGCACCGGGCTCCGGGACGACCGCGAGCACGCCCGGCGGCAGGCCCGCGCGGTCGGCAGCCACCCCGAAGGCGAGGACGGACAAGGGGGTGAGCGGACTCGGACGCAGGATCACCGAGCAGCCGGCGGCCAGCGCCGCGAACACCTTCCACACCGCCGGTTGCAGCGGGAAGTTGTACGGGGTGATCGCGGCCACCACGCCGCAGGGTTCGTAGCGGCGGACGCTGGTGAGCACGTCGCGGCCGGTCGGTCCGGCGATGTGCGCTTCGAGGGGGAGTTCGTTGTGCTCCCACTCCGGCAACGTGGCCAGCAGCGCGGGGAGTTGGCGCGCCTGCTCGAGCGCCATGTCGACCTGCATGAGGCCGGCGATGCGTACCGGGGTACCGGTTTCGCGTACGACGGTGCGGAGCAGGTCGTCGCGCATGCCGTCCAGTTCGTCCGCCATGGCGGCGAGCACCTTCACCCGTTCGGGAACGGGGACGGACGCCCAGACGCCCGCATCGAAGCTGCGCCGCGCGGCGGCCACCGCCTCGTCGAACTGGTCGGGGCTCGCCGCGGGGCAGTGCGCGAACTCCTCCGCGGTTGCCGGGTCCTCCACGGCGAAGGCCGGGGCGCGGCCGTCCACGAACTTGCCGTCCACGTACAGTTGTGCGACTTCGAGATGGTCCGCCACGGTCGGTCTCCGGTGTCGGTCGTCGGTCGAGTCGTCGATGGCGCCGGTGTGTCGGTGCTTCGGTGCTTTCGTGTGTTGGTGCTTCCGTGCTTCGGTCGCCGGGGTTGTCGGGTCTTCGGGAGCCGATGGGTCTTCGGGAGCTGTTGTGAGCCGCCGTTTGGTGCGTGCGGTAGGTGCAGTGCGTGCAGTGCGTGCCCTGGGCGAACGCTTGCGAATTGCCCAACTCGGGCGGCGGCTAATAGTATATTAGCGAGACTGCTGCGATACTAGCGTCGAGCTGACATCGCTTGTCAAGGAGCCTTCATGCCACTGGTTGCCTCGCCCGCGGTGCTCCGCGCCGTCGACATCCTGGAAACCCTGGCCGCCGAACCCAGTGAGGCGATGACGGTCAGCGAGGTCGCGCGCATCCTCGACATGCCACGCGCCAGTTGCCACACCGTGCTGCTCGCGCTGGCCGAACGGGGTTACGCGGTACGCGGCGACGGCGACCTGCGCTACCGCCTCGGCCCCGCGTGCATCGCGGTCGGCGACGCGGCCCGCAGCATCAACTCCGCCCTCGCTGTGACCGGACACGAGGCCGAGGCGCTGGCCAAGGAGACGGGCACCTGTGTCGGGGTGTCGGTGCGCGCCGGCGACGAGATCCGCGTCGTGGAGGTGTTCGACCACGGCCCCCCATTCGTGGTGCGGGGCCACCTCGGCCAGGCCATCAGGCTGGCGCCGCCGTTCGGCGCCGGGTTCGTGGCCTGGGCCGACGAGGCCGGGGTCGAGGCGTGGCTCGACGCCGCGTCCGCGCCGCTCAACCGCGCCGCCCGCGCCCGCTACCGAGCCGCGCTGGAGGCGATCCGCACCCGCGGGTACAGCGTCACCGTGGCGACCCCGCGCAGCCCCGAACTCCACGATGCGCTGGCAACACTCGCCAACACCCCCGACGCGGAAGAGGCCCGGCGGGTCCGCGACGAGGTCGTCGTCGAACTCACGCACAGCGAGTACCTGCCCACCGACCTGGACGCCGACCGCCCGGTGCGCATGTTGCAGTGCTCCGCGCCGGTCTTCGACGTGCTGGGCAAGGTGGTCGCCAAGATCATGGTGTTCGGGCCCGCCTACGACCTGACAGCCGGGGAAGTCGAGGCTCTCGGGGAGCAGTTGCGTGCCGCGACCGAGCGCGCGACCCGCAACATCGGGGGGCGTCCGCGTGGTGGGGGTTGAGGTGGTGGGTCCGGTACGACGCCGATGGGCGCGTACCTCGCGCCCGCGCCGCCCCGCCCCGCTGGCTCACGCGCCGCAAGGCGGACGTCAATTGGGCCTGGATTCACCTCGGATAGTGGCTCTACCTTGCCGCGTCACCGGGCGCTCCTCCGGCGACGGCTGCCCACCCCAGGGGAGGCGGAGATCGCGGCCTGCGAGCCGGTGGCGAGTCGCGACCGGCGGCCGATGCGGCCTTCGCCGTTGGACTAGGCCGTGTCTGAGGCATCTCTCCGGGGCCGCGCCGTCTGGCACCGCTCCGGGCCTGGCGGCCCTCCCAAGCGCGGCGTTGCAAGCCTTGCGAGTACGACCGAGTACGAGCTGCGGGCCTGCGCCTCGCGATGCACGGCGCGAAAGAGGGCCGTCAAGGCCCGGCGCGACGCGGCCTGTCCGACGAGATCCCTCGGACACGCCTGGTCGTCGGACAGGTCGTCGAGTCGTGGAACCGTCGAACGAGTCGCGCGGTGAGCGGGTGGACGCGTTGGCGAACGCTCGTCGTCGATCGAGCGGGGCCGGACGCGGTCGACGCGGCCCGCTTGCCGGCCGGTGAGCCGGACTGACGGGTCTCACCGGCGTGAGGGGGGCGGGCGCCGCTCACGTCGTCCGGCGTCTCCGCGTCCGGCATGCCAAAGTCGTTGAACGGGGTTGCGACGGATGGTCGGACGGGGTGCCGGACGAGTTGTCGAACGGGCCGCCGTCGGACGAACTGTTGAACGGGTCGTCGAGTGGGCCGTCGAGTGGGCTGTCGACGGGGTTGTCGAACGAGCTGTCGAACGCGGTGAGGTCTTCGTTGATTCGGATGGTCGGGGGCGCTGACCGGCACCCTGCGGTGGCGGCGGACGTTCCCGAGGTATGGAAGGGGCGGGTGGGAGGGTGACTTCGGGCCGGGACCTCCAGGTCGCAGGGTCAGGGGACAGCGCGCTCGCAGCGTCAGGCGACTGCGCCTCTGAAACGGCGCCGCGCGCGGGGGCCGCGGCTCGAACTCCTGCGACGTCAGGGGATAGCGCTTCCGAAGCGGCGCCGGGCGCGGGGGCCGCGGTTCGAACTCCTGCGACGTCAATGGACGACGTCGAGTCGTCCGCGGGCACCGTCCACCGGGAACCGGTCGCCGAGCCGTT
>NZ_JBEZFP010000088.1:0-39800 GCF_040649515.1 Streptodolium elevatio
GTCGGCCACCTGCGCGGCGCGGGCGCGCAGCGCCGCGGCGGCGGCCGGGATGTCGGGGACGCCGCGGGTGATGCGGGTCAGCACGTGCGCGCGGCGGCGGTGCGCCTCGGCTTCGTCGGCGGCCAGCACGTCGACGAGGCCGGTCACCCGCTGGGCGCGCTCCTCGTACCGCTCCTGGACGAGCCGGAGTTGGCGCAGGGCGTCCTGCACGCCCTTGAGGTCGCGTTCGAGGCCGTCGAGGTCGACGTCGCCGACCCGGGAGCGGGCGGTCACGCCGACGAAGCGCAGCGGGTCGGCGGCGACCCGGGCGCGGGCGGCGGACAGGCGCTTGCGCACCTCGGCGACCACGCGCGCCTCCACGCCGAGGGCGGCCTGACCGCCGAGCCGGTCCACGAGCGACGCGGCCTCGGTCGCCGCCGCCTCGACCCGGTCCAGGCGCGGCAGCACGAGCGACCACACCTCGTCGACGGAGGCGACCAGTTCGGTCGCGCGGCGCCAGACCGTGTTCATCTCGGCGACCACGGCGTCGAAGGTCAGCATGCGGGGCGAGGCGGCCGGATCGAGCAGGCCGCGCCGCCCGATCGGCACCTCCTCGCCGGGCACACTCACGTTGGCACCGGTCAGCAGCCGGGCCATCTCGTCCAGTTCGGTGCGCGAGGGCCGGGACCGCCGGGACCGCAGCGCGCGGGCCTCGTCGAGCACGGCACCGTAGGCGGAGTACAGCTCCCACAGCCGGGCGATGTCGGTGCGGCACGCCACCCAGCGCTCCTCGGTGCGCCCTTCGAGCGCCGCCCCTTCGAGGAGGCGGCGGCCGGGGTGCTCCTCGAGTGCCATGAGTCCGGCGGATATTCCGTCGCGCTCGGTGTCGAGACGGGCGATCTCGCGGTCGACGTCCTCGCGCGTCCAGGTGCCCGGGGTCGTCACGACTCGGTCCGCCAGGTGGTGACCGCCGGGGGACGCGGGACGGTCTCGTCGAGCGAGGTGCCGATGTACGCCTTGTACAGGTCGGTCCAGCGGCCGGAGCGCTTCACGTCGGCGAGCACGGCGTTGACGAACCGCACGAACTCCGGGTCCTCCTTGTTGACGGCCATGCCGTACGGTTCCTCGCTGATCCTGCCGCCCACCACTTCGGTGAACTTGGCGTCCTGGGCCTGGAGTCCGGCCAGGATGGTGTCGTCGGTGGAGATGGCGTCCGTCTCGCCTTTCTGGAGTTTGACGAGGCAGTCGGCCCAGGTCTCGCCCTCGACGGGGATGGCCTGGTACTGCGGTTCCTTGATGCGGGTGAGCGATGTCGAGCCGTTGACCGCGCAGACGCGGTACCCGGCGAGGCCGGCCAGGCCCTCGGTACGGGCGCGCGCCGGCAGGCCCGGGTCCTTCTGCACCAGTGTGCGCTGCCCGGCCGTGAAGTAGACGTCGGAGAAGTCGACGCGCTCGCGGCGCTCGCAGTTGACGGTCATCGTCATCGCGACGATGTCGACCTGCCCCGATTCGACGGCGGGGACGCGGTCGGCGTTGCGCAGCACCCGGAACTGGATGCGGTTCGGCCCCGCGTCGCCGAAGATCGCCTTCGCCACCTCGCGCAGCAGGTCGATGTCGAAGCCCTTGAGGGTCGCGTCGACGGGGTCGAGATAACCGAACGGGTACGTGCTCTGGTCGACCCCGGCTCTCAGGTACCCGCGGCGGACGATCTCCGCCATCTTGCTGTCCTGCGGCCACGAGCCGGGGGCCGGCAGCGAAGCGGGCGGCCGGAGGCTCAGCTTGGGGTCCCCGCAGTCCGTCGCGGCCGGCGCGGCCGGCGCCGACTGCGCGGCGGGGCCGGCCTGGGGCTGCCGGCGCGCGCCGTCCGCGCCGGCGCCGCCCTGCGACGCGACCACGAGGGCGATGCCCGTGGCCAGCGCGGCGGCCGTGCGCCGCGTACGCCGTCCGTACCGTCCGCGCGGTCCCGTGTGCTTCACCGGTACTCCCCCAGCCTGCGGCGGACCCCGTCGACGATCGCCGCGGAGGCGGCGACCGCGAGGACGAGGAGCCCCACCGCCAGTCCCTCCATGGCGTCGCGGCCGCGGTCCGCGGCCTTCTCGAAGTCCTGCTGGTCCTTGGCGATCGCCTCCGAGAGCGCCTTCTCGGCGCGCTCGAAGGCGACTTGGGAGAGCCCGTCGTCGTTGATCACGAGTGCGACGGCGCCCTTGAAGTTGGTCTGGTCGTACTGCTCCTTGACGTTGGCGTGCGCGACCTTCCAGTCGGCGACCGCGGCGCGGGCGTCGGCAATCCGTGCGGAGGTGACGGTGTCGTCCGCCGACCGGCGCGCGGCCGCGTTCAGCAGTCCCTCGGGACCGTCGGCCTGCAGAAGCCGGAACTGCTCCGTCAGCGCGGCCTCGTACACGCCGCCGTCGGTCCCGTTCTGGACGAGGATCTGCCCCTCCGCCGCACGGGCCTTCAACACCGCGAACCGAGCGTCCGACAGGACGTCGACCGGATGCCAGCCTTCGTCGCGGCTGTCCGCCAAGTCCGAACGCGCGGCGGAGAGTCCCACGGTGAGCCAGGCCAGCGAGGCCGCCACCGCGAGGGACGCGAGCAGCAGCCCGGGGTTGAAGACCCGCTTCGTCCGCCGGGCGAGCATCACCTGCGCGACCACCAGCGCGGCCACCGCGAACGCACCGGACAGGTACGCCGTCCACGGCACACCGGTCGCCGCCTTGTGGTCGTCGCGCAGCCGCCCCGCCGCGATCTCGTGCAACTCGGCGGCGGCCGGCAGGATCACGCGCTCCATCTGCCGGCTCGCCGCGCGCAGGTACGACGCGCCGACCGGATGCCCCTGCCGCGTCTCCGACTTCGCCCGCGCGACGTCCTCGCGATACTTGGGGATCTCCACGGCCAGGCGGCTCAGCAGCTCCGCGACCGGACCGGACGCGCCCGCGGACGACGCCGACATCAGGGTCCGCTGCGCCGTCTCCGCCGACCGCTCGTAGTCCTCGCGGAGTTCCTTCTTCTCCACACCGCCCGACAACAACCCGGCGGCCGCGGCGGCGTCGGCCTCGGCGAGCGAGCGGTACAACTCCTGCGTGCGGACGCCGAGCGGTTCGCTCCGCGTCGCGACCCGTTCCGCCGCCTGCGACCGCTCCCGCACCGCGAGGAACGCGAACAACCCCGCGAGCAGCGACAACACGACGAGCAGCACGCCGACGAGGGCAAGTCGCCCGGGTGTGGTCCGCGCACCGCGCGCCACCCGCCCGATCGCCCGGCGCCCCACCGACGCGGCATCGGGTCCGGCTACCGCTGTGACCACCCGCCACCTCCCCCGGGAACGCCCCCCATCCCGCCGATCCCGACCGGATCGGCAGCCACGAGGGTCGGTCCGCCCCCACCCCCGAAGTTATCGTGCGCCACCTCCGACGCCCGATGGTCTTCCCTCAATCCACCCATGAGCAGGGATTCTGACGCGCCTTGCCGCCGCCCGGGATTGCCTCTGGGGCAACAACCGGGGGCGGCCCGGGAGCGCCGACTCCGGTTCGCAGCGCGGCGCCCGGTCCCCGGCCGCGGTGTGCGGGTGATCTACCCTCGGGCGCCGGCCGAGTGGGCCGCCCAGCGGTCGTGGTGGTGGGTGACCTCGATCGGGCGGGCGAAGCAGCTGGTGAGGTTCGGGCTCGTCAGGACCTCGGCCACCGGGCCGGACGCCTGGACCCGGCCGTCGCGCAAAAGCATGGCGTGGCCGATGTTCGGGGCCAGTTCCTCCAGGTGGTGCGTCACCGTGACGGTGGCCAGGCGGGGGCGGGCGGCCGCGAGGCGGTGCATCGCGTCGATGAGGTCCTCGCGCGAGGGCAGGTCGAGGGCGTTGAACGGTTCGTCGAGCAGCAGGAGGGCAGGCTCGGCGAGCAGCGCGCGGGCGATGAGGATGCGGGCGCGCTGGCCGCCGGAGCACACACCGTACGGCCGGTCGGCCAGTTCCTTGAGGTCAAGTTCGGCCAGCAGCTCGTCGGCCCTCGCACGCGTGGCGGCGTCGTACTTGCGCCACAGCGGCTGCACGGTTCCGGTCGCGCCGGTGAGCACGACCGTGTGCGCTGTCTCGTCGAGCGGCACCTTCTGGGCGCTGGAGACGAACCCGATGACCGCCCGCAGCTCCCGCACGTCGACGCGGCCGAGGCGGTGGCCGAGCACGTCGACGGTGCCGACCGTGGGGTGCATGGTCGCGCCGAGGAGCCGCAGGACGGTCGTCTTGCCGGCGCCGTTGGCACCGAGGAGCGCCCAGTGCTCGCCCGCGCGTACCGTCCAGTCGATCCCGTCGAGGATCACCTGGCCCGTCGTGTACTTGCGCACACCGACGCCGCGCAGGGCGGCGACGGTACGGGGCTGCTCGGACACGTCGTCCACGGTTCCTCCGGTGGTTTCTCGGCGGTGCCTCCCAGGCCGCCCCCACCATAGATGCATACAACATGTATCTGTTGCGGGCGTCCAGGGTCCGGACTGCGGTGGAGCGCCCCGCGACATTCGGGACCGGCCCGTGTCAGCGCCGTGTCAGCGGTTCGGAGCGCGTATCAGCCGGGTGTGCGCGCCCTGTCAGCACACCGGCGCAACGTGGTCGTCGTCACCTGATGAAGAACCACGGGAGCCACGATGACCCGCTACGCAATTGAGGCCGAGGGCCTCGTCAAGCGCTACGGCAAGACCACCGCCCTGGCCGGGATCGACCTGGTCGCCCGCGAGGGCACCGTGCTGGCGCTGCTCGGTCCCAACGGGGCGGGCAAGACCACCACCACCCGCATGCTCGCCACCCTGATCGCCCCGGATGCCGGGCACGCCAGCGTCGGCGGCTACGACATCGTCCGCGACGCCCCCGAGGTCCGTCGCCTGATCGGCCTGACCGGGCAGTACGCCTCGGTGGACGAGGAGATGTCGGGCTTCGAGAACCTGGTCCTGCTGGGCCGCCTGCTGGACCTGTCGCGCGCCGACGCCAAGGCCCGGGCCCGCGAGCTGCTGGAGCGGTTCGAGCTGAGTGACGCGGGCAACCGCGCGCCCGGCACGTACTCCGGCGGTATGCGCCGCCGCCTGGACCTGGCCGCGAGCCTGGTCGGCCGCCCGCGCTTCCTCTACCTGGACGAGCCGACGACCGGACTCGACCCGCGCAGCCGCGGCGACGTGTGGGGGCTGGTCCGCGGCCTCGTCGCCGACGAGGGCGTCACCGTCCTGCTCACCACGCAGTACCTCGACGAGGCCGACCAGCTCGCCAGTGACATCGCGGTGATCGATCACGGCCGCGTCATCGCCAACGGCACCGCCGACTCGCTCAAGTCCCAGATCGGCGGGCAGAGCCTGGAGATCCGTCCGGCCGACACCGCGCGCCTCGACGAAACGGCCGCCATCGTCGCCGAGTTGACGGGTCTCGTGCCGGACCTGACCACCCGGCCCGGGGTCGTCACCGTCGCGGTGCACGACCCGGACCTGTTGCCGTACGTGGTGCGCCGCCTCGACGAGTCCGGCATCCGCGCCACCGAACTCGCGCTGCGCCTGCCGAGCCTCGACGAGGTGTTCATGGAGCTGACCGGGCACGGCGCGGACGCCGAGGCGCCCGCCGCCGCATGAGGCGTACCGCGCCGCACACCGTGTGGTGCCGCCGACGCCCCGACGTTGCCGCGACCCCGATCTTCCGCACCCTCGTCCGCCGCTACGAACGCGTCGCCCTGCTCGCCGCGTTCACCTTCCTCGTCCTGTTCAGGAGCTTCCTATGACCACCGCCACCACGCACACCGACGCATCGTCCCCCGAGTCCCCCGGCTCCTCCGGTTCCTCCGGTTCGGGCGGCCCCGCGCTGCGGAAATCCGCCCCGCACGAACCCGGTGCCCGGAGCCAAGTGCCCCGCCGCTCCGACCCGTTCGCGGTCGTACGGCACACCCTGACGCTCACCTGGCGCAATCTCGTCAAACTCAAGCACCAGCCCGAGCAGTTGATCGACCTCACACTGCAACCGGTCATCTTCATCGTGATGTTCGTGTACCTCTTCGGCGGCGCGATCGAAGGCAGCACGCACGACTACCTGCAGTTCGTGTTGCCCGGCATCCTCGTGCAGACCGTCGTGTTCGCGTCGCTCGGCACGGGGGTCGGGCTGTGTGAGGACGTCGCCAAGGGCGTCTTCGACCGCTTCCGCTCCCTGCCGATCTCCCGCTTCGCGCCCCTGGCCGGTGCCGTCCTGGGCGACATCTGCCGGTACATGGTGGCCATCGCCATGGTGTTCGGCTTCGGCTCGGCGATCGGCTTCCGCGTGCAGACCAACGCCCTGGCCGCGCTCGCCGCGGTCGGCCTCGTCCTGGTGTTCGCCTTCGCGATGTGCTGGATCTTCGCGTTGCTCGGCGTCGTCATGAAGAACCCGCGCAGCGTGCAAGGCACCGCCATGCTGGTCGGCTTCCCGCTCACCTTCGGCGCCAACATCTTCGCTCGCACCGAGACCATGCCCGGCTGGCTGCAGGCGTGGGTCGACGTCAACCCGATCAGCCACCTCACCAGCGCGGTACGCGGGCTCCTGGTCGGCGGCGAGGTCGCCGGCCACGCGGTCGCCACGCTTCTGTGGGCCGCAGCCATCTTCGCGGTGTTCGCCCCGCTGGCCGTGCGCCGCTACAAGAACAACACCTGATCAACCCGCACTCCGCGTGACGCGGCGGTCCCGGCGGTCCTCCTCCGCCGGGGCCGCCGCGTCGTCGTGCGCGGACGACGGCGCCGGTGTCGGAGTCGGAGTCGGTGCGGACGCCGCCGACCCCGCGGGCGCCGACCGGCGGCCCGGCAGGAACAGCCCGGCCAGGGCGCCCAGCAGCGCGAGGCCCACACCGACGCCGAGTGCCGCGGTGAAGCCGTCGGAGAACTGCTCCGCGGTCGCGTAGCCGCCCGTACCGGAGAAGACCGCGACGGCGACCGCGATGCCGAACACGCCGCCCAGTTCGCGCATCATGCCGTTGGCCCCCGCCGCCTTGCCGATCTCCACGTGCTCCACCGCGCCGACGACCGAGGTCTGCACCGCGGGGATGGCCATCGACACCCCGCAGCCCGCGATCACCAGCGGCGCGACCAGCGTCCCGTACGCCACTCCCGGCTCCGCCACCAGCGCGATCCACCCCAGTCCCACGGCCTGCAACGCCAAGCCCCCGGAGAGCAGCGGGCGTTCGCCGATCCGGTCGACCAGGGCACCGGCAACGGGCGCGCAGAAGAACAGCGTTGCCGTCCACGGCATCAGGCGCAGCCCCGCCCCGAGCGGGCCGTAGCCG
This sequence comes from Streptodolium elevatio, assembly GCF_040649515.1. GTDB lineage: Bacteria > Actinomycetota > Actinomycetes > Streptomycetales > Streptomycetaceae > Yinghuangia > Yinghuangia elevatio. Next base: position 7,245 of record NZ_JBEZFP010000088.1, read on the forward strand.
AGCACGGTCTGCATGAACTGCGCCAGGAAGAACACCGCCACGAACAACGACGCCATCGTGAAGAACACCGCGGCGTTGCCCGCCGAGAAGGCCCGGGACCGGAAGAACCGCAAGGGCAGCATCGGTTCGGGCGTCCGCTGCTCCCAGCGTACGAAAGCGGCCAGCAGGGCCGCGCCGCCCAGCAGCGCGCCAACGACCTCCACGCTCCCCCAGCCTGCCGGGTTGCCGCGTACCAGCGCCCAGACGACCCCGAACGACCCGGCGGTCACCAGCCCCACACCGGGCAGGTCGAGCGCGCTGTCCGGGCCGTGGCTCTCCGGCAGCTTGCGCAGCACCAGCGGTACGGCGGCCAGTCCGATCGGCACGTTGATCCAGAAGATCCACTGCCACGCCAGGCCCTCGGCGACGGCGCCGCCGACCAGGGGGCCGAGCGCCACGCCCAGCCCGGTGACGCCCTCCAGAATGCCGATGGCCGCGCCCCGCCGATGGGCCGGGAACGCGGCGCTCACCAGCGCGAGGGCGAGCGTCATGATCAGCGCGGCCCCGACTCCCTGGACGGCCCGCGCGGCGATCAGCGCCGCGACACTGCCGGACAGCGCACACGCCGCCGATCCCGCGGTGAACAGCAGCAGGCCCGCCGCGAACATCCGGCGCCGCCCGAAGCGGTCGCCGACCGCGGCGGCGGTCAGCAGCAGCACGGCGAAGCTGAGGTTGTACGCGTTGACGGTCCACTCGAGTTCTTCCACCGACGACCCCAGGTCGAGCCGGATCGTGTGCAGCGCGGTCGACACGACCAGGGTGTCCAGTGCCGCCATGACCGACGCCACCGCGCCCAGGGCGAGCGCCCAGCGCCGGACGGTGGTGGTGGCCGGCTCGGCACCGCCCGTGCCCTTCGTATCTCCGAGTTGTGTCCTCGGTTCGCCGCTCATATCCGTCTCCCTGGTTCGTTCCGAAGCCTCACCGATACCGATCCGCGGGCTTCCGAGAACTCATCGCCGCGGGCAATAGGCGCAGGTCAGAGGCGTTCGCATTGGCCGGTGACCCCAGCACGCGCGCGCGACGCGGCGCCCGGTCGCGATGAGTTTCGGCGGCCGCGCGGGTCTGTATTCACAAGGGGCGACGAAGGGACCGGTCATGGCAGCGCCGCGCAGCGACGAGGACTTTCTCCGGAACACGGGCGGGATGCAGCCCGAGTTGCTGGCGTACTGCTACCGCATGCTCGGCTCGGTGCACGATGCCGAGGACCTGGTGCAGGAGACCCTGCTGCGCGCGTGGCAGGCGTACGGCGGCTTCGAGGGCCGCGCCTCGATGCGCACCTGGCTCTACCGCATCGCGACCAACGTGTGCCTGCGCGCGCTGGAACGCCGTGAGCGCCGCGATCTGCCCGTCGGGCTCGGCGGGCCGGACGCCGACCCGGACCTGCCACTCGCCCCCGAGCGGCCCGGCCACAGCTGGCTGCAACCGCTGCCGGACGCCCTCGTCGCCTCCGCCGCCTCCGCCGCCGATCCGGCGGCCGTGGTCGGCTCGCGCGAATCGATGCGGCTGGCCCTCACCGCCGCCTTCCAGTACCTGCCGCCGCGGCAGCGGGCGGTGTTGATCCTGCGCGACGTCCTCGCGTGGCGCGCCGCCGAGGTCGCCAACCTGCTCGGGACGAGCGAGGCCGCGGTCAACAGCACGTTGCAGCGGGCGCGGGCCAGGCTGGCCGACGCGGCGCCGGTCGCCGACGAGGTCGTCCGGCCGTCCGACGACGCCGAGCGCGCGCTGCTCGACCGGTACGCGGCCGCCTTCGAGTCCTCGGACATCGACGCGCTCATGGCGCTGCTCACCGACGACGCGGTGTGGGAGATGCCGCCCGTGCCGTCGTGGTTCCGTGGGCGCGCGGCCATCGGGCGCCTGGTGGAACGGCACTGCCCGGCGTTTTTCCGGGGCTCCCGCGTACTGCCGACCCGCGCCAACGGGCAGCGGGCGCTTGCCGTTTACATGGCGGGCGAGGACGGGACGTACCACGCGCAGGGCATCCATCTGCTCGACTGCGTCGCCACCACGGCTCCGGACGCGGGTGCCGTCGCGCATGTCGTCTCGTTCCACGACGCCGGGCTGTTCCCGACGTTCGGGCTGCCGCTCGTGCACCGCGGGGTACTGGTCCCATGAACGCCGCGCCGCCGCTCCTCGAACAGGCCGTCCGGTACGCGCTGGCCGTCACACGCGACATCCCTCACGCCCAGTTGTCTCGCCCCACCCCCTGCCGGGAATGGGACTTGGCGATGCTCCTCGCGCACGCCAACGAGTCGCTGGCCGCGCTGGCCGAGGGGGCGGTCGCCGGGCACGTCGCGCCGCCGGCACCGGACGAACTGGCGCCGGACGAACTGGCGCCGGACGAACTGGCGCCGAGCGAACTGGCGCCGAGCGAACTGGCGCTGAGCGAACGAGAGTCGGGCCATCGGGAGCCGGACGGACCGACAAGCCCCTGCCACGGCCGGGCCGACGGACATTCCGCTCTCGTCGGCCCGCCCCGCGACCTTCTCGCGACCTTCCGGCAGCGCGCACGGCGGCTGCCTTCCCTCTGGACGGTCACGCCGCGCGTGGTCGGCGTAGCGGACCGCGCCATGCCCGCCGACCTGATGGCGGCCGCCGGTGCGCTGGAAATCGCGGTGCACGCCTGGGACATCGCCCGCAGCTGCCGGCGCGACCTGCCGATCCCCGCCGCCGTCGCGGTCGAACTCTTTTCGGTGGGAGCGGTGTTGGTCCCGGCGAACGACCGCCACCCGTTCTTCGCACCGCAGGCCAAGGTAGCCGTGACGGCCTGCCCGAGCGACCGGCTGGTGGCTTTCCTGGGCCGCGATCCCGGTTGACCGCCCGGCCGCCGGAGCACCCACGGCCCCGCGCGTGCGGCTCAGCTCCGCGCGAGCAGTTCGGCCGCCTCCTGCTGGGAGAGCGCCGCGCCGCGCGCGTACGCCGCCTCGTACGCCTCCGGGGCGAGTGCCGCACGCACCTTGGCGGTGGTGTCGATCGTGTCGAGGCTGCCCAGGTCCTCGTGCCCGCGCAGCGCGACCGCCGCGCCGAGCAGCACGGCCGCCTGCTCGGCGTCCCCGGAGCCCAACGCCCACCACGCCATGCCTTCGGTCGTCGACGCCATCACGGGCATGTCGTGGCTGTCCATCGCCGCGACGCGCGAAGCGTCCAGCGCCAACCGGGCCTTGCCGCGCTCCCCTTGGCTGCCGTAGTGGTACGCCAGGCTCAGTTGCAGCATCGCGAGCATCTGCCCGGGGACCACCCGCGCACGCGGCAACTCGGCCAGCGCCAGGGCGTACCGCCGGTCGGCCTCCTCGCGGTCGCCCAGCAGCCGGGCCAGGTCGCCGCTGCCCGCGTAGCCGATCAGGAGGCCGCCGACGGTCTCGGCGCTCTGCGCGGTCTCCACGGATGCCGCCAGGTCCTCGCGGGCGGCGTCCGTGTCACCCAGTTGCAGGTGCATCATCCCGCGGCGCAGCAACAGGAACGGCACGTCCTCGTCCGACCGCAACTCGGCGACCAGCTCCAGGCATTCGTCGATCGCGGCAAGACCTTCCGCGAAGCGCCCGGTGTACCGGTACACCTCGGAGAGCCCGGCGACGGCCGACGAGCGCCCCCAGCGGTCGCCCAGTTCCACGAAGCGCAGCCGGGCGCGGCGCAGGCGGTCGAGGCCCTCCTCGGTGCGCCCGGCGTTGATCGAGATGTGCCCGCGCATCAGGTCGATGACGCCGCGGACCCACGGGTCCCGGTGTTCCTCGACGCTCGCCAGTGGCCGTCCCCTACCCGACGTGTAGTCGTGGAACGCCTCGTTCATGGCCTCGATGAGCACGAACACCGGGTGCTCGGGGGACGGCGTGAAGTGCCGCAGGTGCCAGCGGCTGCGCATCATCCAGCGCAGGCCCTGCATCTCGCTGGTGGTGACGACCAGGGTCGTGCCGTAGAACCAGCCGGCGAGGATCTGTGACTCGCGGTCCTCGATGTCTTCGGCCCCGGGCATGGTGAGCGCGTCGCCGAGCCACGCGGTGGCCTCGCGGTGGTAGCCGCGGATGGTCCAGTACCAGGCCATGAGCGCGACGAGGCGTACCGCGGACGCCGCGTCACCGGTGTCGACCGCGAACCGCAGGGCGGTGGCGACGTTGTCGTGCTCCTCGACGATGGCGGCGATGGCCTCCAACTGGTCGGCGGTACGCAGCATCGGATCGGCGCGTTCCAGCATCGCGACGCACCACGCCACGTGCCGCCGCGCGACGCCGGCGTCCGCACCGTCGTCGTCGCGCTGCTCGGCGGCGAACGCGGCGATGGTCTCCAGCATGCGGTAGCGCGGCTCGCCGGTTCCGAACATGTCCACGAGGGACTTGTCGACGAGACCGGCGAGGAGGTCGAGGACGTCGTCCCGGTGCACCAGTTCGCCGTCGGCGAGCACCGTCTCGGCGGCTTCCAGGGACGCTCCGCCCGCGAACACCGAGAGCCTGCGCAGCAGCGCGCGCTCCCGGTCGTCGAGCAGGTCCCAGCTCCACTCGACGACCGCGCGCAGCGTCTGGTGGCGCGCCATCGCGGTACGGCTGCCGCCGGTCAGCAACCGGAAGCGGTCGTCCAGCCGCCGGGCGATCTGCGTGGGCGTGAGCGATCGGGTGCGGGCGGCGGCGAGTTCGATGGCGAGCGGCATGCCGTCGAGGCGCCGGCAGATCTCGACGACGGCGGCGACGTTGGCACCGTCGATGCTCAGGCTGGGCCGCACGGCTTTGGCGCGGTCGGCGAACAGGCGTACGGCCGCGGAGCGGAGCACGGTCGCCGTGTCGGCGTGGGCGTCCGGGAGCGACAGCGGGCCGAGCGGGTACAGCGCCTCGCCGACGATGCCGAGCGGTTCGCGCGTCGAGGTGAGGATGCGCAGCGCGGGCGCCTCGGTGAGGAGGGTGTCGGCGATGTCGGCGGCCCCGGCGACCAGGTGCTCGCAGTTGTCCAGGATGAGCAACGCGGGGCGGCGGGCGAGGACTTCGATCACGCGGGCGAGGGCGTCTCCGGCGTTGATGCTGCCGGAGGTGTCCGTCATGGAGCTGATGATGCCGAACTCGCGGCGGCCCAGGGCGCCGAGGATGGCCTGCGGGATGTCGGCGGGGTCGTGGACCGGGGCGAGTTCGACGAACCAGACGCCTGCCGGGAATTCGGCGAGCAGTTGGGTGCCGGTCTCGACGGTGATCCGGGTCTTTCCCGCGCCGCCGGGACCGACGACGGACACGAGGCGGGAATCGCGGAGGAGTTGGGCGAGCCGGAGGCGTTCGTCGTCGCGGCCGACGAAGCTGGTGAGGCGCGTGGTGAGGTTCGTCGGCGAAGTCGTGGGCGTCGGGGCGGTCGGCGATGTCGGGGTTGTCGTGGGCGTCGAGGCGGCCTGGGCGTTCGGCTGCGCCGTGGACGGCCGGTCGGCCGCGGGGCGTTGCCCGACATCGGAGGGACGCGTGCCGGAAGTACCTGCGTCCGGGGAACTGGTGTCGGAGGACTCCGGGGGCGAAGACCCCGCGCCCGCCGCCGGGGCGACGGAGGCGGCGGCAGCCTTGGCATTGGCATTGGCATTGGCATTGGGATTGGGATTGGGATTGGGATTGGCGTCGGGATTTGCATGGGGACTGGCATCGGCAGCCGGCGAATCCGCGGGCAGCGCGCCGACCGCCGCAGCCGCAACGCGGCTGTGCCCACCTCTGCGCCCGCCGCCGCTCGTACCGCCGCCGGCACCGGTGTTCCCGACCCGCGCGTGGTCGGCGTACGCCGCCACCCTCTCCCCCCGCAGCACGGCCATGTGCACCGCGTCCAGTTCCGGCGACGGGTCGATGCCGAGTGCGTCGCCCAGTTCGGTGCGCAGTTTGTGGTAGACGGCGAGGGCGTCGGCGCGGCGTCCGACGGCGTCCAGCGCGGCCATGAGTTGGCCGTGCAGGCGTTCGCGCAGGGGGTGTTCGGTGGCGAGTTGTTCGAGTTCGGGTACCACCTCCGCGGCGCGGCCGAGGCGGAGCCGGGCGTCCACGCGGTCCTCGACCGCGGTGAGCCGCTGCTCCTCGAGGCGCGCGGCGGGCCCGGCGGCGAAGCCGGACTCGATGGCGTCCGCGAGCGCGGCGCCGCGCCACAGGTCGAGCGCGTCGGTGAGGACGCGCTCCGCGGCCGTGGGGTCACCGGCTGCCAGGAGGCGGCGGCCTTCGCCGGCGGCCCGCTCGAAGCGGTGGGCGTCGACGGCGTCCGGGGCGAGCGCCAGGACGTATCCTGCCGGGCCCGAAGTGATGGCTTCCGGGCCCAGCATGCGGCGCAGCCGGGAGACGAGGGATTGAAGGGCGTTGGCGGCCCCGGAGGGCTCGTCCTGGTCCCACACCGCACGGACGAGGCTGTCCGAGGGCACCGGACGCCCGGGGTCGAGCGCCAGGCGGGTCAGGAGCACGCGCAGGCGCGCACCGGAGACCGCTACCGGGTCCCCTCTGTCGTCCCGCACCTGAAGCGGGCCCAGCACCGAGACATACACACCCCCACTCTTCCAGGTGAAACCGGGAACGGGGCGTCGGGTGCCGCGGCGGGGGAGCGTACGCGTCGTCCTCGGACTCGGGGCCGAGGCGTCGCGGGCCCGCTTCAGGACGAGACCGCATCGGAGACCAAAACGATCATCGTGAGAATTCACTCGTCCGGGTAATAATCACCACTCTTACGAGTGAATTCGCCAGGGCGAAAAGCTCAGCCTGCCAAGCCTTCGCAGCGCACCCGACCCAGGAATTCACACCACGCGGCAGATGCCACGGGGAGGATCGGACCGGGTACCGACTTGGAATCGCGGACCCGGATGAACTCGTTGGTTCCTGCGGCTTCCACACAGTTGTTGGCGCCGCCGCTGAATGTGCTGCGATGCCAGGACAATCCCGCGTGAGCTGCGGCGACGGCCTCCGTCGCGACGAGCCTTCGGGGAGATGGATCGTGCTGTGCGTTGCTCAAGACAATTCCTTTGCAGCGTGCTCGATCATGGACGACGAGTCCCCGTACGAGAGCGCGGAAGCGCGGATGTCCTCGAACATCCGCTGATAGACGCGGACGTGGTCGGGTTCCTCGAGATAGAGGCTACTCGTGCGCGTGTCTACAACCACTACGTCCAGATCGGACAATGCGGGGAAATCGATGATGGCGAAGGCGCCTTCGATCGCGGGGTGCGCACCGGAGGCGAACGGCAGAACCTGGATGCGGATGTTCGGGCGATTTGCCGCCTCGGCGAGGTGCATCAACTGCGCGCGCATGCTCTCGCGGCCGCCGACCGCCTGCCGCAGCACCGCTTCGCCGAGCACCAGCGTGAGCTGGAAGCTGGGTTCGCCGTCGGAGCCCACCCGGTCGAGGATCGTCTGCCGTTCGGCGCGGACCCGCACGAGGGTGTCGACCTCGTCCTGGGTCAGGTCGGCGCGTACCGACGAGATCACCGCCCGGGCGTAGTCGGGGGTCTGCAACAGGCCCGGGACCAGGGAGAGTTCGAAGCCACGCATACCCGAGGCGTCGGCCTCCAGGCTGAGCAGCTCGGTGTACGACGGCGGCAGCACCGACGAGTAACTGCGCCACCAGCCGCGCTTCTTGGCCTCGCGGGCCAGCGTGAGCAGCGCCTCGCGCTCGCGCTCGTCGTCGACGGCGTACAGGTCGAGCAGGATGCGCAGGTCGACGGGGCGTACGCCGCTGCGGCCCAGTTCGATGCGGCTGACCTTCGAGTCGGAGCATTCGAGGCGGGCGGCGACGGCTTCCAGGCTCAGGCCGCACGCGTCACGGAGCCTGCGCAGTTCGGTGCCGAGCCGGCGTTGGCGGACGGTGGGGTTGGGGGCTAATGCCACGGTGCGCCTCCAAGAGGTGGAGCCGGTTGGATTTCGCGGCTGCGATGGGGGGACAGTGTGCACCACGTTGGCCCGCTTCGTGACCACTACGGAAAAACGCCCGACAATCCAAGAATGGGAGTTGCAGGCTTAGTGGTCGCACGGCAACCTGAATGTCCGATCTGACTCACCGTCGCCTTAGGGTCGCTCTCGGTCGCCAACTCCCCGACCGGTTCGGCCCCGATCTCACGCAGTCCATGCGTGTGTGTTCGGAGGATGACTATGCCGGTGTTGACGGAAGACGTCCGTCATTACTGCGTTCAACTCTCGGCCTCGGACCGGGGTGTCCGGATGGCCCGCGGGGAGGTGGAACACCTGCTGCGGACCTGGGACATCGGCGAACTCGCCGACGTCGCAACGCTGTTATTGAGCGAGTTGCTGACCAACGTGCTGATCCACGTCGGCCCGGGGTCCTGGCACTCGCTGACCGTGCGCCACGACGGCTCGTGTCTGCGCGTCGAGGTGCGCGACGCCTGTCCGAGACTGCCGGCGTCGCGCGGCGGGGGGCTCGACGACGAGTTCGGCCGCGGGCTGGCGCTCGTGGAGTGCCTCGCGCACACCTGGGGCGCGGACGCACTCCCGAACGGCAAGGTCGTCTGGTTCACCCTCAGGGGCGACGGCTAAGTTCACCCGATCAGGTGAAGTTGGCGCGGGCCTCCCGGCACTCCTCGGCGAAGGCCAGGATTCGCAGGTGATAGGCCCGCGCCGCATGGTGGAGGCTCATGTTGTGCCCGACGCCGGGCTGCGTGTGCAGTTCGACGCGCGGCGCCTGCACGAGCAGGCGCCCGGCCTCGGCCAGGGCCTCCGGGCCCGCCTGGTTGGAGTTCTCGAACTCGGCGATCGTCCAGTGCACGGGCACCCGTACCTTGCCCAGCACACCGGGAATGGTCTCCGGGTTGTCCCGGGCGTCGATGAACTCGGCCATCGGGACCGGTGCGACGATGCGGCCCTCGCGGGTGAGCAGCGCGGGGTCGAACGAGCCGGGCGGGCCGAAGAAGGTCGCCGAGCCGGTGCCGGGGCCGCGCATCGGCGGCACCATGTCCCAGCGGTCGGTCGGCACCGCGGCCATCGCGGCGGACTTCTCCGCGCTGTAGCGCAGTGGCACGCCGCCGGCCGCGATGCCCAGCAGCGCCCGGCCGTCGTCGCTCGCGCCCATGCGCAGCGCGAGCAGTGCCCCCATCGAGTGGGCGGCGAGGAAGACGCCGCCGCCGTGGTCGTCGCCGAGGTGCGCGGGCAGCGCGTCGATCAGCCCGAACACCACGCCCACCTGGTGGTCGAGGTTCTGGCGGTCGCGCGGCATCCCGGCCGAGGCGCCGTACCCGGGCCGGTCGATGGCCAGGACGGTCCAGCCGAGTGCGGCCCCGAGCGCCAGGAGCGAGGCCTCGCGGGCGTTGTCGCGGTGCCAGTACGCGGCGCGCGAGCCGCCGCCGTGCAGGGCCAGGACCGTCCCCCGCCCGGGGCCCGCGGCGGGCCTGGCCAGGAGCCCGGAAAGGCGTACGTCGCCCACGTCGTAGTGGACCGTCTCGACCTGGTGCTGCATGCGTGCGCCGACCTCCGCGTGATCTCTCCCTCCGATGACACCACATACGTCATTGACGGTGTCATGACCCCCTTCACATAATGAACTCTCATTAGTTCGCCGCCGGGCACCCGGCAGGGCACGCGGCAGCGCATGCGACCGGGCACGCGACAAGGCACGCGACAAGGCATCCGGAACGCATAGGGCAACGCACACGACACGGCACGGGAGTAGGGGCCATGAAGCACGAGGACGTCGTCAGCACGGGCCGCCGGATCATCGACCACCTGGCCGAACGCACGCTCGACCTCGGCGAGGCGCCGCTGCGCGTGGACGCCTCGGTCTTCACCGACCCCGAGCGCCTGGCCCGCGAACGCGAGGTGCTGTTCCGGCGTACGCCGCAGGTGGTCGGCTGGGCCGGCGACGTCGCCGAGCCCGGCGACTTCCTGGCGCGCGACGTGGACGGCGTGCCGGTCCTGGTGACGCGCGACCAGGACGGCGAACTGCACGCGTTCCTCAACGCCTGCACGCACCGCGGGATGCCGGTCGCCGCCGAGGACTCCGCGCGCGAGGGCACCGAGGGGACGGGCTGCGGCAGCGCGCGCCGGTTCATCTGCGGCTACCACGGCTGGCAGTTCGACTCGGCGGGCTCGCTGGTCGGCCTGCCGTCGCGACCGCAGTTCCCCGGCATCGACCCGGATCGGTTCGGCCTCAAGAAGCTGCCGGTGGCGATCTCCGCGGGCCTGATCGTGGTCGGCCTGCGGCCGGACGTCGAGGTCGCGGGCGCGCTCGACGACGTGGCCGACGCGTTCGCGGGCTTCCCGTACGACCGCACCCGCACGGTCGTCAACGAGACGTTCAGGCTCAAGGCCAACTGGAAGCTCACCGTCGACATCAACCTCGAGGGCTACCACATCCCCTTCCTGCACAAGGCCACGATCCACGGCATCGTGCTCAACAACGGCATCGTCGACACGTTCGGCCCGCACAGCCGGTTCGCGGTGCCGATCGCCGGCTTCGAGTCGCTGGCGGCGCTGCCCGAGGAGAACTGGCCGGCCCGGCTGCCGATGGTGAACGTGCAGACGGTGCTGCCGTCGACCGTGCTGCTGGAGAGCCCGCTGAGCACGACGATGCTGCGGATCTACCCGGGACAGGTGCCGGGCGAGTCGTACATCACCATGACCGAGGGCACGTGGGACCCGCTGGACGAGCAGAGCATCGCCACCGCCCGCAACAACCACGAGACCAACAAGCGCGTGTTGCGGAACGAGGACTTCCCGGGCGCCGAGGCGTGTCAGCGCGGGTTCGCGTCGGGCCTGGACACGATGGTGGTCGGGATGGGCGAATCGGCCGTCGCGCACTGGCACAACGTGTGGGACAAGGCGCTCGCCGACGCGTCCTGACCGCACCCCGAAATCGTCCTTGCGGGCCCGGCGGCTCCTCCGCGTCGCCGGTCCCGCACGGACCCGGGACCGACCGGGACGAACCCGGCCAGGCTCAGGGCGAACCCGCGCGGCCCGGGGACGCGTCCGCGACGGCGCTCAGCGCGCGACCGGAGCCAGCGTCGCCGCCAGGAACATGTCGACCAGGTTGCCCACGAACAGCTCGGGGGCGATCTGCGTCGGCCTGCCCGCGAACTCCAGCAGCCGCGCCCGGTCGGCGAGCGCGTGCAGCACCATCGTGCCGCCGACGCGCATCCGCTCGGGCCGCAGCAGCGCCGGGACGTGGTGGCCGTGCTTCCAGATGCGCGCGTACGCCTCGTCCGCCAGCGTCTGCGTCAGCAGCTCCCGCACCTCGGGCGCGCTGCGCGAGGGGTCGGCCATCAGCTCGGCGGTGATGCGCAGGAACGCGCGGCCCCGCCAGTCTCCGTCCAACTGCTCGGCCAGCGGCAGCACGAACGCCTCGGCCGACCTGCGCACCTTCTCCGGGTGTGCGTCGGCCAGCGCGAGCAGTTCGTCGCGCCGCGCCCGCACCTGGGGGATGTGCCGCTCCAGCATCGCGCGCAGCAGGCCCTCGCGGGAGCGGAAGTGGTACTGGAGCGCGGACGCGTTGCGCTGCCCGGCCGCGGTGTTGATCTCGTTGAGCGACACCGCGGCGATGCCGCGCTCGGCGAACAGCCGGGCGGCGCTGTCGAGCAGTTCTCGGCGCGTGGCCTCTGGATTGCGTCCCACGAGTGTTGAAACTAACGGACCCCGTACTTAATGTGCACTCATCAATTGCGTGCCCGCCGCCACACGCTCCGAAGCCGCACTCCGCGGCCCGGGGCCGCACGTGAGAGGACCGCCATGGGGACGCCCCTGTTCGCGATATCCGCCGACTCGCATGTCACCGAGCCCGGCGACTGCTACCTCGACCGCATCGACCCGGCCTTCCGCGACCGCGCGCCCGTCGCCGCGACCGACCCGCGCATGGGGGCGGTGATGGACATCGACAACGGGCGCAGCCGCATCCCGTACGGCATGGTGGCGGCCGCCGGGCGGCCCCCGGAGACCGTCGGCCCGTTCGAGTACACCGACTGGGACCAGCTGCACCAAGGCGGTTGGGACCCCGTCGCCCGGCTCGCCGAGCAGGACCGGGACGGCGTCGCCGCCGAGGTCGTGTACCCGTCCGTCGGCATGCTGCTGTGCAACCACCCGGACGCGGACTACAAGAAGGCGTGCTTCGACGCGTACAACCTGTGGATGGCCGAGGAGTTCGCCGGGCACGCCCCCGACCGCCTGATCGGCATGGGCCAGACCGCGCTGCGCAGCGTCGAGGAAGGCGTCGACGACCTCGCCCGCATCAAGGAACTCGGCCTGCGCGGCGTCATGATGCCCGGCCACGCCGCCTGCGAAGGCGAAGCCGGCGACTACGACGACCCGCGCTGGGACCCGCTGTGGCGCGCCGCCGCCGACCTCGGCCTGCCGCTCGCCTTCCACATCCTCACGTCCGGCAACGACCAACTCGGCGCGCAGCAGTACCGCGGGCCGAAGATGAACAGCTTCCTGGGCATCATGCGCGGCTGCCAGGACGTCATCGGCACGATGGTGTTCGGCGGCGTCTTCGACCGCGAGCCGCGCCTGAAAGTCGTGTGCGTCGAGGCGGACGCCGGGTGGATGCCGCACTGGATGTACCGCGCCGACCACGCCGTCCGTTACCACGGCAACTGGCTGGGCGACCGCGCGCTCGGCCGGCTGCCCAGCGAGTACATCCGCGACCACGTGTACCTGACCTTCCAGGACGACGCGGTCGCGTTCCGGGTCACCGATCTGATGGACCACCGCCGCCTGATGTGGGCCAACGACCACCCGCACTCCGACTCGACGTTCCCGCACTCGCAGCAGGTGCTCGCGGACCACACCGCGCACCTGGCCGAGGACGTGCGCGACGACATCCTGTGGCGCAACTGCGCCGAGTTGTACGGGCTTTCCCTCCCTCACCGGGCCCCCCAGACCGGCGAGTCCCCCGCACGAAAGGACGTACCGGCATGACCGCTGACAGGACCGCCGACCTGGTGATCACCGGTGGCACGGTGGTGGACGGCACCGGCGCGGCACCGTACGCGGCCGATGTCGCGGTCACGGACGGCCGCATTTCGGCCATCGGCCAAGGGCTGACCGGCCGTCAGACCCTGGACGCCATCGGCCACATCGTGGCTCCGGGCTTCATCGACATCCACACCCACTACGACGCGCAGGTCTTCTGGGACCCGGCGCTGACGCCGTCCTGCTTCCACGGCGTCACGACCGTCGTCGCGGGCAACTGCGGCTTCTCCATCGCCCCGACGCGCCCCGAGCACCACGGCGTGATCGCCCGCACCCTGGAGAACGTCGAGGACATGGACGTCGCCACTCTGGAGGCCGGAATCCCCTGGGACTTCAGCGACTTCCCGGGCTACCTGGACTCGGTCGAGCGGCGCGGCGTGGGCCTCAACTACACCGCGTACATCGGCCACACCGCGCTGCGCCTGTACGTGATGGGCATGGACGCCTACGAACGCGCCGCCACCGCACCGGAGATCGCGGAGATGGGCGAGGTGCTGCGCACCTCGCTGCGCGCCGGGGCCGCCGGGTTCGCCACCAGCTTCGCGAAGACCCACCGCGGCATCGACGGCAAGCCGGTGCCCTCGCGCCTGGCCGACCGCGCCGAGATCGACGCGCTCCTCGCCGTGGTACGCGAAGAGCGGCGCGGCGTCGTGGAGTTCACCCCGGGCGAGCAGCTCGGCATCGACGACCTGTACGAGATCCAGCCGGACATCGGCGTCCCGTTCACCTACACCGCGCTGATGACCACACCCACCGGCGCGCACGAGCGCCTGGTCCAGCTCAACCGCGACGGCTGGGCGAAGGGCGCCCAGGTCTGGCCCCAGGTCAGCCCGCGGCCGCTGACCTTCTCCTTCACCCTCGCCGAGCCCTTCACCCTCAACTCCAACCCGGTCTTCGGCGAGCTGATGGCGGGCGGCGCGGATGAGCGGCGGGCGGCGTACGCCGACCCGGCCTTCCGCGAGCGGGCGCTCGCCGCCTGGCAGGCGGAAGGCGCGTTCCTCGTCCCCCGCTGGGGCACGTACACCGTCGACGAGTCCTCGGCCCACCCGGGGCTCCTGGGCCGCCCGCTCACCGACATCGCCGCCGAACGCGGCACCGACCCGTTCCACACCCTGCTCGACCTCGCGCTCGACGAGCCCGGCCTCGACCTGCGCATGCGCTGCGTCCTGGCCAACGACGACGTCGACGCGCTCCTCGGCATCCTCGCCGAGGAGAACTGCACCCTAGGCCTGTCCGACGCCGGCGCCCACGTCGGCCAGCTCTGCGACGCCCCGCAGGCCACGGACTTCCTCGGCAAGTGGGTCCGCGAACGCGACCTCATGCCGGTCGAGCGGGCGGTCCGCAAGCTGACCGGCGTCCAGGCCGACATTCTCGGCCTCACCGACCGCGGCTACCTGCGCCCCGGTTACTGGGCCGACGTCGTCGTCTTCGACCCGGCCACCGTCGCCCCCGGCCCCATCCGCCGCGTCCGCGACTTCCCCGCGGACGGCGAACGCCTCACCGCCGACCAGCCCACCGGCATCCGCCACGTCCTCGTCAACGGCCACGCCATCCAAATAGACGGCACCCGAACCGCCAACGCCGGCCTCCCCGGCCAGGTCGTCAGGGTCCCCATCCGCAACTGACCCCGCCCACGACAACCAAGCCCGTCCCACCTCCGCACCGTGGCGGCCGCGGGACGGGCTTCGCCCATGACTCAGTCGGCCTGCCCTGCGGGCACCACCCACTGCGTGGGTTGCCCGGTGATGCTCGCGATCATGTCGTAGTCGCCGTCGTAGTGCAGCACAACAAGGTCATGTCGCTCCGCGGCAGCGGCAATCAGCGCATCGGCCATCGACAAGGCGCGGTGGAAGCCCTTCTCGATCGCCCGAACCTGCACCTCTCGGACACGATCCCAGACCTCATCGCCGCAGTGGACGTAGTCGAATCCACTCAGGAGCCGCCGCATACGCCGGGCCTCGTCAAGGCTGCGTGCGCTGTAGAGAACCTCATACTCGACGACGCCGGTGACGGCCAAGAGTCCTCGGTGGGACAGGTCGCTCAAAACCTCGCCAACTGCCGGTCGATTCCAGCGGGCCAGCGCCGACTTGTCCACCAGGTAGCGGCTCGTGGTCACCCGGCGTCCGGCCTGGGCTCGCGCTCAAGCAGGTCGAACTCTCCATCGATGATCGCCCGGGCGAACGCCTGGCGCCTCGCCAGCTTCACCGCCTCCAACAGGGCAGCGTTGACCGTGGCGACCTTCGTTGCGGTACCGAAGTGTTCCTGCGCCTCAGCCAGGAGTTCGTCATCCACATCAATCACAGTGCGACTCATCGTCGACCTCCCGACAGCAACGTAACGACGTCACTCGTCATGACAAGTAGCGAGCGAGACCACGATATCAAGCAGTCACTCCTCCCGATATCAACCTGCGCGACGGCATGCGATATGCTCGCATCGCTCGCGAACCTGTGTAGTTCGCATGGAAGGGCGTCCTTGGCCGGGCGCCCTTCCGCTTTTCCGACGCCGACGGCGGTCGCTGTCAGCCGACGTCGTAGATGCTGTGCTCGCTCAGATCAGGCGCGCCTGGTGCCGCCGCTCGGCGTCCTCCACCGCCCCCCGCTACGGACGCGTTCAAAGTGGCGGCTGATGCGCGCGGCACGCTTCTGGTGCTCGGCGTAGTACCGAGGGCGAGACTGGCCGACTTCTTCTTGGTTTTGGCGTTGGACAGCGCCTTGACGCGTTCCAAGGCATCGCCGTCGTCGGTGTCGATCTGCGTGACGGATACGGCCGCTCCAGCGACTGTTGGTTATGTACAAAAAGGAGCACACGACCAACATCAAGCGGGGTTCCTTGGCCGGGTACCCTTCCGCTTTTTTGGTGCTGTTGCTTCCCGCGGCCTTCCTGCGGCCCTGCGGCGGTTTTCGGCCACCTGTCGGTGGCCGCTCGGGTTATGGGGCGGTTAGGGCCCAGGCGTCGGCGATGATGCGGGCCAGGTCGGGGTGCTCGGGCTTCCAGCCGAGGAGGTTGCGGGCGCGGTCCGCGGAGGCGACGAGGACGGCCGGGTCGCCGGGGCGGCGCGGGGCCTCGACCGCGGGGATCGGGTGGCCGGTGACCAGGCGCGCGGTCTCGACGACCTCCAGGACGGAGAACCCGACGCCGTTGCCGAGGTTGCAGATCTCGTGGCGGCCGGGCGCGGCCGCGTCGAGGGCGAGCACGTGCGCACGGGCCAGGTCGGCGATGTGCAGGTAGTCGCGGACGCAGGTGCCGTCGTGGGTCGGCCAGTCGGTGCCGTTGACCTGAATGTGCTCCCGTACGCCCTCGGCGACCTGCAGCACGATCGGGATCAGGTGGGTCTCGCGCACGTGGCGTTCGCCCAGCCCCGCGTACGCGCCGGCGACGTTGAAGTAGCGCAGCGACACCGCGGCGAGGCCGTAGGCGTTCGCGTACGAGGTGAGCAGGTGATCGACGGCCAGCTTCGAGGCGCCGTACGGGTTCGTCGGACGCGTCTCGGCCGTCTCGGGGATCGGCGTGGTCGCCGGCTCGCCGTAGACCGCGGCGGTCGAGGAGAAGACGAAGCGCGGCACGTCGTGCTTGCGAACCGCATCGAGGAGGGCCAGTGTCCCGCCGACGTTGACGTGCCAGTACTCGGCGGGGTCGGCGACCGAGTCGGCGACCAGCGAGCGCGCCGCGAAGTGCAGGACGCCGTCGTGGCGTTCGGCGGCCAGGACCAGCCCCGCGTCGGCGACGTCGCCCTCGACGAACCCGGCGCCCGGCGGGACCGCGTCGCGGTGCCCGGTGGACAGGTCGTCCAGGACCGTGACGTCGTGTCCGGCCGCCAGCAGAACCGCCGTGGTCACCGAGCCGATGTAGCCCGCCCCGCCGGTGACGAGAAGTCGCATCTGATCCACCTTCGCTTGTGCGCCGAGTGACCAGGATGCGCCGCGGGCCTGAGATCCCGCTGAGAAACCGGTGATCGTCCGGTGAGCGGTCCGCCGGTCCGGTGCCGGCGATCGCCCGGTTCGGCGGGTCACGCTTGGTTCCGAGCCTTGACACTGTGCGCGGTACGCGTCAGTCTCACTGCTGTGAGAGCGCTCTCACAGCAGGATAGAGCGCTCCCGCAGCAGGCTTTGCCGCGCCCTTCTCCACGCGCTGAACCACCGCACGGCTCACGATCGTCCGCGCGTGGCACCGCGCATACGAACGCGCGGCACACCACGCAGCACCCGCGCACAGCTTGAGCACGCCCGCACGGCTTCAGCACGCCCGCATTTCCGGTACGCCGCCCAACCGCACGCCTGCTCGTCCGCACATCCGCACGCCCACTCCCGCCTGATCCCCGTCCCAGGAGGTCCCCCATGCGCTTGCCTTCCGGCCGCTCCAGAACGCTGGCCGTACTGTGCGCCGCCGTCCTCGCCGGCTCCGCCCTGGCCGGCTGCGGCTCCGACGACGACGACAAGGACCCGTCCGCCTCCGGCGACCCCGGCGGGCAGATCACGCTCAGCGTCGGCCTGTTCGGCTCGTTCGGCTTCGAAGAGGCCGGTCTCTACAAGGAGTACGAGGCCCTCCACCCGAACATCAAGATCAAGCAGAACGCCACCCAGAAGGAAGAGGTCTACTGGCCGGCCCTGCAGACGCGTCTCGGCGGCGGCGGTGACCTCGACGACATCCAGGGCATCGAGGTCGGCCGCATCGTCGACGTGGCGAACAACCAGGCCGACAAGTGGCTCGACCTGAACACCCTCGGCGCGCAGACGCAGACCGCCGAATACCTGGGCTGGAAGTCCAAGGCGGCGACCACCCCGGACGGCAAGGTGCTCGCGCTCGGCACCGACATCGGACCGATGGCCATCTGTTACCGCACCGACCTGTTCCAGCAGGCCGGACTGCCCACCGGCCGCGACGAGTTGGCGCAGCGCTGGTCGACGTGGGAGGGATACCTCGACGTGGGCCGCCAGTTCGCGGCGAAGGCGCCGAAGGGCTCGGCGTACATGGACAGCGTCACCGGCATGTACAACGCCATGATCGGGCAGCAGCAGACCTTCTACTACGACGCCTCGGGCAAGCTGATCTACGACACGAACCCGGCCGTCCAGAACGCCTTCAACCTGTCCGCGAAGGCGGCACAGGACGGACTGAGCGCCAAGCTCGTGCAGTTCCAGACCGACTGGGACCAGGCGTTCGCCAAGGGCGGCTTCGCCACCGTCTCGTGCCCGTCGTGGATGATCGGCTACATCAAGGAGAAGGCCGGCGACGCGACGCAGGGCAAGTGGGACGTCGCCGCCGCACCCGGCGCCACCGGCAACTGGGGCGGCTCGTACCTCGCGATCCCCAAGGGGGCCAAGCACGCCAAGGAGGCGTACGAGCTGCTCACCTGGCTGACCGCGAAGGAGCAGCAGGTGAAGCTGTTCGAGAAGCGCGGCTCGTTCCCGTCCCGCACGACGGCCATCTCGCAGGTCGCCGGGACGACCGACCCGTACTTCAACAACGCGCCCATCGGGCAGATCTTCAGCAAGTCCGCGGAGGCGATGCCCGCGCAGACGCTCGGCGTTCGCGACAACGACGTGAAGGTGGCGATCCAGAACGCCCTGAACGCCGTGGAGGCGCAGGGCGTGAAGCCGGATGACGCCTGGAAGGACGCCAAGGCGTCGGTCAAGGCCGCACTCGGCTGAGCCCGGGCCGACCGCGCCGGGGCCGTCACGGCCCCCGCCGTTCGCACGGCATCACGCCGTCCGGCACGGCCCCGGCGCCGGCCCTCCGTTCCGCCGAATCGCCCCGCCGCACCGCGTCACCCCTCCCCCGCGACCCGAGGACTTCCCGCATGGCCGTCTCGTCCCCGGCAACGGTGCCGACCCGCCGCCAGTTGTGGCGGCGGCGCGGCACCAAGGCCGCACCGTACGCGTTCGTCGCCCCCTTCTTCGTGTTCTTCGCGGCGTTCGGGCTGTTCCCGCTGATCTACACGGGCTACGTCTCGTTGCACCGCGTACGGCTGCAGAACCCCGACGCGATGGCCTGGGTCGGCCTCGACAACTACACGACGCTGCTGAAGGACGAGTTCTTCTGGAACTCGCTCAAGAACACCTTCACCATCGGGGTCATCTCGACGGTCCCGCAGCTGTGCCTCGCCCTCGGGCTCGCGCACCTGCTCAACTACCGTCTGCGCGGCCGGACCTTCTTCCGGGTCGTGCTGCTCCTGCCGTACGCGACCTCCGTGGCCGCGGCGACTCTCGTCTTCGCCGGCCTGTTCGGCCGCGACTACGGCATGCTCAACTGGGCGCTCGGCCTCGTCGGCGTCGACCCCGTCGACTGGTTCAACGAGAAGTGGCCGTCGCAGATCGCCGTTTCGACGATCGTGACGTGGCGCTGGACCGGCTACAACGCGCTCATCTACCTCGCCGCCATGCAGGCCATCCCGCGCGACCGCTACGAGTCCGCGATGATGGACGGCGCCAACGCCTGGCGGCAGTTCCGCCACGTGACGCTGCCGGGACTGCGCCCGACGATCATCTTCACGATCATCGTGTCGACGATCGGCGCACTCCAGATCTTCGGCGAGCCGCTGCTGCTGCAAGGCGGCACCACCGGCATGAACGGCGGGGCGTCGCGCCAGTACCAGACCACCGGCCTCTACATGTACCAGACCGGTTGGCAGTACTTCTCGCTCGGCAAGGCCGCCGCCATCGCGTGGCTGCTCTTCCTCGTCATCGTCCTGGTGATCGGCGTCAACGCGGCGATCGCCCGCTACCGCTCCAAGCTGACCGCGGCCAAGTCGCGGAACGGGAAGGGGTGACCGACGTGACCGACATGACCGCCGCGACCGCGAGCCCGATTACCGCCAAGTCCCGTGTCGACAGCGTGGATTCGCCGCCCGCCGAACGACGCGCCAAGCGGCGGCGCCCGCGCGCCCACGACCGGGCCGGGGTCGTGACGTACGCGATCCTCATCTTCGCCACCGTCGTCTCCGCCTTCCCCTTCTACTGGTCCATCGTCGCCGCCACCCGCTCCAACGCCGAGATCAACTCGGTGCCGCCGCCGTTCCTCCCCGGCGGCGGGCTCACCGACAACTTCGAGCGCGCGAACGAGCAGGCGAACATCACCAAGGCACTGGTCAATTCGACGATCGTGTCCGGAACGGTCGCGCTGGGTACCGTGCTCGCCTGCACGCTCGCCGGATTCGCGTTCGCGAAGCTGCGGTTCCGCGGCCGCGGCGCACTCCTGTCGTTCACCGTCGCGACGATGATGATCCCGCCGCAACTCGGCCTCATCCCGCTGTACATGATGATGGCGAAGCTCGGCTGGGGGAACGAGCTCCAGTCGGTGATCCTGCCGACCCTGGTCACCGCGTTCGGCGTCTTCTTCATGCGGCAGTACCTCGCCGAGGCGCTGCCGGACGAGCTGATCGAGGCGGGACGCGTCGACGGCGCCTCGTACTTCCGGATCTTCTGGCGCATCGTGATCCCGATCGCGCGCCCCGCGATGGCGGTCCTCGGCCTGCTGACCTTCATGACCACCTGGAACGACTTCTTCTGGCCGATCATCGCGCTCAGCCAGGACAACCCCACCGTTCAGGTGGCCATCAACTCGCTCGGCGGCGGCTATGTGCCGGACCAGTCGGTCATCCTCGCCGGCACCGTCCTGGGCACGCTGCCCGTCCTGGTGGTCTTCGGCCTGCTCGGCCGCCAGATCGTCGGCGGCATCATGCAGGGCGCCGTGAAGGGCTGACCTCCGCCCGCCGTGCCACCACCCCCCACCAACTCCCCGCACAGAGAAGGACGACGCGTGCGTACGACCGCCGACGAAGACTCCCCCGCCAGCGCGCTGCCCGGCGGGCAACCCGCCCCCGCCCAACTCGCCGCCGCCCAACTCGCCGCCGCCCTGCCCGCCGGGTTCCTGTGGGGCGCGGCAACCGCCTCCTACCAGATCGAGGGCGCCGTCGCCGACGACGGGCGCTCGCCGTCGATCTGGGACACCTTCTCGCGTACGCCCGGCCGCGTGCACAACGGGGACACCGGCGACGTCGCCGCCGACCACTACCACCGGTACCGCACCGACGTCGGCCTGATGCGCGAACTCGGGTTGTCCGCCTACCGCTTCTCCGTCGCGTGGTCGCGCGTGCTCCCCGAGCCGGGCGGCCGGCCGAACGCGCGCGGCCTGGCCTTCTACGACCGGCTCGTGGACGCCATGCTGGAGGCCGGTGTCGTACCGGCGCTCACGCTCTACCACTGGGACCTGCCGCAGTACCTCCAGGACGTCGGCGGCTGGACCAACCGCGACACCGCCGCGAGGTTCGCCGAGTACGCGGAGGCCGTGGGCCGGGCGCTCGGCGACCGCGTACCCATGTGGACGACGCTCAACGAGCCGTGGTGCGCGGCGTTCCTCGGTTACGCCTCCGGGGTGCACGCGCCCGGCATCACCGATCCTGCCGCCGCGCTGACGGCCCATCACCACCTGCTCCTCGCACACGGCGAGGGCGTGGCCGCGCTGCGTGCCGTACTGCCCGCGGGCCGACGGATCTCGCTGGTCCTGAACCCCGCGGCGGTACGCGCGGCCTCGGACGACCCGGTCGACGTGGACGCCGCGCGGCGCATCGACGGATTGGCCAATCGGATCTTCCTCGGTCCGGTGATACGCGGCGCCTACCCGGCCGACGTGCTGGCCGACACCGCGTCGCTGACCGACTGGTCGCACATCCGGGACGGCGACCTGGCCGCGATCTCCCGGCCGATCGACGAGATGGGCGTCAACTACTACACACCCTCACTCGTCGGCGGGGGCGCGAAGCCGGGCGAGCCGCGCAACGACGGCCACGGCGTCAGCGCGCACTCGCCCTGGCCCGGCTGCGACGACGTGCGGTTCCGGCACGCGCCCGGGCCGCGGACCGCGATGGACTGGCCGGTGGACCCGACCGGGCTGTACGACGTGCTCATGCGGGTGCGGGCCGAAGCCCCCGGGCTGCCGCTGCTGGTCACCGAGAACGGGGCGGCGTACGACGACACCGTCGGCCCCGACGGCACGGTCGCCGACCCGGGCCGGCAGGCGTACATCGCCGCCCACCTGGCGGCAGTCGCCCGGGCCGTCGCGGACGGCGCCGACGTGCGCGGCTACTTCGTGTGGTCGCTGCTGGACAACTTCGAGTGGGCGTACGGCTACGCCAAACGGTTCGGCATCATCCACGTGGACTTCGCATCAGGTCGCCGTACCCTCAAGGACAGCGCGCACTGGTACGCGTCGGTCATCGCCGCACACCGCGGCCGCAACGGGAACGGGGAGCCGCAGGGTGCCTGACGAGACGACGCCGGGAGGGGCGCCGGACGGACCGTCGGACGGGTCGCCGGTCGGTTCCGCGGCCGGTTCCGCCGCCGGTTCGGCGGTCGGTTCGGCGCGGGCGACCGGTACGGCGCCGCCCCCGCCGGACGCTCCCACCCTGGAGACGGTCGCCGCGGTGGCCGGGGTCTCGCGCGCCACCGTCTCGCGGGTCATCAACAACTCGCCGAAGGTCAGCCCGCAGGTCCGCGAGGTCGTCGAGGCGGCGATCGCGAAGACCGGGTACGTGCCGAACCGCGCCGCACGGACCCTGGTCACGCGGCGGACCGACTCGGTGGCGCTGGTCATCCAGGAGCCGGAGACCCATCTGTTCGGCGACCCGTACCTGACCGGCATCGTGCGCTCGGTGAGCGAGGAACTCTCGGGCACCGACACGCAGTTGGTCCTGATGATGGTCCGCACGTCCGCCGACCAGCAGCGCCTGGAGCGCTATTTGCGCGGCGGACACGTCGACGGCGCGCTGCTCGTCTCGCTGCACGGCGACGCGATGCTGCCGAACCGCCTTGTCCAGGCGGGAATCCCCGTGGTGGTCGGCGGTCGGCCGCTCGGCCGTGCCGAGGGCATCACGTACGTCGACGCCGACAACGTGGGCGGCGCCCGGCTTGCCACCCGCTACCTGCACGAGCGCGGTCGGCGGCGGATCGCGACCATCGCCGGGCCGCAGGACATGTGCGCGGGCATCGACCGGCTGAAGGGCTACCTGGACGAGGTCGACGGCGAACCGGTGGTGGTGCACGGCGACTTCACGCGCGACTCGGGCACCGCGGCGATGCGCGAACTGCTGCGTACCGCCGACGACGTCGACGCCGTCTTCGCGGCCTCCGACCTCATGGCCGCGGCGGCCGTGTCGGTGCTGCGCGAGTCGGGCCGACGCGTCCCGGAGGACGTCGCGGTCGTCGGGTTCGACGACGTCGAGGCCGCGCTGTGGTCCGACCCGCCGCTGACGACCGTGCACCAGCCGGTCCACGAGCAGGGCCGACGCATGACGCGCCTGCTCCTCGACCACGTCGTCGCGGGCAGCGGGGCCGAGCCGGTGATCCTGCCCACCCACCTCGTGACCCGCGCGTCGGCCTGACCCGCACAGCGGGCAGGGCGTGGGGCGGAGAGGCCTGGGGCAGAGGAGCCTGGGGCAGAGGAGCCTGGGGCACAGGAGCCTGGGGCACAGGAGCGTGAGGCCGTGGGCGTGGGACGCGCCCGCGCTCGCACCGGGCATGCTGGGGGCGGACCGGACGGGAGAGACGCCGCATGCCCTACAAGCCGCCGAAGGACCCCCAACAGCCTCTGTACGCGCGCTTCGAGGACGTCCCCGAAGGACTGCTGACGCCGGAGCAGTTGGCCGGCCTGCCGTACCCCCGGGTGCCCGGCGGCCGCGTACGCGGGCAGGTACGCACCCCGGAGTACCGCCACCTGCCGCTGTACGCTCTCGCCGAATGCCCGCCGGTTGCGCACGAGTGCGCCGACTGCGGTGCGTTCTGCGAGTCACCGTGCACGTGGGTCGACAACCGGCCGCTGTGCGAGACCTGCGACCACATCGTGCGGCTGCGCGACGCCCAACGCGCCAACATGCGCCTGCGGGCGATGTACATCGAAGCCGCCCGGGCGGATCTGGCGGACGAAACCCTGGCCGTGCTGGCGGTACGACTTGTCGGCACCATCCCGGTCCCCGGCCGCGGCCCGGAAGACACCCGTCCCGCCGCCGGGCACATCGAGGTCATCGATCGCGAAGGCCGGCCACTGGCAGGCGTGTTCACGCAACTGGTCCCGTCCACCCACCCCGACGCCCCGGCGGCCGCACTCCCCGCCCAGCAGGGCGCCGACGAACTGCGCGCCGCCCTCGCGGGACGCCGCCTGGTCTTCTGGCATGGCCTCGACAGCGCGGTGAGGCACGTGCACACCGCCGGGCAGGCCCTGCGCGTCGACTTCGGTCTGGCCGAGGACGGTATCTGGGGGCAGTTGCAGGGCAGGGCCGGCCCTCATCCGGCAGCCGTGTGGCGGGGCGACATCGACCCGAGCACCGGCAAACCGCGCCCGCCGACGACACCGGTCACCGCCGAGGACCTGCTCGCCCTCATACGGCAGATGGCCGAGACGCCGCTGCCCGACATCGAAATCCAGCGCCACGAGAACCACTTCCTGCGCCGCGAGCCCAGAGCCGTCCGCGTCGCCGTCACCGGGCGGCCCGCCGCCATCCGCCGTATCGAGGCGGTCCTCTCCGCCACCGGGATGCTCGCCCCGGACGGTTTCGGGAGTCAACTCCGCCCCGTGCAACCGTCCTTCGACCATCCGGACTTCGGTACGGTCCACCTCCCCGCGGTCGCCTTCGGCAGCGACGAGGAGCCGTAGCCGGGGCGTACGCGGGAATTGGCGGGGCGTCAGGTCCCGCTCGGGGGCCAGGTCAGGCCAGGCCGGGCCGGATTCGGGAGCGGGACCGCGGCCGGTCTGGCTCCGACTCCGGCTCCGTCGACGGCCAGGCCGGGAACCGGTCAAACGTCCGGGTTGGGCCGGGTGAGCCGAGCCGACGAGTCGTATCAGCGGGCCACAGCGGTCGGCCGGGAGGCGGTGGCCCCTCTGGACCCTCTCGACCCCCTGGGACCGTTGGGTCCGTCGGGACCGGGCTCGTTCGGCCCGCTGGACGTGGCCGGTGCGGAAGGCCCGGCAGGCGCGTCGTCGGTCGGAGGACGACGTTCCGAAGCCGAGGCCGAAGCCAAGGCCGTAGCCGGCGCGGGCGATTGCGGGGCGTCCTCGTTCAACAGCCGCTCGGCGGTAAGGGTGTCGGCGGCGGTCACCGTCGTCAGGAGCCCTCCCCCGGCCAGTTCGCACACGGCCCGGCCTACCGCGCTGGGCAGTCGCGGCGTGGTGCCCGGGATGTCCGGGAAGCGCAGCCGACTCGCGACGACCGTGCCCCCCGCGGTACCGGCGGGACCGCGCCAACCGGGCTTGGCGGCCGGGCCGTACGCCGACTGCTGGCGCAGCAGCGGGCGGCCCTCCGCGGCGACGTCCCAGCGCGAGACCGCGTCGCCGCAGGGCTCCGCGGCGCGGCCCAGCACGAGGGTCTCGCACATGAGAAGCCGGGTCGCGCGGCCCAAAGTGACCTTCACCGAGGATTCGTAGCGCGCGCCTGCCGCCACCACGACAGGCTCCGGCAGCCACTCCAGCTCGCCGCCGTCGTCGACCACGATCTCGACGGACTGCCGGGCCGGTTCGCCCGTGCCGGGCAGCACGACGGCGGCAGCGGCGGTGCGGACCGTGAGGCGCGCGCCCGGGCCGACCTCGATGCGTACCGTCAGTTCGTCGCCGCCGAGCGGCCCCGCGGCGCCCGCGACGAAGACCACCTCCGCGCCCGGGCCGGGCACGGAGGCGATGCGGGGCAGCAGCGGCACTTGGCCGCGTACCTCGACGATCCGGGTCACCGGCCCGGAGCCACGCCCTCCCCGGCGCATCGGCGCCGTCTCCGCCCGGACGACCGCGCCGGCCTCCATCGTCAGGTCACCCCGCCGTGGACGCGGTCGACACCGTCGGCGCCGCGGACGTGCCGCCCGAACTGCCGCCTGAGCCGCCGCCCGAGGCGCCGCCGGAGGTGACGCCGATCGCGGCGGCCACCGGGACCGCGGTGCCCGCCTGCCAGGCACCGAGTTGGGCGAGCACCCACTCGGTCACCGGCGCCGCCCCCGGTTCGCCGCGGAGGGACAGGAACACCACCGGAGTTCCCGGCCGCATCCGGGCCGCGTCGCGGTCCATGACGCCCAGGTCGGCGCCGACCTGCGGGGCGAGGTCGGTCTTGTTGATCACCAGCAGGTCGGACCGCGTGACACCGGGACCGCCCTTGCGCGGCACCTTGTCGCCGCCCGACACGTCGATCACGAACAACTGCACGTCGGCGAGGCCCCGGCTGAACGTCATCGTCAGGTTGTCGCCGCCCGACTCGATGACCACCAACTCGAGGTCCGCGTGGGCCGCTTCGAGGTCCTCGACGGCGTCGAGGTTGCCGCTGATGTCGTCGCGTACCGCGGTGTGCGGGCAACAGCCCGTCTGCACCGCCGCGATGCGGTCGGCGGCAAGTACGCCCGCGGCCCGCAGGAAGTCGGCGTCTTCGGTGGTGTAGATGTCGTTTGTCACCACCGCGAGCGAGACCTTGCCGGCGAGAGCCCGGCACAGCGCCGCCACCAGCGCCGTCTTCCCCGAGCCGACCGGCCCTCCGATGCCCACCCGCAGCGGGCGCGAACCGGGCACCACCGCGGGTACCCGATGCGTGTGCCCGCCACCGCCGGAGCTGCTGTCGTGATCAAGATGCAAAGTGAACGACCTCCTCGCGGGCGTGCAGTTCGGCGCATACGTCCAGGCCCGGTGCGGACCACGCGGGCAGACGGTCCCAGTCGCCGTCGGCGAGCACGGTGCGGGCCGCGGTCGCGGCCTCCTCGGCGACCTGGTCGCAGTGCCCGGCCATCTCGGCGAGGACGACCGTGACCGCGATCGGGTCGAAGGACAGGAGCTTCACCGCGGCCGAGGCCGGGCCGTTGACGGTGTTGGTGGCGGCCAGCACGGCCGCCTCGCGCTCGTCGAGCCGCGCGCGCGTGGCCGCGGCGCCGAGCACGATCGCGTGGTGCGGCGAGACGCCGAGTGCGGTCCAGGGCTCCTCGGGCCAGGCGGCGCGCGCGATGCGGCGCAGCGAACGGCCTTGGGCGCGCGAGGAGGCGCGGGCGGGTGCGGACGGGGTACGTGCGTCCAGTTCGGTGTCGAGTTCCGCCCAGGGCCCGTCCGTGCTCAGCCCGTACGGTCCCGCGACGAGTGCCGCGCATGCGGCGAATGCGGCCTGGACGGATCCGTTTCCGTACAGGCGGCCGAGCAGGAAGTCGGTGAGCGTGTCGAGGTCGTGCACCTCGCCGCGTGCCACCGCGTTCTCGAGTCCGCCGGAGTGGGCGTGCCCGCCCGCCGGGAGTCGTGAGTCGCCCAGGAGGAGAAGTCCTGCCGCCATTGCCAACCACCTCTTACCGTTCTAGCCGTCGATTCCGGGATCTGGCCGGTCACCGCTGCTGTCCACGTCGTCCGTCGACGCTCCTGTCAAGCTACCCGCCCATTGTTAATGGGCCGTCAGAACAGGAAGTAACGCTGCGCCATCGGCAGGGTTGCCGCCGGTTGCGCCTCCACCTTCTCGCCGTCGATGCGCACGGCGAACGTGCCCGGGTCCACCTCGATGTGCGGCATCGCGTCGTTGAGCGGCATCGCGCTCTTGCCGCGGCCCCGCACGTCGGCGACGGACACGAGGCGACGCCGCACGTCGAGCCGGTCGGCGAGCCCCGATTCGAGTGCCGCCGGCGCGACGAAATGCAGGCTCGTCGCGGCGGCGGTACGCGGGGCGGCGCCGAACATCGGGCGCGGGAGCACCGGTTGCGGGGTGGGGATCGACGCGTTGGCATCGCCCATCGCCGCGTACGCGATGGCGCCGCCCTTGAGCACCGCGTGCGGCCGTACCCCGAAGAACGCCGGCTCCCACAGGACGAGGTCGGCGAGCTTGCCGACCGCGACCGACCCGATCTCGTCGTCGAGCCCGTGCGCGACGGCCGGGCAGATTGTGTACTTCGCCACATAGCGGCGGGCGCGCAAATTGTCTGACACGCCGTCACCGGGAAGAGCACCGCGCCGAACTTTGTTCACGTGCGCCGTTTGCCAGGTCCGCATGATCGTCTCGCCGACGCGTCCCATGGCCTGGCTGTCCGAGCCGATCATCGAGATCGCGCCGAGGTCGTGGAGCACGTCCTCGGCGGCGATGGTCGACGGCCTTATCCGCGACTCGGCGAACGCGAGGTCCTCCGGGACCGACGGGTTGAGGTGGTGGCACACCATGAGCATGTCGAGGTGTTCCTCGACGGTGTTGACGGTGTGCGGCCGCGTCGGATTGGTGGACGACGGGAGGATGTTGGGCATCGAGGCGACGGTGATGATGTCGGGCGCGTGCCCGCCGCCCGCGCCTTCGGTGTGGTACGCGTGGATCGTCCGGTCGCCGATCGCCGCGAGGGTGCCCTCCACGAAGCCGGTCTCGTTGAGCGTGTCGCTGTGCAGGGCGACCTGGACGCCCGCGGCCTCGGCGACGCGCAGGCTCGCGTCGATCGCGGCCGGCGTCGACCCCCAGTCCTCGTGCACCTTGAACCCGGCGGCGCCCGCCCGCAGTTGCTCCCACATCGCCTCCTCGGAGACGGTGTTGCCCTTGCCGAGGAGCACGAAGTTGATCGGGATCTCGTCGAGCGATTCGAGCATGCGGGCGAGGTGCCACGCGCCGGGGGTGACGGTGGTCGCCTTGCTGCCCTCCGCTGGCCCGGTGCCGCCCGCGATCATCGTGGTGACACCCGCGCCCAGTGCCTCGCCGAACTGCTGCGGGCAGATGAGGTGTACGTGGCAGTCGACGGCGCCCGCGGTGAGGATGCGGCCGTTGCCGGAGATGACCTCGGTGGACGGGCCGATCACCAGGTCGGGGTGTACGCCGTCCATCGTGTCGGGGTTGCCGGCCTTGCCGATCCCGACGATGCGGCCGTCGCGGATGCCGATGTCGGCCTTGACGACGCCCCAGTGGTCGAGGATGACCGCGCCGGTGATGACGGTGTCCGGTGCGCCGTCCGCGCGCGTGGCCACGGACTGGCCCATGGACTCGCGGATCACCTTGCCGCCGCCGAAGATCACCTCGTCGCCGCCGGCGCCGTGCGGGCGGCACAGGTCCTCGGTGACCTCGACGACCAGGTCGGTGTCGGCGAGGCGGATGCGGTCGCCGGTGGTGGGGCCGTACAGCAGGGCGTAGCGGTGGCGGTCGATCGAGCTCATTTCTCCACCTCCGACGTCGGAGTCGCCTGCGGGCTCTGTCCGTTGGCGGAGGGTTCGGGGACGGCGGCGGGGGCGGGTGGGCCGGCGGCCGCGGTGCCGCCGGTTGTCGCCGGGGTGGTGCCGGTGCTGCCGGTGCTGCCGGACTCGTCCGTACCGTCCAAGATGCCGCCGCGGCCCGCCTTGAGGCCCGGTACGACGCGTGAGCCGGCCAGCGGCACGAGGGAGACCTCGCGCGCGACGCCCGGCTCGAAGCGGACCGCCGTGCCCGCCGGGACGTCCAGCCGCTGCCCCCACGCCGCGCCGCGGTCGAAGTCGAGCGCGTCGTTGGCGGCCGGGAAGTGCAGGTGCGAGCCGACCTGGACGGGCCGGTCGCCGGTGTTGAGCACACGCAGGACGGTGACCGGGCGGCCTGGGTTGAGCGGCACCGGGTCGGTGCCGAGAAGGAGTTCGCCCGGGACGACGGGACGGGGGGCCTTCGCCCGGCCGCCCGGCGAGCCGGTGCGGGACTTGCCGCCGTTGGGCGTACCGCCGCCGGGGGAAGCGGAGTTGGCGCCGCCCGTCGGCGAGGACGCGCCGGTCACGGGATCGGGTGGTGCACCGTCACGAGTTTGGTGCCGTCGGGGAACGTCGCCTCCACCTGCACCTCCCCCAGCATCTCGGGGACGCCGTCCATGACGTCGTCCCGGCCGAGGACGTGGCGCCCGGCCTCCTGGAGATCGGCGACGGACCGCCCGTCTCTGGCCCCTTCGAGCAGGAAGGAGGACAGCACGGCGACCGCCTCCGGGTAGTTGAGCCGCAGCCCGCGGTCCCTGCGCCGCTGGGCAAGATCGGCGGCGTACGAGAGCATGAGGCGCTCTTGCTCGTGCGGGGTGAGCAGCACGCGTCGGTCCCCCGTTCCTCAAGTCGACCGGTGTGTCCTCCTGGCTGACTCGAGAATTCACGGCTCGTGTTACCCGCTGGTGCGGTCATTGTTACCGGGAGGTATCCAAATTCTCATTCCCCGCAATTGGGGTGGCTGACCAGCGGTTTCCCGGGTGAGACGTCGACCACATCGCAGGCGCGCCCGGCCGAACGGGTGAGCGGTCGGCGCGCGTTGTCCGATGCACGCGCTCTCACGCGCGCGAATCGGCCCGTCGGGCGCGGGCGTACCTGCGAAGTGACGTTCTGTCAGAAGCCCCCGCCCGGCGGGGGTTCGACGGCGTCGGCGGGTTCAAATCCGAACACCTTTCCGAAGAACCACAGTTCGGCCTCGCGGGTGCGGATGATATTCTCCGCCTTGCGGAAGCCGTGCTGCTCGCCCTCGAAGGCGAGGTAGACGTACGGCAGCCCCTTCGCCTTGACCGCCTCGACGATCATCTCCGACTGCGCGGGCGGCACGACCTTGTCCTCCAGGCCCTGGAACACCGCGAGCGGGCAGGTCAGTTCGGCGGTGTGGTTGATCGGCGACAGCTCCTTGTAGCGGTCCGCGGCCTCCGGGTACGGGCCGACCAGCCCGTCCAGGTAACGCGATTCGAACTTGTGGGTGTCGCGCGCAAGTGCCGCCAGGTCGGCGACGCCGAAGTGGTTGGACCCGGCCGCGAACGTGTCGCCGAACGCCAGCGCCGCGAGCGTCGTGAACCCGCCCGCCGAACCGCCCCGGATCGCCAGCCTTCCGGGATCGACGGCCCCGGTCGCGGCGAGGTGGCGGGCGGCCGCGTCGCAGTCCTCGACATCGACAACTCCCCAGGCATCGTTCAGGAGTTCGCGGTACGGGCGGCCGTACCCGGTGCTGCCGCCGTAGTTCACCGAGACGAGTGCGAAACCGCGCGTCGTCCAGTACTGCACGTCGAGGGTCAGCATCGCCCGGGCCATGGACGTAGGGCCGCCGTGGATCGTGACGAGCAGCGGAGGCAGGGTGCCTTCGGGCGCGCGTACCTCCGGGTGGCGGGGGCGGTAGAGGATGCCGTACGCGGTGCGGCCGTCGGCGGACGGGAACGAGATCGGCTCGGGGATCGAGAACCAGTCCGGCGTGACCACCGCGGCGCGGGCCGGACGCAGGCGCTCCAGCAGCGCGTGACCGCCGCCCTCGCGCTCCTCGCCCAAATCGCCGAGGTCGGTCTCGGTGTCGTCGATGTCGCGGTCGAAGACCGGGTCGGACTCGTCGGCGACCGGACGCTCGTGCTCGTCCGGCAGCGAGATGCCCAGCGGCTCCGCCTCCTCGGCCGGGCCGGCGCCGATGAGCACGATGTCCGCGCCGCCCTCCGGGCCCGCCGCGACCTGGTCCACCCAGGTCAGGCCGGTCACCATCGCCTGCGGCGGCTGCTCGGGGCGCGCCGGGTCGACGAGGGCCAGGTCGTACAGGCCGTCGCTCTCCAGCGCGCACGCCACCCGCCCGTCGGCGAGGAACGCGAACTGCCGCTGGCCGAAGACCCACTGCGGCCCGCCGATCTCGCCGTCCACCGGCGCGACCACCTCGACCTGGCCGCCCGCCCCGACACGGTGCAGGTTCCACCACCCGTCGCGGCGGTCCGACGAGAACCACAGCGACTCGTCGGGCGCCCACGTCGGCTGGAGCACCGACTCGCCGGGCCCGCCCGCGATCACCTCGGCACCGGTCAGCTCCGGCACGCCACCGACGACGTCCACGCGCGCGACCACCAACTCCGTCGCATCCCACGGCATCGCGGGGTGGTCCCACTGCGTCCAGGCGAGCGCGGTCCCGCCGGGCGCCACGCGCGGCGACGAGACGAAGTCGGGGCCGGTCACCAGCACGCGCACCTGCGCGGGATCGGCGACGGCGGCCCCGTCCAAAGGCAGGGCGACCAGCTCGTTGGCCGCCTCCCCGTGCGCCTCGACCACCTCCGGCTCGTGGCTCTCACGCACCGCGACGATCCACGCGCGCTCGCCCCACACGCCGGCGGGGACGATCTCGGCGTCCGCGTACCGCCACCCGTGCGCGACGCTCGGCTCCGGCGCCACCGGCACGGGCTCCGCCGCGCCGCGGTCCAGGCGGTAGAGCCGCTGGTCCGCCCAGTTCGCGTACACGAGCACCCCGTCGCGCACGGCCCACGCGCCGCCGCCGTACTCGTGCACGCGCGTACGGGCGGAGACGCCGTCCGGCAGGACGTCCACCCGCGTCCCGTCCGGCGCGCGCCGCACCAACTGATCGCGCCCGCCCTCCGACGGACGCGACTCCGACCACCAGACATCGCGCCCGTCGACCCGCACCTCGCCCGGTGAAGCGGCACCGACAACCAGCGCCTCCGCGGTGATGGGAGACGGCCAGGACCCGTACGGAAGTTCGGTCTGAGTACTCATGAGCTCGATTCTGTCGTCTCGCCGCGGCACGAGTCCGCCCGCAACCCCGGTACCACCGGACCCTTCCCTCTTCCAACGCCCCGCCCCACCCCCAGGTGCCCCACCCCCGCCAACTCACTCCCCCAACCCCATCCCAAAAAATCCAACACCAACCAGCAGAGCCGAGCAGCGCGACCGACCAGGCCGGTCGAGGAGGGGGGTTGAGGAGGGGGGTTGAGGAGGG
>NZ_JBEZFP010000089.1:0-39500 GCF_040649515.1 Streptodolium elevatio
ATCGCGTAAGGTAAAGCCATACCGACGCGGGGTGGAGCAGCTCGGTAGCTCGCTGGGCTCATAACCCAGAGGTCGCAGGTTCAAATCCTGTCCCCGCTACGAAGTCGAAGGCGACGCATGCCCACGGAAAGCGTGGGCCGCGTCGCCTTCGTTCTTTTTGCGGCTTCGCCGCTAGGCGGGGGCTCCGCCACCCGCACCCCCTCTTTTCTGCGTTGGGGGGATCCGTCTCGCTGGGTGGGGGCGGATTCCGTCGGTGTGGGGTGGCCGGCTTCGCTTCGCTCGCCACCGGGTGCGGAGCGGAATCCGTCCCGCCGGTGAATGCGCCGAGTTTGCGGGGTTCCGGATCGCTGGGGCGTTCGGCGTCGCTCCGCTCGCCACCGACTGCGGAGCGGGATCCGTCCCGCCGGTGAGTGCGCCGTTTTTGCGGAGGTTCCGGTGCGTTGGCCTGGCCGGCTTCGCTTGGCTCGCCACGTGCCGCGGAGCAGAGTCCGTCCCGCAGGTTCCGGACCGGTAGGGCGTTCGGCATCGCTTCGCTCGCCACCTGCCGCGGAGCGGGATCCGTCCCGTCGGTGAGTGCGCCGTCCTCGCGTAAGTTCCGGATCGCGGGGGTGTTCGGCGTCGCTTCGCTCGCCACCTGCGACGGAGCAGACTCCGTCCCGTCGGCGAGTGCGCCGTCCTCGCGGAAGTTGCGGATCGCGGGGCGTTCGGCTTCGCTTCGCTCGCCACCGACTGCGGAGCGGAATCCGTCCCGTTGTTGGATGCGCCGTCTTTGCGGGTTCTGGACCGCTGGGGCGTTCGGCTTCGCTTCGCTCGCCACCGGCTGCGGAGCGGGATCCGTTCCGGTGCGTTGGGGTGGCTGGCGTCGCTTCGGTCGCCACTTGGTGGGGGGCGGATTTGTCTCGGTGGTGAGTGGGTCGGCTTTGCGGGGGGGCGGTGCGTTGGGGTGGGTGGCTTTGCTTTGGGGGGCGGTGGGGTTAGGGGGTTTGGTGGGGGACGCTTAGGGCCAGGACTGCGGTGTCGTCGTCAAGGCCGGTTCCGAAGGAGTCGAGTAGCTCGCGGATTGCGGCCACTGTGTTGGTGGCGGTTGTGGGGGCGAGGGTTTTGGCGAAGTCGAGGAGGGCGTGTTCGCCGTAGCGGGCTTCGGAGGTGCGGGCTTCGGTGAGGCCGTCGGTGTAGAGCAGGAGCGTGTCGCCGGGGTGCAGGCGGATGGCCGTGGTGGCGACGTGGGCGTCGGGGAAGACGCCGATCAGTTGGCCGCCGGGGGTGGGCAGGAAGTCGGTGCGGCCGTCGGCGCGCATCAGGAGGGCCGGGGGATGGCCGCCGCCGGCCAGGGTGACGTGGAAGCCGTCGTCGTCGGGGACGAGCAGGCCGAAGAGCACGGTGCAGAATCGGGGGTCGGGGCCGTTGTACTCGTGGTTGAGCACGGTGTTGAGGTTGCCGAGTACCGCGGCAGGCTCGGGGTCGTAGACCGCCGCCGCGCGCAGCGTGTAGCGGGTCAGGGACGTGACGGCGGCCGCGGCGGCGCCCTTGCCGCATACGTCGCCGAGGAAGAAGCCCCAGGTCTTGCCGGACAGCGGGAAGAGGTCGTAGAAGTCGCCGCCGACCTCGTCGGTCGAGGCGACGTGGTAGTAGGCGGCCACGTCGAGGCCCGGCACGCCGACGAGCACGGGCGGCAGCAGCGTCTGCTGGAGGGTGGCGTTCAGCGCCGCGAGTCGTTCGCGTTCGCGCTCGGCTTCGTCGCGGGCGCGCAGCAGTTCCTGCTCGTACGTGCGTCGGTCGCGGGCGTCGAAGACGGTGGTGCGGATGAGCAGCGGTGTGCCGTCGGCGCCGGTTTTCACCGTCGAGGTGACCAGGACCGGTAGCCGGTTCCCGTCCGCCGTCCGGAATTCGAGGGCGATGCCGCTGATCTCACCCTGCATGCGCAGGAGCGGGGCGAAGTGGGTCTCGTGGTAGATCCTGCCGCCGACCGTCAGCAGGTCGGAGAAGGACTTGCGGCCCACCAGATCGCGGCGCTCGTAGCCGAGCCAGTCCAGGAGTGTGGCGTTGACCTTGGCGATCTGTCCGTCGAGCAGGGTGGACAGATAGCCGCAGGGGGCGTTTTCGTACAGGTCCTCCGCGCTGTCCTCGAGCAAGGCGGAGAACGGGGCTTCGTCGTCCGGCGGTCCGTCGGAGGCGTTCTCGCTCCCGGGGCCCCCGGATTTGCACATCACCGGAGGCCCCCGGCGAACGCGGCGATCGCGGCGGCGGTCTCCTCCGGTGCCGCGAGTTGTGGGCAGTGGCCGGTGGCGTTCAAGGTGACCAGGGTGCTTCCCGGCATCTGCGCGTGGACGAACGCCCCTACCTCCGGCGGGGCGATCGCGTCCCGAAAGCACTGCGCCACGAGGGTCGGAACGGTGGCCTTCGCGAAGTCGTCGCGGTTGTCGGACAGGAATGTCACCCGCGCGAAGACCCGGGCGATTTCGGGGTCGGTGCGGCAGAAGCTGTTGGCAAGCTCCTCGCCCAGCTCCGGCCGCTCCGGGTTGCCCATGATGATCGGGGCCATGGCACCGGACCAGCCCAGGTAGTTCGCCTCCATCGACTCCAGCAGCTCGTCGATGTCCGCGGCGCTGAAGCCGCCCCGGTACCCGGTCTCCGGGTCGTCGACGAAGCACGGCGACGGGGCGAGCAGGACCAGTCCGGCGAAGGCGTCCGGTTCCCGGGCCGCGGCCAGGACGCCCATCGTCGCGCTCACCGAGTGCCCCACGAACACCACCGGGCCCATCGCCAGCTCGCGGCAGATGTCGAGAATGTCCTCCACGTAGCCGTCGAGCGAGGAGTAGCGCTCCGCCGTCCACGCCGACAGGTCCGAGCGGCCCGCTCCCACGTGGTCGAACCGGACCACGGTGAAGTCCCGCTCCAGCAGGGGCACCACCAGGCGCCACAGGTTCTGGTCGCACCCGAAACCGTGCGCCAGCATGATGACCGGCCCGTTCGTTCGGCCGGTTACCACCACGTGGTTCCTGTTTCGGACATCCATACGATGCATCCTGACAGACCGGGGCCGGTTCCCGGCGCCTCGACGTCTCCCAGTGAACCTCACGGTTGGACGGCTCGCATCGCCCGTGCGCCGGCGCTCCCCGCGGTCAGGGTGTCGTGGTCAGGAGGTCGACGGTTCGGGCGGTGTCCTCCTCGCCGTGGCCGGCGGCCAGCAGGCGTTCCATCAGGGCGAAGTAGGGCGTCAGGAGTTCCGGGCTGACGTTCTGGCCCTTGGCGGTGTCGAGGAACGTGGGGATGCCGGCGACCTGCATGGCCAGGTTGGAGACGACGCCGGTGGTGTAGTCGCCGCTCTCGAGGCGTTGGGCGACCTGGTCGATGCCCTCGCTCATGGCGTTGATCCAGCCTTTGAGCAGTGGGGCGAACCCGGTGGGGCTGATGTCCTCGTTGCGGATCAGCGCGAAGGCGTGGGTGACGCCGGAGAACATGCCGTACATGCCGCTCAGCAGGGCGATGTCGTGGAGGCTGGCGAAGCCCGGGTCCTCTCCTGTGAAGGTGGCGTCGGCGGGCGCCTGGAGTGTGGCGCGGTGTTCGTCGAAGAGGTCGCGCGAGCCGCTGTAGAAGATGAACGGACCGGACTGCGGTACGCCGATCATCGGGGGGACGGCCATGATTCCGCCGTCGAGGAAGCGGGCCCCGCGGGCGCGGGCCCACTCGGCCCGGCGGCGGGCCTGTTCGGGGGTGCCGGTGGTGAGGTCGACGAGGTCTTTGCCGGTCAGGTCGACGTCGGCGAGCGTCGTGGTCACGGACGCGCCGTCGAGGAGGCAGACCACCACGAGCGGGCTTGCGGCGACGGCTTCGGCGGCGGTCGCGGCGGCCTTGGCGCCGTCGGCGACCAGGGCGTCGGCGCGCGAGGGGGTGCGGTTCCAGACCGTGAGCGGGTGTCCGGCGGCGAGCCAGGTGCGGGCGAGGGCGGTGCCCATCGCGCCGAGGCCGAGAAGGGTGACCGGGCGATTTGCGGGAATTTGCTGGCTTTCCGTCATGCCGACAAGGCTGCCGGGTGGGTACCGGCCGCTCAAGTACGCACTTTGGAGTCACTGGTTACTCTCGGGTGAGTGTCCAGGTGGGAAGGGGTGCGAGGCACAGGTGGCCAGTGAGCGCAGGAGGCCGGGACAGTACGTCTGCGGCATCGACGCGGCCCTCGGCGTGATCGGCGGCAAGTGGAAGGTGCTCATCATCTGGGCGCTCCACGAGTACCCGGGCATCCGGTTCGGCGAACTGCGCCGCCAGGTGCCGGGCGTCACGGTGAAGGTCCTGGCGTCGCACCTGCACGAGTTGGAGGAGGACGGCATCGTGCACCGCGTCGCGTACGACGAGGTGCCGCCGCGCGTCGAGTACTCCCTGACGGAGGCCGGGATGCTGCTCAACAAGGCGCTCGGGCCGTTGGGGGCCTGGGGTCGCGACAACATCATGGGCGGCGCCGACCACAGGGAGCACCCCGCGCGCAGCTGAGGGGTGGTGCGGGCGCGGCCGGCGGGTGGTCGAGGATATGGGTGGTATCTGCCGGACGTTGTGATGGAGCAGCAGTTATGGGCGAGGCCCTGTTCGTCAAGATCTGCGGGCTGAAGACCGAGCTCGATGTCGACGCCGCCGTGGAGGCGGGCGCCGACGCGATCGGGTTCGTGTTCTCGGCCAGTCCGCGGCGGGTGGACGCGGCCACCGCGGCGAGGCTCGGCGCGCGGGTGCCGGAGGGTGTGCTGACGGTCGGCGTCTTCAAGGACGAGCCGTTGGGCGACGTACGGGCGGTGGCGGAGGAGTCCGGGGTCCGCGCCGTGCAGCTGCACGGGGACTACGAGGCAGCGGATTTCCGGGAGTTGCGGGCGGGCGGGTGGACGCTGATCCGGGCCGCCGCGTTCGGCGACACCGTGCCGCGCTGCGGTGAGTTTGGCGAGGACATGCTCCTGCTCGACGCACCCGTCCCGGGCTCGGGTACGGCGTGGGACTGGAGCCGCATGCCCGGGTCGGCGGCCGGGGAGCGGTGGTTGCTCGCCGGCGGGCTCGCGCCGGACAACGTCGCGGAGGCCGTGGCGGCGGCGCGGCCGTGGGGCGTCGACGTCTCGAGCGGGGTCGAGGCGAGTCGGGGCGTCAAGGACCCGGCGCTGATCGTGGAGTTCGTGAAGGCGGCGCGCTCGCGGGCGTGACGGGTGCGGCGCACGCGCAACCGACCGGTCCTCAGGGGCCGGTCGGTCGGGTCGCGCGGTTCCGTCAGAGGGAGATGCGGCGGCGGAGGCCGCGCAGGGGCGCGGTCAGGACGGCGCGGGCCAGACGGTGTCCGGCCCGGGTCGGGCGCGGCGTCAGGTCCTGGATCAAGGTGGCGGACTCGCGTGCGGCACGCGCGGACGCCTCGGGTGCCTTGGCCGGAGCCGGGGCATGCCCGAAGAGGGCGAGATGCCGTTCGAGTCGGTCGCCGGTGCCGCCGCGCATGGCGTCGACCGCGGGGATCGGAACCCGTCGCGGCCTGCTCGAATGGTCCATTCCTGATATGACCACGACGCAGACCGTACCCCATCGGAGGCCCTCTGTGACCGGCCGTTCGGGCATGTCGCGGGGCTGATTTCCGGTGCGTGCGGCGGTGTCGCGACGTCGATTTCACGCCGTACGCCGCAGGTCGCCGTTTGGCCAACGGAAAGTTGGAACAATTCCGGCGAATCGTGCGGTCATATATCGATTCGGCGATGTGTACGACGAGGGTGGTCGGCTCCAACTGGCCTTGATTTCTTTCGCGGTCGCCCGGACGATGTGACGAACATCATGGCGAAATCCGTTTCGAGATATCGAAACGTCTCCCACGTCGGCCGAGAGGCGACCGCGCATGACCGACCGGGTCGAGATCGTCGCAAGCCGCCGCCCGTATGTCGACGGGCAGTTCGTCGGTTCCGGCTCCGCGTTCGATGCCGATCCGACGACCCGCGAAGGGGTTTTCGGGCCTGCCGCGACCGTTCACGGGTACGCGGATGTGGACGAAGCGGTCGCGGTCGCCGACGACTTGCCGTTCGGACTGTCCGGCGGTGTGCGCACGGACGACCCCGACCACCGCATGAGCGGCTTGGGAAGGGAGTGGGGCGTGGCCGGGATCCGGGCGTTCCAGCAGCACATATCGGTGGGGTCCTCATGAGCGGGGCGTTCAAGGCGGGTGCGCGGGTGGTCGTACGCGGCGGCGAAGTCGTCGACGGTTCGGGCGCGCCGGCCTTCCGGGCGGACGTCCTCGTGGTGGACGGCCGGGTCGAGGAACTCGGGCCGGATCTGACAGGCGATCACATCCTCGACGCCACAGGCTGCGTGGTCGCTCCGGGCTTCATCGACGTGCACACGCACTACGACGCCCAGGTGTTCTGGGACCCGGCCTGCACTCCCTCCAGCTACCACGGCGTCACCACGGCCGTGCTGGGCAACTGCGGCTTCTCGCTGGCGCCTTGCCGCCCCGAGCGGCGCGCGCTCATGGTCCGGATGCTGCACGACCTGGAGGACATGCGCACCGACACCCTGGAGGAGGGGGTCGACTGGGGCTTCGCGACGTTCGCCGACTACCTGGACGCCGTGGAGCGACTGGGTCCGGACATCAACCTGGCGGCATACGTCGGCCATTCGGCCGTACGCATCGACGTCATGGGCGAGGACGCCTACGAGCGCGAGGCCACCGTCACCGAGATCGTCGAGATGCGGCAGGTCGTGCGCGACGCGCTGGCCGCAGGGGCGATCGGCTTCGCGACCAGTGCCTCGCCGACCGGCCGCCGCTGCCCGTCGCGCTTCGCGAACCTTGAGGAGACCGTCGGCATGCTGGCCGAACTCCGGGACGCGGGGCGCGGGATCGCGTCGTTCGTGCCCGGCGGTGAGCTCGACCACGCCGCGCTGTACGCCCTCCAGCCCGAGATCGGCCGGCCGTTCACCTGGACCGCCATGCTCGCCCTCGCCGACGGGCGGCACCGCGACTGGGTGGAGCTGCACCGCGAGGGCGTCGAGACAGGGGCCGCCGTGCACCCCCAGGTGAGCTGCCGCCCGCTGGTCGCGCAGACTACGCTGCTCGCCCCGTTCGCCCTGCGGGCGCCGTGCCTGGCGGAGTTGGAGGGACGGTCGCCCGTGCTGCGCGCCGCGGCGTACCGCGACCGGACCTGGCGCGAACGCCTGGAACAGGAGCTCGGCCAAGGCCTGCTGGCCCCACGCTGGGACCGCTGGTACGTCGCGGAGTCGCCCACCCGGCCGTCGTGGCACGGGCGTTCGGTGACCGAGATCGCCGAGGAACGCGGCGTCGCCCCGCTCGACGCGGCGTTCGACACCGCGCTGGACGACGACCTCGCGACCCGGTTCACCGTCGTGCTGGCCAACGACGACGAGGACGAGGTCGCCGAACTCCTGCGGCTGGACGGCGCCGTGCTCGGTCTGTCGGACGCGGGCGCGCACCCCGACCAGATCTGCGACGCGGTCGCCCCGACCGACCTGCTCGGCGGATGGGTGCGCGAGCGCGGTGTCCTGACGCTCGAACAGGCGGTCCGCAAGCTGACCGGCGAGGTCGCCGACCTGTTCGGCCTGGCCGGGCGCGGGTACGTCCGCCCGGGCGCCGCCGCCGACCTGGTCGTCTTCGACCCCGACGAGGTCGGCCCCGGGCCGATCCGCCGCGTCGCCGACTTCCCCGCGAACGCCGACCGCCTGACCGCGGACGCCCCGACCGGCCTGCGGCACGTGCTGGTCCGCGGCGTCCCGATCCGCCGCGACGGTGCCCCGGTCGGCAAGCCCCGGGACGCCGAAGGCCGTTCGCCGGGCCGCGTGCTGCGGCACGGGATCGACGCGGCGTTGTTCACGCCGCCGGGAAGGGAGCCGGGGATCGCCCAGAGCCCGGTGGACGGCACGGCAGGGGGCCTCGGGTCTCCCCGGGGCCCGGTGGACGACACGGCAGGGGGCCTCGGGACTCCCCAGGGCCCGGTGGACGGCATCGCAAAGGCACGAGGCAAGCACGCCCGGGACTGAGAGAGGCACGCCGTGACCCAGGATCAGAAGGCCGAGCCGCAGGCGCAGTTCGACGCGTTCGCGGCGAAGGACGCACTCAACGGCGTCGGCATCGTCAAGGACCCGTACCCGCGCCTTGCCGAACTCCGCGCCCAGTGCCCGGTCCACCAGGGTTCGGTCTCGGCGCGGTTCGACATGCCGGGTGCGGACCGCATCATCGCGGCGGAGGACGCCCAGGCCTCGGTCTACACCTTCCAGGGCGTGGACGCGGTGCTGCGCGACGTGCAGACCTTCTCGTCGAACTGGTACCACGTCACCCTCGGCGAGGTGATCGGCCGCACGATCCTGGAGATGGACCCGCCCGAGCACCGCCGCTTCCGGT
Organism: Streptodolium elevatio; assembly: GCF_040649515.1. Taxonomy (GTDB): domain Bacteria; phylum Actinomycetota; class Actinomycetes; order Streptomycetales; family Streptomycetaceae; genus Yinghuangia; species Yinghuangia elevatio. Next base: position 8,357 of record NZ_JBEZFP010000089.1, read on the forward strand.
CGCTCATCTCGCCCGCCTTCACGCGCCGCGAAATGCTGCGCTGGGAGGAGACGTTCGTACGCGACATCGTCAACTCCTACATCGACCGGTTCGTCGCGGACGGACGGGCGGACCTGGCCGCCGACTTCGCGTTCCACTACCCGGTCCACGTCATCGCGGTGGCCGCCGGGATGCCGGTGGCCGACCTCCCGGAGTTCTACCGGCACACGGCACTGCTGACCAACGTCGCCGCGTCCCAGGAGGAACGTCTCGCCGCCTCGCGCGATCTGGGCGCCATGGTCCGGCAGTTGATCGACGCGCGGCGCAAGGAGCCGTCCCACGACTTGATCGGTGTGCTCGTCCGGGCGAGGCTCACCGACGAGGAGTGGGACGGCACCGGCAAACGGCAGTTGACGGACGACGAGATCATCGCGTTCCTGCGGCTGCTGGTCCCGGCCGGGGCGCAGACCACCTACCGGGCCATCACCACGGTCCTGTACGGCCTGCTGAGCCACCCCGACCAACTCGACGCGGTACGCGCCGACCACGGGCTCATCCCGCAGACCGTCGAGGAGGGGCTGCGCTGGGAGGTGCCGCTGCTCGCGGTCGGGCGTACGGCGTTGCGCGACACCGAGGTCGAGGGGTGCCCGGTCCGGGCCGGCCAGATCGTCAACACGCCGTTCGCGGCCGCGAACCACGACCCCGCGCGCTGGGAGCGGCCCGACGACTTCGACATCTTCCGCACCGCGGTACCGCATGTCGCCTTCGGCGTCGGCCCGCACGTGTGCCTGGGCATCCACGCGGCGCGGATGGAGATGCGCGTCGCCCTCGAACTGCTCCTGACCCGGCTGCCCGGCCTGCGGCTCGACCCGGACACGCCGTGCGAGGGGGTCACCGGGCTCGGGCTGCGGACCGCCGTGCACCTGCCCGTGGTGTTCGACACGGTCTGACGCCCGCTCTGTTGATCTCACGCGCCACGCGTTAGCGTGCCGCCGCACTCGGCCGCCTGTGCCGAGGCCGCGTATTCCGACACATGCGGACATATGCGCACCATGCGTGGATGCGGCAGGGAACGGGGTTGGGCGCGATGACGGACGACAAGCTCGGCGTGGTGATCGTGGGGACCGGTTTCGGCTGCCTGACCCACCTGCCGGCGTTCCGCGACGCCGGGTTCGAGGTGCGGGCGCTGGTCGGCCGCGACCCGGAGAAGACGGCGGCGCGGGCCGAGCGGTTCGGCGTACCGCACGCCCTCACCTCGCTCGGCGAGGCGTTGGCCCTGGACGGCGTGGACGCGGTGAGTGTCGCGACGCCCCCGCACACGCACCGCGACATCGTCGTGCAGGCCGTCGAGGCGGGCAAGCACGTCGTGTGCGAGAAGCCGTTCGCGGCCGACCTGGGCGAGGCGCGGCAGATGCTGGGGGCGGCCGAGAAGGCCGGCGTCGTGCACATGCTCGGCACCGAGTTTCGCTGGTCGACGTCGCAGGCACTGCTCGCGCGCCTGATCGCGCAGGGCGCGGTCGGTACGCCCAGGCTCGCGACCTGGCTGCTGCACATCCCGGTGCTCGCCGGGCCGGACGCCGGCATCCCGGACTGGTGGGGGCGCGCGGAGGACGGCGGCGGCTGGCTGGGCGCGCACGCGACGCACTGGGTCGACCAGATCCGGTACACGCTGGGCGAGTTCGAGGGTGTGAGTGCCGGACTGCCCATCGTGTCGGACCGGCCCGGGCAGACCGCCGAGGACACGTTCAACATCCGCTTCCGCACGGTGACCGGCGTCGAGGGCTCTCTCCAGAGCTCGGCGGGGGTGTACGGCCCGCCGCTGATGATCACGCGCGTCGCGGGCACGCACGGCTCGGCGTGGGTCGAGTTCGACGACGTGTACGTCGGCGACGCCGAGGGCGACCGCAAGGTGGAGGTGCCGGAGGACCTGGCCAACCCCGCGCCGGAACCGCCGCCGGGGGACCTGCTGCACACGGCGTACGACCTGCTGCACTGCATGGGCATCGACCGGGCGCCGTACGCCCGGCTCGCGGGCGTCTTCCGGGACCGGATCCTCGGGCGCGAGGTGCCGGCCGACCCGCCGGTGGCGACGTTCGCCGACGGGGTGGCGGGCCAGGCGGTCATGGACGCCGTCCGGCGGTCGGCTGCCGAGAACACCTGGGTGGCGGTCGACCCGGCGTAGACCGCCGTCGGCGGCGCGGCGAAATGGATTTGGCGTAGCGGGCGCCCTGCCGTAGTGTTGTGTTCACCGACGCGGGGTGGAGCAGCTCGGTAGCTCGCTGGGCTCATAACCCAGAGGTCGCAGGTTCAAATCCTGTCCCCGCTACCACGTACGAAGGTCCGGTCACCAACTGGTGACCGGACCTTCGCCGTTCCCGACACCGCATTGTCATCTGTTAATCGAGAAATCGACCCTGACGGGTGCGTCCGTTGATGCGACGATGGACGCATGGGGGTACGACGGGGCCGAAGTGAGCGGAGCGCGCCCGCGCAGCCGCTACCCGGTCATGCCCAAAAGCCCGGCGACGAACCCGACCCCCACGCAACCGCCTACGCCGACACGCATGGTGACCCGTACGCGCCCGAAGACACCGGCCCCCACGCGGACATCGCCGACGGCCCGATGACGGTGGTCCTGGACCGCGGCCGCGCCGACGCGTTCGTGCCGCCGCGCGGCAAGAGGCCCGACGACTATGCGGTGTTGGTGCCCTTCCGGCCGCGCCGCCCGTCGCGCTCCGGCCCGGAGTTCGCCGGCGAGGACCCGTCGTCTGGCTCGCTGCGCATCGGCGCGGGCCTCGGCGACACCGACCTCGACCACCGCGAACTCGCCGAGCTGGAACGCCGCTACCGCGACCGCGCCGGCCGCGACGCCACCGCCGCGAGCCGCCTCGGCCTGATGCTCCTGCGCCGTGGCGAGGAGGACGAAGCCGAGACCTGGCTGCGCCGCGCGGCCGAGGCCGGGCACCGGGGAGCGGCCACCAACCTCGGCGTACTGATGCACCGTCAGGACCGTTGGGACGAGGCGCGCCGCTGGTGGTACCGCGCGGCCGAGGCCGGCAGCCGCATCGCCGCGTTCTCGCTCGGCGCGCTGCTCCTCGACGCGGTGCCGGAGGACGCGCCCGTCCACGACAACGACGACGTGAGCCAGGCCCTCTACTGGCTGCGCAACGCGGCCGAGGCCGGACACGTGCGCGCGGCGCTGGTGCTCGGCGAGTTCCACGAGCAGCAGGGCCAGGCCGGTGCGGAGCGCTGGTACCGGCGGGCCGCGGAGGCGGGGCACCCGGAGGCGGCGTACCGGCTCGGCCGGCACGGACAGGAGCGCGGCGACGAACGTGCTGCGTCCGCCTGGTACTTGCGGGCGGCCTCGTGCGGCCACGTCCGTGCCGCGGTACGCCTGGCCCGACTCCTGCACCGGGCGGGCGACACCGGAGAGGCCGAGAGCTGGTTCCGCCTCGCCGCCGAGGAGGGCGACCCGGGCGCCGCGCGCGCACTCGGTTTCCTGCTCCAGGATGCGGGCGACACCGATGGCGCGGCGCACTGGTGGCGCCGGGCCGCCGAAGCCGGGGACGGCACCGCGGCCAACGCCCTCGGCGCGCTGCTGGCCGCCGAAGGCCACCCCGCCGAAGCCGCGCACTGGTACGAACAGGCCGCCGCCACGGGCGAGTCCAATGGTGCCTTCAACCTCGGCCTGCTGCACACCGCCCGCGACGACGAGGCGTCCGCGGAGCGGTGGTACCGCATGGCCGCGTACGCCGGCCACGCCGACGCCGCCAACGCCCTTGCCGGACTGCTGCTTTCGCGCGAGGACGAGGAGGAGGCCGAGGTCTGGTTCGCACGCGCGAGCGAAGCCGGAAGTATCGACGGTTCCTACAACCTCGGCATTCTCTACGCGCGTCGGTCCACGCCGGACGGCCAGGCCGCCGCGGAACGCTGCTGGGAGCGGGCGGCCGAGGGCGGACACCCGGACGCCGCCCTGCAGTTCGGCCTCATCCTGGAGCGACGGGGCGCGGACGAGGCGGCGGTACGCGCCTACCGCGTCGCGGCCTCCGCAGGCCGCACCGTCGCCGCCGTACGCCTGGGCGGCCTGCTCGCCCGCCTCAACGACCTCGAAGGTGCCGAGCACTGGTACGCGGCCGCCGCCGACGACGGCCACGTACCCGCGATGCTGCGCTGCGGCACCCTGCTCGCCCGCCGCGGCGCGGAAGGCTCCGCCGCACGCCGCTTCCGCGCCGCCGCCGACACCGGCAGCATCGCCGGCGCCTGGAACCTGGGCCTGATCCACCTGCGCCGCGGCGACCCCGAGGGTGCCGAGCCCTGGCTGCGCACCGCCGCCGAAGGCGGCCACGGGCGCGCGGCGATGCGCCTGGTGGTCCTCGCCCTCAAAGCCGACGACACCCGCACCGCCGAACGCTGGTGCACCACCGTGATCGCCCATGCCCCACCCGAACTGGCCGAACGCGCCCGCCTCCTCCTACGCGCCCTACGCTCCGAAATGGCATCCTGACTTCCAGCCCCGCGATCAAGGGCTGACCAACTTCGCCGCAGACCCAAACGCGCGCGCGGCGCCACTCCCCAAGAGTGACGCCGCGCCGAGGTCAACCCAGCCCTACTGCGTGTGCCCCACCGCCTCTGCGTAGAAGGACCGGTCGACCAACTTGTCCTCGGTGAGAGCTGGCGCCTCGACGACCTTGCCCTCGATGAACATCTTCTGCGCCTTGTCGGTCGTCCCCTGGCGGATCTCCCAGTCGGTGACCAACGACGGGATCGCGGAGAGGAGTTCGGGCTTGCTGCCCAGGACGGTCGCGAGCTCCGCCGTGAAGGCAGGGTCCGCCTTGTAGTCGCCGACGAAGTAGGTGTTGACCGTACGGATCAGCGCACGGGCGAACGCCGTTCCCGCCTCGCGGTTCTTCTCCAGCAGGTTCGGGCCGTAGAGCATGCCGCCCAGCGGCTCGCCCGCGGGCTGGCCGCCCAGGAAGGCGTACCCCGGCTTGTTCTCGAACTGCTTCCATACCGGGTCGAGCAGCCACGCCGCCTCGACGCCGCCGTTCTCCAGCGCCTGCCCGACGCCCTGCGCGTCCAGTTGCTTGAAGTCGATGTCGGTGACCTTGGTGTTGTGCTTCGCGAGCACCGTCTCGATCGGGTACATGATGATCGAGGTCTTGCCGACGAGCGACGCGAACCGCGCACCCTTGAGGTCGATCGACTCCGGGGTCTGGCCGTCCTTCACCCGCGCCCACACGCCGGTCTTGGACTTGGGGTCGGCGGAGTAGTTGCCGAGCACCCACTTGACGTTGAAGCCCTGCTTGGCCGCGTTGACCATGCCGGCTTCGGGCGCCGAGTAGACCGCGTCGAGCTCGCCCTTGGCGAGCAGCGTGTTGGCGTCGGACGACGGCATCTGCTTCAGCTCGACGTCCAGGTTCTCCTTCAGGAACTCACCCTTGGCGATTGCCATGCGCAGCGGGCCGAGGTACTCCGCGGACAGTGCTCCGGCGGTCACCGTGAGCTTGGTCTTCGCGGCCAGCGGCTTGGGAGCCGGGGTGTTGGGGGCGCAGCGCGCGGGGGCGCGGGTGGGGGACAGGTCGGCGGGGTCGGTCCAGCCCTTCTCGCAACCGGCCACCGCCGCGACCGGCGTGTTCTGCGTCGGGGCGGACTTTGCCGCGCCGTCGGTGCCGTCGTCGGACGACACACAGGCGGTGGCGAGCAGGGCGGTGCACATGAACAGGACCGACGCCAGGCCGGCGCGGCGACGTGCCATGGGATTCCTCCGGGGGACAGGACGGATGGTCAGGACATTGCCGAGGGCCGAACAGGCTCAAATCCGGGTGATCTACCCGGTCGACGCGGCCACGCGGCCGCACACAGCCGCGCACACGACCGCACACACGACCGCTCAATCGACCGCGCACACAGCCGTCGAACGGATCGCCGACACCAAGCAGATCGGACGACGACTCGGATCTGATCCGGACGGCGGCACCGGTCAGGTGCCGCCCGGGCCTCGGCGGTCGGGGGCCCACGGGGTCAGCAGGCGGCCGATGAATCGGACGAGTTCGGAGAACAGCACACCCACGATGGCGACGACGATGATGCCGACGTACATCGCGCGGTTGTCGAAGATGTTCTTCGCGTTGAAGATCAGGTAGCCGAGGCCGTCGTTGTTCGGCGAGGCCAGGCCCTCCGAGGCGACGATGACCAGCACCGCCATGCCGGAGGCCAGGCGCAGGCCGACGACGACCGGCGGCAGCGACGCCGGGACCAGGATGTGCCGGTACATCTGCCATCGGCTGGCCCCGAAGACCGTGGCCGCCTCGCGGTAGCCCTCGGGCACCGCCAGCACCGCGGCCATCGTCTGGATCCAGATCAGGAAGAAGACGGTGACGGCGACCAGCACGATCTGCGGCGTCTCGCCCAGGCCGAAGATGAGCAGGAAGATCGGCAGCAGGGCGAGCTTGGGGACGACGTACAGCGCGTCGAGCATCGGTTCGAGGGCCGCACGGACCAGCGGCATCGAGCCGGTCAGCAGGCCGACGACGTACCCGGCCAAGGACCCGAGCACGAAGCCGGGGACGACGCGCTTGAGCGTCGCCCAGATGTCCGGCCACAGCTTGCCGTCGACGAGCCGCTGCCAGCCGTCCTCGATGATCGTCTGCGGCGCGGGGTAGATGCGCGAGTCGATCCACTTCTGCTGGACGGCCAGTTGCCACCACAGGATCAGTACGAGCGGCACCGCGATGCCGAGCGTGATCTCCAGCGCGCGGCGGCGGGCGCGGGCCTTGCCGGGGTCGAGTTCCGCCTGCCCGGGCGCGCGTACGAGGACCATGTCCGTCCCGCCGGGGCCGCCGCGCCGCGTCGAAGCGGAGGTGTCAGGCGCAGCAGCGGCCTTGGGGGAGGGTATGCCCGCCGATGCGCCCTGCACGGCGTCGGCGGCACCCTGGACGCCCGTGGTGCGCGCAGCACCCGAAGCGCCCTCGACGCCCGCAGTGTCCTCGGCAGCCGGTGTGGTGGGCCTGTCGCTCATTTCTTCGCTCCGGCGGTCTCGACCTCGCCGCGCAGCAGCGACCACAACTCGGCCTGCATTTCGGCGAATTCGGGGGACGTACGGACGGCGCCCGTACGCGGTCTCGGGAACGGCGGCACACGCTCGGCGATCACGCGCCCGGGACGCGACGACATCACCAGCACGCGGTCGCCCAGCAGCAGAGCCTCTTCGAGGCTGTGCGTCACGAACAGCACCGTGCGCTGGTCGGCCTGGACGATCTCCAGCAGCTCGTCCTGCAAGATGGTGCGCAGTTGCGCGTCCAAGGCTGCGAACGGCTCGTCCATCAAAAGGATTTCGGGCTCGACGGCGAGCGCGCGGGCGATCGACACGCGCTGGCGCATGCCGCCCGACAGGGCCGCCGGGTACGCGTCGGCGAAGTCGGCCAGGCCGAGCCGGCCGAGCCAGTCGCGGGCGCGGGCGTCCGCCTCCTTGCGCGGCACGTGCTGGATGTCGAGGCCGAACCGCACATTGGCCAGGACGGACTTCCAGGGACTTATGCCGTAGTCCTGGAAGACCATCGCGGCGGGGTGGTTCGAGCGCGCGGCGATCTCGACGCGGCCCGCGGTCGGTTTGACGAGTCCCGCGACGATGCGCAGGAACGTCGACTTGCCGCAGCCGGACGGGCCGACGATGCAGCAGAACTCCCCCGTACGTATGTCCAGATCGAGCGGGCCGAGGGCGTCCACGCGCTTGGCCCCGCGTCCGAAGTGGCGTTCCACGCCTATTGCGTGGATCTTGGCGTCCGGAACGGCGTCCGCCTCGCGCGGAGTCGCGTCCGGTGCTGTCTCGGTCACGTGCATCCACTCCCGAACCTGCGCCGGCGGTTTTCAGCCGGCCGCCGCCCGGTTTTCGAGATGTGAAAGTGATCACGGCAGCCGACCGGCGTGACGATATGACGGGCCGTCAGATACGGCAAGAGAAAACAGCGTTTGGTCGACAAATGCACTATTGGGTGACGCGCGTTGAAGGCGGTGTGTGCGGGCGGCGCCGGTGTGCGGCAGGCTGGGGTGCGGGAAACCGGGTTTCGGTGCGCACGGCGGCGGTCCCGGCCGTCGCCGCCTGCACCGCAGGCCCTCGGCACCGTGTCGGGTCGGCGGGAGTCGGTTCGCGACGGCGATGCACGGCGGCGCTCGGCGAAGGCCGACGGGCATCGGTGGGCGGCGTCCGGAAATCGGTCGGCGCGTATTCGCCGGCAGGTCGATCTGCGCGGGCCGACCCGCGCAAGTTGGCTCATGCACGTCGGCACGTGTGTACGTCGGCTCGTGTACATCGGTACGTGTGCGTCCGCGCGTGTGCTCAGGTGCACGTCGGTGCACCTCGGTACACGGTGCAGGCACGTAGGTCGGCATGGGCGCCGGAGCCCGAGGTGGGAACGGACTGGGAGGTGTTCGCGGTGCGGGGTATCGGCCAAAAGGCACGCGGCGCGCGGGGGGCGAAGTCACGTACCGTGCCCGTTCCCGCGGGGACGGCTCGGCGCGGGTCGTCGTACGGCTCGTTCTCGTACGACCCGGCAAACCCGGCAAACCCGGCGGATCCGGGAGGTGCCAGCCCCGTTCCCGGGGAAATCGGGCAACTCGCCCGAACTGTCGCCGGCGCCCTGGCCGCTGTCGGACACCCCCGCGGTGAGGTCGCCGACCTGCTGGGCGCCATGCGCCAGGCGGTCATGGCCGATGCCAAGGACCGCGACGCCGTGGCCGAAATACTGGCCGGCCTGCCCCCCTCGGTGCTCGTCGAACTGGACTGCCTGTCAAGGCCGTCGGAGAGCGTCGGGGTCTTCGGCGGCGTGAAGGCACGTCGGGCCCTGCTGCGCGCCCTCGATGCCGGGCACCCCGCGGTCGCCGCGCTGCTGAGCATGGACGAGAACGGCGGGCTGCGCGAGGAGGCGGTCGTACGCCTCGCCGCGATCCCCGGCCCGCTGCCCGCCGCGATGCTCGCGCTGCGTACCGACGACTGGGCCGAGGCGGTCCGGCACCGCGCACGGGTCGGCCTGATGTGGCGCCTCGACCCCGACGAAGCAGCCGTGGTGGTCCCGATCCTGGACGCGCGCCGCGGGCGGCGGCGTTCCGAGGGGATCTTCGAGGTCTATCGCGACGCGTACCGCGCTGAGCATCTGCCGACCCGGCGGCACGGCCACGCGCGCGACCTCGCGGCTTCCCGCACACCGCAGTTGCGCCGCTTCGGCCACGAACTCTCGCGCGTGCTGGGCATCGCCGACGAGCGCTCGCTGCTGCGTACGGCGCTGCGCGACCCGGACCACTCGTGCCGCTCGGCGGCGGGGCACGAACTCCTGCGCCGCGCGCGGGGCCGCCACCGCGACCGTACGGCGCTGGCGCTGCTGAAGGTCGCCGATCCGCTGGTGCGCGAGCGCGCCGTCGAGGCGCTGCCGCCGTTCAGCGACCCGTTCCCGCTCGCGGGCGCGCTCGCCGACCGCTCGCCGAACGTCCGGGCGGCGGCCCGCCGCAGGCTCGTCGCGGGCGGCACCGACCCGGCCGCGGCGTACCGGCAGCTTCTCGAATTCCCGCCCGCGCCGGGCATCGTGCCCGGTCTGCTCATCGGACTCGGCGAGTGCGGCGGGGAAGAGGACCTGGCCGAACTGCACGACCGGTTCGACACCGACCACCAGGCGCAGCGCCGTGCGGCGCGGGCGGGTGCGGTGCTGCTGACGAAGACGTGGCTGCCCAGCCCGAAGGGCGGACGGCACGACGCGCGGTGACCCGGGCCGCGGCCAACCGGGACCGCGCTGGTCAGAACCGCGCTGGTGAGGACCGCGCTCGTCAGGACCGCAGTGACCGGCGCCGAGCCGCCAGTCAGGAGTCAGGACAACCCGGTGGCCAGGTCGCGGTGACAGGCCGTCAGGAAGCGTTCTGGCAGTCCGGGCAGAGCCCGCGATAGGTGATCTCCACCCCGGAGATCGCGAACCCGAAGCCGGACTCGGCCGGGAGCACCTCGGTCCGAGGGTCGGCCGGGACGTCCCGGATGGTGTGGCAGCGCGTGCACACCAGGTGGTGGTGGGCGCGACGCGCGTTGGGGTCGTACCGCTTGGCGCGCCCGTCGGTGTTGACCTCCAGGACCTCGCCGAGGGCGACGAGCTCGCCGAGCGTGTTGTAGACCGTCGCGCGGCTGATCTCCGGCAGGAGCGCGCCCGCGCGCGAGTGGACCTCGTCCGCCGTGAGGTGCACGTGCTCGCCGTTCAGGACCTCGGCCACAACGCGGCGCTGCGCGGTGAGCCGCCATCCCCGGTCGCGAAGCCGTGCCAAGAGGTCGCTCATGCCGGCAAGAGTACACCGCCCCCAAGCTTGGAACTAGTCCAAAGTCAGAACTAGACAAGTTCTAAGTTCGGACCTAGGTTGGGACCACTCGCAAGGCCGGGGCAGGACGTCCCGGGGTCCGAAGGGGAGAACGAACCATGTCCGACAGCACTTCGCGCGCCGTCCTCACCACCGAGTCGGGCGCCCCGGTCGCCGACAACCAGAACTCCGCGACGGCAGGCCCGGGCGGTCCGCTCCTGATCCAGGACCAGTACCTGCTGGAGAAGCTGGCGCGCTTCAACCGCGAGCGCATCCCGGAGCGGGTGGTCCATGCGCGCGGGTCGGGCGCGTACGGCTATTTCGAGGTCACGGCGGATGTCAGCCGCTTCACCAAGGCGCACTTCCTCGCCGAACCGGGCCGTCGCACCGAGGTGTTCGCCCGCTTCTCCACCGTCGCGGGCAACCTGGGGGCGTCCGACGCGGTGCGCGACCCGCGCGGCTTCGCCCTGAAGTTCTACACGCAGCAAGGCAATTACGACCTGGTCGGCAACAACACCCCGGTCTTCTTCATCAAGGACCCGTCCAAGTTCCCGGACTTCATCCACACCCAGAAGCGCGACCCCTACACGGGTATCCAGGAGGCCGACAACGTCTGGGACTTCTGGTCCCTCTCGCCCGAGGTCACGCACCAGGTGACGTGGCTGTTCGGGGACCGCGGCATCCCGGCGTCCTACCGGCACATGGACGGCTTCTCGTCGCACACCTACCAGTGGGTCAACGCCGACGGCGACGCGTTCTGGGTGAAGTACCACTTCAAGACCGACCAGGGCATCCGCAACCTGACCGCCGACGAGGCGGCCGCCATCGCGGGCGTCGACCCCGACTCGCACCAGCGCGACCTCCGCGAGGCGATCGACGCCGGACGCCTTCCGTCGTGGACGCTGAAGGTGCAGGTCATGCCGGTGGCCGAGGCGGCGAACTACCGCTTCAACCCGTTCGACCTGACCAAGGTGTGGCCGCACGCCGACTACCCGCTCATCGAGGTCGGCCGCCTGGTCCTCGACCGCAACCCGGAGAACGTCTTCGCCGAGGTCGAGCAGGCCGCGTTCTCGCCGAACAACTTCGTCCCGGGCATCGGCCCTTCGCCGGACAAGATGCTCCAGGGCCGGCTGTTCGCGTACGCCGACGCACACCGCTACCGCCTCGGCGTCAACCACACCCAACTCGCCGTCAACGCCCCGCACGCGACGGTCGCCCGCAACCACGGCCGCGACGGCGCGATGGCCACCAACGCCGGCGGCCGGGCGAAGAACTACGAGCCGAACAGCTTCGGCGGCCCGTACGAGACCGGCGAGCCGCTGTGGGCGCCGACGCGGGTGTCGGGCGCCACCGGGACCCACGAGGCTCCGGTGCACGCCGAGGACGACGACTTCGTCCAGGCGGGCAACCTCTACCGGCTCATGTCCGAGGAGGAGAAGGTGCGCCTCGTCGAGGGGCTCGCGGGCGGACTCGCCCAGGTCTCGCGCGACGACATCGTGGAGCGCGCGATCGGCAACTTCCGGGCCGCCGACCCCGAGTACGGCGACCGCCTGGAGGCCGCGGTCAAGGCGCTGCGCGCCTGACCCACCGTCACGCCACGCCCGGGCCGGGTGCCCTGACCGCCCTGGCGTAGCGTCAACTCCGGTGTCCGGCCGGGCCGTCCAGGCCCGGCCGGACACCGCTGCTATCCCACGAGTTCCGTGGCCCGCGCCTGTTCCTGGATGGTGCAGCGGACGATGTCGCGGACCGAGATCATGCCCACGACATCCTCGCGGTCGAGGACCACGAGGTGGCGGAAGTTGCCGCGCGTCATCGCCGCGGCGGCGTCGGCGAGTGTCCAGTGGGGAGTGGCGAACACGACGTTCGAGGTCAGGTGGTCCCCGGCGATCTCGCGGTCGGGGTCCTGGTCGGAGCCGATCGAGACGAGGATGTCCCGCTCGGTGAGGATGCCGATCCCGCTGGTGTCGGGATCGATGACTACGGCGGCGCCGATCTGCCGTGCGGCCATGAGCCGCGCGGCGGCGCGCAGGGTGTGGGTCGGGCCGATGGTCAGGACGACCGTGCTCATGCCGTCGCGGACGAGCATGACGCACCACCTCCGGTTAGGGGGTCGGGCCGGGTCGGCGGCCTTGAGAACGAATTCACAAGTTCACAAGCGCCTCATGCTCATAGTCACACGGCCCTGCCGACTGACGAAAGCTTTGTCGGGATTTACCGAGAATTTCTTGCTTCCGCTTCATGTCCGTGCCATGCGCGGACCGCGTCCGTCCGGTCACGCGCGGCTTCGGCGCGGGAGGTGATCTCACGGCGGCGAACCACCGGCGCCGACCAGTTGCGGCCGAGAAGATGCGGCAGGCAGGTCACGGCAGGCAGCGCGGCAGGCAAGTCGCGGCAACCGCAACGGGCCTCCGGCCGGGACACCGCGTCAGAACCGCACTCCGCCGCTCCGCGGGCCCGCCGGTTCGGCAACCCGCACCCCGACGCCGGCACTCGAAGCCGGCACCCCCGCCCCCCGCAGAAGCCGGCACCCGCCCCTGATCAGACGCGCTGGTTCAGGTACCCGAGCAGGTCCTCGTGCAGCAGTCCGTTGGACGCCGCGGCGTGGCCCTCGGCCGGACTCGGCACGCCGTCCAACGACGTGAACCGGCCGCCCGCCTCGGTGACGATCACCGAAAGCGCGGCCAGGTCCCAGAGGTTCACCTCGGGCTCCGCGCAGATGTCCACCGCGCCCTCGGCGACGAGCATGTACGACCAGAAGTCGCCGTACGCCCGGCTCCGCCACACCGCCCGGGTCAGGTCCAACATGCCGTCCAGCGCGCCCCGGTCCTCCCAGCCGCCCAGGCTGGAGTACGCGAACGACGCGTCCTCGATGCGCTCGATCCCCGACACGCGGATCCGCGACGCCTGCGACAGGCTGCGGCCGGTGAACGCGCCGGAGCCCTTGGAGGCCCACCAGCGCCGCCCCAACGCGGGTGCGGACACCAGCCCGACCACGACCTCGTCGCCGTCCATCAGGGCGATGAGCGTGGCCCACACGGGCACGCCGCGCACGAAGTTCTTGGTGCCGTCGATCGGGTCGATCACCCAGCGGCGGGGGCCGTGCCCGGTCGAGCCGTACTCCTCGCCCAGCACCGCGTCGCGCGGGCGCGCACGGCCCAGTTGCGCGCGGATCAGCTCTTCGGCGGCCTTGTCCGCGTCGCTGACCGGCGTCATGTCCGGCTTCGTCTCGACCTTCAGGTCCAGCGACTTGAAGCGGTCGAGCGTGGTCGCGTCCGCGGCGTCCGCGAGAACGTGGGCGAAGCGCAGGTCGTCGTCGTAGCCGGGCATGCGGCGAACACTAGCCGCTCGGACGCCGGACCTGCTACGTGCCGAGCGGTCAGCGGCGGCCCTCCGGTGGCGCCGTCGGCGTCGCCGAGCGCGTGGGACGCGGCGGTATGACCGGGTTCGCAGGCGGCGTGGGCGGCGGCACGGGCGGCGCCGGGGGCTTCGGCGGCTCCGCAGCGCCCGGCTCAGGAGCGCCTGGTTCCGAAGTCCCCGCTTCCGAAGCCCCCGGCTCCGAAGCGGGCATCGGCGGCGGCACCGTCGGCTTCGGCGGCACCGAAAGCGGGGTGGCCGCCGGGAGTTCCGGCTTCGCCGCGGTGTCCGGCTCGGGGGAGAGGATCCCCCGGGTGAACTGCGGTGCCGGGCCCGGCTCGGGGACGGGCTCAGGCGTCGCGACGGGTGTCGGAGCCGGCGCCTGTTCGAGCGCGGCCCGCTCCTCGGCCGACGCGACGGCCGTCGCCTCGTCCGCCGCCGAGAAGTTCGGCGGCGGCGTGCCGAGGCGCTTGCGGAGCCGCTGGCGGCGGCGGCCGAGGCTGCGGGTCTCCGACGGATTGGCGTCGCGTATGTGCGCGGGCAGCATGAAGTACGCGTCCAACACCGCGAGTGCCTGCGGGCGTTCGCCGCCCTTCTCCAGCAGGTCCGCGGCCCGCTCGTAGGTGTACGGCGTCTCCATCCCCGCGCTCACCCCGTGCATGAGCGTCGCGAGCTCGCGCAACTGCTCGCGGCCGAAGCGGAACGCCAGCGGCGTCCCGTCGAGCGTCCAGCCGTCCAGGCCCCGGCGCGGTGCGAGCACCACGGGCCCCGGGACCGCCTCCTTGTCGCGCGCTCTGCCCCGCCCGACGCCGAACACTGCCATTCCGGCTCCCGAACCTCCACCGACCGGTGGCTCTGTTCCCGCGAACGGCTCTGCCGGGGCGCGGATGCCCCGCGCGACCGGCGGCGATGCCGTCCCTGTGCACCCGAAGCGTACGAGGCGGCCCGGACGCCGCGAAAGGGAATCACGAAGGGCCGCCCGAGCGCTTCCGGATGAGCCCTTCCCCAGGCCCGCGCGGCGCCTTGCTCTTGACGGGCCACAGGCGCAGAGTGATGCTGATTGACACAGATGCCATCCGTGTAAAGCTCGGACATCCTCCGGGAGCCCGTCTTGTCCGTACGCGAAGCTCTGCTCGACGCCGCGCGCGAGGCCGCCGTGGCCGGTGCGTGGGCCACCACGCGCATGGCCGACGTCGCCGCCGCGGCAGGCGTGTCACGTCAGACGCTTTACAACGAGTTCGGCAACAAGGACGCCCTGGCCGAGGCACTGGCCCGCCACGAGGCCGAGCGCTTCCTCGCCGGCACCGCCGAAGTGTGCCGCAACTCCCCTGGGGACGCAGGGGATTGCGTCCGGGCGTGTACCGTCTGGGCGCTGTACGAAGCACGGCAGAACCTGCTCGTGAAGGCGGCCCTCACGGACGAGTCCGCCGGGCTGCTCCCCACCCTGACGACCCGTTCGGCCGGGCTGCTCGCACTGTTCCGGGACAACGCCGCGGCCGTCATCCTCGAACGCTGGCCGCACCTCGACCCCGCCGAAGTGGCCTGGGTGGCCGAACTGGCCGTCCGCCTCACGGTCTCCCACCTGGTCGTCCCCACCGAAGCGGTCGAAGTGACCGCCGACCACATAGCGCTGCTGGTCAGACGGCTCCTCACCACCCCCGCCGGCTGACCGCCGGGCACCACGCCCGGCACGCACCACGCTCGGCACGCACCACGCCCGGCACGCACCACGCCCGCCGGGCACCACCCGCCGGCTGACCGCCGGACACCACATCCGACACACACCACCGCTCCGACCGAAGGAGTCCGCACGTGTCGACGCATGACCTCTACGCCCTCCCGGCCGAAATGACGGTCTGGGAGATCCCCGCAGCCGGGGCCGCGCGCTTCAACTGGGAGTACGACGAGGGCCGCGACCGGCTCCTCGCGCTGTACGCCAAGGGCAAGGACAAGCAGTGGGACGCCGCAAAGCGGATCGACTGGAGCCTTCCCGTCGACCCCATGAAGCCCCTCGGCCTCCCCGAGGAGACCCACTCCCTCTACGGCACCCCGAGCTGGAACCGCATGTCGCAGAAGGAGCGCGACGAACTCGGACGGCACAGCATCGCCTGGCAGTTCAGCCAGTTCCTGCACGGTGAGCAGGGTGCCCTGGTGTGCAGCGCGCGCATCGCGGAATCCGTCCCCGACCTCGACTCCAAGTTCTACGCCGCGACCCAGGTGATGGACGAGGCCCGGCACGCCGAGACGTACGCGCGCTTCCTGAAGGAGAAGGTCGGGCTCTACTACCCGATCAACCCGCAGCTCAAGGAACTTCTGGACGACACGCTCTCGGACTCCCGCTGGGACATGCCCTACCTCGGCATGCAGGTCCTGATCGAGGGCCTGGCGCTGGCGGCGTTCGGCATGCTGCGCGACATAACGCCGGTCGAACTGCCCAAGCAGATCCTGGCGTACGTCATGCAGGACGAGGCCCGGCACGTCGCCTTCGGCCGACTGGCGCTCCGCGACTACTACCGCGAACTGAGCGACGCGGAACTGGCCGAGCGCGAGGAATTCGTCGTCCACGGCTGCTACCTGATGCGCAACCGCCTGCGCGGCGAAGAGGTCTGGGAAAACTTCGAGATCGACAAGGCGGAGGCGACCGAGGCCACGGCCAACTCCGAGTATCTCGCCAGCTTCCGCAAACTGCTGTTCAGCCGCATCGCGCCGACGATCAAGGACATCGGCCTGTGGGGGCCCAAGGTACGGGCCGCGTTCGAGGACATGGGCGTCCTTGACCTGGCCGGCACCGACGTCGAGGTGCTGATGCGCTCCGACGAGGACACCGCCGAGGAACTGGACCGCAAACGCAGGTTCGCCGCCGAGGAGAAGGCCCGGGCGGCGGAGATCGACGCGATGGTCGAGCTCGGCGCGGGGGATTAGCCGCGCCGTACCCGAGGGATAGATTGGCGGTATGAACGATCTTGTCCGCCCGCCGTCCCCCGCCTTCGTGTTCGACCTCGACGGGACCCTCGTCGACAGCGTCTACCAGCACGTCGTCTCGTGGCAGGAAGCGCTCGCCGAGGCCGGGATCAAGCTCGCGACCTGGCGGATCCACCGCAAGATCGGCATGAGCGGCGGACTTTTCGTGCGCGGCGTGCAGCGCGAGACGGGCATCGAGCTGAGTCCGGCGGAAGTCGAGCGTCTGCAGGACGCACACGGGCGGCGCTACGCCGCCCGTGTGCCGGAGGTCCAGCCGCTGCCCGGCGCGCCCGAACTGCTGCGCTACCTGACCGACGCCGGCATCAAGTGGACGATCGCCACCAGCGGCCGCCGTTCGGGCGCCGAGCCCATGCTCGCCAAGCTGGGCGCGCCCGCCGACCTGCCGATGATCACGCGCGACGAGGTGGCCCGCGCCAAGCCGGACCCCGACCTGTTCCTGGCCGGGGCCGCCAAGCTCGGCGTCGACCCGCGCGACTGCGTCGTGGTCGGCGACAGCATCTGGGACCTCCTGGCCGCCCGCCGGGCGGGCTCGCTCGGGGTCGGCCTGCTCAGCGGCGGGTACGGCCAGGAGGAGTTGGAGCGCGCCCACGCCTTCCGCGTCTACGAGGAACCGGGCGACCTGCTGACGCACATCGACGAGCTGGGCGTACGCGGCGCCGGCGCCTGATCCGCCGCCCGGCGCCCGGCGTACGGTGCCGGCGTAAGGCGCTCGGCGTAAGGCGTCCCGGCCGGGGCACACGCACTTGGCCCGACCGGGACGCGTCTCAGGGGGTCGGCGGGGCCGGGTGCCCGGGCAGCTCCGTCACCGGCCACGGCTGACCGGTCTCCGGGCTGCGCCTGGCGGTGACCGATCCGTTGTCGGACGACAGGTCGAGCGTGCGCGTGGAGCTGTCGTCCTTCAGGTCCTCCGCCACGTTGGTGGACCCGTTGTCGGAGTCGGCGGTCAGCTTGTACTTGGTGCCGTCGGCCGGGACGTACACCTTCAGGCTCCCGTTGTCGGACGACGCGTCCACCCAGTCCGGAGCGTTTTTCAGCGTCATGTTGATGCTGCCGTTGTCCGAGGTGGCCTCGACGCCCCACGCCCAGGTGTTCGCCACCCTGATCGATCCGTTGTCGCTGGAGAGTTTGAACTTCCCGGCCGACGCGTCCCGGACCTTGATGGACCCGTTGTCGCTCTCGAGGTCGAACTCCAGGGCGTTGATCCGGTCGATGGAGACCGATCCGTTGGTGTTGCGCACCTTCACGTACTTGACCTCGGGCGGCACCAAGACGTCGTAGTCGCCGTCGCAGCTGACGGAGTACATGGGAGGGCAGTTGGTGTCGAGGCGCAGGGTGCCCGACGTCATGTCCATGTCCCACTCGGGGTCGGCACCCCAGATGCTGTCCGTCGTCCGCCTGTCGACGTTCACCGACCCGGCCGTGGCCCCGGGCCTGAGGTGCACGCCGCCGCCGTCGCTGGTGATGGTCAGGGTGTCGCCCGCGAACTCGAACTGCTCCGCGGCCCACACGTCGTGGCTGGACACCAGGATCAGCCCGGTGATCGCCACGGAGCCGACGCCGAAGGCGAGCACCGCACCGCCGACGGTGAACAGGGTGACGCGCGCGGCGCTCGGCATGGGGACTCCTTGGACTGGAACGGTGCCTGCGGCCCGGTTCGGCGTGGTTCGAGCCGGTACCACGACCCTAGGAGCCGGTGGACCCCCCACGGCATCCGGCGCTCTCCCCGAAACGGGGTAGGGACAGCCCTACCCTCGGCGCCACCCGTACGGCTCGCCCAATAGTTCGCGGATCGTCGAACCGGGGAAGTCTCCCGCACGTGCAGATCGGTGCCGGGACCCGCCCGGCCATCCGCCGAAGGAGCGAACACCCATGTTCGACACGGTGTCAGGCCTGCCGGTCCACGTCCTGGTGCTGCACGCGGCCGTGATCGGCGTACCGGTCGCGGCGCTGGCCACGGTGGCGGTTTCGGTGCGCCCCCAGTGGCTGCCGCGGCTCGGCTGGTGGGTCGTCGGACTCAACGCGCTGATCCTCGTGGTCGTCTTCGTCACCAGGAAGAGCGGCCAGGAGTTCGTCGAGCGCCGCTACCCGGACCCCGCGAACCGGTCGCCCGACCTGCGCACCCACGTCTCGCGCGGCGAGGACATGATCTGGTACGCCATCGCGCTCTTCGTCGTGTCGCTCATCCTCGTCATGGTGGCCCGCCGCGTCGCACAGAGTGAGTCGACGCCCAAGCCCCTGCCGCCGCTTGTCCTCCCCGCGGTGGCGGTGCTGGCCGTCGCGGCCGCCGTCCTCGCGACGATCCAGGTCATCCTGGTCGGCCACTCCGGCTCGCAGGCGGTCTGGGAAGGCGCCGTGGACGCCCGCGCCTCGGTCTCCGCTCCGCGCTGACGCGCGACGAACGCGTCGCGGCCGACCACAGCCGACCGACCGAGTACGGGCGACCGACCACAGCCGACCGAGTACGGCCTTACCAAATACGGCTAGTCGTCCTCGCCCTGCTCACGGGCTGCGAGGAGGCGGCGCAGAGAGGCCAGGCGGGCGGGGTCGGCGTGGCCCCCGGCGACCCAGGCGTCCAGGGCGCAATCGGGCTCGTCGTGCGAGCAGTTGCGCGGGCAGTCGGCGGTCCCCGGCTCCAGGTCGGGGAACGCCTTGATGATGCGGCCCAGGTCGACGTGGTTGAGGCCGAAGGAGCGTACGCCGGGGGTGTCGACCACCCAGCCGGACTCGCGCTCCTCGCCGTACGCCGGCAGCCGCAGGGTCAGCGCCGACGTCGTGGTGTGCCGCCCGCGCCCGGTCACCACGTTGACCTGGCCGGTGGCCCGCTGCCGCTCCGGCACCAGCGCGTTCACGAGCGTGGTCTTGCCGACCCCCGAATGGCCCACGAACACGGTGGTCAGGCCCGCGAGTTGGGCGCGGATCGGGTCGAGGTCCCAGTCGTCGTACGCGTCGCCGCCGCGGGTGACGACGTACGGCAAGCCCAGCGCCCCGTACATGTCGAGCAGCGTCTCCGGCGGGACCAGGTCGGCCTTGGTCAGCACCAGCAGCGGCTGCATCCCCGCGTCGTAGGCGGCGACGAGGCATCGGTCGATCAGCCGGGGCCTCGGCTCGGGGTCGGCCAGCGCCGTCACGATCGCCAACTGGTCGGCGTTGGCGACGATGATGCGCTCGTAGGGATCGTCGTCGTCGGCCGTGCGGCGCAGCACCGAGCGGCGTTCCTCGACCCGCACGATGCGGGCCAGCGCGCCCTTCTCGCCGCTCACGTCGCCGACGATCGAGACCCGGTCGCCGATCACCACGCCCTTGCGGCCCAGTTCGCGGGCCTTCATGGCGGTGATCTCGTGCTCCCGCTTGGTGTCCTCGTCGACCAGGCAGGTGTAGCGGCCCCGGTCGACGGTCAGCACGCGGCCGGTCTCGGCGTCCTCGTGCTTGGGGCGGGTGCGGGTCCTCGGCCGCGAGCCGCGTCGTGAGGGACGGACGCGGACGTCGTCCTCGTCGAAGTCGTTGCGGCGCGTCGACCGGGTGTTCGCCATGGCCGCGGTCAGCTCGCCGTCGCCGCTTCGGGGCCGGCGGCCTGGCCCAGCAGGGCCGACCACAGCAGCGGGAAGTCCGGCAGCGTCTTGGCGGTCGTCGCGATGTTCTCCACCTCGACCCCGGGCACGACGAGCCCGATCACGGCCGCGGCGGTGGCGATGCGGTGGTCGTCGTACGTCTGGAACGCCCCGGCGCGCAGCGGGCGCGGGCGGATCTCCAGGCCGTCGGCGGTGTCCGTGACGTCGCCGCCGAGGTTGTTGATCTCCTTGGCGAGCGCCGCCAACCGGTCCGTCTCGTGCATCCGCAGGTGCGCGATGCCGGTCAGCCTCGACGGCGAGTCGGCCAGGGCCGCGACCGCCGCGATGGTCGGGGTCAGTTCGCCGACGTCGTGCAGGTCGGCGTCGATGCCGTGCACCTCGCCGGTCCCGGTGAACCGCAGGCCCTCGGCGGTGAACTCGCACGAGCCGCCCATGCGTGTGAACAGGTCGCGCAGCCAGTCGCCCGGCTGCGTGGTCTCGCGCGGCCAGTCGCGGATGGTCACGGTGCCGCCCGCGACCAGCGCGGCGGCCATGAACGGCGCGGCGTTCGACAGGTCCGGCTCGACCACGACGTCGCGGGCCGCGATCGGGCCGGGGGCCACGCGCCACACGTCCGGTTCCGCGTGGTCCACGCGCACGCCCGCGGCGCGCAGCATGGCGACGGTCATCTCGATGTGCGGCGTCGAGGGCACGGACGTGCCGACGTGGCGTACCTCGACGCCGTTCGCGAAGCGCGCCCCGGACAGCAGCAGCGCGCTGACGAACTGCGAGGACGACGACGCGTCGATCTCGACGATGCCGCCGCGCAGGCCGCCGGTGCCGCGCACCGTCATCGGCAGGCGGCCGGCGCCGCCGTCGTCGACGTCCGCGCCGAGATCGCGCAGCGCGAGGATGACGGCGTCGAGCGGCCGCTCGTACGCGCGCGGGTCGCCCTCGAACCGGATCGGCCCCTCGGCGAGCGTCGAGAGCGGCGGCAGGAAGCGCATGACCGTTCCGGCATTGCCGACGTCCACGCGTGCGGGGCCGCGCAGCGGGGCGGGCACCACGCGCCAGTCGCCCTCGGCGGTTTCCTCGACCGCGACGCCCATCGCCCGCAGCCCGGCCGCCATCAGCGTGGTGTCGCGGCTGCGCAGCGGACGCCGCACATAGCCGGGGCCGTCCGCGAGGGCCGCGAGCACGAGCGCGCGGTTGGTGACCGACTTGGAGCCGGGCAGCGCGACGACCGCGTCGACGGGAGCGGACGCGACGGGGGCGGGCCAGAGCGGAGGCGTCATGGGAAACCAGCCTATACGGGGGCCACAGGCCTCCTGCCGGGGATTTCCCCGCCAGTAGGCCGGACGTGCGAGGGTAGAGCGCATGTGCGGTCGCTACGCCTCCACGCAACAGCCCGACGACCTGATCGAGCTGTTCGAGATCGAGAAGATCAAAGACGACGTCCGGGAAGACGCGCTGCCCCCGGACTGGAACATCGCCCCCACCAAGCAGGTGTACGCGGTGCTGGAACGCTCGGCCGAGCGCGAGGGGCCGCCGGTGCGGCAGTTGCGCACGCTGCGGTGGGGCCTGGTCCCGTCGTGGGCCAAGTCGCCGGACATGGGCGCGAAGATGATCAACGCGCGGTCCGAGACCGTCTTCGAGAAGCCCGCGTACCGCAAGGCCTTCGCGTCGCGCCGCTGCCTGCTGCCCGCCGACGGCTACTACGAGTGGTACACGCCGGAGACCGCGCCCGACGGCCCCAAGGGCAAGGCCCGCAAGCAGCCGTTCTGGATCCACCCCGCAGACGACTCGCCCATCGCCTTCGCGGGCCTGTACGAGTGGTGGCGCGACCGCACCCGCGCGGACGACGACCCGCTCGCGTGGTTGTGGACCTGCACGATCATCACCACCGACGCGGAGCCCGAACTCGCCCGCATCCACCCGCGCATGCCCCTCGTGCTCGGGAAGGAGCGCTGGGACGCCTGGCTCGACCCGTCGCTGAGCAACACCGACGACGCCCGCGCGCTGCTGACCCCGCCGCCGCCGGGGCACATGGTCGCGTATCCGGTGTCGACCGAGGTCAACAGCGTCAAGAACAACTCCCCGCACCTGACCGAGCCGTTGCCCCCGGAGGAAGTGCTCGGCGACGCGACGCTGTTCTGACGGGGCGGGTGCAGACGGGGAACAACGGGGGCCGGACGGACGGGCGGGAGCCGGTTCCGGCAAGAGCGCCCGACCAGGCGGGGGAGCCGGGGCGGGAGCACTCCGACCGGGGGGTTGCCCCGCGTGGCGGTTGGCGATCGCGGGACCGGTGTTGAACGATTTCGGGGTGACGACGCTTTCGGCCGAGGCTTCCGGCACCCCCACGACACGGCTCCTCCCCACGCCCGCCGGGGACGCGCGGGCCTTCATCCACCCCGCGGTCGGCGAGGTGCGCGGCTGGTACCTCGCCGGGCACGGGGCCGGCGGCGGCATCGAGGCGCGGGACCTGGTGGCCCTGGCCGCCGCGCTGCCCGCCCTCGGCATCACCGTCGCGCTGATCGAACAGCCGTGGCGTGTGGTCGGCAAGAAGCTCGCGCCGGCCCCGAAGAAGCTGGACGAAGGCTGGGTGCCGGCCGTGGAGGGGCTGGTCGGCGAGATGGACGGGCTGCCGTTCGCCGCCTCGGGGCGGAGCGCCGGTGCGCGGGTCGCGTGCCGTACCGCGTCGGCGACCGGCGCGGCGGGTGTGGTGGCCCTGGCCTTCCCGCTGCATCCGCCCGGCAAGCCGAAGGCCTCACGCGCCGCGGAACTGCTCGGTGCGGGCGTGCCGACGCTGGTCCTCCAGGGGGAGCGCGACCCGTTCGGCGGGCCCGCGGAGTTCCCCGAGCTGGACGAGCGCACACAGCTCACCCCGGTGCCGTACGCCGACCACGGCTTCTCGGTCGGCAAGAAAGCGCCGGTGACGCAGGAGGAGACGCTCGCACTCATCACCGGGACCACAGGCACCTGGTTGACCTCACTGTTCGCCTGAGCCCCGGGAAACCCCGTCGGCAACACGGCCGTACGCCGACCGACTCCGCTCGACGCACGCCCGGATCCCACCCGGACCCGTCCGGATTCCGCCCCGATCCGTCCGGTCCCTGCCCGGGTCCGACCGACTCCCCGCCGGGAATGATCCGGTCCGACCCCGTGTTGGAGCCGGTACATCCTCGACCTGCGGGAGGCACTTCATGCTCACTGCCACGCCCTCGGTCGGCCGTACCGAGGCCGGACCCGACACGTCCATGTTGAAGTGGGCGGAGTGGGTGCCGGGCGGTGATCGCCGTCGACCGATATCGTCGACGTCGGGCGGATCCGTTGCGGTCCGCGAGGATCGGCAGGTTGAGGAGGTGGGTCCCGTCGCGGAGACAGAGACCCTGGAGCAGCGGGACGCGCGGTTCGAGCGCGACGCGCTGCCGTTTTTGGATCAGCTGTACTCGGCCGCGCTGCGGATGACGCGCAACCCCGCGGACGCCGAGGACCTCGTCCAGGAGACGTTCGCGAAGGCGTACGGGTCGTTCCACCAGTTCCGCGAGGGCACCAACCTCAAAGCCTGGCTCTACCGGATCCTCACCAACACGTTCATCAACAGCTACCGCAAGAAGCAGCGGGAGCCCCAGCAGAGTGCCACCGAGGAGATCGAGGACTGGCAGCTGGCGCGCGCCGAGTCGCACATGTCGACCGGTCTGCGCTCGGCGGAGGCCCAGGCCCTCGACCGGCTGCCGGACTCCGACGTCAAGGAGGCCCTCCAGGCGATCCCCGAGGAATTCCGCATCGCGGTCTACCTCGCGGACGTGGAGGGATTCCCGTACAAGGAGATCGCCGACATCATGGGGACCCCCATCGGTACGGTGATGTCCCGGCTCCACCGCGGACGCCGCCAGTTGCGCACCCTGCTGGAGGACTACGCCCGCGAGCGCGGGCTGGTTCCGGCCGGTTCGGGTCGGAAGGATTCGGTCTCATGAGCGAGCGCGGCGCGCGAGTCACACCGCAGGACGCGTTCGGCGGACGCCCCGGCGGGCGAAGCGAGGTGCGGTCATGAGCTGCGGCGACGACCACGAAGTGAACTGCTCGGAGATCCTCGGCCGGCTGTACGAGTACATCGACAACGAGCTGGCCGACGCGGACTGCGGGGACATCCGCACGCATCTCGACGAGTGCTCGCCCTGCCTGGAGAAGTACGGGCTGGAGCAGCACGTCAAGGCCCTCGTGCAGCGCTGCTGCGGCTGCGACGACGTGCCCGTGGACCTGCGCAGCAAGGTGCTGGCCCGGATCCGCGAGGTGAAGGTCCAGGTCGACACCGGCGCGGACGGCTCGCAGGTGGTCGTCGAACAGGTGACCGTCGACCAGTTCGTGGTCGACGTGGAGCGCCCCGGCGCGTAGTGCCGGCCCGGCCTCCGGCAGCGGTCCCGGCGCACCCTCCGGCACACGCCGCGTGAGGGGGCGCATGATGCGACGAATGGCCTATTGCGCGCCCCCCGTTCGGGTTAATCCGGCGACTCTGGACGGAGTAAACCGGACAGAAGGCGCTCAGCGCCCGTAGGCCGTCCTATCCTCGGTTGGCGGTTGAATTCGCGACCGGAGCCGAGGAGGCAGTCGCATGGGAACGCTGCCGAACACCCCACCCGGCCGGTCCGCCCGGGGCCCGGGGTCGGGCTTCGGGATCGCAGTCCAAGGCGCCGTGGTGGTGTCCGCGGGACTGTTCTACCTGCGTCGGAACCTGGCGCGGGTGCGCGGCGAGGCCGCCCGTGACGCATCGGTGCGCAGCCTGCTGCGGGCCGTCGAGGTCAAGGACGGCTACACCCGCGCGCACAGCGAACGAGTGGCGTACGCCGCCGTGTTGATCGCCCGCCAGCTGGGCATGCCCAAGCAGCGCGTCACCCTGCTGAAGTACGCCGCGCTGCTGCACGACGTCGGCAAGCTCGGCGTGCCGACGCGGCTGCTGACCAAATCCGGCCCGCTCGACGCCGACGAGCGCGAGACGATCCAGCGGCACCCGCAGTGCGGTGCCGACCTCGTCCGCGACCTCGACTTCCTCGGGGAAGGCCGCGAGGGCATCCTGCACCACCACGAGCGCATGGACGGGCGTGGCTATCCGTCCGGCCTCCGGGGGGACGCCATCCCGGAGTTCGCCCGCATCATCGCGGTCGCGGACGCGTTCGACGCGATGACGTCGACGCGGTCGTACCGCAGGTCGCGGCCCATCGAGGCGGCGCTTGCCGAGCTCCACCGGTGCAGCGGCGCGCAGTTCGACGCGCGCATGGTCGCGGCGCTGGAGACGGCGCTGCGGCGGCACGGCTGGCCGCTCGCCGAGCAGCCCGCGCCCGTACCGCACGGCTCGCCGCCGCTGCCGGTGCCGCGCATGGGGCTGGGCGACTCGCACAGCGTCGCCGGCGCCTTGGCCGCCGAGCGCGGCGACGCGCGCTGACCGCCGGCCTGGCCGTGGTCACGTCCTGAAGAGGCCCTGAGGATCAGCGCCTGAAGATCGCGCCGTGAAGATCACGCCCCTGACCCGCGCGCCGTGAGGGTCGCGCCTTGCGGATCACGTCTTGAACCAGCCGGCCCCGCCGATCAGGTCGGTGAGCTGTTCGGCGGTGATGGGCGGGGTGTCCATCGCCGGGAGGTAGCCATCGGCGCCCGTGATCCCGGCGGCCGCGGAGATCTCCAGGCCGCGCCCGTCGGGGTAGTACAGGAGCGCGTGGTACACCGGGCCCGACACGTGTCCCGCCGCCTCCTGCCGGCCGCTCGGCGACCGCCAGGTCTTGAAGATCCCGCCCTCGCCCTCCCCGTTGGAGGCGCAGTTCGTGTTGGACGGCGCCGTGCCGGTGTCGGCGCAGTAGTCGTGCGCGGCGACCTGCTCCACGGTCTCGCGGCTCTGGTCCGGGTTGACCTTCGGGTCGTAGACGGTGATGTCGATCCAGCCCATGCGGCCGTTCTTGGTCACCAGGTAGCGGCCGGACAGCGGGTTCCGGGTGTACGACGGTGTGCCGGTGTCCGCCTTCTTGGTCACGGTCCCGATCCCGGCCGGGAGCTTGCCCTTCACGAAGTCGAGCGGGCTCTTGCCCCCGGCCGCCGTCGCGCCCCCGGTCGTCCGCGTGGCCGAACCGCCGGTGCTGCTGGGTGGCTTCGTGGTCGGCGGCGTCGTCGTGGCCGTCCGGGTCGGGCTGGTCGCGGCCGACGAGGACGGCGCAGCCGAGGAGGTCCGCGGCCGGTTGCCCGGGACGGACGTCGCGGACCCGGTTGGGTCCGCGGTGGGCGGCGGGGCCGACGTCGCGGGCGTCTCACCGGG
This sequence comes from Streptodolium elevatio, assembly GCF_040649515.1. Lineage (GTDB taxonomy): Bacteria > Actinomycetota > Actinomycetes > Streptomycetales > Streptomycetaceae > Yinghuangia > Yinghuangia elevatio. The sequence goes on from NZ_JBEZFP010000089.1 coordinate 34,847, forward strand.
CGGCGTCGCCGGCGCGCTGCCCGCGACGTCGCCGCGCGGCGCGCCCACGCCCGGCTGCGGCAGAAGCGCGGTGCCGACTCCCACGGCGACGACTGCCGCGGCCGATCCCGCGGCCAGCATGATCCTGCGCCGCCGCCGGATGCGGTCGGCCTTGTGCATGATGTCGTCGACCACCGGATCGTCCGGCACTTCGATCCCCTGGGCGGCAAGGCCCAGGAGATCCCTCACGCGCATGTCCTTCAAAGCCGGGCCTCCTCGGCGTCGGTGAACCGGTCCGCGGCGTCCGGCAGCGCGTCGCCGAGTGCGGACCGCAGGGTCGCCAGGCCGCGTGCGCTCTGGCTCTTGACCGTCCCCGTACTGACCCCCAGGATGTGCGCCGTTTCCTCGACGCTCAGGTCTTCCCAGTAGCGCAGTACCAGAACGGCGCGCTGCCGAGGCGGGACCTCGGCGAGAGCCGTGCGTACCGCGAGGCTCATGTCGAGGTCGCCGTGTGCGGCCTCGGTGGTGTCGGGTGGTGCGGCGTGCGGGTGTTCGCGGCGCCAGAGTCGCCGGCGCGACGATATGAAGACGCTCATGAGGGTCCTGCGCGTGTACGCCTCGATGTTGTCGATCCGGTCCAGACGCCGCCCCGCCAGCACCACCTTGACCAGGGTCGACTGCACCAGATCCTCCGCCTCGTGGACGTCGCCGCACAGCAGGAACGCGCTCCTGAGGAGCGGGCCGCGCCGGGCCGCGATGAAGTCGCGCAGGGCATCGTCGTGTCCCGCCAACGCCACACCCCCTCAGAGGCCCCCGGCCGGAGGGCCCTCACCTCGAAAGAGAGTCGGACGGCGGAAACGGTTGCCCGTGCGGCGAGGAATTTCGGATAAACCGAAAAATGGTGCTCGTGTGGACTATTCGGGCGCGCTGACGGTGCCCATGGCGGTGCCCGCGGATGTACCCGATGTGCCCACAGCGGTGCTCACGGCAGTGCTCACGGCGGAGCCTGCCATGGCGTCCGTGGCGGTGTCGGGACGCGTGCCCGCGTCCCGGCGCGTACGGCGGCCGATACCCTCCCGCAGCCCCGCGAGCGGCGGGGTGCCGCGGTCGCGCAGCATGCCTCCGACGACGAGCAGGCCCACCCCGGCCGCCACGAGCAGGTCCCCGGGACTGTCGACCTCGGGAAGTACCGGGAGCGGCACGGGAATCGACTCGCCGAGCGCGTTGAACCGGGTGTCCGCCCCCGCGACCACCCGCCCGGCCGCCGCGGCTCCGTCGAGCGGTACGCCGGCCCGCGCCGCGGCGTGCTCCGACAGCGGCATCCCGCCGTTGAGCACGATCACCAGCGCGTTCAGCAGCAGCCCCGAGGCGGCCAGCGGGATGCCGGCCAGGTGCAGGTTCCCGGCCGCGAACCGGGCGGCCAGCGCGGCCGATCCCAGCAGCGCAAGTTGGTGGACGGTGGGGTCGGAGACCAGCGCCGCGATCAGCTGGGCCGCGAACGCGCAGCCGAGCCACGGCAGATGGCGTACCGGAAGGCGGGACAGGCCGGAGACCCGGCCGCCGAGAAGGGCACCGGCGCCGAGAGCGAGGACGAGGACGAGCACGGCCAGACCCACGCGGTCATTCTGTCCGCGGTCGTCCGCTTCACAAAGATCCGCGGCGCGTGTTGTCGTGTGTACCACCCGGTGGGACGCGTCCCGCGTGGTTGGATTTCCGTCGGGAGCGACGCGCGTGGCCACGGGCCGCGCCGGGACCGCTCCCGTCGGATGAGCACGGGAAAGGAAGCGCCGGGATGGCCGAGGAGGTCCACGCGGAGATGGTGGCCAACGTCGCGAAGATCGTGGTCGCCGAGGGCGAGGCGGTCGAGGCGGGGGCGACCCTCGTCATCCTGGAGTCCATGAAGATGGAGATCCCGGTGCTGACCGAGGGCCCCGGGACCGTCGAGGCGATCCGGGTCGCGGAGGGCGACGTGATCCAGGAAGGCGACCTGATCGCGGTCATCTCGTGAGTGCGGGGTCAGGTGCCGGTCGTCAGCCGGTCCGGGTGCCGTGCTCCACGCACTTGGCGGTCCAACCGCGCGGCGTCACCTGCACGACCATGCGGCGTCGGCAGTCTCCGCAGTAGCGCGGCGGTTCCAGCTCCCGGCGACGTGCGCAGCCCTCGTGTCCCGCCGCCGTCGCGGCCTCGCCGCACTGGTCGCAGTAGGGGGCTGCCGGTGTGGGGAGCGGGGCATGCGATGCGTTCACGGTCGTAGAGTACGGCTCCATGCCGCAGCAGCCCATTCCGGTGTCGCCCGGAACACATGCCGAACTCACCCACACCGTGACGGACGCCGACACCGCGGAGGCGGTCGGCAGCGGCGACCTCCCGGTGCTCGGCACACCGCGGCTCCTGGCCCTCGCCGAGGCGGCGACGGTACGCGCGCTCGCCGGACACCTCGGCGCCGACCGCACGTCGGTCGGCACGCGCGTCTCCCTCGAACACCTGCTGCCCACACCGGTCGGCGGCACCGTCACGGTCCGCGCCGAAGTCGTGTACGCCGACGGCCGGCTCGTGCGCTTCTCGGTCGTCGCCGAGGACGCCGCGCGGCGGCTGGTCGGGCAGGGCGAGGTCACGCGCGTGGTCGTCGACCGCGAGCGGTTCCTCGCGCGCGTGCCGTCCGCGGACGCGTAGCCGCCGTCCGGGACGCAGAGCCGCGTGCCGGCCGTATCCCGTATCCCGTTCGCGTCACACGCCGTTCGTGCTGCGCGGGTAGACCGCCTCCGGATCGGTCAGCACGTTGACCAGGTACGGCACTTCGGACGCGAACGCCCGGCCCAGCGCGGCCCCGAGGTCCTCCGCCCGCTCCACCGTCTCGCCCGCGCCGCCGAGCGCCCGCACGACCTCGTCGTACCGGGTCGCCGGGGCGAGGTCGGCCGCGACGTCGTAGCCGTAGAGCATGCGCATCGGGTGCTTCTCCAGGCCCCAGATGCCGTTGTTGCCGACGACCATGACCACGGGCAGCTTGTGGCGTACCAGGGTGTCCACGTCCATCAGCGAGAACCCGGCGGCGCCGTCGCCGAGCAGCAGCACGATCTGCGCGTCGGGCCGGGCCAGCCGGGCGCCGACCGCGTAGCCGAGGCCGGTGCCGAGGCAGCCGTACGGGCCCGGGTCGAGCCAGCCGCCGGGCCGGGCGGGCTCGACGTACTTCCCGGCGTACGACACGAAGTCGCCGCCGTCGCCGATCACCACGGCGTCGTCGTCGAGCACGCGCAAGAGCTCGCCGTACACGCGCACCGGGTGGATCGTGTCGCCGCTGCCGCGCAGCAGCGCCCGGTCCGACTGCGCGGCCGTGCGTACCGCCGCCTGCACGTGCTCGCACCAGCGCTGGTACGCCGACGCCTTGCCCTTGCGCGTCCACGCCTCGACGATGCCGTCGAGCGTGAGTGTCAGGTCCCCGCAGACGGACGCGGCCACCGGCGCGGTGCCGCCCAGCTGACCGGGGGAGTCGACGAGGTGCACGACGCGTGCGGGTGTGGCGCCGTCGCGCCCGCCGAACACGCCGTAGCCGAGCCGGAAGTCGAGCGGGGCGCCGATGACGACGACCAGGTCCGCGCCGCCGAGTGCGGTGGACCGGGCCCGGGTGACCAGCAGTTCGTGGCCGTTGGGCAGGACGCCGCGGCCCATGCCGTTGGCGACGACGGGGATTCCCATGGTCTCGGCGGCGCGGCGGGCGGCCTCCTCGGCGCCGTCCATCCATACGTCCTGGCCGAACACCAGCACCGGGCGCTGGGCCTCCGCCAACAGGCCCGCCGCGGTGGCGACCCCGACCGGGTCGGGGACCGCCCGGACCGGCTCGGCCGCGACCGGTGCGGGGACCGTGGCGCGGTCGAAGAGCACGTCCATGGGCACGTCGAGGAACACCGGTCCGCGGTGCGGACGGGCGGCCAGGGCCACCGCGTCGGCCACCTCGGCCGCGATGCGGTCGGTCTCGTGCACGGTCGCGGCCCGCTTGGTGACCGGGGCCAGCAGCGGCGGGTGGTCGAGTTCCTGGAGCGCGCCGGAACCCCACCGGAAGGCCGGCGCGCGGCCGCCGATCACCAGCAGGGGCGAGCCGTTCATGTGCGCGGTCGTCACGGCGCTCACGCCGTTGGTGACGCCCGGGCCCGCGGTGAGGACGGCGAGTCCGGTGCGGCGGGTGAGCTTGGCGGTCGCCTCGGCGGCGAAGACGGCGGTCTGCTCGTGGCGTACGTCGACGATGCGCAGGGGCTCGGCCGCCTTCACCGCGCCGTCGTAGACCGGGAACACGTGTCCGCCGGACAGTGTGAACAGGGTGTCGATCCCGTGTGCGCGGAGCGCCGCGACCGCGAGGTCTCCGCCGTGCCCTTCGACGGTCTCCGGACGCCGCCGGTCCTGGCTGCGCTCCGGGGTGCGGTCCCGACCGTGTCCCCGACTGTGTTCCTGCCCGTGCTCTTGGCTGTGTTCCTGCCCGTGCTCTTGGCTGTGCTTTTGGCTGTGCTCTTGGTCGTGGTCCTGGCTGTGGCGTTGGTCGTGGTGCTGGTCGTGCGCGTGCGAGCCCGACATGCCGACACCTCCGACAAGAACCGTAGCCGTGCCGCCTCGTTGCGACACGCTTTCGGGCTTTCCGCAGGAACGCGGGAACGGGCGGGGCCGGTACGAGGATTGCCCTCGTACC
>NZ_JBEZFP010000090.1:0-39062 GCF_040649515.1 Streptodolium elevatio
ATCGCCCGCCTGCACAACCTCACCCTCGCCGGATGACCGGCGAATCAAGCCGCCACACTCCGACAACCGAGATCATTTACGGGACAACCCTTAGGACGCAGCTTTGCGGGCGCGGGTGACGGGTGGGCTATTTCTCCAGATCTCGGCTCAAGCCCGCTTCCTGGCTTTCCGCGAGAGTGCGGAACGTGGTGGCTCCGCCCCAAGGACCGGAATCGCCCGCCCCCACGTCCCGCACGTCGCCGACGGTCAAAGGGGCGGTACGACCCGCCCCGCCTGCCGCCTTCACAAAGCACGCACGGGCAATCTGCGAGACGCGTCCCGCGCCGGACGTGCCGGCCGGGTGCGCGCGTGCGGCCGGCACGTCCGGATCATCGCTGAGGCGTCGGGCCGCCGGGTGGCCGGAATTCGCCCGCGAAAAGTTGTTCTGATGGGGAATCAGATCGCCCGGCCGCCGGTTCCTCTCCACCGGACGCCTGCGAAGTGATCCACCCGTACGAAACGGTTTCGTTTCGATAGGCTATGCTCCTCGGGCAACAGGGAAGGAGGCGGGATGCCGACCGAGCAGGCGACGACACCCGAGCGGCGCAGCCGGCTGACGCCGGAGCGCGAGCGGGAGCTGTACGACGCCGTCATCGCGCTGCTGCGCGAGGTCGGCTACGAGGCGCTCACCATGGACGCCATCGCCGCCCGTGCCCGGACCAGCAAGGCCACCCTCTACCGCCAGTGGCAGGGCAAGCCCCGGCTGGTCATCCACGCACTCGCCCACCTGCGGCCGGTCCACCTCGGCGGCGACGACACCGGCTCCCTCGACGGGGACCTGCGCTCGGTCGCACGCCATCTGGCCGCACTCGCCCAGGACGACGCCGGGCTGCACGCCTCCATGAGCCACGTCGTCATGACCAACCACGAACTCGGTGAGATGCTCCGCGAGGTCCTCATCCGGCCCGAACGCGAAGCCTTCGACGCCCTGGTGCAGCGGGCCGTCGACCGCGGAGAACTCGCCCGCATGCCCGCCGCCACCGACTACTGCGGCGGAATCCTCGTCCAGGCGGTCCTCAACAGGCCGCTGTGCGACGGGGTGCCGGCCACCGAGTCGTACCTGAACGACATCATCGACACGGTGGTCCTGCACGCACTTCGTCACAGCTGAGCGCTCTCGTTCGTCATATAGCCGAACGCTCGGCCCACATCGCCGATCCGGGCCCCACAACCGGCCCGGTCGGACCGATCCGCAATAACACCCGCACCGGGGGTACCTCCATGTCCCAAGCCACTCTCGATCCGTCCCGACCGACTCCCGGCGGCGCGTCCGAGGACCACTCCTCGCGCCGCTGGTGGGTGCTGGTCGTCGTCGCCGTCGCGCAGCTCATGGTCGTCCTTGACGCGACCATCGTCACCGTCGCCCTGCCGGACGCGCAGGCCGACCTCAACATGTCGGACGCCAACAAGCAGTGGGTCGTCACGGCGTACGCGCTGTCCTTCGGCGCCCTGCTCCTGCTCGGCGGCCGCATCGCCGACTTCTGGGGCCGGAAGAAGGCGTTCGTCACCGGCATGGCCGGCTTCGCCGCCGCCTCCGCACTCGGCGGCATCGCGCAGAACGAGGCCATGCTGTTCGGCGCCCGGGCGCTCCAGGGTGTCTTCGGCGCGCTGCTCGCCCCCGCGGCGCTGGCGATCCTCACCGTCACGTTCACCGAAGGCCGGGAACGCGCCAAGGCGTTCGCCGTCTACGGCGGCATCTCGGCAGGTGGCGCGGCCATCGGCCTGCTGCTCGGCGGCGTGCTCACCGAGTACGCGTCGTGGCGCTGGACCCTGCTGGTGAACGTCCCCATCGCCGCCGTCTCCATCTTCGCCGCGCTGCCGATCCTCAAGGAGAGCCGCGCCGAGGGGAACACCCGGTACGACATCCCCGGTGCCATAACCGTCACCCTCGGCCTCGCCGCCCTCGTGTACGGCTTCACCCGTGCCGCGGAGGAGGGCTGGACCGACGGCGTCACGCTGGTCATGCTGGTCGCCGGCGTCCTGCTGCTGGGCCTGTTCACCTTGATCGAGAGCCGTACGCAGCATGCGCTGCTGCCGCTCCGCGTGGTCGCCGACCGCAACCGCGGCGGCTCCCTCCTGGTCATGCTGCTCGTCGGCGCGGCCTTCATCGGCTCGACGATGTTCATGATCTTCTACATGCGCGTCGTGCTCGAGTACGGCGCGGTGAAGGCGGGCGCGGGCGCGCTCGGCATCACCGTCGGCGTCTTCATCACCGCGGGCGCCTCGGCGGCACTGCTGCCGAAGATCGGCCCGCGGATCCCGCTCACGGTCGGCTCGCTGCTGGCCGCCGGCGGTACGTTCTGGCTCACCTTCCTCTCCACCGAGCGCCAGTACCTGAGCGACGTGCTGCCGGGCATGGTCCTGATCGGCCTGGGCCTCGGCCTGGTGTTCACCTCGGTCGCGAGCACCGCGCTGATCGGCATCACCGGCCACGACGCGGGCGCCGCCAGCGCCTCGATCAACGCCGTCCAGCAGGTCGGCGGCGCCCTCGGCACCGCCCTGCTCAACAGCATCGCGACCTCCGCCTTCGACGACTCCATGTCGGACAAGGCGGCGGAACTCGGCCCGCAGATGGGTGACGCGAACGTCGCCCACCAGGCGTTCGTCGACGCGAGCCTGGACAGCTACACCCAGGCGTTCGGCTGGGCCGCCGCGATCATGGTGGTCGGCGCGGTCATCGCCGCCCTCCTGGTCAACGCCGGCAAGGACGCCCTCCCCAGCGAGGGCGGCGCCGTCCACATGGGCTGACCCCCAAAAAGCGCACCGACACAAGACGGCGCGGCGATCGGAAACCCCGATCCCCGCGCCGTCCGCGCGTCCGCCCCGCGGCTGCGTGGCGCGGGCCCGCGCCAACCGCGAACCGACGTCGTACGGGAGCCGTTCAGGCGGCTGACGAATACGGGGTCATCGTGTACTCGATGACATCCCGCCCGTCGACAACGTCCACGACGATCACGACGCGGATGTCCAGTGCCTTGGCCGGCCGCTGGACCCGAGCGAGCGTCGGAGTCACGCCGGCATGCTCGATCGCCGAGATGTTCGCCTGCCGCATCCCCGTGGCCTCGGCGAGTTTCTGCTGCGTCCTACCCTTCGCCCTGCGGGCCGCGTTGATCGCGAGGCCGAAGTCCACGGCCTGTTCGATCTCGTCGATTCATGCCGGGACTTCCAGGGATAGCCGTCGTACGCGAACTCGCGCGTCGGGTCGAACTCCCACAGCCGACTGCTCATCGGCCTCCGAGAACTTCGCGTTCGGCATCGCGCAGCATCTGGCCCAGTTCGGCCGACGCCGATCTGGACGCGGCACGGTCCGGCGCCGTCATCGACAGATGCTCAAGGTTCCGCCAGCGGCGTGCCCGCTCGAGGAACACGGACGACGGCGACACGGATCGACCAGTCCACCAGGAACGTCCGCGCGTTCGCCTCCATCGGCGGCTGCGGAAGCGTCGCCCCACTGTCGTCCAGCGGCTGCGCTCCCGACTTGTGCCTCGTCGATCGGCCGACGCCCATGGTTCGGACCGCCCGAGCTATCGCCCGCGTGGCCGAGCTGGGGTGCAAACGGATCAGGGGGCGGTGGTCAGGTGGCTGCGGATGTGGGTGATCAGGCCGGGGGCGGCTGACTCGATGAGGGTGAGGACTTCCTCGAAGGCTTCGGGGCCGTCGTAGTACGGGTCCGGGACGTCGAGGTCGTCGTCGGCGTCGGGGTCGAACTCGCGGAGCAGGCGCACCTTTGCGCGGCCGGCGTCGTCGGGGGCGCGGCGGCGCAGTTCGCGGAGATGGTCGCTGTCGAGGGCGACCACCAGGTCGTACGACGGGAACCACGTCGCGTCGAACCGGCGCGCGGCGTGCCCGGTTTCGTAGCCGGCCGCGCGCAGGACGGCGTCCGTACGGTGGTCGGCCGGCTTGCCGCGGTGCCAGCCCTCCGTGCCGGAGCTGTCCACCTCCACGAGGCCGTCCAGGCCCTCGTCCTCGACGACCTTGCGGAAGACCCACTCGGCCATCGGCGACCGGCAGATGTTGCCGGTGCAGACGAAGGTGACGCGGTAGGGGCGGGTGGCGGGTTCGTCCACCGGCAGCGCCACGGGACTACCGCCGACCGCCGCGCCCGGCCGGGCGCTTCGGGGCGGGCTTGGCGGCCCGCGCGGGTGCGGGGGCGTCCTTCTTCGCCTGCTCGTCCTGCTGCTTCTCCTTGAGGCGCGCGGCCTCGCGCCGGACCTCGGCCTGGGTGGCGCGCTCCTGCTCCAGCCACTCGGGCGCCTCGTCCTTCAGCGCCTCGATCTCGTCGGTGGTCAGCGCCTCGGTGACGCCGCCGCGGGCCAGGCCCGCGATGGAGACGCCCAGCTTCGCGGCCACCACGGGACGCGGATGCGGTCCGTTGCGGCGCAGTTCGCGCAGCCACTCGGGCGGGTCGGTCTGGAGCGCGTTCAGCTCGTCGCGCGAGACGACACCCTCCTGGAACTCGGGCGGGGTGGCCTGGAGGTACACACCCAGCTTCTTCGCCGCGGTCGCGGGCTTCATCGTCTGGGCGGTCTTGTGCGACGTCATGGCGCCAAGGGTAGCGAGCATGCGCGGCCCCTCGGATCACGCCCGGTAACCTGACGGGGTGACAGGCTCGGAGACACCCCTTTCGTTCCGGCTCGCGTACGTTCCCGGGGTGACGCCCGCCAAATGGGTGCGGACCTGGCACGAGCGCCTGCCGGACGTCCCGCTCGAACTGGTCGCGGCGACCGCGGACGAGGCGGCCGGCCTGCTGCGCGACGGCGGCGCCGACGCCGGGCTGGTACGCCTACCGGTCGACCGCACCGCGCTGAGCGCGATTCCCCTCTATACCGAGACCACGGTCGTCGTCGTGCCGAAGGACCACGTCGTGACGGCGGCGGACGAGGTGACGACGGAGGACCTGGCCGACGAGATCGTGCTGCACCCGCTCGACGACGCCCTCCCGTGGGAGGAACTGCCCGGGCGCCCCGCGGTCGAGCGGCCCGCGACCACCGGGGACGCGGTCGAGCTGGTGGCGGCGGGGGTCGGCGTGCTCGTCGTCCCGCAGTCGCTGGCGCGGCTGCACCACCGCAAGGACCTGACCTACCGGCCGCTGACCGACGCCCCCGAGTCGCGGGTCGCGCTGTCGTGGCGCGAGGGGGAGACCACGGACCTGGTGGAGGAGTTCATCGGGATCGTGCGCGGCCGCACAGTCAACAGCTCGCGCGGCCGTACGCCCACCCCGCCGCAGCCCAAGGCCGCGCGTACGTCTGCCGGAGGCCGGTCAGGGGGAGCGGCCGGCGGGTCCAAGGGCAAAGCCGCCGGCAAGCCGACGGGCAAGACCGGCGGAACCCGCGCCAATCCGCCGCGCGGGGCCGCCCCCGCGAAGCGCGGCAAACCGCGCCGCAAGGGCTGACGGCGGCGGCCGTCGCCGCACCGGCGTGCGGTCAGGTCGCCGCCCACCAGCCCGCGTCCAGGTCGTGGGCCAGTGGGCCCACGGTGGCGGCGGCCGCCAAGTGCCGGGCGGCGGCGACGCCTTCGGCCGGTTCGAGCATGCAGCCGACCACCAGGCCCAGCCCGGTTTCGGCGCACGCGGCGACCACCTCCCGCGCGGGGCCGAGGCCTCCGCACTTGAGGAGCTTGAGGTTGACCAGGTCCGCCGCGGACGCGTCGGCGACGCGGCGTACGTCGTCCGCGGTGAAGACGCTTTCGTCGGCGAGGACCGGCCAGGGGGAGTTCCGGCGGACGTGCGCCAAGCCGGCGAGGTCGGCGGCGCGGACCGGTTGTTCGACCAGTTCGAGGTCGATGCCGAGAGCCGCGATCCGGTCCAGTACGTGGACCGCCTCGTCGGGCGTCCAGGCCTGGTTGGCGTCGACGCGCAGCACGACGCGGCGTTCGGCGCCCCCGAGTCCGGCGTGGACCTCGGACACGCGGCGTACGTCCACCTCGGCGTCGGCGAGCTTGAGCTTGAGTGTGTCGAAGCCCGCTTCCGCGGCCTCGAGCGCCGAGGTGGCCATTGCCGCCGGGCTGTCCACGCTGATTGTGAGGTCCGACCGGACGGGCAGGGGTGTGTTGCCGAGGAGTCCGGGGAGGCCGGTGCGGGCGAACGCCGGGGACGACGCCGCAAGGTGGTGCAGAGCCACGTCGGCGGCGGCCCTGGCGGACGCCACCCCCGGCGCCGCCGCCTCGACCGCGCGCAGCGCCTGCGCGAAGTCCCGCGGACCGCGGCGCAAGGCGTGGCTGATCGGTCCGTGCAGGGCGGCAAGGACGGCGTCCGCGGTGTCGCCGGTGACCGCCGGGGTCGCGACCGTGGAGCCGGTCGCCGACAGGCCGTCCGCTGTGTGCAGGGTGACCTCGATCGCCGACAGGGTGTGGACCGTGCGCAGGGCGGTGCGGAACGGCCGGCGCAGCGGCCGCTGGACCACCGTCGTGGACACCGCGCGGACTCGGGGGAGGGTGAGGTCCGGTAGCGCCGGGAGCGGGCGCGGCTCGTTGCGGGCGGGGCGCCGCATGGGTATCTGGGGTGTGCGCCAGCGCGGATCGGTCCGCCGGGGGCCCGCGGGGCGGAACCCGGCCTTCTCGTACACCGAGCGGGCGCGGGAGTTCGCCTCGAACACCCACAGTCCCACGGCCCGCCCAGGCATCGCGTCGAGGGCGTGGCGCAGGAGACGGCCCCCGATGCCGAGGCCCGAGGCGGCCGGATGGACGTAGAGCGCCGCGAGGTAGCCGTCGCGCCCGCCCGCGCCGCCCTCGCGGTCCGACCGGTCCGACCGGTCCGTGACGTCGTCGCCGAAACGGGCGAACCCGACCGGCTCCCCGGCGGTGCCGAGCGCCAGGACCGTGATCAGCCGCGGGTCGTCGAGCCCCACCGCCAGGTCGGCGGCGACGCTCCCGGGTTGCAGGGAGTCGAGCACGTCGTCCGGGACGATCCCGCCGTACGCCCCCAGCCAGGACCGGACGAAGATCTCGGCCATCGCCGGAAGGTCGTCGTGCGTCGCACCGCGCAGGCCGGATCCGGCCGCCACCCGCTCCGCCGCGCTCACGGGACCACTCGCATGTACCGCGGCTGCACCGTTGCCGGGGCCGGGAGTTCGAGCGGCCGCGCCCCCGGGGTGAGGGAGCCGAGGACGGATCCGCGCCGGGCGCCGGTGGCGGAGGGGACGGTGCCCTCCAGCCCGTGCACGGCGAGGTAGCCGAGGAGCGCGAACAGGTACGCCTCTTTGCCCTGCGCCGGGAGCCCGAAGTCGTCGATGGGGCGGATGCCGGTGCCGGCGGCGAGTTCCGCGATGCGGCGCATGAGGGTGGGGTTGCGTACCCCGCCCCCCGCGACCACCAGTTCGGTCACGTCGTGCTCGCGGCACGCGTCGGCGACCAGCCGCGCGGTGAGTTCGGTCAGCGTGGCGAGGAGGTCGTCGGCCCCGATCGCCCGGCCGCCCAGTGCCTCGCGGACGTACTCGGCATGGAAGAGCTCCTTGCCCGTCGACTTCGGCGGAGCGAGCCGGTAGTAGGGCTCGGCCAGCAGACGGTCGAGGAGTTCGCGGTCCACCCGGCCGCGCGCGGCCCGGGCGCCGTCCTTGTCCATCCGCTCCGCCCCGTCCGTCGCGTCGACGACGGCCGTGTCCATCAGCGCGTTCGCCGGGCCGATGTCGTACGCGATCACCCGGCCCTCGCGGTCCCGCACCGTGATGTTGGCGATGCCGCCGAGGTTGAGCGACCCGCGCCGTACGCCCGGCCGCGGCTCGCCCGGGCCGTCGGCGGGCGCCGGCTCCCCGGACAGGACCAGCAGTTCGTCGAGCGTGGAGGCCAGCGGTGCCGCGTGCCCGCCGCGGGTGATGTCGCGGGTGCGCAGGTCGGTGACCGTCATGAGCCCGGTGGCCTCGGCGATCCATGCGGCGGCACCCAGTTGCAGCGTGCCCAGCGCGTGTCCGCCCTCCACCCAGTGGTAGACGGTCTGGCCGTGCGAGACCACCAAGTGCGCCTCGCCGCCCGCGACTTCATGGTTGGCCCGGGCGGCGACCGCGCCGAACAACCGGCCGAGTTCGGTGTCGAGGCGGCAGACCTCGGCCAGCGTGGTGGGGTGCGGCGGCAGGGCGGCCGAGAGGCGGGCGCGCAGTTCCTCGGGCACGTCCTCGCTGTACGTGCCGCGAGGGCGGCAGACGACTGCGGTCCCGTCCAGCGCGAAGTCGGCCACGGCCGCGTCGACGGCGTCGTACGAGGTCCCGGACAGTATGCCGATGACGGTCAGATCCACGCGGTTCTCCAGGTGAGCTGGTCGGTCTATGTGTTCAGGTGGTCCGCGGCCGCGGCCAGTACGCGCAGCCACATCTCCTCGGTCGGCCGCAGGTCGCCGAGCGACGCCGGCGGCGTTTCCGCGCCTCCGGATTCGCCGCCCGCCCCTCCGGCGCCCCCACCCACGGCGTGCAGGCGGTTGGTGATCATCGCGACGGCGGCACCGCGGTCCGGCAGCGCGGCCACGGCCACGCCCGGGAACCCGGTGTGCCCGAGCGCTCTGCCCCAGGGGCCGTGCCAGACGCGCAGGCCGAGGGCCTGCCCGGGGTCGGCCCCCGGGGTGGCGAACGCCTCCGCGGTCACGGGGCGGATCGGGCCGCGACCGCGGAGGCTGTCGTCGAGGGCACCGGCGAAGCGCAGCAGGTCCGCGGCCGTGGTGAACATGCCGGCGTGCCCGGCCGCGCCGCCGAAGGCGTGGAACGCGTTGCCGTCGTTGACCTCGCCGACCAGCACGTGGTCGCGCCAGCCGGGGAACGCGTCCGCCGCGGCGGCGACCTCGGCCGGGACCGGGTACGGCGTGCCGGTGGCGACCATCGCGCGTTCCACCCGGTCTCCGGTGGAACTCGCGGCGACCGGGCCGCCGGGGACCGGTGCGCGGTACGCGGTCCCGGTCAGTCCGTACGGCCTCAGCACCAGTTCCGCGACCGTGTGCTCCAGGCCGCCACCGATGCGCGCCAGCACGCCGCCGAGCAGGATGAAGCCGAGGTCGGAGTAGTGGCGTCCGGCGCCGATCGGGTAGCGCCGGGGGATGCGCGCCGCTCGGGTCACCGCATCGGTCCCGCCGCTCCCGTCGAGGTACAGCGGCCACCACTCGCGCAGTCCCGCACGGTGTTCCAGCAGGTCCCGCAGGCGGATGTCGGGATCGGGGCCGGGCACGTAGCGGTGCGCGGGGTCGTCGAGGTTCAGGTGGCCGAGGTCGGTCAGCGTCATGAGGGCCGCGGTCGTGCCCAGCACTTTGGTGACCGACCCGGCGTCGGTCCGGGTGGCCCACTGCATCGGTTCCGCTTCGGTCGCATTGGGCGTCGTCGTCGCCGGCGTCGCGGTGCGGCTTCCGGGCGGGTGCACCCGGCTGTGGCCGACCGCCGCATACGCGACGGTCCCCTGCGCCGCGACGGCGACCAGCGCCCCGGGAGGCGGCAGCCCGCCGAGCCGGGGGCCGACCAGTTCGGTGGCGGCTTCGCGCAGCGGGCCGGTCGTGAGGAGGACCGGTGGCGGGGGATGCGGTGTGGCGGTCACAGGCCAGAGGTTAATGGTTTACCTCTTGCCTGTCATCAAGGTGAAGATTTAACCTGAGCCAAGTTTGCCGCTCCGCAGCTCGAAGGACGTCGCCATGACAACTCGCATCGCGCCGCGTCGGGGGACCCCTCGGAAGGTGCGCGCCACCATCCGAAGAGGTCCGGCCCCCCGTCGCCTCATGACCGGCATCACGGCCGCCGCCGTCGCCCTCACGGTGGGGTTGTCCGCCTGCTCACCGAGCAGCGGTTCCTCGTCGTCCGGCGACGTCTCCGCCTTCACCGTCGCCCGCACCGGCGACATCGACAAGCTCGACCCGCAGCTCGCCACCGCGTTCCAGACCCAGCAGACCCTCGGCCTGGTCTACTCGTCGCTGGTCAAGACCGGCACCGACGGGTCCCTCCAGCCCGACCTGGCGACCGCCTGGACGATCTCGCCGGACAACCTGACCGTCACGTTCACCCTGCGTACGGGCGTCACCTGGCACGACGGCACGCCGTTCGGCTCGGCGGACGTGAAGGCCTCGCTCGAGCGCATCCTGAACCAGTCCACCGGAGCGGTCGCCCGCTCCAACCTGACCGCGATCACGGGCATCGACGCACCCGACCCGGCCACGGTCGTCCTCCACCTGAGCAAGCCCACGGCCTCGCTGCTCTACTCCCTCGCCTCGGTGAACACCTCGATCCTCGCGGCGAAGGACATCACCGCCGGCACCGTCGGCAAGTCGCCCGACGGCACCGGCCCCTTCACCTGGAAGCAGTGGGACCAGGGGCAGCAGGTGGTGCTGACCTCCAACGCCGCGTACTACGGCGGAGCCCCGGCGATCGGCACCCTCACCTTCCGGGTGATCCCGGACGAGGCGTCGATCCTGTCCGGCATGAAGGCCGGCGCCTTCCAGATCGGCCTGATCTCCGACCCCGGCATCGCGCAGCAGGCCGGCTCCGGCGGCGGTTACGAGCTGGTCAAGCAACCGACGCTGGCGTACCACACGTTCATGCTCAACGGCCGCCGCGGACCGCTCCAGAACCAGCAGGTCCGCCAGGCGATCGCGTGTGCCGTCGACCGGGACCAGGTCCTCAAGACCGCCGCCTACGGAGACGGCACGGTCACCGGCCCCATCACCAGCCCCGCGTTCCCGTACCCGGCCACCGAGGGACTGCCGTGCACGCCCGGCGACACCGCCCAGGCCAAGCAGATGCTCGCGGCGGCCGGCTACGGCGGCGGATTCACGCTCGACACGATCGTCGAGACCGGCGAGTACGCCTCCGCGGGTGCCGAGGCGCAGAACCTGCAGGCCCAGCTCGCCAAGATCGGCGTGAACCTCCAGTTGCGCCAACTCCCCACCTCGCCGTACGTCCAGGCGTGGCTGGCCGCCGACTACGAAGCCGCGGTCGCCCTCAACGGCGGCTCCTACGACCCCTATCTCATGTACGGGCGCTACTTCGGCGCCGGCGGCAGCCTGAGCAAGCCGGCCGGCCTGGAGTCGCCGAAGCTGGCCGATCTGCTCGCGCAGGGCAACGCCACCAACGACGAGGCGCAGCGGAAGGCCATCTACGGAGACCTGCAAAAGCAGCTCCTCGCCGAGTCCCCGTGGATCTGGATGTTCCGCTCGGACGACTACTACCTGGTCAAGTCCGGGGTGCAGGGCTTCACGGCGCGACCCGACGAACTGCTGACGTCGCTGGCGGCGGTGAAGTGACCCGAAGGCCCCCGGCCGCGGGCACCAGGGCACAGGCAGGAGCCTGACGGCCCAGCGGCCGGCCCAGGGCGGTCGGCGCGGCCCGCAGCCACGCCCCCCGTGGCGGCGACCACGCCGACCGCCCGACCGGACCGCGGCCCGGAACCTCCACCCGCGCCGCACCCTTCCACGGCCGACCCGCGACCGGCACCGCGATCGACCCGCACCACCAACTCACCCACCGACACCACCGACACCACGACCCGGTTCACAACCTCGAGAGGAGCCGACCGCATGCTGACCTGGCGATGGTTTGCCGCGCGGTTCGGAGGCGCCGTGCTCACCCTGGTGGGGGTGACAATCGTCGTCTTCGTCGTGCTGCGCACAATCCCGGGCGACGCCGTCACCGCGTCCCTCGGAACGGAGTCGGGCACCCTGACCCCGGAGCAGCGGGACTCGCTCAACCACTACTACGGCATCGACAAGTCGTGGTTCGAGCAGCTCTGGACATGGATCTCCGGCGTCCTGCACGGCGACCTCGGGCTCTCCGTGACCAGCGGCAAGACGGTCACCGAACTCCTCGGCACCGCACTGCCCGTGACCATCGAGGTCGCCGCGCTGGCCGCGCTGATGGGGACCGCGGCCGGGGTCGCGCTCGGCGTCCTGGCCGGCGCCCGGGCGGGCCGCAGGACCGACAGCGCGACCCAGGGCGCGGCCCTGGTAGGCCTGGCGATCCCCGAATTCGTGGTCGGAACCGCCGTCGTCACGATCCTCGCCGAGGTGTTCCGCTACTTCCCCAACACGGGCACGTTCGTCCCGCTGACGACCTCGTTCTCGGAGAACATGAGCCAGGTGTTCTATCCGGCACTCGTGCTGGCCATCCCCTTCGCCGCCAACGTCATGCGGACCACCCGTTCCGAGTACGTCGAGATGGCCGAGGCGGACTACGTGCGCACCGCCCGCGGAAAGGGCCTGCACCCCGGCCGGATCCGCCGCGCCCACATCCTGCGCAACGCCACGATCCCGATCGTCACCCTGACCGGCATCCAGTTCGGCTACCTGCTGGGCGGCACCGTCATCGTGGAGCAGATCTTCGCGCTCCCCGGCATGGGACGGCTCCTGCTGACCTCCATCACCAACCGCGACTACCCGGTCGTGCAAGGCACGGTGCTGGTCATCGCCGTGCTGTTCGTCCTGGTCAACCTGATCGTCGACCTGCTCTACCGGGCCATCGACCCAAGGACGCGAGCAGCATGAGCATCCAACCCCTGGCCACCGAGACCGAACCGGTCCCCGCCTCCACACCCGCGAACACCCGTACGCGTCTGCTCACCCGCGTGTGGCACGACCGCAACGGCAGGATCGGGCTGGTCGTCACCGGCGTGCTCGTCCTGGTCGCCCTGCTCGGCGCGGTCGGGGCCGTGCCGCACGACCCGATCGCGCAGCACCCCGACGACCGCCTCCAAGGCCCCTCCGGCACCTACTGGTTCGGCACCGACCAATTCGGCCGGGACATCGCCGCGCGCGTCGCGGTCGGCATCTGGACCTCGTTGCGCGTCGCCGTGCTGTCCGTCGCCATCGCCACGGTCATCGGTTCGGTGCTCGGCATCTGCGCCGGGTTCTTCCGGGGCTGGGTCGACCAGGCCGTCAGCCGCTTCGTCGACATCCTGTTCGCCTTCCCGGCGATCCTGCTGGCCCTCGCCGTCGTCACCGCGCTGGGCACCGGCTGGCAGAACACCGCGATCGCGATCGCCGTCGTGTACACGCCGATCTTCGCCCGGGTCTCCCGCGGACCCACGCTGTCCGTCGGCAACGCCGAGTACATCAAGGCGCAGCGGGTGCTGGGCACTCCGCTGCCGCGCATCATGCTCCGGCACGTACTGCCCAACGTCAGCGCGCCCATCGTCGTCCAGGTGACCCTGGCGCTGTCCTGGGCGATCCTCACCGAATCGTCCCTTTCGTTCCTCGGGCTCGGCACCCAGCCGCCCGCGGCCAGCCTCGGGCTGATGGTCTCGGACGCCCGCAGCACCGTCGCCAACGCCTGGTGGACCCTGACGTTCCCGGCGCTGGCGATCGTGGTCGCGGTGATCGCCCTGAACCTGCTCGGCGACGGGCTGCGCAGCGCCCTCGACCCCCGGCGGGAGTCCCGTTCATGAAGCACGACCCGAACACGCCGCAGGGCAGCGCGTACCGCAACGGCACGGCGCCCGCCGGGCCCGCCGAGGCTGTCCGGCCCGCCCGCGAACCGGTCCTGGCCGTACGCGGACTGCGCACCGCGGTCCGCACGGCCTCGGGGCCGCTGGAGATCCTGCGCGGCGTCGACCTCGACGTCGAGCGCGGCGAAACCGTGGCCGTGGTCGGCGAATCCGGCTCCGGCAAGTCGTTCACCGCACTCAGCGTGGCCGGCCTGCTGCCCGGCGGCGCCGAGGTCACCGACGGCCGGGTCCTCCTGGAGGGGCGCGACCTGGTCACCCTCCCCGAGGAGGAACGCCGCAGGATCCGGGGCGCCGAGATCGGCATGGTCTACCAGGACCCGATGACCTCGCTCAACCCGGTGATGCGCATCGGCAAGCAGGTCACCGAGGGCCTGCGCGCGCACGGATGGTCCAAGGAGGCCGCCCACGAGCGTGCGCTCGACGTGCTCGGGGAGGTCGGGCTGCCCTCCCCGCGCGCCCTCATGCGGCAGTACCCGCACCAGCTTTCGGGCGGCATGCGCCAGCGTGTGCTGATCGCCTGCGCGCTGGCGCCGCGGCCCAAGGTGCTGATCGCCGACGAGCCGACCACGGCGCTGGACGTCACCATCCAGCAGCAGATCCTGGCCACCGTGTCCCGGCTCCGCGACGAGTACGGCCTGGCCGTCGTGTGGATCACGCACGACCTGGGCGTGGTCGCGCGCATCGCCGACCGGGTAGCCGTCATGTACGCCGGACGCGTCGCGGAACTCTCCGGAACACGAAGGCTGTTCACCGCGCCGCAGCACCCCTACACCGACGGCCTGCTCCGGTCGCTGCCCACCCCGGCGCACCCGCACCAGGCCCCGCTGCCGCAGATCGGCGGCAGTCCGATCCTGCTGTCCGACCTGCCGCGAGGCTGCCCCTTCGCGGCGCGGTGCCCCCATCGCGCCGACCACTGCACCACCGAGGAACCGCCCCTGCTGGACCGCGATTCCTCGCGCGCGGCCTGCTGGTTCCCCCGGAACGAATGGACGGGGAAGCGATTGGAGGTGACCGGGCGTGCGCAGGACGCGTGACACCGCGGAACCGCCGCGGTCCTTGCCGGCCGACACCGAGAACGCCGGTGCCACCGGCGGGACACCGGCCATCGACGTCCGCGGCGTCGTACGGCATTACCGCTCGGCCGGCCGCGGCACCGTGCACGCGCTGGACGACGTCAGCGTGCGCGTCGAACGCGGCCGCGTGCTCGGCGTCGTCGGCGAGAGCGGTTGCGGCAAGTCGACGCTGGCCCGGTTGCTGACCCGGCTTGAGCGGCCCGACGCCGGCTCCGTCGAGGTGCTGGGCGCCCGGGTCGACACGGCGAAGCGGGGCGCGCTGCGCCGGTTGCGCCGCACGATCCAGCTGGTGTTCCAGGACCCGTACGCCTCACTCGACCCGCGCCAGCGCACCGGCGCCGCACTCGCCGAGGTCCTTGCCGTGCACGGCCTGCCGTCGGGCCCCGACCAGGTCGCCGCACTCCTCGAACAGGTCGGCCTGGTGCCCGCCCTGGCCGAGCGGTACCCGCACCAGCTCTCCGGCGGCCAGCGCCAGCGACTCGGCATCGCCCGGGCGCTCGCGGTGCGGCCCGAGGTCCTGGTGCTCGACGAACCGGTGTCCGCCCTGGACGTCTCGGTGCGTGCCGAGATCATGAACCTGCTGGTGAAGCTGCGCGAAGAGCTCGGGCTGACGTTCGTGTTCATCTCGCACGACCTGGGCATGGTCCGGCACTTCGCGGACGACATCGCGGTGATGTACCTGGGGAAGATCGTCGAGGTCGGCCCGTGGGACGCGGTGTCGGACGAGCCGCTGCACCCGTACACCAAGGCGCTGCAGGCGGCGGTCCTGCTGCCGGACCCGGCGCAGGGCCAGGGCGGGGTGGAAGCGGTCGTCACCGGGGAGGTCCCGGACGCCGCCGCGCCGCCCTCGGGCTGCCGCTTCCACCCGCGCTGCCCCCTGGCCGAGGACGTGTGCCGCACCGACGAGCCCGCACTGCTCCCGGTGCCGCGGGTCGGCGCGGCAGGCACGCCGGGATCGGGCGAACACCGCCTGGCCTGCCACGTGATGCGCCGCCGCCTTGCCGAA
Source organism: Streptodolium elevatio (assembly GCF_040649515.1). Lineage (GTDB taxonomy): Bacteria > Actinomycetota > Actinomycetes > Streptomycetales > Streptomycetaceae > Yinghuangia > Yinghuangia elevatio. The sequence continues at coordinate 15,511 of NZ_JBEZFP010000090.1, forward strand.
GCCGCGGATGCTGCACAATCGCCGTCGCAGACGACCGCGGATACGGCCGGAGCGGCCGTACGGGTCGAGAAGAAGACGGGGGAATGACCATGGCACCGACCCAGGACCGGGCAACCGAGAGCCGCGGGGCGACCGCGGGCACGCGCGTGTCAGGGCAGCCGGCAGCCACCCCGTCGGGACGCCGGGACCTGCTCGCCCGCCTCCGCGGGCTGGCGCCGTCCCTCGTGCCGTCGAAGCGCCGCGTGGCGGCCTGCATCCTCCGCGACCCGGCCATGGTGGCCGCCCAGACCATCACCGAACTCGCGCGCGCCGCACAGACGTCCGAGACGACGGTGCTGCGCCTGTGCCACGAACTCGGCCTCAACGGCTACCGCGACCTCCGTGTCGCGCTCGCCACCGAGTCGGGCCGCGAGCAGGAGCGTGCGGACGGCAATCGCAAGGTCGGGGGCGACATCGGCCGCGACGACGACCTCGACGCGATCATCGAGACGATCACCTACCACGACCGGCAGGCGATCGCCGACACCGCACGCATCCTGGACCGCGCGGCCATGGCCGAGGCCGTACGCCTGACATCCGTGGCACGCCGCATCGACATCGTCGGAGTCGGAGCCAGCGCCGTCATCGCTCTCGACCTTCAGCAGAAACTGCACCGCATAGGGCTCATCGCCTTCGCGTGGCACGACACCCACGCCGCGCTCACCGCGGCGGCGCTGCTCGGCCCGGACGACGTCGCCATCGGTGTCTCGCACAGCGGCGCCACGACCGACACCGTCGACGCCATCCGCGAGGCCGCCGCCCGCGGGGCGCGGACCGTCGCGCTGACCAGCGCCCCCAACTCGCCACTCGCCCAGATGGCCGACGTACTGCTCACCACCGCCGGCCGGGAGACGACCTTCCGCTCCGGCGCGACCGCGTCGCGGATCGCGGCGCTGAGCGTCGTCGACGTACTCTTCGCCGCCGTCGCCCAGCGCAATTACGACCGGGCGATCTCCGCCCTCGAAATCACCCGCCGGGCCGTCGCCGGCCGTCGCACCGACGCCGACGACGGCTCGTGGGAGGAAGACCGCACGTGAAACAGCCCCGGATCCACGTGATCTCCCCCACCGAAGAGGTCAACGACCGCACGCTGGACCTGGACCTCGTGCCCACGCTCGAACTCGTGCGGCTGATCAACGCCGAGGACCGCACGGTACCCGGTGCGGTAGCGGCCGTACTCCCGCGCATCGCGGACCTCGTGGACGTCGCGGCCGCCCGGGTGGCGGACGGCGGGCGTGTGCACTACTTCGGAGCAGGGACATCGGGCCGGCTCGGCGTCCTGGATGCCGCCGAACTCGCGCCCACCTTCGGGGTGTCCGACACGGTCGTCGCCCACCAGGCGGGCGGAGCGCGGGCGTTCGTCACCGCGGTCGAGGACGCCGAGGATGTGGTCGACGGCACCGACACCGGCGACATCCGCTCCGGCGACGTCGTGATCGGGCTGGCCGCGTCGGGGCGCACACCCTACGTCGGCGCGGCCCTGTCGGCGGCCCGCGTGCTCGGCGTGCCCACCGCGCTGGTCACGTCGAACCCCGCGGCTCCGCTCGCCGAGTTCGCGGACTACGTGCTGGTCGCCGACACCGGCCCGGAGGCGCTGACCGGCTCGACCCGGCTCAAGGCCGGCAGCGCGCAGAAGCTGATCCTCAACACCTTCTCGACCGCGTTGATGGTGCGTCTGGGGCACACGTTCGGCAACCTGATGGTGGACTTGCAGGCCACCAACGCGAAGCTGCGCGGTCGTTCGCTGGACGTGCTGGGCCAGGCCACCGGAGTACCCCGCGCCGAGGCCGCCGCCGCGCTCGACGCGTGCGGGGACATCAAGACCGCGGTCGTCTACCTCCTGGCCCGGCGACCCGACCCCGCCCGGCCAGGCGACGGAGCCGGCACCGGGTCCGCAACCGGGTCCGAAACCGGGACTGATGTCGGGTCCGGGACGGGGCGCGGCGTCGGGCCGAGCCCCGAACAGTGCCGGACCGCACTGGCGGATGCCGGCGGATACGTGCGCCGCGCCCTGACCGCCCTCGCCGCCGCGCCGAGCGGCCGCCCCGCACCGCCGGCCCCGCCGTCGGCCGACCGGAGGTGAGCCGTGCGGCACGCCGAACACCGCGGCCGTCGCGCCCCCGACGCCCGCGGACGCCCCGGGTTGCCCGCCACCGACGGCGCCACACTGCGCAGCCTGGAGCGGGCGGCGCCCGGCGCCGTCGCCGCGCGGGCAAGTGACCGGCTGGCCGCCGCCCACGACGCCTCGCACTACCTTCTCGTGCCCCGGGCGGTGGTACGCCCCGACGGCGCGGCACAGATGGCCGCGCTGTTCCGGGCCGCCGCCGCGCGCGGGCTCCCTCTGACGTTCCGCTCCGGGGGTACGAGCCTGTCCGGCCAGGCCGGCGGCGACGGCGTCCTCGTCGACACGCGGCGCCACTTCCGCGACATCGAGGTGCTCGACGACGGCGACCGCGTCCGGGTGCAACCCGGCGCGACCGTACGCTCGGTGAACGCCCGGCTGGCGCGCTTCGGCCGCAAGCTCGGGCCCGACCCCGCCAGCGAGATCGCCTGCACGATCGGCGGCGTCGTCGCCAACAACTCCAGCGGCATGGCCTGCGGCACGGAGTACAACACGTACCGCACCCTCGAATCGGCCGTCCTCGTCCTGCCGAGCGGCACAACCCTGGACACCGGCGCGCCGGACGCCGACGACCGGCTGCGCGTGCTCGAACCCGGCATCCACGCGGGCCTGCTGCGCCTCCGCGACCGCGTACGCGCCGACCCGGCGTCGACGGCGACGATCCGCCGCCTGTTCGCCCTCAAGAACACCATGGGCTACGCGGTGAACTCCTTCGTCGACCACAGCCGTGCCGTCGACATCCTCACGCACTTGGTCATCGGCAGCGAAGGCACCCTGGCCTTCGTCGCCGAGGCCACGTTCCGCACCGTGCCGATCCACCCCCACACGGCCACCGGACTGCTCTTCTTCGACGACCTGGCGGCCGCCACCGGCGCTCTTCCGGACCTGGTCGCCGCCGGGTTCGCCGCCGTCGAACTCCTCGACACCACAAGCCTGCGCGTGGCCCGACGCGACCCGAAGGCCACCGACCAGCTGCGCGGTCTGGACCTGCGCACGCACGCAGCCCTGCTCGTCGAACACCAGCAGCCGACCGCCGAGGCCCTCGAGGACCGGGTGCGGACAGCTGCCGGCCTGTTCGCCGGACTCCCGCTCGCGGCGCCGGCCGCATTGACCGACTCGGCGCATACCCGCGCCACCCTCTGGCACGTCCGCAAGGGCCTGTATGCGGCCGTCGCGGGAGCGCGCCCTTCGGGCACCACCGCGCTGCTCGAGGACATCGCCGTCCCCGTCGACCGCCTCCTGCCCGCCTGCACCGAGCTGACCGCACTGTTCGACCGGCACGACTACTCCGACAGCGTCATCTTCGGCCACGCCAAGGACGGGAACATCCACTTCCTCCTCAACGAGGATTTCGACGACGCCCGTCTCGTCGACCGGTACCTCGCGTTCACCGAGGACATGGTCGACCTCGTCCTCGGCCACGGCGGCACCTTGAAGGCCGAGCACGGCACCGGCCGCATCATGGCGCCGTACGTACGCCGCCAATACGGCGACGAGCTGTACGAGGTCATGCGCGAGGTCAAGCAACTGCTCGACCCCCACGGGTTCCTCAACCCCGGCGTCCTGCTCAGCGACGACCCGGCCGTCCACATCAGCCACCTCAAGTCCACCCCGACCGTCGAGAGCGAAGTCGACCGCTGCGTCGAGTGCGGCTACTGCGAACCCGTCTGCCCCAGCCGGGACCTCACCCTGACCCCGCGTCAGCGCATCGTGCTGCGCCGCGAAGCCGCCCGCGCGCACCACGCGGGCGACGCGGAGCTGGCGGCGCGCATCGAGGCCGAAGCCCAATACGACTCGGTGGACACCTGCGCGGTCGACGGCATGTGCCAGACGGCCTGCCCGGTGCTCATCGACACCGGCGACCTGACCCGCCGCCTGCGCACCGAACGCCTCGGCAGCACAGCGCAGAAGCTGGGCGTCTCGGCGGCGAGGCACTGGGACGGCGTGACGCGTACGGCGGCGGGCGCGCTCACCGCCGCCGACGCGGCCCCGTCCGCCCTGCCCGGCAAGGCATCGGCCGTCGGGCGAGCGCTCCTCGGCGCCGAACTCGTCCCGGCGTGGTCACCGGAGCTGCCGCGAGGCGGCTCCCCGCGGCGTGCCCGGCCCGCGAGGGCCCCCGAGGCCGTCTTCTTCCCGTCCTGCGTCACCACCATGTTCGGGGCCGCGCAGCCGTCGTCCGCCGGATCCGGCGGAGGCGTCCGCGAAGCCTTCCTGGCGCTGTGCGAGCGCGCCGGCATCGAGATCCGGGTACCCGACGGCATCGCCTCGCTGTGCTGCGGAACACCCTGGAAGTCGAAGGGACTGACAGACGGCCACGCCGCCATGCGCGACCTCGTCCTTCCCGTGCTGCGGCGCGCCACCGGCAACGGCGCGCTCCCGGTCGTCGTGGACGCCGCCTCCTGCTCCGAGGGACTGGCCGCCCTGCTCGCCGAACACGGCATCACCGTCGTCGATGCCGTCGCGTTCACCGACACCGCCGTCCTGCCCCGCCTGCCCCGCGCCCGACAGGTCCCCTCGGTGGTGGTCCACCACACCTGCTCCTCGACCCGTCTCGGCATCCACGACTCACTCCTCCGCGTCGCCGCCGCGGCAGCCGAGACGGTCGTCGAACCGGACGACTGGACCTGCTGCGCCTTCGCCGGCGACCGCGGCCTGCTGCACCCCGAACTGACCGCCTCCGCAACCGCCTCCGAGGCCCGGTCCGTACGCCGCCACGGAGCCTCCGCCCACGTCTCCGTGAACCGCACCTGCGAACTGGGCATGACGAGAGCCACCGGTCACCCCTACCGCCACCTCCTCGAACTGCTCGAAGAAGCAACCCGCCCCCAGCCGCCCTCGACCCAGGCCGTGCCTTCGAAATAGGCCGTGGCCTCGAAGTAGGCCGTGCCCTCGAAGTAGGCCGTCTCCGAACTTGGCCGTGTTCGAACCAGGCCGTGTCCGAGGCGACGGCCCTCCCGAGTCGCCGCGTCACGGACCTTGCCGCCGACACAGGGCTCAGACCGGGGTCAGGGCGCAGGTCAGGGTCGGGGCTCAGATCAGGGTCAGGGTGAGCGTCGCCGTGTAGGCACCGGCCAGGGGGTACGCCGGGATCCGCAGCGCGAGTTGGGCGTCGGCGGTGAACTCGCCGCCGGAGACCTGCCCGCGCGGGTTCTCCGGCTGGGTGCACAGGGCGCCGTGCGTGGGAATGGGCCCGGCGGAGCCCGGCGTCGCCCCACTGGGCGCGTCGGGGCTCACGACGGCACACACGGGGGTCCACGCCAGGGCGGTGGCGGGGATCCGGCCGCCGGTGGCCGAGGTGAAGTCGGTGGACTGCCCGGTGAGCGACCACCCGAGGGTCGAGCCGCGGTAGTCCTGGACGGCCACGGTGTTCAGGCGCCCGGTCACGGTCTGCGGCGTGCCGTCGATCGTCGCGGGCGTGAGGGTGACCCCCGAGGCCTGCTGCGCCATGGCGAGGGCACCGGGGCGTACCTCGCCCTCGACGCCCTGGTCGAGCGACCCGGAGGGCGGCGGCGGGACGGGCGCGGCGTCCGCCTCCTCGTGCAGGGCCGGGAGGTCGTCGGCGAGGATCCCGCCCGCGGTGGCGGCGCGGCGGGCCGCGGCGTCGAAGGCGGCGACGTACGCGGCATGGTCGGGGTAGAGGGCACGCAGCATGGCGGCCTCGAACGGGACCGTCGTGCCCACGAGTTGGCAGAACTGGTTCGGTCCGCTGTTTCCGTCGCCGCGCAACGCCGCGATCGGCACGTCGAGTTGCGGCGTACGGACGCCGCCGAGCGCGTTGCCGTGCGCGTCGCGGACGATCGCCCCGGCCCCGTCGACCGCGATCCGCGGCATCGCGGGCGGCGGTGCCGCGCCGCCTGCCCAAGTCGTCAGACCGCGCAGCGCGGCGCGCATCATGTACGTCTGCGGCCCCGAGTTCACCGGCTTGTCGCAGCCGATCGCCGTCGCGCCCGTGAACGCGTCGGCGTGCGACGTGCCCGGCATCTCCCACAGCCGGTACGCGTCCGAGTCGTCCTGCCGCGCCGCCAGGTGCAGCGGTACGTCCGTCTCCGACTCCGTCACCAGCACCGGCACACCCGCGTCCGGCCGGATGAACGCCACCGGCACCGCGGGCTCCTGCAACCCGCCGCCGAGCGGCGCGGCGGAGGCGAAGCGGCTGTGGATCAGGAAGCCGTCGTACGCCCCGGTCAGCGGCTGCACCGCGTTCACGTACGTGGTGAGCCGGAACGCCGACTGCGACTCGCCGTTCGCGAGGAGCACGCGCTCGCCGCCCAGCCCGCCGAGCAGGTCGCCCGGCCCGGTCACCCGAAGCGCGGCGGCGACCTGGGTGAAGATGTCGTACGAGTACGCGTCGCCGGGGTGGCTCAGCGAGCCGTACCGCGCCGGGGAGTAGGACTTCAGGCCGCCGAGCCCGAACGGCCCCGGCGGAGCGTCGATTCCGGCGGCCTGCGCCGAGACGCCGACCCACGCGTACCCGCGCCGCAGCATCTCCTCGCGCATGAACTGGTAGTCGGGCGCGGTCTCGAAGCCCGCGCTCACGTTGAACCATTCGACCACCACGGTGCCGTTGAAGCGCGCCGCGTCGTTCGGCGTGCGGACCAGCACCCGCGTCTTGTAGGCCGCCGCCGTGTCCGGCTCCGCCGCCCACCGGCCCGACGCGTCCCACGTCCCGACCCGGCGGTACGAAGTCGCCTGCCCGGAAAGGAAGTACTCGCGCTCGCCGTACCCGCGCGCGGCGAGTTCGCCCGAGTCGGTGACGGCCGTCCAGGGGGAGCCGGGCCCGGTGACCGGGCCCTCCACGGCCGGGACCGGTCCCGCGGGATCCGCGTGCGCGGAAGCCGGGAGGGAGACGAGGGCGGCGAGCGCCGCGAGGACCGTACCGAGCGTCGCGAACGTGCGGCGTGTGTGTCCCACGTCGGCGGACGGTAGGGGAGATTCCCGGCAGTTACAAGGACTTCCCGCCCCGCCGCCCGCCGTCGGCGGCTCCGACTGACCCGGGCCGTTCCGACAACTCCGACGCCTCGGACAGCTCCGACAGCTCCGACAGCTCCGACAGCTCCGACAGCTCCGGCGACTCTGCCTACGACTCCAGCGCCTTGAGGATCCGCTTGTCCGACACCGGATACGGCGTCCCCAGCGACTGCGCGAAGTAGCTGACCCGCAACTCCTGGATCATCCACCGCACTTGCCGGACCTCGTCGCTCAGCGGCCGGCCCTTCGGCTGGTTCGCCAGGCGGCGCGCGTACGCCTCCTCAAGGTCCGTCACCTTCAGCATCCGGTGCCGGTCCCCGTGCGGGTCGTTCGGCAGCTTGGCCAACCGCCGCTCGATCCCGCGCAGGTAGCGCAGCACGTCCGGCAGGCGCCGCCAGCCGCTTTCGGCGATGAAGCCGCGGTGGATCAGCCCGGCCGACTGCGCGCGGATGTCGGTCAAGGCGGGCACGAGCGCGAGGCTCGTGGTGCCCTTCAACTTGACCTCCAGCGCGTGGTGCACGGTCAGGATCCGCTCGACCTTGACCACGGTGTCCTCGGTGGTCGCCGGAAGGTCGGCGCGTACCTTGGCCAGCAGCTTGGCGAAACCCTCGGCGTCCCAGGCCGGTCCGCCCGCGTCGGCCATGATCTTGTCGACCGCGCACGCCACGCAGTCCTCGAACATGTCCGCGATGTCCTTGTGCGGGTTGTGGCTGAGCGCGAGCTTGGCGCGGTTGGGCAGGCGGCCCGCGATGGCCTTGACCGGCGAGTTCACGCCCAGCATGAGCAGCCGCCGGGTGCCGAGCCACATGGCGGCCTGCTGCTCCGCCTCGGTCTCGAAGACGCGTACCGCGACGCTCGCCCCCTCGTCGACCAGCGCCGGGTAGCCCTTGACCGGGTGCCCGTCGCGCGTGGACTCGAAGGTACGCCGCAGCGTGCCGAGATCGCCCCACTCCTTCAGCCCCGCGCGCTCCACGGTGTCGGCCGCCCGCGACAGGGTCGCCTGGGACTTCGGCTTGAGCCGCAGCTTCAGCTCCGCGAGGTCCTTGCCCTCGGCCAGCGGCTTTCCCCGGTCGTCCTCGACGCGGAAGGTCATCCGCAGGTGTTCGGGTATCCGGTCGAAGTCCCAGCTCTCCGGCGGCACCGGGATCGCCTTGAGCCGCTGGAGTTCGCGGGCGAGGGCCTGTGCCAGCGGCTCCTGACGCGGCGTCATCCGAGCCAGCGCCGCGCGGGCGACGTCGGGCGCCGGAATGAAGTTGCGGCGCAGCGTCTTCGGCAGCGAGCGGATCAGCTCGGTCACCAACTCCTCGCGCAGGCCCGCGATCTGCCAGTCGAAGCCGTCCTGCACCACCTGGCCGAGCACGGCCAGCGGGATGTGCACCGTGACGCCGTCGGCCGCGTTGCCCGGCTCGAACTGGTAGGTCAGCGGCAGCCGCAGGCCGCCCTGCACCCAGAAGTCCGGGTAGTCGGCCTCGTCGATGCCGCCCGCGCGCTCGTTGATGAGCATCGACTTCTCGAAGCTCAGCAGATCCGGCTGCTGCTGCCGGGTCTTCTTCCACCACGTGTCGAAGTGCCGTCCTGAGACCACGTCCTTGCCGAGCCGCTGGTCGTAGAACTCGAACAACGTCTCGTCGTCGACGAGGATGTCCCGGCGCCGCGCCCGGTGTTCGAGCTCCTCGACCTCTTCCAGGAGTGCGCGGTTCTCCTTCAGGAACTTGTGGTGGGTACGCCAGTCGCCCTCGACCAGGGCGTGCCTGATGAACAGTTCACGCGACATCTCGGGGTCGATGCGCCCGTAGTTCACCTTGCGCTGGGGGACGATCGGCACGCCGTACAGCGTCACCTTCTCGTACGCCATCACCGCGCCCGCCTTCTGCTCCCAGTGCGGTTCGCTGTAGTTGCGCTTGACCAGGTGCTCGGCGAGCGGCTCGATCCACTCGGGCTCGATCCGCGCGTTGACCCGCGCCCACAGCCGGCTCGTCTCGACCAGTTCGGCGGACATCACCCAGCGCGGCGGCTTCTTGAACAGCGACGACCCGGGGAAGACCGCGAAACGGGTGCCGCGCGCGCCGCCGTACTCGCGCTTGGCCGCGTCGTACAGGCCGATGTGGCTCAGCAGGCCGATCAGGATCGACGTGTGGATGCGCTGCGCGTCCGCGGGCTGGTCGCCGAGCCGCACGCCCATCTGCCGTACGGTCTGCCGCAGTTGGCTGTAGACGTCCTGCCACTCGCGGATCCGCAGGTAGTTCAGGAACTCCTGCTTGCACATGCGCCGGAAACCCGACGACGACCGCTCTTTCTGCTGCTCTTGGAGGTAGTCCCACAGCTTGAGGTACGTCAGGAAGTCCGAGCCGGCCTCCTTGTCGACGAACCGCGCGTGCTGCTGCTGCGCCTGCTCCTTCTTGTCGGCGGGCCGCTCGCGCGGATCCTGGATCGACAGCGCCGCCGCGATCACCATGACCTCGCGCACGCAGTTGTTGCGCTCGGCCTCCAACACCATGCGCGCCATGCGGGGGTCGACCGGCAGCTGCGCGAGCTTGCGGCCCACCGGCGTCAGGCGCTTGCGTACGTCCGTCTGCGCCGGGTCGATCGCGCCCAGCTCCTGGAGCAGGTCGACGCCGTCCTTGATGTTGCGGCGGTCCGGCGGGTCGATGAACGGGAACGCCGCGATGTCGCCCAGCCCGATGGCGGTCATCTGGAGGATGACGGACGCCAGGTTGGTGCGCAGGATCTCCGGGTCGGTGAACTCCGGCCGGGCGAGGAAGTCCTCCTCGGCGTACAGCCGGATGCAGATGCCGTCCGAGGTACGCCCGCAGCGGCCCTTGCGCTGGTTCGCCGACGCCTGCGACACCGCCTCGATCGGCAGCCGCTGCACCTTGGTCCGGTGGCTGTAGCGCGAGATCCGCGCGGTCCCGGGGTCGACGACGTACTTGATGCCCGGGACCGTCAGCGAGGTCTCCGCGACGTTGGTGGCCAGCACGACGCGGCGCCCGCTGTGCTGCTGGAAGACGCGGTGCTGCTCGGCGGAGGAGAGCCGGGCGTACAGCGGCAGGATCTCGGTGTCGCGCAGGTTCCGCTTGGTCAGCGCCTCCGCGGTGTCGCGGATCTCGCGCTCGCCGGACAGGAACACCAGGACGTCGCCGGGCCCTTCGGCCTGTAGCTCCTCGACCGCGTCGATGATCCCCTGCACCTGGTCCCGGTCGTCCCCGTCGCCCTCGTGCGCGTCGTCGGCCACCAGCGGCCGGTAGCGCACCTCGACCGGGTACGTCCGACCCGACACCTCGACGATCGGCGCGTCCCCGAAGTGCCGCGAGAAGCGCTCCGGGTCGATCGTCGCCGACGTGATGACGACCTTCAGGTCCGGCCGCCGCGGCAGCAGCTGCTTCACGTAGCCGAGGATGAAGTCGATGTTGAGGCTGCGCTCGTGCGCCTCGTCGATGATGAGGGTGTCGTACTGGAGCAGGTCGCGGTCGGTCTGCAACTCGGCCAGCAGGATGCCGTCCGTCATCAGCTTCACCAGCGACTCGTCCGACACCTGGTCGTTGAACCGCACCTTGTACCCGACGGTCGACCCGAGCGGGGTCTTCAGCTCCTCCGCGATACGGTCGGCCACCGTCCGCGCGGCGAGCCGCCGCGGCTGCGTGTGCCCCACGAGCCCGCGCACCCCGCGCCCGAGCTCCAGGCAGATCTTCGGCAGCTGCGTCGTCTTCCCCGACCCGGTCTCGCCCGCGACGATGACCACCTGGTGGTCCCGGATCGCGGCGGCGATGTCGTCCTTCTTCTGCGACACCGGCAGCTGCTCGGGGTATGCGATGTCCGGCACGGCCGCGCGGCGCAACCCCGCCCGGAGCTCGGCGTCCTCGATCTCCCCGGCCAGTTCCGCGACGATCGAGGCGCGCGCCTCGGGGTCGCGAACACGGCGTGCCCCGTCGATCCGCCGCGCCAGCCGACGCTCGTCACGCAGGGTCACACCGGACAATCGAGCCCGCAGATCGGCGAGCGGAGCGGAGGCAGACGGCGTATCCATACGGGCCCAAGGATAGGCATGCCGACCCCAACAACCACCAGCGGATATTCCGTGCCGTCAACCCCGCGCATGCACCCCCCGTGACCGTCACGGGGAGAGCGCTCGTCGAAGCAGCTGACGTCGGCCCTCAGCCGGCGTGTTCGGCCAACAGGTCGATGGCGCAGCGGGCGACCCCGGACCGGGCAATTCGAACGTCGGCGGTGACGAGCGGCACGTCGTAGAGCTCGGCCAAGGCGACGTAGGTGGCGTCGTAAGCCGACATGTTCGCGGAGAGTTCACGCACGCGTGGGAGCAGGGGCAGATGTTCCATGCGTTGCACCCGGAGACCGGCGTAGTCTCGCAAGGCCGCGTCGAGCGCCGGTTGTGTGAGCTTAGGTTGCCCTCCGCGAACGCCCCGGGCCATGCCTAGGAGCGCAGACGACAACTCGACGTCGAGCAGATACGGCGCCAATATGGCGTCCGACTTCGCTATGCGATCACGCGCCGCACGGCCTATTTCGCCCAGGTCGGTGTAGGCGGAGACTAAGGCGCTGCAATCAATCACGATCACCGGCGTTCGCGCCCCTCGTCAATCGCAGCGAGGATGTCCGCACCGGTGATCGGGCCGCTCGGCGCGTTGAGCCGGGCCACGTCCGCAGCCCGAGCAGCGGCCTCCTCGAGCGTCGGCATCGCGGCTTCACGCTCTATGACGTCGCGCACGTATGACTGCAGCGATTGCCGCGCCCGCGCGGCACGGACCTTGAGGACTGTCAATGCGTCCTCGGAGACGTCTCGGACATAGACAGTAGCCATGTCGCTCATTCTAACCCCTTTGCTAGCAGTCTGCTAGCAGCGTTGGCATTGGTGGGCAGTGGGACGACTGGTCGCCAGTCGACGTCCAGCGTGATTGACATTTGTAGCTCAGCGAGCGCCATTGCCGAGGATTCACCTGTTCAGCCCAGTCCGGGCGAGTTCACGGCCGGAGGACCGCGGGGGTCAGGGCGTGTCTCAGGACCAGGGACGGGGTTCCGGTGCCGTCGGCGCGTACGGACCAGACGTCTGCCCGCAGGTCGCCGGGGAGGTTGTAGAGGACCGTGCCGTCGTCCAGCCACTCGGCTTGGTCGTCGAGGGTCCGGGTCTCGGCGGTCGGGGTCTCGCGCCCGGTGGCCAGGTCCAGGGTGAACAGCTTCCAGGGCCGGGACGGGTCCGTGCCGTCGACGCGCTTCTTGTAGGCGAGCTTCGTGCCGTCGGGTGACAGTGAGGGGCACTCGACGTTGTCCCGCAGGGTGCGCAATGTGCGCGCGGCGAGGTCGCCCTCGGCCAGGTGGCGGTGGCCGTCGGTCGCCACGGTGGCGTAGAAGCGGTTGTCGTCGGCGGCGAAGGTGACGCCCCAGATGTTGACGTCGGCCGCCTTGTACGGCTTGCCGTCCCGGATGATCGAGAACTCCTCCAGGTTGTTGTGCAGCGTGTCCGTGCGCCGGTCGAGGATCGCGGTGCGCGTGGAGAAGTCCAGCCCCGCGTACGACTCCCCGCCCACGAACGAGGTCCACGCGACCAGCCGCCCGCTCGGGGAGACCCGGGCCCGCGACGGTGTGCCGGCCATCTCGCGGCTGTCCACCGGCAGCAGGCGGTTGTCCAGGATCACCGCGTTGTAGGTGTGCAGCGCCGCGTTGGCGAGCTTGAGGCATACGCCGGTGCCCTTGGTGGCGTGGAATACCAGGCACGAGGTCGGCGAGATCCGCCGGTTGTCCTTGCCGTCGTCCTTGCCCGTGTCGGACAGCGGTACGGCCGCCAGGTGGTCGCGGCCCGTGCCGGCCATCGTGGTCCGGAACACGATCCGCCCCGGGGCGTCGAGGGTCACCTCGCTCAGCTCCTGCCGCGGTCCGCTCTCGGACCGCCCCGCGGCGTGCAGTGTGTAGGCCACCGCCACCCCGATCAGGAGGGAGGTCACCACGGCGAGCACGACGGTGCGGGCGGTGCGGGTCATCGGGCGTCCTCCGGGACGGTTTCGCGGCAGCGGTACGCGACCAGCGCGGTGGCGGCGCACGCCGCGCACAGCACCGCGGCCGCGGTGACAAGGGCGGTACGCGGCCCCCACACCGTCCAGGCCGCGCCGAAGGCCACCGCACCGATCGCGCGGCCGGCCGCCTGGCCGGTTTGGACGAGGGCGAGGGACCCGCCGCGCAGCCGTTTGGGGGCGAGCGGCGCCGCGACGGCCATGAGCACTCCGTCGGTCGCGGCGTAGAAGACGCCCAGCAGGACCAGCGGAAGCACGATCAGCAGGCCGCGCGGCACAGGGGTCAGCAACACGACGTAGCAGAGGAGGAGAAGGACGTGGCCGGCGAGGAACACCCGCAGGCGGCCCACCCGGTCGGCGACGAGGCCGACCGGGACGGCGAGGAGCAGGAACCCCAGCGCCGTTCCGAAGGGGAGCAGCGGGAACAAGTGCGGCCGTAGGTCCACCTGTTGCTGGAGAAGGAGGTAGACCATGCCGTCGCCGATCGTCGCGGCGCCGAGCACGAGGGCGTACAGGCAGACGCGGAAGAACGCGGGGACGCGCAGCACCCCGACGGCCTCGCGCAGGCGCGGCCGGGCGGCGGGTTCCGTTGCTGCGGGCGCTGCTCCAGGCGCTGGTTCGGGCGTGGTTTCGGGGGCTGCCGCGGGCGGTCCTTCGGGCGCTCGCCGGGGAGCCGCCTTCGGCGTTGCCGCGTACGGGATTTCGCGGACGTACAGGCACAACAGCAGGACGCCGAAGGCGGCGAGGCAGAAGCTGACCACGAAGACCGCGTCGTACGCCTGCGCGGTGAACCACAGGACCGCCATCGCCGCCGGCGGACCGAGTAGTGCGCCCGCCGTGTCGAACGCCCGGTGCACGCCGAATGCCTTGCCCTGAGCGCCGGTTGGTGTCGACAGAGAGATCAGCGCGTCGCGCGGCGCGGTCCGGATGCCCTTGCCCATGCGGTCGGCCGCGATCACCGCCCCGATCACCGGCACCGAGTGCGCCGCCGGAAGCGCCAACTTGCAGGCCGCGGAAAGGCCGTAGCCGAACCCCGCGACGGGCTTGTGCCGCCGCGTACGGTCCGCGATGTGCCCGCCCGCGATGCGCAGGAACGCGGTGGCGCCGTTGTAGAGGCCGTCCAGCATGCCGAACGCCAATGGCGACAGGCCGAGTCCGAGCACGAGGTAGACGGGGAGGATCGCGGTCACCATCTCGGCGGAGACGTCGGTGACAAAGGAGACCATGCCGAGGGCGACCACGTTGGGGGCGACGATGAGGCCCACCCGGCGGCGCGACCGCGACGGCGACCGCGACGACGACCGGGACCGCCCCTGCGACCGGGACCGCCCCCGCGACTGCGGCTTTGGCCCTGGCCGAGTGCCGGACGGCTCCTCGGGGGCAGCGTCCGAAGTGCCGGGATCGGCACCGGGGTTCGGCTCGTCGTGGCGAACCCCGGTGCTCAGGTCGCCGCTGCGGCTGGAGGACAGGTACATGGCGCGCTCCCGGGCCGGGCGGAGGCCGGACCGGTGTGCGGGGCCGCGGAAGAGACGGCCTCCGCACACCGGCCGGCCGGTGACGTCGGGGGATCTCAGTCAGGAGAGATGGGCGGCAGGAGCCTCACGGGCTCAGAACCACGCCACCGTCCACCCGAACGTCGTGCTCCCGGTCGCGTTGCCGGCGTCCTTCGCGGTGACCTTCACCGTGAACGACCCGACGCCCCAGGCGCTTCCGGAGATCTGGCAGTTGAACGGGTTGAGCCACAGCCCGCTCGGCAGCCCGGTCGCCGAGCAGGTGTACGGCGCGGTGCCGCCGCTCACCTGGAGCTTGAGGTCCACCTTCTGGTTGAACTTCGACGTCTGATTGCCGGGGTTGGCCACCTGGACGCCGGTCTGCGGCGGCGGTGTGACCGTCCACGTGAACGAGGCGTTCGCGCTGCCCGCCGCGTTGCTCGCGGTCACCGTGACGTTCGAGGTGCCCGCGGTGGTCGGCGTACCGGTGATCTGGCAGGCGGAGTTGACCGACAGCCCGGCCGGCAGTCCGGTCGCGGTGCAGGTCGGCGTCGGCGTGCCGGTCCGCTGCACCTGGAGGTTGACCGCCGTGCCCGCCTGGGTCGTCTGGTTGCCCGGACTCGTCACCGTGGGCGGCGTGTTGCCTCCGGTGGTGACCGACCACGTGAACGTCTCGCTGTCGGTGCCCTGGCTGTTCGTCGCGGTGACCGTGGCGCTGCTGTCACCGAGGATGGTCGGTGTTCCGGTGACCAGGCACGAGGAGCTGATCGACAGCCCGGTGGGCAGCCCGGTCGCGGTGCAGGCGGGTGCCGGGTTGCCGGACACCTGGATCTGCTTGCTGACCGGCTGGCCCTGCGCGCTGGTCTGCGGGCCCGGGTTGGTGACGGTCGGCGCCACAGGGCCGCTGCTGATGGTCCACGGGAAGGACACCGCCGCCGAACTGGCGTTCTGCGCGTCCTTCGCGGTGACCGACACGGTGCTCGTTCCGGCGGTGGTCGGCGTGCCCTGCACGGTGCAGCCGTTGCCGGGGTTGCCCAGTCCGGGTGGCAGCCCGGTGAAGGTGCACGTGTACGGCGCGGTCCCGCCGGAGACCTGGAGCGGCAGGTTCACCGACTGCCCGACGGAGGACGCCTGCGGACCGGGATTGGCCACGACCGGCGGATCGGTCGGCGTGCTCTCCCAGACCTCGGTGATCGCCGGGACGTTGGTCGACTGGCCGGAGGTGCGCAGCCCGTACATGTCCTGGAGGGTGCGGAGCATGTTGTAGTGGTTGTAGTTGGTGCCGTACGTGCCCTTCTTCACGTTGGCGCCGTAGAACACCGTGGCGATCTGGTTCTGCGAGCGGAACGCGTCCTCGTCCCACGTCACGATCAGCAGGCTGTTGTTGCTCTTCGCCCACTCGGCGTAGCCGCCCAGGTTGTTCTTCGTCCAGGTGTCACCGGTGCCCGTGCAGCCCAGGTCGTGCATGTCGTTGCACAGGTCCGGGACGACGAAGGAAACGGTGGGCAACTGGTTGTAGTCGGTGGGGAAGGCGCTGAACTTGTGGGCCGTGGTGGTGGGCACGTTGCTGAACGCGAACCACGGGTTGTGCTTGCGCGCGTACTTGTCCGTGGTGCACGTGGCGGGGTTGCCGTCCCAGTCCTCGTTGTAGCTGCCGAACGTCCTGCCCTTGTCGAGCAGTTGGCGGGCCAGGTTGTCCGCGGTGTACGGGGAGCCGGGCTCCGGGCACTGGTCCAGCGTGGCGCCCTGCGTGGCCCCGGAGAACATCGCGAAGTAGTTGCCCTGGCTGGGGTGCACCTCGCCGTGGAAGTTGGTGAACGAGGCACCGCCGCTGATGAGCGAGTTGATGTACGGCAGTTGCGCGTTGCCGACGACGCTCTCGTAGTTGGTGTTCTCGTGGACGACGATCACCACATGGTCGAACTGCGGGATGGTGGCTGCCGAGGCCGGTGCGGCCGTCAGCGCCACGATGCCTGCCGTGGCCGCCGCGGCGGTGCCGGCCAGGACGGCCGTCACTTTCGCGTACCACGACCGGCGCGCTCGTTTGAGCACGGGTTGCCTCCTTGGTGATGACCTGCCGGGCGACCCGGCCGGGTCACCCGTGACATCGCTTGGCACTGCGAACGGGCATGGGGACATTGCTCGTGCGCGCCGGACGGAGGCTGCGCCGGGGCATGGCGGAGGGATGGCCAGACCACCGCGGGAATGGTCGTGCGGACCGCGCGCCGGGTCAACGAGGGGAATTCGCCGGTTGCCGGCAGCCGGCTGCGCTCAACGTGCTGACCTGCGGCTTCGCACAAGATCGGTGGGCATCCCGACCCAGACGACATGCACCGATGCCGAAACGGTCGCTCTCGGTTCCGCATCGGCGGCGGATTCCCGCGGCGGCCCGCGAAGTGCCCGGGTACGGACCGGAATCGGAGGAGGACCGTGCGAAAGCCATGAGGCACTGTCATGGGTCGATGCGGGACCGGTATTGGACCGGGAGGAGTGCGGACTCATTCCCTTGGACGCATGGCACAACACCCCAGGCACCGCAGACGCGTCGGCCGGACGGCCGGGCGCACCTCCACCGTTCTGGTCGTCGCGGCCCTCGTCGGCGCGACCTTCGGGGCGGCGCCGGCGCACGCCGTCGACCCGCCCACCACTGTGTGCACCATCGGCGACGCCCGTATCGACGAGTCCAGCGGACTCGCGATGAGCCTCAGGCATCCGGGCGTCATGTACACCCACGGCGACAGCGGCAACTCCACCGAGGTCTTCGCGCTCGACGCGGCGACCTGCGCGGTCCGTGCCGTCTTCAACGTCGCCGGTACCACCAACTCCGACTGGGAGGCGATGAGTGTCGGCAAGGACGACCAGGGCCGCCCGGCCGTGTTCGTCGGCGACATCGGCGACAACGCCTCGGCCCGCAGCGACCTCAAGATCCACCGGTTCACGGAGCCGGACACGCTCACGAACCAGACGGTCACGCCCACGACGTTCGCGGTCGCGTACGCCGACGGCAGGCACGACGCCGAGACGTTCATGATCGACCCGCGCGACAACCGGCTCTACATCGCCACGAAGATCCTCTTCGGCACCGGGTCGAGCGGCGTCTACCAGGGGCCGGCGACCCTGAGCACCTCTGGCACCAACACCTTCACCCGGGTGGGCAATTCGCCGCTGACCGGCACCGACGGCAGCTTCGCGCCCAACGGGAAGTCCTTCGCCATCCGCGACTACGGCAACGCGTACGTGTTCACCGCCCCAGGCGTGCAGATCGCCCAGTTCGCGCTGCCGAGCGTGTCGCAGGGCGAGTCGCTGACGTACACGCCCGACGGCAAGGCGCTCCTGGTCGGCAGCGAGGGCGCCAACAGCCCCGTCTGGAAGGTGCCGTTGCCGCCCGAGGCGATCCCCGGCGACGGCGGACCGGTCGTCGCGAACCCGGGTGCGCAGAGCTCGACGGTGAACGTCCCGGACAGCCTCGCGGTCCAGGTGAGCGGCGGGACCGGGCCGTACACCTGCACGTTCACCGGCCTCCCGGCCGGGCTCGGCAACGCGTCCGGCGGCTGCACCGTGCAGGGCACGCCGACGGCCGCGGGCACCGCGAACGTCTCGGTCACCGCCAAGGATGCCGCGAACCAGACGTCGGCACCGGTGGCGTTCAGCTGGACGGTGGAACCCGGCGGCGGCAACCAGGCGCCCGTCATCACCGCCCCCGGCAACCAGACGACGCCAGTCGGCACGGCCGTCAACCTCCAGGTCCAGGTGGCCGGTTCGCCCGCGCCGACTTGTACCGCCAACGGACTGCCGGACGGGCTCGCCATCAGCCCGTCGTGCCTGGTGAGCGGCACGCCGACCACGCAGGGAGCACGCAACGTCGTACTCACCGCGAGCAACTCGGCCGGTACCGCACAGCGCGCGTTCGTGTGGACGGTGACCCCGGGCGGAGGGGGGACCACACCACCCACGATCACCGCGCCGCCGGTCACCGGCCTCGAGGTCGGCAAGCCGGTGAACCTCCAGTTCGCGGTGACCGGCAACCCCACGCCGACCTGCTCGGCGACCGGTCTGCCCGCCGGGCTGGCCTTCTCGCCCTCCTGCGTGCTGTCCGGTACGCCGACCGCGGCCGGCCCGTCCAACGCGGTCTTCACCGCGGCCAACAGCGCCGGCACCGCCTCGGCGCCGGTCACGCTGACGGTCGCCCCGGCACCCGGCGGCGAGGTCGTCGTCACCAACCCGGGCAACCGGGCGTCGAAGTTCAACCAGAAGGCGGACTTCCGTATCCAGGCGACGCCTTCGACGCCGGGGGCGACCCTGACGTACGCGGCGACCGGGCTGCCGTTCGGCGTCTCGGTCAACGCGGGCACGGGCGCGGTCACCGGATCGGTCTGGGGAGTCGGCACCTTCCAGGTGACCGTCACCGTCAAGGACAGCGCGGGCAAGACCGGAACCACGGCGTTCACCTGGACGGTCACCTGGTTCTGACGCACCGGCGCGTACACCCGGACAGGGCGCGCACATCCGGCTGGTCGGACCGGATCCGACCAGCCGGATGGGATGACCGTGCACATACCCAGGAGTACGGTGCAAACGTGACTCTTCAACAGCTGCGCTACCTCGTCGCCGTTGTCGAGCACGGGAGCATGACCGCGGCGGCGCAGGCGCTCTTCGTCGTCCAACCGGCGCTGTCGCGGTCCCTCCAGGCGCTCGAACGCGAGCTGCGCGCGGAGCTGTTCGTACGTTCGGGCCGCGGCATGGCGCTGACCCCGGAAGGCGTCAGGGTCGTGCACCTGGCCAGGAGGGTCCTGGCGGGCATCAGCGCGATCGAGGACTGCGTCAGACCGGGCGCGCCGTCTTTGGGAGCCCGCGTACGGCTCGGTACGACGCAGACGCTCGCCATCGAGTTCATCAGCACGCTGCTCCCGGCCTTCAACCGGCACCGCCCGGACGTCCACGTGGTGGTGGCGGGCCACGCGAACCGCGACCTGCTGTTCGACGCGCTGCGCAACGGCGCCGCCGACCTGGTGCTCGCGGACCTGCCGGTCCCGTTTGACCTGCGCGTCCACGCCCTTCACCACCACGAGGTGGTCCTCGTCTCGCCGCCCGACCTGCGGCTGCCCGAACCGGTGACCGTCGAGTCGCTGGACGGCCTGCCGATGATCCTCCCGGCCGCCGACTCGCCGCGCCGCAAGGAGTTCGAAGTGCTGTTCACCACGCGGGGGATCCGCCCGAAGGTCGCCATGGAGACCGACGAGCGCGGGGCGTGGCTCTCGTGCGTCGCGGGCGGCGTGGGTTCGGTGCTGTGGTACGCCGACATGGCGCACCGGTTCGAACGGGCGGTCACCATAAGCTCGTTCAATCCGCCGATGCGGCGCACCATCGGGTTCGCGTGGCTGCGGAAGCCGATGACACCCGAAGTCCGGGCGTTGTGCGCCTTCGCGCGGGCGCGTGGCGTCGAGGAGGCCGACTACACCTGAACCTCGGCTGCACCTGAACCGGGGCCACACCTGGCCCGCAGGGACGCAAGGTCAGGGCACACGCGAGGGTCAGGGCACATGCGAAGGTGCGGGGCACATGCGAAGGTGCTCGGCGCACGCGAAGGTCGGGGCGACGTCCGGGCGCACGCGAAGGTCGGGGCGAGGCCCGGGCGCACGCGAGCCCCAGGGCACCGGCGAATTGCGGTACGGCAGGCGGGGCGGCGAAGTCCCGCCGCCCCGCCCGCATCTGCCGGTGGGTCAGCTTCCGCTGGAGGCACCGCGCCGACGCCACCACCACGCGCCGCCCGCGCCGCCGACGACCACCACCGCCGCGACGATGCCCAGCACGACCGGCAGCGTCGACGAGTCGTCGTCCTTCTTCTCGTCGGCGGACTCGCCCGCGAGTGTGGGCGTGACCGAGGGCGAGCCCGGGGCGGCCGCACCCGGCGTCGTCGCGGGGGGCGGGGGAGCGGCGCTGCTCGCCTCGGCGGACGGAGCCCCGGTCGGAGCCCCGGTGGGCGCACCCGTCGGCGCGGCCGGGGTGGGCGGAATGACCACGGCCCCCGGCGCCGCCTTCTGCAGCGTCAGCGCGGGCGCGGGCTTGGCCGCCGCGTTCGAGTGGTCGTCGCCGGACTTCGGCACGTCGATCCAGCGGTCGACGCGTCCGTCCGAGTACGACTGAAGCGTCTTGAAGACCAGCAGCTCCGTGTCGGGCAACTGCCGGACCTTGACCTTGTACTCGGCGTCGGCGCCCGGTGCCAGCGCCGTCCCGGCGACGGTGTAACCGTCGTCGGCCGGCGTGTAGGACCAGCCCGACGGGCCTTCAAGGTAGGTGACGTCGCCGGGGACGATGCCCTGCGGCAGCACCACCCGCAGCGACGTGATCCCCGCCGTCGTCGACTCGGCGGCGGCCTCGAAGGTGAGGGTGACATCGGTGGCGAGCGCGCGGCTGTCCGAGGCGGTCACCTCGTTGTGCGCGAACGCGGGGGTTGCGGAGACCAGGGCGATGGCCCCGGCGGCCGCGACGGCCAGGGCGAAGCGCCCGGCCGAGGGCAGGCGGAAGGTACGGCTCACGGAAACGGCTCCTGAAGGATGCGGGGGCTTGCGGATCAGCGGACGAAAGCCCCCGCCGGCGGCCCGCGCCGCGCCAGGTCGTACCGCGTCGCCAGCCCCCGGTGGACCCCCGGCCGTACCGCAACCGCGCCTATCCGCGGCAGGTTTCGGGCCGGGACCGTGCGGAGGCCGAGCAGTACGCCTACCCCTGCCCGCACCCGCGCGTCCCACCGCGCCAGCAGCCGGAACACCGCTGCTTCCCCGACCCGCAGCCATCCGGCGGCGGCCACCGCGACCGCGAGGTGCGCGGCCAGCATCCACGTGCCGCTGCCGGGCTCCGCCGGCGGCCCGCCGTGCCGGTGCCCCGGCTCATGGCCGTGCCCGTGCGCCGAGCCGGAACCGGCTGCGTGTGCCACGGCAAACGAGAACCAGCTGTGCAGCGCGAATTGCCCGACGCCCATTGCGCCCGCCAGTCGCGGCCCCGAACACTCCCGGGCGGACCCGGCCCAGCCCGCAAACATGGCCGCGGCGAAGGCGCCCAGCACGGCCCAGCCGGGCACCGCGCTCCCGGAGGCGAGCACGTGCCCGCCCGCCGACAGCACGACGCACACCCCGGCGAAGACCCCGGCGCGCAGCAGTTGCAGACCCTCGGAAACACTCGGCATGGCCGCCACATCCTCGCAGGCGGCCGACCCCTATGGGCCGGTGTCCGCGATCAGGCGGTCGCCACGTCGAAGGCGACCGGTTCGAGGAGGGCTCCGGTCGGACGCGCCAGCGTCAGCACGCTGCTGGGCTCGGCGACTTCGAGGAGGTGCCAGCGCCCGGCGGGAACGGTGACCGCGGTTCCGGGGCCGAGCGGGAAGGTCCGGCGCGGGTGGCCGTCGTGGGCACGCAGGTGCAGGTTGACGGACCCGGATGCCACGGCGACGAACTTGTCGGACGTCGGGTGCATTTCCCAGAAGTGTTCGCGGAAGTCGCGTCCGTTGACCGCGCGCACCATGTTGAACGTCCAGCCGTCCTCGGAGGAGTCCGCGGCAAAGGGCGGGAACGACCTTATGGTGCCGTTGTCGTCGAGACAGGTCACGGTGCCGAACAACGCCGTCGGCACGCACGGGGCGGCTGTTCCGATCGAGGGCATGGTCACGTCGAATCGTCCTTGGTTCGCGGGGTCTCCATCGTCCCTGCGACGGCGCACGCCGGAGCGAGCCGGACGTCCGTCCCAGGTTGCGGTGAGCAGCACGCTAATGCCTCGCCCAACTGCGAACCACGGCCCTCGTGCACCATTTTCGGCCGAACGCAGGGTGCTCGCGCACCATCTGCAAAGGTACGGACGAACGATGTGGTCCTCGCCGCGCACGCGCCGGCCCGAACCAACTGCGTTCGATTTCGCGACCGTCCCGCATCCATGCGCACGATGTCCGGGCTCTTCCGTCGCCACCTCGTCGTCCCGGAAATCTATCCGAGCGGATGCTTCTCGGGCTGCCCCTCCGCCGCCGGAGCCGAGGCGTTGGCGAGGATCGCCTGGAGCGCCGCGATGTGGCCCTCGAAGGCGTCCCGGCCGATGTCGGTCAGGCGGGCGAAGCGCTTGTGGCGGCTGCCGGTGAGGCGGCGTTCGGTGGCGACGTACCCGGCCTCTTCAAGTGTCGTGAGTTGCTTGGACAGCGCCGAGTCGGACAGTTGGAGCCGGTCCTTCAGGTACGCGAACTCCGCCCAGTCGGCCGCCGCCAGGGTCGCCACCAGCGACAGGCGGGTGCTGGGGTGGATGAGCTCGTCGAAGCGCGCATCCGTCATGCCCGGACCCACCGGCGCAGGACGCGCAGGATCTCCGGTCCGCCGAACCCGACGACGGCGGCGACCAGCACCGCGGCCCAGATGGCCGCGTGATCCGCGCCGTCCGCGTCGAGTGCGAACCCGGCGAGGACGGTGACGCCGACGAAGGCGACGAGCATGCCGACCACCACAAAGGGGATGCGGGCCCCGGCGACGGCCCTGCTGACCTGGAGCCGAGCCGTGCGGCGGCGTCCGTCGAGCAACCGCGACGCGAGCGCGGCGTGCCCGGCACCGAAGAGCAGGGTCGCCGCCCCGGCCGCCCAAGCCGGCGCGGCAGCCCCGACTACGCCCAGCACTATCCAACCGGCCGCCATGGCCCACCAGTACGCGCGGGGCAGGCCCACTTCATCGGCGACCTGGCGCCGTGCCTGGTGGGCGGAGTCGAGGGCGGCTTCGGCCTGTTCCGGGGTGATGTCCACGATGAATCCTCACTTTCCTGGTGGGAAAGCGAGAATCCCACTTTCCCACTGGGAAAGTCAAGGGCCGCAGGCCGGCCCGAGGCCACGGCACGGCTCCGACCGGGATCCAGTGAACCTTTCCGGTCACAGCACTAGGTGACCGGGCCTGC
>NZ_JBEZFP010000091.1:0-38376 GCF_040649515.1 Streptodolium elevatio
CCGCCGGTCTCCGCCGCCTCCACGGCCAACTGCCGAAGATCGTCTATCCGGCCTTCCCAGCGGCGCTCGCGCTGTCGCTACTTGGTTTCGCCCTTGGTGTCGCCCGAATCGGTCCGACGGCCCTGGAGGTCGCGGCGGGTGTCGTCGTCGGCGGGCAGATCGGCCTCGATCCGCTCCTTGCGCACGGTGCCCGTCACCGTTTCCTCCTCGACGTGCTCCTCGGTGGTGAGGCGCACGCGCTCAACCGGGGTCACGCGTGTCTCGACCACGGCCTCCTCGGCGTACAGGGTGACTTCGTGCTCCGAGTCGGAGATCTCCGGACCCGCCATGGCGGCCGAGCGGTTCGCTTCGGTGATGGGCTCGCGTTCGACGCGGACCTCGTCATGGCGCAGCGGCACGGTCTGCTGCTCTTCCTCGGTCACCACGTACTTGCGCAGGCGCGCGTGTCCGGCCTCGTGGCGCTCGACGCCGACGTGCATGTGCTCTTCGGAGCGGGTCATGGCGCCGCCGGTGTCGGCTGCTCCCGCCTGCATGCCCGCCGCGGTCCTGCCGGCTGCGGTCTTGCCTGTCGCGGCCGTCCCGGATGCTGCTGCCGTGCCGGACGCTGTCTTCCCGGATGCCGCTGTCCCGGTTGCCGCCGTGCCGGAGGCGGCCTTCGTGTCGCCACCGGCAGAACTGCGGCCCGCGATACCCGCGGCTCCAGCAGCCCCGGCCGCGCCCGCCGCTCCGGCAGTACCGGCGGTGCCCGCAGTCCCGGTCTTGTCGTCGGAACGGGCCCATCCGCCTTCGCCCGGCTGGTTGGCCTTCTGCCAGGCCTCGTCCCAGGCGATGCCGTAGTAGTCGTAGAGCCGGCGTTCTTCCTGTGCCGACAGGTGGCCGCCCGCATCGACGTCGACGTTCGGCGCATCCTTGATCTTGCTCTTCGGGTACGGCACCTCCACGTGCCCGTCCGTCATCGTGGCGTCCCTGATGGGCACGAACGATTCGTTGCCCCCGAACAGCCCGGTCTTCACCGTGACCCATTCCGGTCGCCCCGTGGCGTCGTCGAAGAAGACGTGCTTGGCCGGGCCGACCTTGTGGCCCTCCGCGTCGTACACGGGATGATCCAGCACGGCGGGTATCTGATCGCGGGTGATCATTACTGCCTCCACTGCTGCGTTGTTTCGTGCTGTGTCGCTTCGGTCGTTGTGGCTTCTCCTCCGCGGGCTCGGCTCCGTGGGTTTGTCCGTGGGCTCGTTCGTGGGCAGCCGCGGGCATGCGCCGCAGCCGAGCCCGCGCGGCGACGCCGACGACGGCGCAAGCGCGCGAACGGTCTTGGAGACGGAGAGAATCCGATGAACTAACTGGAGGATCAACGGGTGTGGGCCTGCCCGCCGTACTGCCGGTCGGGCTCTTGCCTGGCAAACCCGGTCAATCTGATGCTTACCGCATGATCAGCCTATAAACGAACCAATTTCCTCGCGATCTCGGCGGCCGCCCGAGGCAGCCCGAGGCGGCCCGCCGAGATCGCGAGGATTGCGAGGATCACACGCTTGTGCGCCACTCCTCGGCCCCTACGCTGCGGCGCTCCCGCCGCGTACCAGCGCCCCCGCGAGGACACCCGTGTGCTCGCCGGCCTCGAAGGCGACCTCTCCCGAGACCACCGTGGCGACATAGCCGACGCCGGAACTGAGCAGGCGCGGCCCGTCGCTGGGCAGGTCCCTGGCGATCCGCGGCGAGGTGGTCCCGAGTCGGTCGAAGTCGATCAGGTTGATGTCGGCCTTCAGGCCGGGGGCCAGGACGCCGCGGTCGGTCAGGCCGACCAGCGCCGCGGTGTCCGCGCACTGCCGCTTGACCACCCACTCGACGGGCAGCCGCTGGTCCTGCGCGACATCGCGGGCCCAGTACGACATCAGGAACGTCGGGAAGTCGAAGTCGGCGATCATCGTGCAGTGCGCGCCGCCGTCGCCCAGCCCCGGCACGGTCAGCGGGTGGACGAGCATGTCGCGTACCGCCGTCAGGTCGCCGTCCGTGAAGTTCGCGACGGGCGTGTAGATCGTGCCGCCGCCCACGACGACGTCGTACGCCACTTCGAGCTGGTCGGTGCCGCGGGCCGCGGCGAGGGCGTTGAGCGAGCGCCGGACGTCGGCGTCCCAGCTGGGCGGGGAGCCGAGTTCGAAGGAGTGTGCGAATCGGGCGGCGGGGTCCGTCCCGGAGGCCCGCAGTTCGGCGAGGATGCGTTCGCGTACGTCCGGCGTGCGCAACGCCGTCGTCACCGCGGCCCCCGCCGCGTCGCCGGACGAGGCCGACCCCGCCGTCGCGGCCAAGGACCGGTACGTGGCCGAGCCCAGCAGCGGGTGGACCCGCCCCGCGAGGGACATCAGCAGGCCGACCGGGCGCGGCGCGACCTGGCCGCGCATCCGCAGCCCCGCCGCGTTTGCGGCCTCGAGGTGCCGCAGGATGTCGCGGTAGCCGTCGCTCGGCCGGCCGGGACGCTGCAACGTGGTCACCGACATCGGCCGCCCGCTCACCTCGCACATGCGGCGCAGGATCTCGAAGTGCGCGTCGACCGGGTCCTCGAACACCGCCTCGAAGACCCCCAGGCCGGTCCGGCCCACCGCCTCGGCGATGCCGACGAGTTCGGCCGCGCGGGCGGTCAGCGTCGGGGTGAGGCGTCCGTCCGACGCATGGTGGTTCACCGACCGCGAGGTGCTGAAGCCCAGCGCGCCGGCGACGACCGCCTCGGCGGTGAGCTCGCCCATGCGGCGGATCTCGTCGTCGGTGGGGACGGCCGTGTGGTCGATGCCGCGCTCGCCCATGGCGTACACGCGGACGGCGGCGTGCGGGACCTGTGTGGCGGCGTCGATCGCGCGGGGCACGCGGGCGACCGCGTCCAGGTACTCCGGGAAGCTCTCCCAGTCCCAGGCCAGTCCGCCGCGCATGACCGCACCGGGGATGTCCTCGACGCCTTCCATCAGCGCGATCGTCCAGTCGAGGTCGGCGGGCCGCACGGGCGCGAGGCCGACGCCGCAGTTCCCGGTGACGACCGTCGTGACGCCGTGCGTCGACGACGGCGTGAGCAGCGGGTCCCACAGCAGGTTGCCGTCGTAGTGCGTGTGGACGTCGACCCATCCGGGCGTGACGAGCAGCCCCGAGGCGTCGATCTCCCGGCGTCCGGCGGGCAGCTGTGCGCCCACTTCGCGGATCCGGCCGCCGTTGACCGCCACGTCGGCGGTACGCGGCGCCGCACCGGTTCCGTCGACGACCGTGCCGCCGCGGATCACCAGGTCGTCCATGTGCCAACTCCCTTTGCCCGTCGAGCCCCAGGTGCCCCCGGCTCGCGGCCGAGAGTAGGCCGGACTCCTTGACCTTGCAATGGTTTCCCCGGCGGCCGCGCGCGGATCTCTTGATTTGGTCAATCATCTTCGATATGTACGTCGGGTAACCAATTTCTCGGGGGCACGAGGCCTGACTTACGGAGGCACCTGGTCATGAGCGGACGCCTGCAGGACCACGTCGCGGTGATCACCGGCTCGGGAGCCGGCATCGGCAAGGGCATCGCCCGGCGGTTCGCCCGCGAGGGCTGCCGCATCGTGGTCAACGACATCCGCGAGGAGCCGGCCCGGGCCGCGGCGCAGGCGCTGGAATGGGAGTTCGGGGTCGAGACGCTGACGCTCGTCGGCGACGTCACCGACCGCGACTTCGCGATGGGCCTGGTCACGTCCGCGGTCGAGCGCTGGGGGCGGATCGACGTCCTGGTCAACAACGCGTGGGGCGGCGGGCACACCAACCGCCTGGAGAACAAGACCGACGCGATGTTCGCGCACGGCCTCGACATGGCGCTGTGGGCCGGGCGCTGGACGATGCAGGCGGCCTTCGCGCCGATGCGCGACGCGGGCGGCGGCTCTGTCATCAACATCTGCTCGTTGAACGGCGTCAACGCCCACCTCTACACGGCGGAGTACAACGTCGGGAAGGAAGCGCTGCGGGCGTACACGCGGTCCGCGGCCCGCGAATGGGCGCAGTACCAGATCCGCGCCAACGTGATCTGCCCGGGCGCGAAGACCGAGGCTTTCGCCGCGTACGCCGCCGCCAACCCCGAGCAGGCCGCGGCCGCAGAGGCGATGAACCCGATGGGGCGCATGGGCGACCCGGAGAGCGACATCGGCGGTGTGGCGCTGTTCCTGGCCTCGGAGGACTCCCGGTACGTCACCGGCAACACCCTCTTCGTGGACGGCGGCGGGGCGATCAACGGCGTGGTGTGGCAGCCGGTTCCGGAGGAAGACAGGGCCTCGTCGTGAGCAGAGCTGACGGCGACGGCGACGGCGACGATGACGGTCACGGCGCGGGCGGGAGTACGGGCGGGGGCACGGGCCGCAACGCCGATGCCGTCGAGCAGTTCTACAAGGCGTTCGGCGAGGCCTCGCGGCGCATCGCGTACAGCCGCATCGAGCAACGGATCGCCGACGCCCACGAGTTGGACCTGCTCGCGTTCCGCCTCATGCTGCACGTCCGCGAGGAGGACCGGCGCGTCGGCGAGCTCGCGCAACGCGTGGTCGCCCACGCGTCGCACACCTCCAAGGCACTCACCGTGCTCGAACGGCGCGGCTGGATCACCCGCCACGCCACGCCCGGGGACCGCCGGGTGGTCGAGGTGCGCACGACGCGCGCCGGGCTGACCGCGTCCCGCGCCATGCGCGCGGAGCTGCGGGCGGCACTCGCCGAACGGGTCGCGGACTGGTCGGAGGGGGACCTCGCCACGGCGACGGCACTCATGCGCCGCCTGTCCGACGCGTTCTGAGGCCTCCGGCCCCGCCCCGGCACGTCCGACGCTGCCGGCGCCTCCGAGGCACCGTGCCGCACGACCGGAGGGGCGCGGTGCGGGGACGGCGTCGGCAGGCGATTAAGATTGCGGAACGTGACGCCCCAGCCTGCGAGCAAGCCCCGCATCCCGAACGTTCTGGCCAACCGCTACGCCTCCGCCGAGCTGGCCACCCTGTGGTCGCCCGAGCACAAGGTCGTCCTCGAGCGCCGCCTGTGGCTCGCGGTCCTGCGTGCGCAGGCCGACCTGGGGATCGACGTACCCGCCGCGGCGTTGGCCGACTACGAAGCCGTCGTCGAGAACGTCGACCTCGCCTCGATCGCGGAGCGTGAGCGCGTCACGCGGCACGACGTCAAGGCGCGGATCGAGGAGTTCAACGCGCTGGCCGGGCACGAGCACGTGCACAAGGGCATGACGTCCCGCGACCTGACCGAGAACGTCGAGCAGCTCCAGATCCGCCAGTCGCTCCAGCTCGTACGCGACCGCGTCGTCGCCGTCCTCGCGCGCCTCACCGAGCTGGCCGCGGACAACGCCGAGCTGGTGATGGCCGGCCGCTCGCACAACGTGGCCGCGCAGGCGACCACCCTCGGCAAGCGGTTCGCCGGCATCGCCGACGAGGTGCTGGTGGCGTACGCCCGCCTCGACGACCTCCTCGGCCGCTACCCGCTGCGCGGCATCAAGGGCCCGGTCGGCACCGCGCAGGACATGCTCGACCTGCTCGGCGGCGACCAGGACAAGCTGGCCGACCTCGAAGGCCGGGTCGCCGCGCACCTCGGCTTCGACGCGACGCTCGTCAGCGTCGGCCAGGTCTACCCGCGCTCGCTCGACTTCGACGTCGTGACGGCCCTCGTGCAGCTGGCCGCCGGGCCGTCCTCGCTCGCCAAGACGATCCGCCTGATGGCGGGGCACGAACTGGTGACCGAGGGCTTCCAGCCCGGCCAGGTCGGCTCGTCCGCGATGCCGCACAAGATGAACACGCGCTCGTGCGAACGCGTCAACGGCTTCATGGTCATCCTGCGCGGCTACATGTCGATGACCGCCGAACTCGCCGGGGACCAGTGGAACGAGGGCGACGTGTCGTGCTCGGTGGTCCGCCGCATCGCGCTGCCCGACGCGTTCTTCGCCTTCGACGGCCTCGTCGAGACCTTCCTGACCGTGCTGGACGAGTTCGGCGCGTTCCCGGCCGTCATCTCGCGCGAACTCGACCGCTACCTGCCCTTCCTCGCGACCACCAAGGTCCTCATGGCCGCCGTGCGCGCGGGCGTGGGCCGTGAGACCGCGCACGAGGTCATCAAGGAGCACGCTGTCGCGTCCGCCCTCGCGATGCGCGAGCAGGGCGCCGAGCGCAACGAACTCCTCGACCGCCTGGCCGCCGACGAGCGCCTCCCGCTGGACCGTGCGGCGCTGGACGCCCTGCTGGCCGACCGCCTGTCCTTCACCGGCGCCGCGTCCTCCCAGGTCGCCGAAGTCGTACGCCGCGTCGAGGACGTGACGACCCGTCACCCCGAGGCCGTGAAGTACCGCCCGGGCGCGATCCTGTAGCCCACGCCGCCTGAACCGGCGGCCCGATGCCGTGAACATGGTGCCCGTGCGGAGCCTTCCGCGCGGGCACCACACGTCTCGTCCCGGGGAGGCACACCATCGGAGTCGACTGGACCCCCGCCCGCGTACGCCACGGCGTCGACCCGGACGAACTCGCTTCCCTGGCCGCCGAGGACGCACCGGCGGAACGCCGAAGTCCGCGACGGCTTCCGGCCCGCCCCCGACGAGGCCGACTCGCCTGGGCAGGGGACTTCTGCACCTGGGTCCGCCCCTGGATCGACGACGGCTACGGCCTCTACCCCTGGTCCTGACCGCCGTCCCCCTCAGCCGCGTCCCGCGCCGCGTCGTACGCCTTCACGACCCGCTTCGGCGCCGTCAGCCGCCAGGCGTCCTCGACCAGCTCCGCCAGCTCCTCGGCCGAGATCCGGTCCAGGACCACATCGATCCATCCGAAGCGCCCGAAGAACGGCTGCGGCGAGAACACCTCGGGCGCCTCCTCCAGCAACGCCGCCTGCGTCTCGCGCGTGGCCTTGAGACAGACCGTCGGAGCCCCGTAGCCCATCATCCCGAACATCTTCTTGCGCACGCGGAACGTCGGCTGGTCGCCCCACGCGTCGATCACAATCTCCTCGGCCTCCGGGAAGGCCAACATCATCCGGCGAACATCCTGCTCAGTGGGCATGCGAACCGTTCTACCCGCCACCCCCGACAACCGCCCGCGTCCGCGCGGTCAAGGTCCCGCCTCAGGTTGCCGACGCCACCTGCGGCGCCGCGGGAACGTACTCCACCGGGTCCTTGACGCACCTGCCGCAGGCCCGAAGCCCCTCCACGGTCCGCGCCACCTCTTCGGTGCACGCGGCCAGTCCTTGCGCTCGTCGGGATGCATAAGTGCGAGGGACACCGTCCGTTGGTGTGAGGCGTAGCGATTGACCCCGACCCGGTACACGACGACGCGCACAAAGCTTCCTCAACGGCGTGTCCAACAAGCCTAGAGGCCACACCCGGCCACTCCGGCACTCTTCCCCACAGCCCAACACCCCCGGACCGACGCTTTGCGGAACTCCATTCCGCGGCGGACGCACGGCGTATCGCTGGGGCGGTGGTCTTGATAGGAGTGAGTGGGGCTGCTCGGGTTACTTCTTGGGTGTGGACATTTGGCGGTGGGTGCGGCGGCGGGCGGGGGATCGGGGGCCGGACCGGGCGGCGGAGGTCGGGCCGAGCCGGAGGGTGGAGCGGCGTGAGCCGGATACGCCTATTGCCTTGGGGTGGCGGGGCTGGTGGGACGCGCTGCGGCGTACCGCGCACGAGTTCCGCGAGGACGAACTCGCCGCGCGCTCGGCGGCGTTGACGTACTACAGCGTCATGTCGTTGTTCCCCGCCCTGCTGCTGGCGATCGCGGTGCTCGGCCTGGCGGGGGAGTCGGTGACCGATGCCGTGCTCGACGACGCGCAACAGGCCCTGCCCGGTTCGGCGCACGATGTGGCGGCGAACGCGATCGAGGAGTTGCAGCGCACCAGCGGCGGCGTCGGGTCCGTTCTCGCCGTCGTGGGCCTCGCGTGGGCGGTGTGGTCGGCCTCCGGGTATGTGCGGGCGTTCATCCAGGCGGCCAACGCGGTCTACGAGGTGCCGGAGGGCCGGCCGCTGTGGAAGGTCACGCCGGTACGCATCACCCTCACGCTGGGGCTCATGCTGCTCGGCTGCGCGGGCGCACTGGTGGTGGTCGTCACCGGCGGCATAGCGCGGCGTACGGGGGACGCGCTGGGGTTGGGCGATGCCGCGCTGACCGCGTGGGCCTTTGCGAAGTGGCCCACACTGTTCGTGCTGTTCGGCGTGATGCTCGCACTGCTCTACTGGTGCGCACCGAACGTCCGCTCGGAGGGCTGGCGGTGGGTCACGCCGGGGAGCCTGGTCGCGCTGGTGCTGTGGATGGGCGCGTCCGCGTTGTTCGCCGTGTACGTCGCGAACTTCTCGCACTACAACCAGACGTACGGCGCGATCGGCGGGGTCATGGTGTTCCTGGTCTGGCTGCGGCTGTCCAACCTCGCCATTCTCCTCGGCCTGGAGTTCGACGCAGAACTCGCCCGGGGCCGTGCCATCGCCGGCGGGCTGCCGGAAGAGGAGGAGCCCTATGTCCATCCACGTGACACCCGCAAATGGCACCCGGAGGATTACCGGCAGTTCGCCGAGTGATCCGCAGCCCCGTTGATCCCGTTGATCCCGTTGCTCCGTTGCTCCGTGGCTGAAGGTTGATTCGCGGGCCCCGTTGCTCCGTGAAACGGACCGCCGACCGGGCGGGATGTGTGCGTGATCGATGCATCGCCGGGTGTTCGCCAGACCTAAATGGAATACCTGGGCGGAGTCGTTCCGGTTGTTGCCGTGCGCTGTTAGCTTCGCGCGCCATGACCAGAATTCCGCTGCACCGCCGCGACTTCGTGAAGATCACGGCCGCCGCCTCGGGAGCCGCCGCCGTGGGGGTGGCCTCGGCGCCCGCCGCGCACGCCGGCGAGGCGGCCGCCTCCGGCACCGGCAAAGGGACGGCCTTTCTGCACGGCGTCGCGTCCGGCGACCCGCTGCCGGACGGCGTCGTCATATGGACCCGCGTGACCCCCGAGCCGGGCTGCCGCCCGGGTTCGCGGCGCGGGCCGTCCAGCCTCGTGTTCTGGGAGGTGGCCGCCGACCCGGACTTCCACCGTCCGGTACGCGCGGGCATCGCCGCCACCGGGCCCGACCGCGACCACACCGTGCAGGTGGACGTACGCGGACTGCGCCCGGCCACCACGTACCACTACCGCTTCCGCACACTCCACGACCGCTCGCCCGTCGGCCGCACCCGGACCGCCCCGGCGAGCCGCCAGGACGTCGCGGGCCTGCGGTTCGGGATCGCCTCGTGCGTCAGCTACGGCAACGGTTACTTCGCCGGCTACCGCCACCTGGCCCGGCGCGGAGATCTCGACGCGATCATCCATCTCGGGGACTACATCTACGAGTTCGCGTCCGGGGCCGGCCACCCGGGCAGTACCGACGTACGCCCGATGGAGCCACTCGGCGAATGCCGGACCCTGGCCGACTACCGGGCCCGGCACGGGCAGTACCGCACCGACCCCGACCTCCAGGCGATGCATGCGGCCGCGCCGATCGTTGCCACGTGGGACGACCACGAGCAGGCCGGCGACGCGTGGTCCGGCGGCGCGCGCGACCACGACCCGGCGACGGAAGGGACGTGGGCCGAGCGGTCCAAGGCGGCGAAGCAGGCCTACTTCGAGTGGCTGCCGGTACGCCAGGACGTGCACGGCTCCACGCAGCGCCGCCTCGCCTTCGGCAGGCTCCTCGACCTGACGATGCTCGACCTGCGCAGTTTCCGGTCGCAACAGGTCGACCCGACCGACAACGCGGGACTCGACGACCCGGGCCGTACCCTGACCGGCCGCCCGCAGATGAGCTGGCTCAAGAGCGGACTCGCGCGCGGAAACGCCACCTGGAACCTGATCGGCAGCTCGGTCATGGCCGCTCCCTGGCGTCTGCCCACGGGCCAGGCGAACCCGCCCGTCACCATCAACGCCGACCAGTGGGACGGCTACCGCGCCGACCAGAACGAACTGTTCACCCACCTGCGCGACCACGACCGGCGCAACACGGTGTTCCTGACCGGCGACCTGCACTCGTCGTGGGCGGGTGAGGTTCCGGCGCCCGGCGGAGGGGCGCCGGTGGCCGCGCAGTTCGTGGTCAGCTCGGTGACGTCGACGCCGTTCGGCAGCCTGTTCCCGGGCGGCGCCGGGGCCCAGATCATCGCCGCGATCCTGGCCATGAACCCGCATCTCCGGTGGGGTGAGGCGGAATCCAATGGCGTGGGCATCCTCGACGTGACCAAGGCACGGGTGCAGATGGACTGGTACAAGGTCGCCGACCGCGCGAAGCCGGACAGCGCGGTGACCCACCTCAAGTCCTTTGCGCTGGACGGCGCGACGAAGAGAGTGGTGCCCGCGACGACCCCGGTCTGACCGTCGGCGCCGCTCCCCGGGCCCGCCGCCGCGTGCGGTAGGGCGGGCCCGGGGGCCGGCTTCCCCGGGCCGGGCCGGGTACTGCGAAGTCCGTTTCCCGCCAGCCGATTTCGGCCCACGACGGCAGGCTGCCCGGTGGAACGGAGGAACCACAGTGCCCACAGCCCCCGATGACGCCTGGTCCGTCATGCAGAAGTTCTATGCCGCCGAGGCCGCGTACGTGGCCGCGGGCGGCTACGGCAAGGCCGACTACGCGGCGGTGGCCGCGTACCTGGACCCCGAAGTCGTCCTGCACCAAGCGCCCGGCCTGCCGTTCACCGGCAGCGGAACATGGCGGGGCCACGACGGTCTGGAACGGTTCCTGGCGGCCTTCAGCGAGACCTGGGAGTCGATGGAGTTCCTGGACCAGGCCCATTGGGGCGACGCCGGCACCGTCGTCGTGCACAGCCGGGTGCGCTTCCGGGCCCGCGCGACGGGACAGGACGTCGACACCTCCATCCTGCAGCTCATCACGGTCCGGAACGGCCGTATGCTCGAATGCCGCCCCTTCTACTGGGACCCCGGCGCGGTCGCCCGCGCCTGCGACAGCGCCCCGACGGCAACGTTGCCCTCGCCCTGAAGCGCGTGGCAGGCTCGCGCCCATGCCGACCTTCCCCGCTCCCGACGACGGCTCCCGCCTTGCCTACCGGGCCGACGGGGACGGCGAGCCGCTGATCTGCCTGCCCGGCGGCCCCAGTGCCTCCGCGTACCTCGGCGATCTCGGCGGCCTGACCGTACACCGCCGCCTGACGGCCCTGGACCTGCGTGGCACGGGGGGATCGGCCAGGCCCGAGGACCCTGACGCGTACCGCTGCGACCGCCTTGTGGACGACGTCGAGGCATTTCGCGCACACCTCGGACTTGCGCAGATCGACCTGCTGGGCCACTCCGGAGGCGTGAACCTGGCGGTGCTGTACGCGGTGCGCCATCCCGAACGCGTACGCCGCCTCGTCCTGGTCGGCCCCAGTACGCGCGCCGTCGGCGTCGACATCACCGGGGAGATGCGCCGGGGCGTGGCGCAACTCCGGGTACGGGAGGCGTGGTTCGCCGAGGCGTACGCCGCCCTCGACGTGCTGCTGTCCGGGGGCGACGCCGACTGGGACGCGATCACGCCGTTCCTCCACGGCCGTTGGGACGACGAGGCGCGCGCCTTCCACGCGGCGAGCCAACCGGACAACGACGACGCCGTGCGGATGTACGGGGCCGAGGGCGTCTTCGACCCGGCCGCGACGCGGGCGGCGCTGAAGACGTGCAGTGCCCCGGTCCTGCTGCTCGTGGGGGAGTACGACCTGAACAGCCCGCCGCCGTCGACCGAGGAGTTCGCGGATCTCTTCCCGCACGCGGAAGTCGTCGTGCAGCCCGGGGCAGGCCACTACCCGTGGCGCGACGACCCCGCCCGGTTCACCGCGACGGTCGCCGACTTCCTGGGCTAGCCCCCGTCGCCAACTTCCGGGGCCAGCCCCGCTCGACCGTCGCCCCCGACCACACGCGGGCGGCGACCTGGCGAAATTCTCCACACAACCCGCACCGGATCTCCGGCAGCGGCCCGACGGCCGCCGTGCCGCATCGGCTTCCATGGCTGTGGACTTCGGGGGAAACCCCCTGCCACCGAAGGGATCCCGATGCGTGTCACCATGATCCTCCCGGCGCTGACGGAAGCCACCGGGCCCGCCCGCCGTCCCGTCAAGTACGCGCTGTTCCCACCCCTCGGCCTGGCCACCCTCGCCGGATACCTCGACCCCGACGACGAGATCGACCTGTACGACGAGCACGTCGAGCCCCTCGACCTGGCCGCGATGCTCGGGGCACGCCCCGACCTGGTGGTCATCCAGCCGTACATCACCTCCGCCCGCCGCGCGTACCAACTCGCCGACATGTTCCGCGCGCACGGCTCGTACGTTGTCCTCGGCGGCCTCCACGTCACGTCACTCCCCGACGAGGCGGCCCTCCACGCGGACAGCATCTTCCTCGGACCTGGCGAAGACACGTGGCCGCTGTTCCTCAAGGAGTTCCGCGACGGGCACCCCCGCCCGCGCTACACCTCCACGCTCCGCACGCTGGAAGCACTGCCGCCGATACGAAGGGACCTGATCAAGCGTCACCACTACCTTGTACCGAATTCCCTTGTCGTTTCTCGGGGTTGCCCGCATCACTGCGACTTCTGCTACAAGGACGCCTTCTTCGAGGGCGGCAAGAGCTTCTACGTGCAAGCCGTCGACGACGCCCTCGCCGAGATCGACCGACTACCCGGCCGACACCTGTACTTCCTGGACGACCACCTGCTCGGCAACCGCCGCTTCGCGGAAGCCCTGTTCGCGGGCATGCGCGGTATGGGACGCGTCTGGCAGGCCGCCGGGACCGTGCAATCCGTCCTGCAACCCGGTCTCCTGGAACGGGCCCGCGACGCGGGGCTGCGCAGCCTGTTCGTCGGGTTCGAGTCGGTCAACAGCCCCAATCTTCCCGACACCCGCAAGACCCAGAACGTCGGGCGCGACTACTCCGCCGTCGTACGCCGCCTCCACGACTGCGGCGTCATGGTCAACGGCAGCTTCGTCTTCGGCCTCGACCACGACGGGCCGGACGTCTTCGCCCGAACCGTCGAGTGGGCCGTCGGCGCAGGCGTCGAAACGGCCACGTTCCACATCCTCACGCCCTACCCCGGCACCGGCCAGTTCCGCCGCATGGAGGCCGCCGGCCGCATCCGGCACCGCGACTGGGACCTGTACGACACCCGGCACGTCGTCTACGACCCCGTCGGGCTGACGCCGGGGCAACTGGAGAACGGATACTGGCGTGCATACCGGGACTTCTACACGTGGCGCAACATCGGACGCTCGGCCGCCACGCACGCGCATCCGCGCGAACGGCTGCGGCACCTGGCGTACGCGGGCGGCTGGAAGAAGCTCGAGCCGGCCTGGGACGCGCTGATCCGGTACGGCCGAGTCCTGGATGCCCTCCCACTCCTGGAACGCACTCTCACCGCTTTCGGCCGGCATCGCCCGAACACAGCAGCGGATGCCGGCACCTCCATCCCCGCCGACCACGAGCGCCCAGCCGCGGGGGCCGTGCCGCGCTCCCCACAGGGGGGCTTCGCGGCGAGCGGCGCTGCCCCCGATTGACCAGTCGAGGGGAGTAGGAAGAAGGTCGGGCGGGCGTCGGCGGTCAGGTATCCGGTGTCAGGCGTGGCCGAGGCCGTGGTGCAGTTGGCCGCCAAGTTCGGCGGCGATCTGGTGCATCCAGGCGGACATTTCCGTGCGGTCCTGCGAGTGGTCGCCGCGCAGGGCGGCAAGCTGGGCGTCGTCGAGGCGCTCGGGGCCGGCGGCATCGATCATGCGGCCGAGTTCGGCGAGGACGGCGACCAGCCTCTCGGCGTCGGCGTGACCGACGGACGCGGTGTGGGCGTGGTGGCTGGCGGTGACGGATCCGGGCATCGTGCTTCTCCCTCCGGTGTCCTGCCATCCACGCTACGCCGCCCGTACGGGGCCCTCGACCGCAACCGAGTACGTCAACGCGCGCATCCTGAAGTTCGTCGAGACCGCCCACGGCGATTGGGCGCCTTGCGCCGCGGTGGTGCAGGCGAGGCGGTGCGCGCGGAGCCGGCGATGTCTCCGAAAGCGGCGGGAAGCGCGGAAGGGGGGTGAGGTACGGCTGCCGGTTGGGCCTCCTCGATGAGGGCGTTCCGGTGTTCAGTTGTGCCCATCCGGCCCCACCCCCCATGACCGCGGACCTCGAAGGTGCTCTGACCGGCCTCAATCTCGTCGGTACGGTATCCCGCCCCGCTGACACCGCCTCGCCGTGGTCATCGGGCGGGGCGGGGGCGGTGTCCGGTGCGGGCGGCTCAGGCGAACGCGGCTTCGCGGCGGTACGCACCGGGTGTGGTGCCGAACGCGTGTCGGAACGCCTCGATGAACGCGCTCGGCGTGGCATACCCGCACGCCGCCGCGGCGCCGGTGACGGACGCGCCGCCGGCGAGCAGCTTGAGCGAGTGATGGAGCCGCAGTTGGCCGCGCCACTGGGGGAAGCTCATCCCGGTCTCGGCCCGGAACAGGCGGCTGAGCGTACGCTCCGCGGCTCCCACCGCCGCGCCCAGCTCGGCGAGCGTCCGCTCGTCGCCCGGATCCGCGGCCAGCAGGGCGGCGACGTCCCGCAGCCGCGCGTCACGCGGCGTCGGCAGGCCGAGAGGCAAGGCCTCCACGCGCTGCAACTGGTCCAGGGCCACGCGCTCCAGATTGCGGCGCTGCCCCGGCGTCAACTCCCGTTCCCGGTCCGGCACATGCTCGGCTCCGGTGAGTACGGCGACGACCTCGCGCAGCAGCGGCGACACCGACAGCACCGTGGGCCGGTCCAGGCGCAGCGGGTTGACGTCGGTCGGGAAGCAGAGCGTCCGCAACTCGCTGGGCCCGTGCGCCTCGTGCGCGTGCGCGACCCCGGCCGGGATCCACACCGCCCGGTGCGGCGGCACGACCCACGAGCCGGTCTGCGTGGAGACTTGGAGCACCCCGAGGCCCGGCGCGATGAGCTGGTTCACCGCATGGTCGTGCCACTCCACCCGTTCCCGGTGCGCCATGGGCGCTCGGGTCGGGCCGTCCAGGGGCTTCCGGGTGATCGACATGGTCCGGCCAGGATAACGAGCCCGCTTCCCGGCGCAGATTGGCGGGTTGTCGGTAGAAGGCGTCCGAGTATCGACAGCTCCCAAGGTGCGGCGACCGGAAAGCTGGTCCAACGGGACCAGGCAGACAGGTACCAGGCATAAAGGTGCCAGTCGTACTGGAACCCACCTGGACCGGACATGCCAGCCGGAGCCATCGGCCGGTCTCACCCGCCGGACTCACCAGAAGGGACGACTCGCACATGAGAGCGCACGCGGCCGCCACCGGGGCCGCAGACGACGCCGCAAACGATATTGCCAAGGACGGGTCCACGGACGCCGCCGAAGCCGCCGAGGCCATCGGCGTCCGGGGGTCCGGCGAGAGTGCCAGGCCGCGGGCCGACCCGACCGTGTGGCGGCGGATGCGGCTCTGGGGCATCGCACACGCCGTGGACGACCTCTACCAAGGGCTCGTGCCCGCGAGCGTGCCGTACTTCGTCCTCGAACGCGACTACAGCTACGTCGCCGCCTCGGGGCTGACGCTGGCGGCGACCCTGGGCAGTTCCATCCCGCAGCCTTTCCTCGGTGTCGTCGTCGACCGCTACCGCGCGGGCTGGATGGCCGCCGCCGGTGTCGGGCTCGCGGGCCTCGGGCTCGGCTTCTCCGGACTGATGCAGCCGTACTGGGCGGTGTGGGCGCTGATCCTGCTGTCCGGCCTGGGCGTTGCCATGTTCCACCCGGCGGCGGGCAAGGCGGCCCGCGAACAGGCCGGTGAAAGCACCGCCGCGATGAGCGTGTTCGCGGCCGGGGGCAGCGTCGGATTCTTCATGGCGCCGGTGCTCGCCACGCCCGCGCTCGTCGCGTGGGGCGTCGGCTCGACGGCGCTGTTCATCCCGCCCGCGGTGCTCGTCGCGTACGTCCTGCACCGCAACCGGCACCGCCAACGTGCCCTCGCCGCCGCGGCGTCCAAGTCGCGTACCGGCGAGGACCGCTGGGCGCCGTTCCTGGTCCTGACCGGCATCGAAGTCGTCCGCTCGGTCACGTTCTTCGGGGTCAGCACCTTCATCGGGCTGTACTGGATCCGGTACTTGGACGCCTCGGACGTGCTCGGCGGCGTCGCCCTGGCGTTCTTCCTCGGCGGAGGCGTGCTGGGCACGTTGGCCGGCGGACGGATCGCGGACCGCATCGGGCTCGTGCGTACCGTGCAACTCGGCGGTGTGCTGGTGATCCCGATGCTGGTCGGCCTGCGCGCGACGCCCGGACCGTACGTGCCGCTGCTCTTTGCGCTGCTCACCGGAGTCGCGCTCAACATCCCGTTCGCCGTGCTGGTCAAGCTCGGTCAGGACTACCTGCCGACCCGTCCCGGTACCGCGGCAGGGGTCACGCTGGGGCTCGCGGTGAGCGTCGGCGGCCTGATCTCCCCGGTGTTCGGGTTCGCCGCCGACGCGAGCGGGCCGCAGGCGGTGTTCCTGATTCTGTGCTTCGTACCGATCGTCACGCTTGCTCTGGGTAAGTTCCTGAGCGAACCCGGCACACCGCCGGCAGGCGCCGACGAAGGCACGAACAACCAGCGCACGAGAGTGAGTTGACGAACAGCAACGAAACGCGGCAACGAATCACGACACGAACGACGAAGCGCGGCGCCGCCGACAACGCGTCCGGCGGCGCCGCGTGCCCGTCCCGGCGTCAGCCGATCGGCGGCCTCCGGTCGAACCACGGCCGTGCCTCTTCGAGTTGCGTCGCCAGCGAGAGCAGGAGCCCTTCGGTCCCCAAGCCGCCGACGAACTGCACACCGAGCGGCAGACCGCCCTTCGTCCAGTACGTCGGCACCGACATTGCCGGACGCCCGGTGATGTTCGCCAACTGCGTGTACGGCGTCCACCGCAGGTTCTCGTCCGCGACCCGGTCGACCAGGTCGGTCTTCGCCAGCAGCCCCGCACCGCGCACCGCGAGGAGCAGGCGGCTCGCCGCCGCCATCCACGCCGGTGTCGCCAACTGCCCCACCCGCGCGGGCGGATGCGCCAGCGTGGGGGTCAGCAGCAGGTCGTACGTCTCGTGGAACACCGCGAGTCGGTGGCTGTGCTCGTTCCAGCGGTTGTGCGACGCGATGTACGTCGGCGCGTTCGTCGCACGCCCGACCGCGGCCATGATCCGCGTGTCCAGCTCGAACTGGTCCTCGCCGCAACCCGTCGCCTGCCGCACGTGGTCGACCTCGGCGGCCATCGACGCGAACCACATCGTCAGGAAGTCCCGGGCCAGTTGGCGTTCGTCGACGCCGGTGGTCGCCTCCTCGACCTCGTGGCCGAGTTCGCGCAGCAGTGCGACCGCGTCCTCGACGGCCGCGACCGCCTCGGGGGAGACGTCGGTGCCGATCGGCGACACCGTGGCGTACCCGATGCGCAGGCGCCCGGGTTCGCGCCGGGCGAGTTCGAGGTACGGGCCGTCCGACGCGCCGGGCATGTACGGCCCCGCCGGGTCGTGGCCGGCGATGACGTCGAGCATGAGCGCCGAGTCGCGCACGCTCCGGGTCAGTACGCCGTGCACCGCGGCGCCGTGCAGGACCTCCGCGTACGACGGGCCGCTGGGCACCAGGCCGCGGCTCGGCTTGAGGCCGAACAGGCCGCAGCACGCGGCGGGGATGCGGATCGAGCCGCCGCCGTCGTTGCCGCCCGCCGCGGGGACGATCCCGGCGGCCACCGCGGCCGCCGAGCCGCCGCTCGAACCGCCGGGCGTGTGCGCGGTGTTCCACGGATTCCGGGTTGGGCCGTCGACCTGCGGCTCGGTGATGCCCTTGGCGCCGAACTCGGGAGTGTTGGTCTTGCCGAACACGACGAGTCCGGCGTCCAGCCACCGCCGCACCACTTCGGCGTGCTGCGGCATCGGCTGCCTGGCCAGTGACCGCGAGCCGGAGCCGGTCGGCAGGCCGGCGTAGTCCTGCATCAGGTCCTTGATCAGGAACGGCACGCCCGCGAAGGCGCCGGACAGGGTGGACTTGGCGCGCTCCCGGGCGATGTCGTGCATCGGACGGACGATCGCGTTGAGCCGCGGGTCGACTTCCTCGGCCCGCGAGATCGCGGTCTCCAGGAGTTCGGCGGGCTTCACTTCGCCGCTCGCCACCAGGCCGGCCAGGCCGATCGCGTCGTGCTTGCGGTACTCGTCGTACTCCACCGCCGCTCCTCCTCGCCGAGGCGTTGCTACTCGCGAGTAGCTCTCCGTCGAGCGTACCGGGCGCGAATCAAGGCGTGCCAGGGGAGCGCGCCGCGGCAATCCGCACATCTGTGACTACTGGTAACACACGCCGTCGTGCGGGACCGTGTGTGTATGAGCGAGCGCAGCGAGCGACACAGCAGCGGGGCCTGCCGTACCGACGCGGCCGCCGACCGGCGTGCCGGGGCGGCGGCATGAACTCCCACAACCCGCCCGTCCCCGAGCGATTCGCCGGGGTGCTCGACTGGGTTCCGACGTACGGACACGCCTTGCGCAAGGTCGGGCTCGCTTTCGAGGTCGTGCGTATCGACGGGGATTACGGCGACGCGGTCGCCGACCGCCTGTTCCTGGCGGCGGCAGTGCCGGGGCCGGTCGTGGAGAACCGCAGCCGCCGCCAGGCGCTGTACTTCTTCCTGGCACCGGGGGCGGGCGCCCCCTACCGGTGGCCGCCGGGCACGACGTACCTCGGGCGGCGCACGGGCGAGGCGTACGTCGGAGTCCCGGCCCTCGACGGCGAGACCTGGCCCCTGTCCTGGCGCTGGCCGCCGACCGTCGAACGCCCCTTCGTGGACGCCGCGTTGCTCCATGCGAGCCTGTGACCCGCATTCGCTCCGCACGGGCGGCGCGGGTTGCTCCGAATGGGGCAGGGGGCGGACATGGTGGGTGACGCGGCACCGCGGGCCGACTGGTGGTGGTCACAAGCGCAGAGCCGATCCGGTGTTCGTTCGTGTGTTCGATAGCGGTTTGCGTGGTTTCGCCGCCGTGTTCGAGACCGGCACAGGGGTTCCAACCTGGGGTGATCGCAGGCAGTAGTCGTTCGAGTGGCACGGGTCACCCGTTCCGCCTACGTTTCGGGAAGGATGCCCCGCACCCCAGCGGTGGCCGGTGAAGCGAGGTGAACACCTTGTCCCGCCTGTCCGAGCCCCTGTGTCCGGTACGCGTGCCGGTGGTCGTACCCGCACCCGTACCCGCGTCGGCGGCACTCCCGTCCCCGACGCCCCCGCCCGATCTGGGCGCCCTTCCCGTTCCGACCGAGGAGCCCGCCGAGGACGGCGATCCTCCGTCCGACCCTCCGGTCGTCCTGCTGACCGGCGCCACCGGCGTGGTCGGCGAAGCCATCGCCCGCGCGCTGCGGGCCGACTTCTACGTGGTGGCCCTTCGTGGCCGCCGCGCCTCCTCGCACGCGCACGCCGAGGTCCCCGTCGACCTCGCGTCGCCGCGCCTCGGCCTCGACAGCGGCGCCTGGTCGGATCTGGCCGCACGTGCCGACGTCGTCGTGCACGCCGGCGGCCGCGCCTGCTTCGACGACAACGCCGACGATTTCCACTGCGTCAACGTGTCGGGATCGCGCCGTGTCGCGGAACTCGCACACGACGCGGACGCGCCGCTGATCCATATATCCACCGCGTTCGTCGGCCACATCGACCAGGCCCGCGAGGCCGCCGCGTTCCTGCCCGGGGACTGCGCGGCGCGCCCGCTGACGTACCTGGAGTCGAAGATCGCCGCCGAGCGCGCGGTCGCCGCGTCCGACGCACGCGCCTGCGTCGTGCGCCCGTCCGTGGTGATGGGGGACACCGGCACCGGCTGGACCCCCGAACCGCAGTCCGTGCACGGCCACATCAAAATGCTGCTCTCCGGCGTCGCCACCTCGGCCTGCGGCCCGCACCAGCGGCTCGACATGATCCCGCGCGACGTGCTCGCGCGGGCGGTGGCGGCGCTCGCGAACGTCGCCGTACGCGACCCCTCGCGCCTGCCCTCGCTCTACCACGCGTGTGCCGGCCAGGCCGCGCCGACCTGCGAGGAGTTCGCCCGGCAGGTCGCCGAAACCGCGTGGCGTGCCGGACTGCGGCTCGCCGAGCCCGAGTTCCACGACCCGGCCAAGGCCTCGCTGGCGGACTACCCGGGGTGGCGAACGCTGCCGGGCCGGGTACGCGACGTCCTCGCGGTGCAGGCCGCGGGAAGCACGATCCTGGGCGCGGGCGAGGTCTTCGCCACCTCCCTCGGCGCCCCCGAACTCCCTGGCGGGCCTGCCGCTTTGACGGCGGATCAGGTACTGCGCAACGTCGAGTCCGACGTCCG
This sequence comes from Streptodolium elevatio, assembly GCF_040649515.1. GTDB lineage: Bacteria > Actinomycetota > Actinomycetes > Streptomycetales > Streptomycetaceae > Yinghuangia > Yinghuangia elevatio. The sequence continues at coordinate 20,255 of NZ_JBEZFP010000091.1, forward strand.
GTTCGTGATGTCGGCCCGCGGCTGAGGCCTCGGCCGGCATCCCCGAAGGGGGCACCCGCCGAATTGCCGGACGGGTGCCCCAAGCGGGAGGCGGGGGAGCAGGTCGGGGGCTCGGGAAGCGGCGCGGTGGCCGTCGGCGCGTCACGAGCGCGCAAGGACGAAACGCGCGCTCTATGCGGAGATAGCACAAAAGCAGCGGTAGCATCGGGCACTTCGGATTCCTGCCGAGGGGAGTGCCTGATGCGCGCGCTTGCCGGCGTGGCCGTTGCCTGCGTACTTGTCTTGTCCGCATGCGGAGAAGACGACAGCGGCGACAAGTCCACGTCGCCGCCGTCGTCGAGCGGGGTTTCGGCACCCGCGACTGCCTCGTCCGTACCGACAACAGCCCAGTCCTCGTCCGCACCGTCGCCGTCCGACTCCGCGGCCACCCAGCCGTCCGCGACATCCGCGAAGCCCTCGTCCGCGCCTGCGTCGTCGGCCCCTCCATCGGGGCCGGTCGCGGCGCCGAAGTCCAAGGAGGGGGCGATCCAGCGGTACGAGGACTACCTCCACGCGGTCGGCCGCGAGGACATCGACGTGATGTGCGAGATTGCGGGGCCTGCGATGAAGGGCTACGACGGTCCCTGCCGCGAGGGCTTCACGATCATGCTGCAGATGTTCCCGGCCGCGCAGAAGGCGGCGCTGCGGACCGCGACCGTGGACGGGACGAAGGTCGTGGTGGTCAACCCGGCCAAGGTCGAGATGCCCGCCACGGCGGTCAAGGGCGGTGCCAGGTTCACCGAGAACGATCTCGGCGATCACACGCTGGAATACACCGGCGGCAATTGGTTCATCACCGACTGACGTACGGCTGGACGCACATTGCGGCGCGGGTCCCCATGGGGCCCGCGCCGCAGTGCTGTGCGCCACCGATTGCCCGTGCCCCGAGCGCGACACGGTGTGAACTGGTCGGAGTAGACCGTTGGTTGGGCGATGGCGACGCCTGCCGTGGGGCGATGGCGGCTGCGCCCCCAAGGTTTGGCGTGCCTCGGGCGCCAAGTCGGCTGTCGGCCGAGGAGCCGACGCACGTCGGGTGTCCCGGGGCGTACGAGGTGGCGGGTTTTCGGCGCGGCCCGCGGGGCTCACGCCGAAACCGTCGGTAGTTCGGGATCGGCTGCGGCGGTCGGGGTTTGTGGGGCGCCGGGCGGTTGCGCCGGGTGGAGGGGGTTGACGGTCTTGTTCACGGGGTGGAAGCCTGGGAGATGAAACAACGTTATATGACGTTCGTTTATCTCGGTGTGCCGCCGCCCGCGGGCCCTGGGCGGCGTGCGCGCCGGGCACCTCCCTTCTTCCCGCCTTCTCGCAAGGAGCATCGGCTATGGCCGCAAGAAGACGCGTGCTTGTCGCGTGTGTGAGTGCGTGCATGAGCGCGGGCCTGGTCGCCACGGCGGCCTGCTCGCCGGGCTCCGGATCCGGGGCACCGAACGCCGCCCCCGCGGACCTGAGCGCCACCACGCCGCCCGGCACCGAGCCCGTGGACCGCGTCACCTGGGCCCTGCCGTACGGCGAGCCCACCACCCTCGACCCGGCCAAGGTCGGCGACTACTCGCCGCAGACGGTCGAGGCCAACCTGTGCGACACACTGCTACGCATGAACGCCGACCTCTCGTTGGCTCCCGGCCTCGCCGAGAAGGCCGCGTGGACGGACGACCGCACTCTGGTCCTCGACCTGCGGCCCGGTGTGGCGTTCTGGGACGGCTCCCCGATGCGGCCCGAGGACGTGGTCCACAGCCTCCGGCGCCAGACCGACCCGCAGACCCAGGGCCTCTACGGCAGCTACCTGGCCGGCGTGACCGGCATCGACATCACCGGGCCGAACCAGGTGACGCTGCGGACCAAGGCGTACGACCAGGGCCTCCGCAAGGCGCTGGCCACCTCGTTCGGCGCGGTCGGCCAGGAGGCGTATGCCCGCAAGGTCGGAGCCGGCTACGGCACGCCCACCGGCGGCCTCATGTGCACCGGCCCCTACAAGCTCGCCTCGTGGAAGTCCGGCGACAGCATCACTCTCGAACGCAACGACGCGTACTGGGACCCGCAGCTCAAGCCGAAGGCGGCGCAGGTCGTCTTCCGCTTCATCACCAACAGCAACACGCTGACCAGTGCGCTGCTCTCCGGCGAGGTGGACGGGACGTACGAACTCCCGCCCACCAGTGCCACCGCGCTCGCGAAGGCCAAGAACGGCACCACCTACCTCGGGCCGTCGACGCAGAACGTGCTGCTGGTGCCGGGCCATGCCGACAGCCCCGCGGCCGACCGCAGGCTGCTCGACGCGCTGTCCCTCGCGGTGGACCGGGACGCGCTGGTCAAGAACGTGTTCGGCGGGGCCGCGAACCCGCTCAAGTCCCTTGCTCCGCCGCTCACTTGGGCCGGGGATCCGGCCGCCGCCCGGCTGGACGCGGCCTATGCGGCGCTGCCGTCCGCCCCGCCGCCGGACGTGGCGGCGGCGAAGCGGCTTGTCGCCGAGGTCGGCGCGCCGTCACGCCCGCTCGTGGCGGCCATCCCGGCCGGCGACCAGAAGGGCCTGCAGATCCTGACGTTCTTCCAGGCGGCGGCTAAGGCGGTCGGGGTCGGCATCGAGATCCGCCAGCTCCAACCGACGGAGATGTCCTCGCTGTTCTACGACCCGTCGATCCGCCAGGGCATCGACCTCGTCCTCACCTTCGGCTACGTCGGTATGCCGGACGCCGCTTCGTACGTGGGGGAGATGGTGAACCCCGGCGGCCTGTTCAACTGGACGAACTACAACAACCCGGAAGTCACCCGGTTGCTCGGGGAGGCGCGTGCCGCCTCTGATCCCGATGTGTCGGCCAAGGCGTACGCCGAGGCCCAGGCCCTGTTCACCCCGACCGTGCCGGTCGTCTTTCTGGCCGCCCCGCACGAACGCATGTTCATGAACAAGCGCATCAGTGGCGCACCCGCGTCGTTCGGATACATGGGCATGCCCTGGGCCGCCTACCTCGGTGGGACGCCCCGATGACCCCCGACGCGACGAGCGAACGCACCACGCCCTCACCACGCACACCTCACGGAGCACCGATGACCGACACCCCTGGCGGCAACGAGCTGTGGACCCGCGACGGCGCCGAACTGGCCGCCGGGATCCGGGCCAAGGAGTTCACGGCGGCCGAGGTCGCCGAGGCGTTCCTGCGCCGCATCGACGAGGTCAACCCGGTGGTGAACGCCCTTGTCGACGTACGCCCCGACGAAATCCTGGCCCGTGCGGCCGAATTGGACCGGGCTGTGGCCGCCGGAGGGCCCCTGGCCGCGCTGCACGGCGTCCCGGTCGCCACCAAAATCAACACCGCGCAGCGCGGGTACGCCAGTTCGCACGGCATCCCGGCCTGGGCCGACGCCGTGGCCGCCGACGACGCGGCGTGCGTCGCCGCGCTCCGCGACGCGGGTGCCACCCTGCTCGGCCGCAGCAACAGCCCGGCCTTCGCGGTCCGTTGGTTCACCGACAACGCGCTGCACGGACGCACGCTCAATCCGTGGAGTGCCGGGCATACCCCCGGCGGATCGTCGGGCGGCGCGGCCGCCGCGCTGGCGTCCGGCATGGTCCCGATCGCGCAGGGCAACGACATCGGCGGCTCGATCCGCTATCCGGCGTACTGCTGCGGGGCCGTCGGCCTGCGGCCGACCGTGGGCCTGGTGTCCGCGTGGGAGCCCGCCGGGGACGTGGAGTTCGACAGCCCGATGTCGTTCCAGACCATGGCGGTCCAGGGCGCGCTGGCGTGGACAGTCGGAGATCTGCGGACCGCGACGCGGGTGATGGCGGGCGCTGACCTGCGGGACCCGGTCGGCGTCCCGGCGGTCCCGCGCTTCGCCCGGTCCGGTCCCATCCGCGTCACCGTGGTCCGCGACGTCGGCATCGCCAAGCCGCACCCGTCCGTGGACGCGGCACTCGACACCGCCGCCCGCCTCCTGTCCGCGGCCGGCCACGAGGTCGAGGAAGCGGCGGAACTGCCGGAGCTGGTCGAGGCGGCACGCCTGTGGTCGCTGCTGCTCTTCGAGGAACTGCGCACGATGCTGCCGGAGATCGAGATGTTCGGGGATGCGGGGGTGAAGGACTCGCTGGCCTCGACGTTCCGGGTGGCCGCGGAGATCTGGGGCGAGCAGCCGACGCTCGCGGCGTACATCCGCGGCTACGCGCGGCGCGGCACCCTGATCACGCGCCTTCAGCAGTACCTGGGAGCCGACCGCATCCTGCTCACCCCCGTGTCGGCCGAACCGCCGCTGGAGCAGGACGCGGACCTGGCCGGCGACGACCGCATGCGCGAAGTCGTGGCCGCTCAGTGGCCGTTGCAGGCGGTTCCGGTTCTGGGCTTTCCGGCCGTCGCGGTCCCGACCGGGCCCGCCGGGGGTCTGCCGTCCGGCGTGCAGCTCATCGGCGGCCGGTTCCGCGAGGAACTGCTGCTCGACGCCGCCGCGGTGATCGAGGCCGGGACGTCGCGGAGCCGTCCGGTGATCGCGGCCGCGCACGGCTGAGCCCCACAGCCCCGGAGCGGCTGAGCGTCGGAGTACCACCGCTCCGGGGTACCCGCCGCCGACCGCCCGGGTCAGTGCGCCGGACCGCCCGCGAGCGCGGTCCGTGCGCGGTTCAGGTAGTCGCGGAACGCCCGTCGCTCGACGGCGGAGAGCCCGCTCAGCATGCGCTCCTCCAGGGCGCGTACCTCCGCGTCCGTCCCGGTCAGCAGCGCCTTGCCGGCGGGCGTGAGCGTGATGAGCAGTCGTCGGCGGTGCCCGGGGTCGTGGTCCCGGGCGATGAGGCCGCGGCTCTCCAGCGCCGTCACGAGGTCGCGCATCGCCTGCGGCGTCACGAAGGAGTTCCGGGCCAGTTCGGCGCTGGTCATCCCGTCGCGGCGGTCGAGCACGGTCAGCGCCGTGTACTGGAGCGCGGTCACGCCCGCCGGCCGCAGGAGCTCGTCCAGGTGCGCGCGGACCGCCAGCTCCACCTGCTTGACGGCGTAGAGCAGCAGGGGGCCCGACTCCCGGGGTACGTCGTCCTCGGCCGCTCGCGCTGCCATCTCGTTCGCTCCTTGCCTGCCCGCCGCGTGTCCGACGCCTGCTCGCAGGCCGTCCGGCCCCGAGTCTCGCACGTCGCGGATTCCTCGCGGGGCGGTGACCAGTGCAAGGAATCCTGATATAAGGAATCCTGTCATTGCCTATGCGGAGGGCACAACCATGAGAACCGCTGCCACGGGCAGCCGCCCGAACTTCGGCCTCGGCACCTGGCCGGCGCGACGGGCACGGATATCGCCCGAGCGGGTCGCGCTCGTCGAGGGCGACCGCGTCCTGACGTACGCCGGACTCGCCGACCGCACCGCGCGTCTCGCGGGCCACCTGGCCGCGCTGGGCGTACGGTCCGGCGACCGCGTGGCCTACCTCGGCGCCAACGGGATCCCGGTCTTCGAGACCTTGTTCGCCACCTGGCTGCTCGGTGCCGTCGCGGTGCCGCTGAACTTCCGGCTCTCCCCGGTCGAGATCCGCTACATGCTCGAGGACTCGGGCTCCGCGGTCCTGGCGCACAGTCCGGACACCGACGCCCTCGTCACCGCGGCGGCCCCGCTGCCGGAATCCGTCCGGCACCGGATCGAGGTACGCCCCGGGCACTTCCCGCCCGAGGGCGCCGAGTCCGCCGGCCCCGCGCTCGAAGTGCCGCCCCCGGTGGGCCTCGACGACCCGGCCGTCCTGCTCTACACCTCCGGGACGACCGGACGCCCCAAGGCCGCCGTACTCACGCACGGCAATCTCACCTGGAACACCGTCAACCAGCTCGCCCACATCGACCTGCGTGACACCGAACGGGCGCTGTGCATATCGCCGTTGTTCCACGCCACCGGGCTCGGCCAGGTCACACTGCCCACGCTGTTCAAGGGCGGCAGCGTCGAGCCGGTCGCCAAGTTCGACGCCGGAGCGATCCTCACCCGTATAGAAGAAGCGCGCATCACCAGCTTCTCCGCGGTGCCCACGATGCTCCAACTGCTGTGCGAGCACCCGCTGTGGGACCGGATCGACCTGAGCTCGCTCACCAGCGTCATCTACGGCGGCTCACCGGTACAGGAACGGGTCGCCCGGGCGTGGCTCGACCGCGGCGTGCGGCTCCAGCAGGGGTACGGCATGACCGAGGCGTCGCCCGGTGTGTACATGGCCCCCGCCGAGGGCTCCGCCGCACGCCCCGTGTCGGTCGGCGTGCCGCACTTCTTCACGGACGTCGCGATGCTGCGCGACGGCCGCCCCGAGGATGTGGGCGGCGACCCGGGCGAACTCCTGGTACGCGGGCCCCACGTCTTCTCCGGCTACTGGAACCGGCCCGACGAGTCCGAGGCATCCTTCGTGGCCGGCTGGTTCCGCACCGGCGACCTGCTGTCCTCCGCCGACGACGGCTGGGCGTACGTCGCCGACCGGGTCAAGGACCTGATCATCTCCGGCGGCGAGAACGTCTACCCCGCCGAGGTCGAGGCGGTCCTGTTGCGCCTGGACGCGATCGCCAACGCCGCCGTCGTGGCCGTCCCCGACACCCGCTGGGGGGAAGTGGGCGCCGCCTACCTCCAGTTGCGGGAGGGCGCCGTACTCGAAGAGGCCGACGTACGCGCCCACCTCGAAGCGCACCTGGCCCGCTTCAAAGTCCCCAGGTTCCTGGTCTTCGTGCCGGAACTCCCGGCCAACGCCACCGGCAAGGTCCGCCGCGTGGAACTCCGGGCCCGGGCCGCGGCGGAGTTGACCGCCGCGGAGTCGGCCGCGGCCGACTCCGCGACCGCGGGCCCGGGCACCGCCGACCGGACCGCCACCATCACCACCGCACAACCCGCCGACGCGGACCGCGCCGGCGCGGAAGGAACCCCGTGACCAGCACCACTCCCCACCCGGCGGACGCCGCCCCCGACCACGCCGTGCCCCTCCCTCCGTCACTGCGCCTGGAACTGCACGGCAGCGTCGCGGTGTTGCGGCTGTCCCGCGCCGCCAAGCGCAACGCCCTCGACGACGCCACGGTGCTGGGTCTGGAGGCCTTCCTCGCGGCGCCGCCCGAGGGCGTGCGTGCGGTCGTCCTCGACGCCGCAGGCGACCACTTCTGCGCCGGACTCGACCTCGGCGAGCTGACCGAACGCGACACCCTGGAGGGCCTCGCGCACTCCCGCATGTGGCACCGCGCCTTCGAGCGCATCGAACACGGAACCGTGCCGGTCGTCGCGGTCCTCAAGGGCGCGGTTGTTGGCGGCGGCCTCGAACTGGCCTGCGCCGCCCACTTGCGCGTCGCCCAGCCCGGCACCTTCTACGCGCTACCTGAGGGACAGCGCGGACTGTTCGTCGGCGGGGGAGGCTCGGTGCGGGTACCGCGACTGATCGGTGTCCACCGCATGACCGACATGATGCTCACCGGTCGCGTCGTCGATGCGGACGAGGGCCAGGCGATCGGCCTCTCGCATTATCTGGCAGCTCCCGACGGCGCGTTCGAGCGTGCCATGGAGCTGGCCCGCACCGTCGCGGCGAATGCCGCGGTCACCAACTTCGCGGTGCTCCAGGCCCTTCCGCGCATCGCCGCGGCGAACCCGGCCGAGGGCTACCTCCTGGAATCCCTGATGGCCGCCGTCGCGTCCGGCAGCACCGAGGCCAAGGAGCGCATGCGCGCGTTCCTCGACGGCCGCGCCGCAAAGGTGGGACGGCCGTGACGGAACCCCTGATCCTGCGGACCCCGACCGACGAAACACTCCGACGCAGCGAACTCGGACGCTACTTGCGTCACTTGGACGAAGCCCGGGGCCTCCGCTTCGCGGACTACGGCGCCCTCCACCGGTGGTCGGTGTCCGACACCGTGGAATTCTGGTCGTCCATACGCGAGTTCTTCGGCGTACGCTTCGCCGCCCCGGAACGCGCGGTGCTCGGCAGCCGTGCGATGCCCGGCGCGGAGTGGTTCCCCGGCGCCACGCTCAACTACGCCGAGCACGCACTCAAGGGGGCCGGGGCCGCCGATGCGGCCACCGCGCTCACGGCGTACTCGCAGACGCGCGACCGTGTCGATGTCACGTGGGGGGAGCTGCGCGACCAGGTCGCGCGGGCACGTGCGGGCCTGCGGGGGCTCGGAGTCGGTCCCGGCGACCGGGTCGCGGCCTACCTGCCGAACATTCCGGAGACCGTCGTCGCCTTCCTCGCGACCGCCAGTCTGGGAGCGGTATGGGCGAGCTGCGCACCGGAGTTCGGCGCGCGCAGCGTCGTCGACCGGTTCGCGCAGATCGAGCCCACCGTGCTCTTCGCCGCCCCCGGGTACCGCTATGGGGACAAGGACGTCGACCGCAGTGGAACCGTCGACGAGATTCGCGCGGGATTGCCCACGCTGCGTGCGGTGGTCGCCGTCGCGTACGGCACCGGCGAACTGCGCGACGCCGTCGGATGGGACGACCTGCTGGCCGGGCCCGCCGAACCCGGCGCGGAGCCGGTGCCGTTCGACCACCCGTTGTGCGTGCTGTTCTCGTCCGGCACCACCGGGCGCCCTAAGCCGATCGTGCACGGGCACGGCGGCATTCTCCTCGAACACCTGAAGAACCACGCGCTCAGCTGGGACCTGGGCCCGGGGGACCGGATGCTGTGGTTCACCACGACGGCCTGGATGATGTGGAACGCCCTCGTGTCCGGACTGCTCGTCGGATCGGGCCTCGTGCTCATCGACGGGAACCCGCTGTTCCCCGATCTCGACGCGCAATGGCGCATCGCCGCGGAATCGGGGGCGACGCTGATGGGCGCAAGCCCCGGCTACCTGATGGCCTGCCGCCGCGCCGGGCTCGAACCGGCGCGCGCGTACGACCTTTCGGCGCTGCGGCAGATCGGCGCGGCCGGCAGCCCGCTGCCTCCGGAGGGATACCGGTGGGTGCACGAGCAGTTCGGGGACCGGGTCCTGCTCAACGTGGGCAGCGGGGGCACCGACGTGTGCGGCGGAATCGTGCAGGGCGGGCCCTGGCAGCCCGTGTGGGCGGGGGAGATCTCCGGTCCGGCCCTGGGCGTTGCGGCGGCGGCGTTCGACGACGAGGGCACGGAGGTCGTCGGCGAACTCGGCGAACTGGTCATCACCGTTCCCATGCCGTCGATGCCGGTCGGCTTCTGGGGTGACGACGACGGATCCCGCTACCGGGCGGCGTACTTCGACACGTATCCGGGGGTGTGGCGGCACGGCGACTGGGCGCGGTTCGCCCCGACCGGCAGCTGCGTCGTCGCCGGGCGCTCGGACGCCACCCTCAACCGCGGCGGTGTCCGGCTCGGCACCGCCGAGTTCTACCGGGTGGTCGAGGAAGTCCCGGAGATCGCCGACAGCCTCGTGGTGCACCTGGAGGACCCGTCGGGAGGCAACGGCGAGTTGCTGTTGTTCGTGGTCCTGTCCGGGACGGAGACCGCGGGGGCTGCCGGCGCCGACGTGCTCGATGCGGCGCTGCGCGCGCGTCTCGTGGCCGAACTGCGCGGCGCTCTCTCGCCCCGCCACGTCCCGGACGCGATCACCGCGGTACCCGCGATCCCGCGCAACCGCACCGGCAAGAAGCTCGAACTGCCGGTCAAGCGCATCCTGCTCGGTGCCGCCGTGACCGATGTGGTCGGTCCCGACGTGCTCGCCGATCCGGCGTCCCTCGACCCCTTCCTCGCCCTCGCGGCAGCTTGGAGGCCCGCATGAGCAGCACTTCGGAACCGGTCCGGCGCGTCGCGATCGTCGGCACCGGGGTCATCGGCGCCGGCTGGGCGGCACACTTCCTGGCCCGGGGCCTGGACGTCGTGGCCACGGACCCGTCGCCCGGTGCGGAGTCGCGGCTGCGCGCGGATGTGGCCGCACACTGGCCGACGGTGACCCGGGTCGGACTCGCCGAGGACGCCTCGCCGGACCGGCTGGCGTTCACCGCCGACCTCGAAACCGCAGTCGGCCAAGCCGATTTCGTCCAGGAGAACGGGCCCGAGCGCGAGGACGTCAAGCAGGCGCTGTTCGCCGCGTTGGATGCCGCCGCCCGTCCGGAGACCGTCATCGCCAGCAGCTCGTCCGGGCTGGCCGCCACCGCCATCGCCCGCGACTGCGCGGCCCACCCCGAACGCGTGTTGATCGGGCACCCGTTCAACCCGCCGCACCTGATCCCACTCGTCGAGGTCGTGCCGGGCGAGCGCACCGGCGAGGAAGCGGTGGCCCGGGCACTGGACTTCTACACCGCGGTCGGCAAGAAGCCGATCCGGGTGCGCCGCGAGGTGCCCGGCCACATCGCCAACCGGTTGCAGGCGGCGCTGTGGCGCGAGGCGTACTCGCTCGTCGACCGCGGCGTCGCGACGGTACGCGACATCGACACCGCCATCGCGCACGGGCCCGGCCTGCGCTGGGCGCTGCTCGGGCCGTTCGCCAACCAGCATCTGTCCGGCGGCCGCGGCGGGATCGCGCACATCCTCGAACACCTGGGCCCGCCGACCGAGGCCTGGTGGCGGGACCTCGGCGACCCGTCGCTCACCCCGGAGTTGACGGCCAAGCTCGTGGCCGGCGTGGACGACGCGCTCGACGGCATCGGAGTCGACGAACTCGCGGACCGACGCGACGCGTTGCTGCACGCGCTGCTGGCCCTCAAGGCGGCGGCCGACCTGCCGTGACCCGTCCGCCGAACCACCCCGGAAGCCCCGGCAACCATCCCTCGGAGAGACCCATGGACCTGACCGCACTCGACGCGATCGACGTACACGTGCACGTCGAACAGGACGGCCGGGGCTGCCTGGCCCTCGACCGCGAACTGCTCGACGCCTCCGCCGCCTACTTCAAGGCCGACCAGGACCGCACTCCGACACTGGAGCGCATAGCCGAGCACTACCGCGCGCGGCGTACCGCGGCCGTGGTCTTCACCGTCGACGCGACCGCCGCCACCGGGCATCCCGCGCTCAGCAGCGAGGAGATCGCCGACGCCGCCGCCGAACACGCGGACGTCCTCGTCCCGTTCGGGTCAGTGGACCCGCACGCGGGCCGCGCCGCGGTCGACCGGGCCAGGCGCCTGGTCACCCGACACGGCGTGCGGGGCTTCAAGTTCCACCCCAGCCTCCAGGGCTTCGACCCCAACGACGTGCGCTTCTACCCGTTGTACGAAGTGCTCGCGGAGGAAGGCGTCCCGGCGCTGTTCCACACCGGCCAGACCGGCATCGGCGCGGGCCTGCCCGGCGGTCGGGGCATCAAGCTGCGGCACTCGAACCCGATGCTCCTCGACGACGTGGCCGCGGACTTCCCCGAACTCACCATCGTGATGGCCCACCCGTCGGTGCCTTGGCAGGACGAGGCGATCTCGATCGCGACCCACAAGGCCAACGTCTACATCGACCTGTCGGGCTGGTCGCCGAGGTACTTCCCGCCGCAGCTCGTTCGCGCCACCAACACGCTGCTGCGCGAAAAGGTGCTGTTCGGCTCGGACTTCCCGGTCATCACCCCGGAGCGCTGGCTCGCGGACTTCGCGAAGCTCGACATCAAGGACGAGGTGCGCTCGCTGGTGCTGAAGGAGAACGCCGTACGCGTGCTGGGCCTCGCCGGGGGCCGCGGCTGACCGGCCGACCCGGCCGGCGCCACCCGGCCCCGCGGGTAAGCCGGTCTCCCGACCGGCTTACCGCGCGTCCCGGTGCGCGAGCATGTCGACGACCGCGCGGGCGACTTCGGCCGCGCGGTCCGTCGTCCACAGCTCCGGATCCTCGACCGTCGAGATGAAGTAGCCGCGGACGAGCAGGAAGAGGATGTCGGCGGCCAGTTCCGGGTCCGGTACGCCCGCGTCCTCGGCCGCGTCGCGCAGTTCGGCCCGCGAGGCGTGCGGCTCCCTGGTCTCCGGCGATCCGGCGGAGTCCGCGTCGAAGCCCACCGACGACAGCATCTCGACCCACAGCCGGCGCAGCAGCAGGTCGTCTGGGTCGGTGGTGAGGTTCCAGGCGACCGTGGCGCGCAGCCGGTCCTCGCCCCGGAGTTCGCCGACGTGGGTGTCCAGGTCCGTGCGCCAGCGGGACTCCGCGGCGTCGACGGCGTTGGTGATCAGTGCGATCCGGGTGGGCACGTAGTTCGTGACCATCGCCGTGGACCCGCCCAGTTCCTTGGCCACCGCGCGGATGGTGACCGCGCGTGCCCCGTCGCGGGCGGCGACCGCGAGGGTCGCCTTGGCGATGGCCTTGCGGCGCTGGACTTCGTCGACGTCGATCGGCATGGCGGCAACCTAGCTCAGTGGGGGCTTGACGTGGCACATCGCGTGATGCAACGTTGTTATATCACATTGTTTTTCTCAGGGGTTCCCCTGCGGTTCACCGGTGAACTCCCGGTGACCCCCTTCGCCTTCCCCAGCATCCGCTGCATTCTCCCGCGTTGGAGCGCACATGAGCCTTGCCTTCGAGCGCGTCGCCGCGCAGCCGGTCCCCGAACACGCGCGGCAGCACATGGTCCGCATGCGCGACGGGGTGAGGCTGGCCACCGACGTCTACGGCGCCGGGACCGAGCCCGCACCGACCGTTCTGGTCCGCCTGCCCTACGACAAGAACAGCCGCTACGTCTTCTTCGAGCAGGTCGCCGAGCGGTTCACCGCCCGCGGCTACGTCATGGTCGTCCAGGACGTCCGCGGCAAGTTCCGCTCCCAGGGCCGCACCCTCGGCTGGACCGGAGAGGTCGACGACGGCTACGACACCATCGAATGGGTGACCCACCAGCCCTGGTCGGACGGCGTCGTCGGCATGTTCGGCGACTCCTACTACGGCTTCACGCAGTGGTCCGCCGTCTCCAGCCAACACCCCGCCCTGCGCGCGATCGTGCCGCGCGTGACGTGCACCGACGTCGTCCCCGGCGTCGCGACGGTCGACGCCCGTGCGGAGCGTCAGCCGGGCTGGCTCGAAGGCGCCGACTACCTCGCCCACGTCTGGGTCGACAACGACACCTACGAGTTCGAGCCGGACCTGACCACGCGGCCGCTGATCGCCGCGTACGAGCAGGCGTTCACGGCCATCGGGAAGCGCTCGGCGGGCTTCGACCTGGTCGTCGGCGGCATACCGCTGGCCGCGTACAACGGGCCGCACCCGTACGACGCGCGGCCCGTGCCGGTGCTGCACTGCGTCGGGTGGTTCGACAACCTCGGCGTCGCCCACATGCGCGACTACACCGAACTCGCCCGGCGGCCCGGCTGGGCGGCGGTGCAGTACCTGAGCGCCGACAGCACCGACCACGAGAACTACTTCCTCGAACACGCCCCGGTGGCTCCCGAAACCGACCACATGGTCGACGACGACGCCCTCACGCGCATGCTCGACGCGTACACCGCGCCCGCACTGCGCTTCTTCGACGTGTTCCTGAAGGGCACCGAGCATCCGGACACGCTGCCGCGCGTGCGCTGGAAGCTCGGCCACGTCGGATGGCGGACGTCAACCTCCTGGCCGCCGCCCGGGGCGACCGCGCTCGACCTCCACCTCGACGCACCCGCCGCCGCGCCGGGCCCGCTCCCGGGCGGAGTCCTCGGCGAACGGCCCGCGGCACAGGGGGAGTCCGTCGAGTGGCGGTACGACCCCGACGATCTCGTACCGTCAGCGGTGGCCAACACCTTCATGCTCTTGCACGACCACCCGGACGAACGGCCCACCGCGGACCGCGACGACGTCCTCGTCTTCACCACCCCGGCCTTCGAAACGCCGCTGGACCTGGCCGGGCCGGTACGTGCGGAGTTGCACGCCGCGAGCACCGCTCCGACGTACGACCTGTTCGTCCGCCTCCTCGACGTCGCCCCCGACGGCACCGCCCGGCTCGTCGTGCGCGGTTGCGTGCAGGCGGACGCGCCCGGCGCGTGGGACGTCGACCTCGGGCACACGGGCTACCGGGTACGCACCGGGCACCGGCTCGCCCTCACGCTCGCCTCCAGCGACTTCCCGAACCACGTGCCGAACTCCGGCTCCACCGAGAACCCCTGGTACACCACCGCACCCAAGGCGAGCCTCCAGACCCTGCGCACCGGCCCCGGGCAGCGCTCACGACTGCGCCTGACCGTGCTTCCGGCCGCGTCCGGAACCGGGGAGTGAGGCCGCGATGTCGCCGGCATTCGTCGCCACCAGACTCGCGACCCTGGCCGTCACCGTCGTGATCGCCGGCCTTGCCATCCACGGCGCGCTGTTCCTCGCCCCGGGCGACCCGGCCACGCTGCTCGTCGGCGGCGCGCGCAAGCCCGACCCCGAAGTGCTCGCCCAGATCCACCGCGAGTACCACCTCGACGACCCGTTCCTGCAGAGCTGGTGGCACTGGTTCGGCAACTGCCTGCACGGCGACTTCGGCAAGTCGCTCGTCTACCGGGACAGTGTCGGCCACCTCGTCGCGGCCCGCGCCGGCGACACGTTCGCCCTGGTCGGCTACGCGGCCGTCCTGGTCCTCGTGACCGGAACACTCGCCGGGACCCTCGCGGGACTGCGCGGCGGCCGGACGGAATCGTTCGTCACCGCGGTGACCGCGGGCGCGATGGCGATCCCGACGTTCATCATGTCGGTACTGCTGATCTGGGTGTTCGCCGTGCAACTGCCGTGGTTCCCGGTCTACGGCTCGGGCAGCGGCTTCGTCGGCACGCTGACCCACCTGACCCTGCCGGCCGTCGCCCTGGCCGTCTCGTGGGTGGGGTACGTCGCCCAGGTCACCCGCACGTCCGTACGCACCGAACTGCGCTCGGAGCACGTCGAGACGGCGCGCAGCCGCGGCGTCCCCGAGTCGGTGGTCGTCCGGCGCCACGTGCTCCGCAACGCGTCGGGGCCCATCTTCGCGGTGTCCGGCGTGGGGGTCGCCGGACTCATCGCCACCACGGCGGTCGCCGAACAGGCCTTCGGCATCGGGGGACTGGGCGCGCTGATGATCGAGGCGGCGGGCAAGCAGGACCTGGCCGTGGTGCAAGCCGTCGCCCTGCTGTTCGTCGTGGTGTTCGTGGTCGTCAACACGGTCGTCGACCTCGTCAGCGCCGCGCTCGACCCGCGTACCGCACAGAAGGGACGCGCATGAGCGAGCGAAGCAAATTCGTCGACAAAGAGATACGCATCGTGGGCGCGGCCGACAAACCGCGACCGCCGCGCGACCGCGTCACCACCGCCGCCGCATGTGTCGTCGGGCTGTTCCTGCTGCTGGCCGTGTTCGGGCCCCTGGTGGCCCCGCACGACCCGAACGCCGTCGACCCCTTCAACGTCAACGCCGGCCCTTCCGGGGCGCACCTCCTCGGAACGGACGACACCGGCCGCGACATCCTGTCCCGGATCATCTGCGGCACCCGTGCCAGCCTCACCGCCCCGGCACTCGTGGTCCTGTTCTCCACGATCGCCGGAACCCTGCTGGCGCTCTGCGCCGCCTGGTTCGGCGGCTGGGCCGACCGGCTGGTCTCCGGCCTGCTCGACGTCGTCTTCGGCTTCCCGGGGCTGATCATGGCCGTCCTGGCGGCCGCGGTGTTCGGGCCGGGGCCGACGGCGCCGGTGATCGCGCTGTCCATCGCGTACCTCCCGCTGGTCACGCGCGTGGTGCGGTCCGCGGCCATGAAGGAACGCGGGCTGCCGTACGTCGCCGCCCTGCACCTGCTCGGCGCGCCCACGCACCGCATCTGGCTGCGGCACCTCCTGCCGAACCTGGCGCCACTCGTCCTGGTCCAGGCCACCATCGGCTTCGGCTACGCCCTGCTCGACGTCGCGGCAATCTCGTTCATCGGCCTCGGCAGCCAGCCGCCGGATCCCGAGTGGGGGCTCATGGTGTCCAACGGCGCCCCCGGCATCCTCGCCGGGCAGCCGCAGCAATCCCTCTACGCCGGCCTCGTGGTGCTCGTCGTCGTGGTCGCGTTCAACCTGCTGGGATCGGGGCTCTCCCGGCGCCTGCTCGGAGAGGGCACATGAGCATGAAGCACTCCACACCGCCGTTGCTGGACATCGACGCGCTGCGCATCGACCTGCCTGTGGGCGGGGCGCCGCGGACCGCCGTACACCGCGCCGACGTCCGCATAGCCGAGGGCGAAGCGGTCGCGCTGGTGGGCGAGTCCGGATCCGGCAAGTCGCTGACCGCGCGTGCCGTGCTGCGGCTGCTGCCCGAGGGCGCGCGTACGCACGGAGGCCTGCGGTTCGCGGGAGAGTCCGTGCCGGACATGTCCCGCGCACGGCTGCGGGAATTCCGGGCGGGCGACGTCGCCATGGTCTTCCAGGATCCGCGCGCCCACATCAACCCGGCGCGCGGCGTCGGCGACTTCCTCATCGAAGGCCTCACCACCGCGCGGGGCGTCGCGGTGGCCGAGGCCCGGACGAAGGTCGCGGGCATCCTGCGCGAGGTCGGCATCGGCGACGCGGAACGCCGCATGCGGCAGCGCCCCTGGGAACTCTCCGGAGGCCTCCTGCAACGCGTCATGATCGCCGCGGCGCTCGCCGCCGAGCCGCGGCTGCTGCTCGCCGACGAACCGACCACGGCACTCGACGTGACGACCCAGGAGGAGGTCATGGCGATCATCTCCGAGGCCCGCGAAGCACGCGGCCTGGCCATGCTGTTCATCACCCACGACCTGGAACTGGCCGCCGCGGTCTGCGACCGCGTGGCGGTCATGTACGCCGGATCGACCGTCGAGGACCTGCCCGCCGCGGCGTTGCACGACGACGCGGCGCACCCGTACACCCGCGCGCTCCTCGCCTCCCGGCCGTCCGTCGGCGACACGCGAGGCGGACTCCGGGCCATCACGGGCCGCCCGCTGTCCGGCTTCGAGGCCCCGTCCGGCTGCGCGTTCGCCGCCCGATGTCCCCGGGCTCGCGAGCTGTGCGACGACGAGCCGCCGCGATCGCGCCCCGCCGGCGCGGGCTCCGCCGCCTGCCACTTCCCGCACACCCGCGCCCCCGAGGAGGCCGGATCGCATGCTTGAGGTCCACAACCTGCGCAAGGTCTACGGCGATTTCGTCGCCGTCGACGACGTCAGCCTCACCCTTCCCGAGGGCGGGTCGCTGGCGGTGGTGGGGGAGTCGGGCTCGGGGAAGACCACCACCGCACGCATGATCGCGGGCCTGGAGGCGCCGAGCGGCGGTCACTTCGCGGTGGGCGGCGAACCGCGTCGGCCCGGCCGGGTGGGCGGCGCCGAGCGGCGTACCCGGGCCCGGCAGATCCAGATGGTCTTCCAGGACCCGTACTCGTCGCTCGACCGCCGCCAGCGGGTACGCGACGCCGTCGCCGAGGCCGTACGCCTGCACCGCCCGGGCAACGGCGCAGCCGTCGACGACCGGGTCGCGGAACTCCTCGGCCTGGTCGGCGTGGACGAGCGCCAGGCCCGCTCGCTCCCCAAAGGGCTCTCCGGCGGACAGCGCCAACGCGTCGCGATCGCCCGGGCTCTCGCCGCCGAGCCACGCGTGCTGATCCTGGACGAGGCGGTCGCCGCCCTGGACGTGTCGATCCAGGCGCAAATCCTGAACCTGCTCGCACAGGTGCGGGAAAGCACCGGGACGGCACTGCTGTTCATCACCCACGACCTCGCGGCGGTCCCGCACATCAGCGACGAGGTCCTGGTGATGCGCACCGGACGGGTGGTCGAGCAGGGCCCGGTCGGGCGCGTGTTGGGCGCGCCGCGCGACGCGTACACCCGGCGTCTGATCGAGTCCATCCCCAAGCCCGGCTGGAAGCCGCGGCGCCGACCGCGCCCGGACGCCGACTGACCGACCCGCCCTGCCGGGTCGCCCACGCGCCCGACCGATTTGCAGGCCGGGCGGACCCGGTCCGCAGCTTTGCACCGCGGCGCGACCACCGCGCCACCCCACGATCAAGGAGAGACCATGTCCTTCGCACCCGCCCTCGAGTTCGTGTTCGAAATCAGGGCCCAGGTGTCCGAAACCCTGCACATCGGCCACGGCGACGGCGAGATCACGGAGTTCACGCCCATCGTCGGCGGCAGCGTGAGCGGCCCGCGGCTCACCGGCAAGGTGCTGGCCGGGGGCGGGGACTGGAGCAGCACGCGCGGCGAGATCTGCGAACTGGAGGCCCGCTACCTCGTGCAGGCCGACGACGGCTCGGTCGTCGACATCGTCAACCGCGGCTTCTACCACCCCGACCCCGACAGCCCCGACCAGCACGACGGAGACGTCAAGGTCTCCGAGGCCGGCCACTA
>NZ_JBEZFP010000092.1:0-38226 GCF_040649515.1 Streptodolium elevatio
CCAGGCTGCGGGGGTAGGGCACTCCCGCAGCCTGGCCCGACCGTCCTGAACCGAGTTGTGTTGCGCTGAGCCGAGCTGAGCCAACCTGACGCGATCTGAAGCGACCGACCTGACCGACCTGACGCGTTCCGCCCAGACCCGTAACGACTCGTCCGAAGGAGTCGCATGGCCAGCCGTGTCCCGCTCGTCGACCACCTGGTGCTGGAGCCCGAGCCGCGCTTGAGGTCGGCCGTGTGCGGCACGTGCGAGGCCGATTTCCTCACCCGCCGCAACGCGTGCGCCTCCTGCGGCGGAACCGACTTCGGCGAGCGGACCTGGGGCACGGACGGCACCGTCGTCGCGTTCACCATCGTCCACCGGGCGGCCCCCGGCGTACCGGTCCCCTTCGTCTCGGCGATCGTGCGGCTGCAGGACGGGCCGATCGTGCAGAGCAACCTGGTGGACGTCGAGCCGGACCCGGCGCACATCGTGCTCGGGATGCCGGTACGCCTGCGGACCTTCGTGGCAGGCACCGACGACAACGGTGTCGAGGCCGTGGCGTACGGGTTCGCCCCGCTCGACTGAAGCCCCAGGCGCCGCGCATCCGACGCCGAGAGAAGGGATCCGGAATGGCCTCCGACCACGTGTGGATCGTCGGCGCGTACATGACGCGGTTCGCCCGGCACGACGGCATGGACGTGCTCGACCTGGCCGCCGAGGCGGCGTTGGCCGCGCTCGCCGACTCCGGCACGACCATCGCCGACATGGACGTCCTTGCCGCGGGCTCGCTGTTCCACGCCGGCGCCGGGCTGGGCCAGCAGTTGCAGAAGCAGATCGGCCAGACGGGCATCCCCGTCTACAACGTCGCCAACGCGTGCGCGACCGGCGCCACCGCGCTGCGGACCGTGCACCTGTCGATCCTCGCCGGCGAATCCGAACTGGGCATCGCCGTGGGTGTGGAGAAGACTTCGGGCATGGGGCTGCTCGGTGCCGCCGCCCGCCCCGCCGAAGCCAGGACCGAGTACACGCCCAGCGGGCGCGACGGGCGCGTCATGCCCGTCGAGGGGATCCTCGGGTCGCAGACCATGCCGAGTGTGTTCGCCCAGGCGGGCACCGCGTACCTGCACGACAACCCGCAGGCGTCCGTGGAGCACTTCTACAAGATCAGCGAGAAGAACCACGCGCACTCCGAGCTGAACCCGCTCGCGCAGTACCGCAAGCGGTTCTCGCTCGACGAGATCAAGGCCGCGCCGATGATCTCCTACCCGAACACCTCGCTCATGTGCTCGGCCAACACCGACGGCGCCGCCGCGGTCGTGCTGTGCTCCTCGGCGCGTCTTGCCACGCTGCCCCTGGAGGTACGCAGGCGCGCGGTCAAGATCGCCGCCTCGGTCCTCACCTCGGACCCGTACGTGCCGGGCGGGCAGGTCCTGCCGGATGTGTCCACCTGCACCCGCAACGCGGCCGCCGCGGCGTACGAGAAGGCCGGCATCGGCCCCGAGGACCTCGGCCTGGTCGAACTGCACGACTGCTTCGCCACCGCCGAACTCCTGCACTACGACAACCTGATGCTGTGCGAGCCCGGCGGCGCCGCCGAATTCCTCGACTCCGGCGCCCCGTGGCGCGACGGACGCCTGCCGGTCAACGTCTCCGGCGGCCTGCAGTCCAAGGGCCACCCCATCGGGGCCACCGGCATCGCCAACGTCTACGAGGTCACCGCACACCTGCGCGGCGAGGCGGGCGACCGGCAGATCGACGGCGCCCGCGTCGGCCTGACCCACGTGATCGGCCTCGGCTCCAGCGCGGCCGTGCACATCCTGGAGAAGTAGCCGACACCGTCCGACGGATCGTCCGCCCGGTGTCACCCGAACGGATCACTCATCCGGGCCGGCCCCAGGTGCGGTAGCTCCAGCTCGAACAGGTGGCCGCGTCCGGACACGGTCCCGTGGTAGCCCAGTTCGTCCGGGTGTTCCACACCCGCGGTACGGATGGCCTCCAGCAGCATCGCCGCCGCGGTGCCGGCGTCGTCGCTCTTGGCGTCGCCGAAGCGCCGCTGCCACAGGCCGCCGGCATCCGACCAACCGCGCCGGACGAGCGCGTCCGGGTCGACGGGCGTGTCGTTGACGAAGGACTCGATGCGCAGGTCGAACCCCTCGTTCCAGGCGCTGACGAAGCGCAGCGGGTCGCGGGTGGAACGCACGTGCAGGACGAACGCGCCCGGCAGGCACGGTGTGTCGGCGCACAGCGCCCGCAGGGCCTCGGCGAGTCCGGTCTCGACGCCCTCCCAGGTCGTCGCGGCGCGCGGCGCGGGTTCGGGCAGCGCGGGCAGGTCGGCCGGCTCTCCGGCGCGCCACACTCCCGGCGACTCGTTCCGGGCTCCCGCGGCGTCGCCGTCCGATGCGGTGTGCAGCATGGCCATGACCGGCACCGAGTGCACGTCCAGTCCCATGGCGAGGGTGGTTTCGCCAGGGCGTCGCCACAACATCCGGGGGCCGCGGCTGTCCCACTTCCGGCCTGCGCCGGCCCACAACGTCGGGGGTGCGTCGAGGACTTCCTCCATGACGTCCCAGGCGGTCCGCAGGAAGTGCACCTCGTCGCGGTGGTCGTCGTCGTACGCGATGCCGTAGCCGAGGTTGACCTCCACCCTGACGGCCCGCGGAGGCGCGCCGTCCGCCGCGGCCACGACTCCGACCCCCTGCCGGGGGCCGTGCGGGTGGCGGCCCAGTTCCCAGCCCACTCCGTCCAGCGGGCCTCGGGCCGGGTCGACGACCTGGTTCGGCGGCACCGGAAGCAGGGCCCACCCCAGCGTGCCGAGAGCGGCCTCGACGTCCTCCAGCAGCCATCCGCCCATGTCCAGCGGCGCCAATTCCCGCACCAGGCTCCGGAACCGCGCCTCCGAGGACCAGTACTTGTACTCGTGGGTCGTCATGCGACGCACTGTACGGAGCGGCGCCGACTCCGACTCCGACTCCGACTCCGAGGCTGCCGGCCCCGGGCACAGGAACGTACACAATGCGGTGGTCAGCGCTGCCGGGTTGTCCTCCTGGACGTTGTGGCCGGCGTCCGGCACCACGACAAGTTCCGCGCCGGGGACGCTCGCGATCAGGCGCTCCGCGGCGGCCTGCGGAAGTACCCTGCTGCGCCCCCCGCGTGCCAACAGGAGCGGGACCCCCGCCGATTGGGCGGCCAGGCGCTCGATGGCGGCGAGGATCGCGGGGAAGTCGGGCGGACGCGGATCCCCCTTCGGTACCCACTCACCGTCCGGGCCGCGGCGGAACAGGGTGCTCATGCGGTAGGCCACGCCTGCCCGGTGCGTGCGCGGACTGACGCGCATGGCTTCCTCGACGACCGCGTCAAGTTCGCGCACGGGGGCGAGTGCGGCCATGAACTCCCGTACCCGCCGCGTACCTTCGAAGTCCACGCCGGGTGCGACGTCGACGAGTGCCAGCCGCGCCACACGATCGGGCCGGGTTTCGGCGACATGCGCCGCGACCACGCCGCCCAGCGACATGCCTACCAGCCCCACCCGTTCGAGGCCCAGGTGGTCGGCGGCGGCGACCACGTCGTCGGCCATGGTGGCGATGCGGTAGTCGTCCGACCAGTCGCTGTCGCCGTGGCCGCGCAGGTCCAGTGCGACCGGGCGGGCCGCGTCGCGCAGGCCGAGGCAGACGAAGTCCCATGTGTGCGCGGTCAGTCCGCCGCCGTGCAGCAGAATCGCCGGAAGTCCCGTGCCGCCCCAGTCGAGTCCGTGCAGGCCGCACCCCGCGTTCGAGAACCGGAACGCGCGCGGCGGCGCCGGATCGCGGACGGTGACGCCCAGTTGGACCGCCAGTTCGAGCATCGTCGGAGTCCCGGGTCGTCCCCGCACGCCGCCTCCTCGTCCTTACCTTGACTCATCAAGGTAAGGACCACAACCTTGAGCAGTCAAGGTAGGGTCGGGGGATGGCTCGCGTACGACGCAACCCCGATGACGCCCGGCGGATGATCCTCGAAGCGGCCGGCAAGCTGCTGGCCGCGGGCGGTCCGGCCGCCGTGCAGGTGCGCGCCGTCGCCGCCGAGGTCGGGGTGACCGACGCCGCGGTCAACCACCACTTCGGCACACGTGACCAACTGCTGGATTCCCTGCTGCGCTTCGGCGGGACCAAGCTGAAGGCCGAACTGCACGCCGTGCTGGGCGCGTGGGCCGACGGTCCGCCCGAGCCGGCCGAGTTGGTGCGCGCACTCGCCGCGCTGTACGCCGACGGCTACGCGGAACTCGCCCTCGCCCTCCACCGGTCCGGCCGACGCGACACCGGCAGCGGACTGCTCGACGAGGTGGTGGACAGGCTGCACGCGCAGGCGCGGCACCAGTGCGCGGCCGCCGGACGCACCCCTCCTTTGCGCGAGTCGATCCAGCTGACGGTGGCCGCACTGCATCAGGCGGTCGCCACGGAACCGCTGTTCGGGGACGAGTTCCGCCGCAGCGTCGGCCTCGACGAGACCGCGCGCGAGCACATGCTCGACTGGTGGACCGAGATCCTCCGTGCGACCCTCGCGGGCCGGGACTGAGCCCTGGCGGGGTTGCCACGGCAAGCACGCCTGGGCACACAGTCCGCGGCACACCTGCCCGCGGCACAACAGTCCCCGGCACAACAGTCCCCGGCAGCCGATCCGCGGCAGGCGTCCCGTTGCGGCAGCCCACCCGCAACCCGGCCGGCGACTCAGGCCTGCGTCGGTGCGGACGCCCCGGGCTGCGGCTCCCCTCCCGCGGCCCGCCCCGTGAGGAACTCGTCGACCGCCGCCACCAGCAGCGGGACCTTCGGGTTGTGGCTGAGCTTCGCGATCTCGACGTGCCGGGCGTCAGGCAGCGCCGCCGTCGCCGCCCGGGCGGCCGTACGCAGCAATGCCTCGCTGCGGCCACCGGACACGACCAATACCGGGACCTCGACACCCGCCCAGTCGGCCGGGTCCAGCGGCTCACCGCGCATGTGGTCCGCCATCACCGCCCAGTCGTGCGCGGTGGACGGGGCGACAGCGGTGAGCTTCGACCACATCGGGGTGATCCGCATGAGGCCGACGAAAGGCGACGGGATGCCCATGGCCTTGGTCATGAAGTAGCGCACGGTCTCGCCGCGCCGGTCCTCGGCGACCAGCCGGTGCAGCGTTGCGGCCAGGTCCGTCGGCGGCACGTGCCGGGTGCGGTCTACGACGAACGGCGGCTCGAACGCGACCACCCGCTCGATTCCGGGGATCCGCCCGGACGCCGCGGCCCGCAACGCCAGGACCGCGCCCGACGACCAGCCGAACAGCGCGGCCGACCCGCCCTCGGCGGCGACCACCGCGGCCAGGTCGTCGATCTCCTGCGCACAGTCGTGGCGTCCCGGCGAGTCGCCGCTGTCGCCACGGCCGCGGCGGTCGTGGAGCACGACCGTCAGCCCCTGCTCGTCGGCCAGCATTTCGGCGAGTTGGACCATCTTCGGGAACTTCCGGTAGCTGAACGCGCCGCCGACCAGCACCACGGTCCCGCCCGCCGGGTTCGGGTTCCGCGGCGTGTAGCGGTCGTACGCGATCGCGGTGCCGTCCGCGGAGGCGACGGTGTGCGTGCTGGTCATGGCTGCTCCCGTGTCGGTGCTCGGCCCGGTCCGTTCCGGGTCCGGTGGCCGCCACGGCACAATCGACCGGGCGGCTCTGGGAGGTAGGACCGCAGAACCGCGCCGAACTCATCGCACCTTCGGGATCTTCTTCGGAAACTTCGCCGGATCACTGCGGATCTGTCCCGCGGACCACCCGGGTGCGTCACCCGCCCCGGGCACCCCGTTCGACCGGCAGGCCGAAGAGCGGGAACAGGTCTGCCCGGTGGAAGGCCAGTACCGCGGCGATCCCCGCCTTCGTCACGGTGAGCACCTGCACCGAGTGCGCGTGGAAGACGTCGTCCGGCCCGCGGTTGTAGACGGCGAACGCGGGTCGGCCGTTCGCGGACGTCGCCACGGCGATCCGCTGTCCCCCCTCCGGCCGTAGTTTCGCGGCGAGCAGGCGCAGGACGTCCTCGCGGCCGTCGAACCAGGTCGGGATCGGCGGCATTTCCCACCGGACCTCCTGCGTCAAGAGGTCCTCCAGCGCGGCCAGGTCGGTCTCCTCGAAGGCCCGCGCGTACCGGTCGAGAAGGGCGCGGCGTTCGGGTTCGGCGGGCTCGCCGAACTGCTCCTCGGCCGGTGCCAGCGTGGCGAGGTCGGCGCGCGCCCGGCGCAGCGAGCTGTGCACCGCGGTGGTCGTGGTCTCCAGCAGTTCCGCGGTCTCCGAGGCGCGCCACGCCAGGACGTCCCGCAGGATCAGCACCGCGCGCCGGCGTGGCGGCAGGTGTTGCAGGGCGGCGACCAGCGCGAGCCGAAGGCTTTGGCGGGCGTCCACGACCTGGGCCGGGTCGGCGCTCGGCAGGCGGTCCGGGAACGGCTCCAGCCAGGACGCCTCCAGCATGCGCGCGTCGAGGCGGTCGGGGTCGCTGCCGGGCGCGCCGATCGCCGACGGCACCATGCGGCGGCTGCTGTGCTTCAGCGCGTTCAGGCAGGTCCGGGTGGCGATCCGGTAGAGCCAGGTCTTCACCGACGACCGCCGCTCGAACTCCGCGAAGCCGCGCCACGCACGCAGGTACGTCTCCTGCACGGCGTCCTCCGCGTCGTGCAGCGAGCCGAGCATGCGGTAGCAGTACGCCACCAGATCGCCCCGGTGCCGGGCGAACTCGTCCTCGAGGTTCATACCAACTCCCGGGCGGCGTCGGGCCGGGCGGTGGGCCCCGCCGCGGTCGGGGCACGCCGTGCGGTGACACCGAGCCCGGCCAGTGCCCCGAGCAACGACAGTACGCCGCACACGGTCAGCGCCCGGCTGAAGCCCGTGGTGAACGACCCGTAGCCGCCGGAGGCGCTGAACACCGCGGCCAGGACGGCGACCCCCACCACTCCGCCGAGCTGCCGCATCATGCCGTGCACGCCGGACGCGATCCCGACCGCTTCGCGGGGCAGCGCCCCGATGCTCGCGCTCTGCGCCGCGGGCATCGCCAGCGAGACGCCGCAGCCGGCCACCACCAACGGGGCCACCAGATCCGCGTAGTGGACCGAGCCCTTGGCGGCCTGGCCGATCCACGCCATGCCGAGGGCCTGGAGCGCCAGGCCCGCGACCACGAGCGGACGCTCGCCGATCCGGTCCGCGAGGCGGCCGGCGAGCGGCGCGATCAGGAACAGAGTGGCGGTCCACGGCAGCAGTTGCAGCCCGGCCTTCATCGGGCCGGAGCCGAACGCGACCTGCATGTACTGGGCGAGGAAGAACACACCGCCGTACAGCGCCGAGGTCAGGAAGAACGCCGCCGCGTTGCCCGCCGAGAACGTCCGCGAACGGAAGAACGAGGGCGGCACCATCGGGTGCGCGGCCCGGCGCTCCCAGAGCAGGAACGCCGCCAAGCCCACCGCCCCGAGGGCGAACGCGCCGACCACCTCGCGGCTGGACCACCCCGCCTCGGCGCCGCGCACCACACCCCAGACGACGCCGAGCACGGCGGCCGTGCTGAGGGCCGCACCGCGTACGTCCACCCGGCGTGCCGCTCCCCTGCTCTCCGGGACCTTCCGCAGGACGAGTGGGACGGCGAGCGCCCCGACCGGCACGTTGATCCAGAAGATCCACTGCCAGGCCAGGCCCTCGGTGACCGCGCCGCCGATCACCGGGCCGCTCAGCACGGCCAGCCCGGTCAGACCGCTGAAGGCGCCGATCGCCCAGTTGCGGCGCTCCGGCGGGAAGGCGGCCCCCAACAGGCCCATCGCCAGCGGCATCACGACCGCGGCCCCGATCCCCTGGACCGCGCGGGCGGCGATCAGCCACCCCGCGGAGGTCGCGAGCGCACAGCCGACCGACGCGACCGAGAAGAGCGTGAGGCCGCTCGCGAAGGTACGCCGCCGCCCCCAGCGGTCGCCGATCGCCGCCGCGGTCATCATCAGCATCGCGAAGCTGAGGCTGTACGCGTTCACCGTCCATTCCAGCTCCTGGACCGAGGCGCCGAGGTCGTGCCTGACGGTGGTCAGCGCGGCCGCGACCACCAGGGCGTCGAGCGCCACCATCACCGAGCCGATCGCGGTCAGGCCCAGCACCCAGCGCTGCTCGGCAGTCGTGCGATTCGTGCCGTCCACCACGTCCACCACATCCACCACGGCCCTCCACGAGATTCGGCGTCACTGGTTCTGACAACCGGGGAGGGCGGAAGTCGTCGCGGCGGCGGGTTTTGGGTCCGCGGGCGGTCGGCACCGGTGACACCGTCGGCCTCCCGCGGACCCGGCGTCACATGCGCGACCGCTGCTCGGCGGCGGGTCGGTCGGCCTCGCTCGCGGCGTCGGAGAGCTGCCGAGGCCGGGCGGGTGTCGGCTTGCGGACCTGGTCGGCGAAGTACCAATGGGACAGGCGTACGCGCAGGCGCTGTCCGGCCGTGACCCTCCGGGCCACGCCGTTCTCGTCCGCCAACGGGTCGGCCACGAACGGCTCGTACTGCTCGTGCGCGGTCAGGATGTGGCGTCGTACGGGGTCGAGCGGCTCGTGGACCTCGACGAATTCGCCGTGCGGGAGCTTCTTGACGATGCCCGTCTCGCGACCGTGCAGGACTTTGTCGCGGTCGCGCAGTTGCAGGCCCTTGCACCAGCGCACGGTGACGACGTACGCGACGACGGGTGCGACGAAGAACGCGATCCGCCCGGCCCAGGTGATGGTGTTGATGGACAGGTGGAAGTGGGTGGCGATGATGTCGTTGCTGCCGCAGACCCACAGCACGCCGTAGGCCGCGATCCACGCGACCCCGAGCCCTGTGCGGACCGGCATGTTGCGCGGGCGGTCCAGCAGGTGGTGTTCGCGTCTGTCGCCGGTGATCCACGCCTCGATCCACGGGTACGCGCCGAGCAGCGTGAACATCAGGCCGGGGACGATCACCGCCGGGACGAGCACGTTGAAGCTGACGGTGTGACCGAACGCGTTCGCCTCCCAGTTCGGCATCAGGCGCAGCGCCCCTTCGAGGAACCCGATGTACCAGTCCGGCTGGGACCCGGCGCTGACCTGGCCGGGGTGGTAGGGGCCGTACGCCCAGATCGGATTGATCTGGGCCAGGCCGCCGAGCAGCGCGGTGACCCCGAAGACGACGAAGAAGAAGCCGCCCGCCTTGGCGGTGTAGACCGGCAGGAACGGCTGCCCGACGACGTTGTCCTCGGTGCGGCCGGGCCCGGGGAACTGCGTGTGCTTGTGGTAGAAGACCAGGATCAGGTGCACGGTCACCAGTGCCACCATGATCGCGGGGACCAGCAGCACGTGCAGCGTGAACAGCCGGGGTATGGCGTCGTCGCCCGGGAACTCCCCGCCGAACGCGAAGAATTGCAGGTACGTCCCCACCACGGGAATGGCGAGGATGACACCCTCGGCGATCCGCAGGCCGGTGCCGGACAGCAGGTCGTCCGGCAGCGAGTAGCCGAGGAAGCCGTTGAGCATCGCGAGTACAAGCAGCAGGAATCCGAAAAGCCAGTTGACTTCGCGCGGTTTGCGGAACGATCCGGTGAAGAAGTGCCGGAACATGTGCACGAACAGGGCCGCGATGAAGATCAGCGCCGACCAGTGGTGGATCTGCCGGATCAGCAGGCCGCCGCGGACGTCGAAGCTGATGTCCAGGGTCGAGGCGTACGCCTCCGACATGTGGATGCCCTGGAGCGGCACGTAGGAGCCGTCGTAGACGACCTCGCTCATGCTCGGCTCGAAGAAGAACGTCAGGAAGACCCCGGACAGCAGCAGGACGACGAAGCTGTAGAGGGCTATCTCGCCGATCATGAAGGACCAGTGGTCCGGGAAGACCTTCCTGATGTACGGCCCGGCGAGCCGGTAGATCCCCAGTCTCTCGTCGACCGCGTCGGCGCGGCGTACGGCTTTGCTGTCGGTTGCGCCGACAGGTCGTGCGGTGTCGCTCATGCCGGACTCCCCTGCATGACGCCTCCTCGATGCGGACTCGGCACGGACTCGATGTGAAAGGGGCTCTGCCCTCAGACGATCCGGAGCCGCGTTTTGTGACGTCGAGACGTCGCGGGGCCCGACCACCCGCCCTGCCGCCGCACCTTGCATGCCGCTTGCCACTTGCCACTTGCCGCTGCCGTACGCGGCCGCCGCACGCCGCCGCGTCAGTCGCGGGGTTCCTCGGGTGGCGTGGGGAGGTCCCGAGTGTGCCGGTACTCGCGTGGTGTCGTCGCGTACCGGCCGCGGAAGGCCCGGGCGAACGCGCTGGGGCTCTCGATGCCCACCGACCGGCCGATCGCGGCGATGGGCCGGTGGCGCTGCCGGGGGTCCGCGAGCATTCGGCGGGCCTCGTCGAGCCTGCTCTCACGGATGAACCGGGCCGGGGACCGGCCGCCTTCGCGGAAGACGAGCTCCACGTACCGCAGGGAGACGTCGAACGCCTCGGCGACGGCGCGGGGCGACAGGTCCGGGTCGCCCAGGTTGCGGCGTACGAAGTCCAGCATGCGCGGGAGTTGGGCGCTGCGGGACAACCGCGGGTCGGCCAGGTCCTGTCGGCCCGCGCTCTCGAACCGCAAGGTGGAGGCCAGCAGTTCGGCCACCGTGTGGCCGAGTTCCAGGAGTACGTCGCCGTTCTGCGCGGACGTGTTCCGGGCGAGTTCGCCGATCACCGTCGTGAGCACGCGCAGCGTGGGGTTCTCGGCACGGATGGGTCGGCCGAGCGCGGCCTGCCCCAGACTGCCGACGCTGCGCTCGAGGTCCTTCCTCGGTACCCCGACGACGAGTTGGTGGACAAAGCCGTCGGCGGTGAACGCCCAGGGCCGGGAGCTGTCGAAGAGCAGTGCGTCCCCGGGATTCAGCCGGGCGAGGCGGCCGCCCTGGGCGGCCCAACTGGCGCGCTGTCCGATGGACAGGTGGTGGAGGTCGATCGGGTTCCGGTCGATGAGCCGTGCGGTCCGGGCCACGCGCATGGGGTCGGAGCCCACGTCGCTGATGGTGGTGCGGCCGAGTTCGAGGAGATAGACCCACCCGGTGTACCCGGGACTGCCGTCGCCTGCCCGGTCGTAGCGGGCGGTGGCGCCGATCGGTGTGGCGTCCAACGCGACGATGGCATCGCGCAGAACCGCGCGCCAGGTGTCCGGATCGGGCACCCGGGTGCCCTGGAGGTGCGGGCCGACGCGGACCACCGGCCGGCGCGCGCCGCGCCGGAGGGTGTGGCGCTTCGACGGGCCGGCGCCCGGAGCTGCCGACGGCGACCGGTTGTTCGCCGCGTCGTCCGCAGCGGGTGGACGGCTCACGGTCACGGCCCTCCCGCGTACAAGTCACGCCTGCCGACGGCCGGTCATGCTAACGGCGCGATGCCGCGCGGGGGCGGCAAGGCTCCGACAACGCGGTTCGGCAGCCAGATGACGCGGGAAGGCGGCGTGCTCAGCGGCGGTTGGCCAGGGCGGTGCGGCTGCGGATCGAGGCGGCCGCGAGTTCGTAGCAGATGGTGATGACGCCGAGGACCTCACGAGGAGTGCCGAACTCGCCTTCCAGCGTGCGGTCGGCGGTACGCGTCACCGTCGGGATGAGTGCGCCCAGTTCGGCCGCGGACGCGTTGGGCATGTCCAGCTCCAGCCGCAGCACCTCGGGGATCTCGGCGAGGGCGAGCGCGTCGCGGTCGGCGAGGGCCGCGGCGGCGGCCGCCCGGATCCGCGCGCACGCCTCGGTGGGCGAGAGGCTGTTCGCGGCCGAGAAGCCGTGCGAGGTCTTCACCGCGAGGGTGTGGGCCTTGGGCAGTCGGGCGCGTACCGTCTCGCAGATCACGTCGTCGCCGGTGACCAGCGCGACCGGGACACCGACGGCCGCGGCCTGGAGGGCGTTGACCTCGGTCTCGGAGACCGGGCGGCCGTTCAGGCGGACCTCGGTGAAGTGCGAGGAGTACGTATGGGCGAGCACGCCGTGCGCGCCGGCCGCGGCGTGGTAGCCGAGGAACAGCGCGACGTCGTGTTCCTCGGTCAGGCCCTCGGCCATGCAGTCCAGCTTCGGGGTGCCGAAGACCAGTCGGGCGCGCGGGTCGAGTTCCGCGTGGACGAGGTTGTCCATCGTCCCGTGGCTGTCGTTGACCACGACCGTCTCGGCACCCGCGTCGAACGCCCCGGCGATCGCGGCGTTCGCCTCGCCGGTCATCAGGCGTTGCGCGGCCGGGTAGCCGTGGCCGCCGCGGACCACCTGGTCGATCGTGGCGACACCGGCCACGCCTTCCATGTCGATCGAGATGTACACCTGCACGGCGGGCTCCGGACGGGTCGGCCTGCGAAGGCGGTGGACGGGCACCGGTACGTACCGGATGCTACCGGCGACGCGGCGGGGCGGCCGGTGACGCGGGGCGGCGGCGGCCCCGGAGGCGGCGGCGATGGTCCCGGACGTGGCGGCGGATGTTTCATATCCCTGCCTCGGGCAAGCCGCGGAGCATGATCGCTATCGGCTACACGATGATGACGGAGCAGGCGGGGCCGCGGGAGCTCGTGGACCATGTCGTCCACGCCGAGGAGGCGGGCTTCGACTTCTCCGTCACATCGGACCACTACTCTCCGTGGCTGGCCGCGCAGGGGCACGCGCCGTACGCGTGGAGTGTGCTGGGTGCCGCCGCCCAGGCCACCACGCGCATCCCGCTGATGACCTATGTGACCTGCCCCATCCTGCGCTACCACCCGACCGTGGTGGCGCAGAAGGCGGCGACGCTGCAACTGCTCAGCGAGGGCCGGTTCCGGCTCGGCCTGGGATCCGGCGAGAACCTCAACGAACACGTGATCGGCAAGGGGTGGCCGCCGCCTCGGATCCGCCACGAGATGCTCACCGAGGCGGTGGACATCATCCGGGCGTTGTTCGCGGGCGGTGAGGTGACGTACCGCGGAACCCACTTCCAGGCGTCCGGCGCCAAGCTCTGGGACCTTCCCGAGGAACCGCCGCAGATCGGCATCGCCATGTCCGGCCCGCACAGCTGCGCGCTGGCGGGACAACACGGCGACATCGGCGTGGCCGTCGAACCGGACTCCGACCTCGTCGACGCCTTCGCGAAAGCGGGCGGCGCCGGAAAGCCCGTGGTCGGGCAGGTCCCGGTGAGCTGGGACCCGGACCGCGCGGCGGCGGTGGCCCGCGCCCACCGGGAGTTCCGCTGGTTCGGCGGCGGCTGGCCGGTCAACGCCAACCTGCCGGGGACCGAGGCGTTCTCGGCCGCGACGCAGTTCGTGCGCGAGGACGACATCGCCGGCAGCATCGCCTGCGGCGACGACGTGGACGCCTTCGTGGACGCGGTCCGCGCCTACGCCGACGCCGGCTTCACCGAGGTCGCACTCGTCCAGATCGGCGGGGACCGGCAGCACGAGTACATCGACTGGGCCAAGGACAAACTGCTGCCCGCGCTCAAGTCCCTCTGACCGGCCGCCGCGCGCTTCCGGCCGCCGCGCCTCAGGCCGTCGCGCTTCAGACCGTCGCGCCCAGCACCGCCGCCCGCAGCCGTACGACCTCCGCGGGATCCCAACCCGGCCGCGGCACCGAGCCGACGAGGAGCTGGGTGTACGCGTGCCGCGGCGCGGCCAGGACCTCGGCCGTACGCCCCTGTTCCACGGCGACGCCGCGGTAGAGCACGAGCAGGTCGTCCGTGACGTGCTGGACCACCGCCAGGTCATGGGTGACGAACACCAGCGCCACGTCGGAATCCCGCCGGAGGTCGGCCAGCAGCCGCACGATCTGCGCCTGGATCGACACGTCGAGCGCCGAGACCGCCTCGTCCAGCACCAGGACGCGCGGCCCGGCGGCCAGCGCCCTGGCGATCGAAAGGCGTTGGCGCTGTCCGCCGCTCAGCGCGTGCGGCCGGGCGGCCGCCTCGCGGGAGCCCAGGCCCACCTGGTCGAGGAGTTCCGCGGTACGCCGTGCCCGGGCGGCGCGGTCGCCGAGGCCGTGCAGGCGCAGGACCGACCCGACGCACTGCTCGGCGCTCAGGCGGGGGTCGAGGGAGACGTACGGGTCCTGGAACACCATCTGCACCTCGCGCGCCCGGGCCAGGCGCTGTGCGCGGCCCACGTGCGAGCGGAACGACCTTTCCCGGCCGTCGACTTCGACCGTGCCCCGGTCGGGCGCCAGCAGGCCGACGAGCATGCGGGCGATCGTCGACTTGCCCGATCCGGACTCGCCGACGATGCCCAGCGCGCCGCCCGCCGGGACGGCGAAGGACACGTCGGACGCGGCAACCGTGCCGTCCCCGGGCCGCTCGCCGCGCGCCCGGAACTCCTTGCACAGGCCGTGCACCCGGAGCGCGGGAACCGCGTCCGTGTCGGCGCCCGGCGTCTCCGGATCCCGCGGACTCCACTTCTGCCGGGCCTTGCCGGCCTTCGGATCCACCGGGGACATCACGAACCCACCTTCTCGATGCGGACCACCTGGTCGACCGGATCCGGCCCGGGCCGGTCGCGTACGTCGGCCAGTCGGCAGGCCACCACCCCGTCGTCGTCCACACCGCCGCCGATCTCCCGCGGGAACGGGCGCCACGTCTCGCACTCCGTCTCGGCCGACGGACAGCGCGCCACGAACGGACAGCCCGCGAAGGCGTCGTCGAGCGAGGGCGGCCGGCCCGGGATCGGGCGCAGCGCCCGGGCGTCGCCGAGTTCGGGCGTGCAGGCCAGCAGTCCGGCCGTGTACGGGTGCCGCGGGTCGCGGAACAGCCGCTCGGCGGAGCGCTCCTCGACGACGCGGCCCGCGTACATCACGTACACGCGGTCGCAGTACGCCGCCGCGAGGTGCAGGTCGTGCGTGATGAACAGCATGCCCAGCCCGCGCGCCGCCTGGTGCTCCCGCAGGATCGCGAGGATCTCGGCCTGGGTGGTCACGTCGAGCGCGCTGGTGGCCTCGTCGGCGAGCAGCAGCTCCGGGTCGCCGGCCAGGGCCGCCGCGATCACGACGCGTTGCACCATGCCGCCGGAAAGCTCGTGCGGGAACTGGCGCATGCGCTGCTCGGGGCGGGTGATGCCGACGGCGGTGAGGAGTTCGAGCGCGTGCGCCCGGGCGTCCGCCGGGCGTCGGCCCATCGTGTGGACCATGCGCTCGGTCAGGTAGTCGCCGATGCGGCGCACCGGGTTCAGGGACGAGCGCGGGTCCTGGTGGACCATGGACACGCGGTTCGCCCGGAGTTCGCGCAGTGTGCGCGCGTCCATGCCCAGGACGTCGGCGCCGCCGACCGCGACGGTGCCGGCGATCTCGGCGTCGTCCGGCAGCATGGCCAGGACCGCCTTGGCGGTGGTGGACTTGCCGGAGCCTGACTCGCCCACCAGGCCGACCACTTCGCCGCGGTGCACGCGCAGGTCGACGCCGTCGAGGACGGGCCGCCGGGCGCCCGCACCGGGCAGTTCCACGGTGAGGTCCGCGATGTGCAGCAGCGGGGCCGCGTCGGTTCGCATGGTCATCAGCGCTCCCTCGCGCCCAGGCGGTCGGAGATCCGCACGCCGACGATGTTGAACGCCACCACGACGAGGGCGATCGCCGTACCCGGCACGATGACCGGCCACAACGCCCCCTGCACCAGGGCGGCCTGCCCCTCCTTGACCATCAGTCCCCATTCCGAACTGGGCGGCTGCGCGCCGAACCCGAGGTAGCTGAGCGTCGCCATGCCCATGAGCACCTGGCCGAACATCAGCACCAGGTAGCCGAGCAGCTGCGGCGCGAGATTGGGCACCAGGCGCAGGGCGCAGATCGCCGTGCCGCTCATGCCCTGGACCCGGTACGCGTCGATGTACGGCTTGGACCGCTCGGCCAGCGCGATACTGCGCGTGTACTTCGCGACGACCGGCGAGTACGCGAGGGCCAGCGCGACGACGGCGGTGGTCAGCCCGTCCCCGAACACCGAGACGACCAGGATCACGAACAACAGCCCCGGGAACGCGAACATCACGTCCGTGACCCGGGACAGCAGGGCGTCCACCCACCCGCCGTGCCACGCCGCGACGGTGCCGAGCGCGATGCCGACGACCGACGCGAGGGCGAGGAGGGCGAGGGGCGCGACGAGGCTCGGCCCGGCTCCGTGCAGGACGCGCGAGAGCAGGTCGCGGCCGGACTGGTCGGTGCCCAGCAGGTGGTTCGCGTCCGGGTCGGCGAGCGAGGCGCCGAGGTCGATGGCGTCCGGCGCGTACGGCGAGATCACCGACGCGAGCAGCGCCGCGAGCGCGGTCAGGGCGAGGAAGCCGCTCGCGATCCAGAGCGACAGCGGCCACTTGCGGCGGCGGGCGGACCGGCGGCGGCGGGTCGCCGCGGGCTCGGCCGCGGTCCGCGGGCCGGATGCGCGGCCCGGCGAGCGGGGGTCGGACGACGGACGCCCCGGCTGGGAGTCCTGAAGGAGGGTCATGCGCGGCTTCCTTCGAGGCGGACCCGCGGGTCGATGAGCGGATGGAGGAGGTCGACGACGGTGGTGACGACCATGTAGGCGAGCACCATGAGCAGCAGCACGGCCTGTGTGACGGGGAAGTCGTGCATGTCGATGGACTGCACGAGCAGTGAGCCCATGCCGCTGATGCCGAACGCGGTTTCGACGACCACGGTCCCGGCGAACAGGCTCGCGACGATCAGGCCGCACATGGTCACGACGGGCGCGAGGGCGTTGCGCAGCACGTGGCGGCGTACGACCTTGTGCTCGGCGAGGCCCGCGGCGCGGGCCACCGCGACGTGGTCCTGCTTGTACTGCTCGACCATGCTCTGCCGGGTGACCCGGCTGACGACGGCGAGTTCGCCGAGCGCGAGGGCGAGCGCGGGCAGGGTCAGGTGGTAGAGGCGGTCGGTGAAGCCGCCGCCGGCCCCGGTGACCGGGAACCAGCCGAGTTGCACGCCGAAGAACGCCACGAGGGCGAGGGCCTTGACGAACTTGGGGATCGAGGCGAGAAGCGTGGACACCGCCACGATCACCGCGTCGAGGCGGCCGCCGCGTACCGCCGACACGACGCCGAGGGCGATGCCGGCGACCACGAACAGGACGGCGGAGTAGGCGACCAGGAACAGGGTCGTCGGCAGTCGGGAGGAGAGCAGGTCCGCGACGTGGTCGTTGTATTGGAGCGAGCGTCCGAAGTCGCCGTGCAGGACGCCGCCGAGCCAGTCGCCGTAGCGCACCAGGAACGGGTCGTCGAGGTGGTACGCGGCGCGTACCGCGGCGAGTTTCTCCGGTGTGGCGTCTTCCTGGCCCCCGACCAGGAAGGAGGCGGGGTCCCCCGGAGCCGCGTACAACGCGCCGAAGATGACGAACGACGCGGCGAACAGGGTGGCGAGCAGCCCGAGTGTGAGGCGCAGGGCGCGGGCGGCCATACGGGAGACCTCCGTAGGAGTGGGATGCGGCGGGACGGCGAAGCGGCGTGGCGGGACGGTGGTGCGGCGGGCGGGCCGGCCGGGGTGGCTGCCGGGCCGCCCGCCGGGCTCAGGCCTTGGTGCCCACGTGGGCCAGCCACGGGTACGCCACGTTGGCCATCGACGCGGGCGCGCCGGTGAACTTGGCGTTCACGACCAGGGTGTTGGGCACCTGGACGAGCGGCAGCCACACGGCGTCCGCGGTGAACATGCGCTCGGCCTCGACGAGGAGCCTGGCGCGCGCCGGGTCGTCGATGGTGCGCAGCGCCTCGCCGACGACGCGGTCGTACTCCGGCGAGCTGTAGCCGATCCAGTTGTTGGACGAGCCGGTGACCGCGTTGTCGTAGAAGCCGGCCGGGTCGGACTTGGAGATGTACCAGTCGTCGGCCACCAGGTCGACCTGCTTGCGCAGGCCCACGTCGCTGTAGAGGGAGGAGAAGTCCGAGCCGGACATCGTCTTGATCTCGGCCTTGAGGCCGATCTTGCGGGCCGCGTCCACGACCGCGTTGGCGATCAGGTTTCGGGTGGGCGTGCCGTCGTTGGCCACCACGATCGTCGGGGCGCTGCCGCCGACCTCCGCGACGAGGCGCTTGGCCTCGGCGAGTTCGGCCTCGGTGGGCTGCGCGGGCGCGCCGGTGAGGGCCTCGTACGCGGCCTGGAACGCCTGCTTCTCGTAGCCCCACGCGCCCGGTCCGAGGGGGGTCTTCCACGGGGTGGCGAGCCCGTTGAAGCCGGACTTGGCGATGCCGGCGCGGTCGAGCGCGAGCGAGAGGGCGCGGCGCAGGCGCGGGTCCTGCATGCCGCCGCGCTCGGTCGGGATCAGTGCCCACGCACGGGTCGAGTTGCCGTACGCCACCGTGAGCTGCCCGTTGGCGGCCAGCGGCGGGACCGCGTTCATCGAGGTCAGGTAGGTGCCGTCGGCGGCGCCGGTGGTGAGGCTGTTGACCATCGCGTTCTCTTCGGCCCACGTGAAGGTCGCGGACCTGGTGAGCGGCTTGACGGCCTTGTCCCAGTAGGCGTCGTAGCGGTCGAGGGTGAGCTTGCTGCCCGCCTGCCAGCCGGCCACCTTGTAGGGGCCGCTGCACGCGTCGGCGCGGCCCGGTGTGCCGTAGTCCTTGCCGGCCGCCTCGGTCTGCTCGCGGTCGAGCACGACACCCGCGTTGCCGGCCAGGGCCTTGAGGAACAGTGCGTCCGGCTCCTTGAGCTTGACGGTGACCTCGGCGTCGCCGGACTTGGCGACGGACGCGACGCGCTCGAACTCGTCGGACTCGTTGCCGCCCTCGGCGGCGTGCCGCTGGAGGCTCCAGACCACGTCGTCGACGGTCATCGGCGAGCCGTCGTGGAACGTCACGTCGGTGCGCAGCTTGAGCACGAGGGTCGTCGGGTCGGTGTACGTCGCGCTCTCCGCGAGGTGCGGGCGCGCCGACAGGTCCGGCTGGGTCTGGAAGAGCCGTTCGCAGACGTTGGCCAGCACGATGTTGGAGTTGGTGTCCGAACGCAGGTCCAGGTCGAGGGACTTCGGTTCCTTGGCGAGGAGCCAGCGCAGGTTCTCCACGGCTCCGACCGCGGTTCCGGTGGTGTCGGTCAGCGCGAGGTCGGCGGGCTTGCCGGGGGCGGCGGTGTCGGCCTTGTCGGCGGAACACGCGGTGGCGACCAGGCCGAGGGCGGCGGCCAGGGATATCGCGGCTGTCCTGCGGAGCACTCTGGGGTGGGGCATGCGGCTCTCCGGGAAGTGGTCGGGCGCGGGGCGCAAGGGGTGGGCGGGTCCGGTGGCGGGCGACGGGTGCGGCTCAGTCATGGGAGGGCCCGTCGTAGAGGTTCCAGGGGGCGAGTTGGTACTCGTTCTCGCAGGGGGATCCCGCGGTGACCCGGTACTCGCCGGTGGTCAGGTCCACGCAGCTGGACAGCAGCGTCGCCCACCGGCGCACCTCCGGTCGGGCCGGGTCGGGGTGGGTGCACAGCGACTCGGGGTGGCCGAGGTGGTCGGACATCGCCTCGCGGATGAACTTGCGGGTCTCGGCCGGGTCGGCGGTCTCGCGGCAGCGGCGCAGCCCGGCCTCGGCGCGCGGCACGCGGAGCAGCGAGTCGGGCGCGGAGGGGCGGTAGGTGTGGGCCAGCTGCGGAGGTACGAAGGCCTGGTAGTGGTTGCCGTGCACGAGCAGGCCGTCGACCGGGTACATCCAGCCGTTCGGGCCGGGGGTGGTCTCGACGTCGATCGCGAAGCCGCTGCGGTGGGTGAGCAGGGCGTTCGAGGCGATGTGCGCCCGGGTCCGGAACAGGACGTCGAGGGCGCGGGCCGGATCGGGCGAGTCGAGGACCCGTCGGCGCACCAGGGTCTGGGGGACGCCGACGGCGTGGTCGAAGCGGCCGCCGAGGCCGTTGGCGTTGAGCGCGATGCCTGCCGAGTTGGCGCCTTGGCGGCCGATCTGACCGGCCTCGACCTGCATAATCACGGTGGGTCGGCCGGGCTGCACGATGCGCAGGAGCATGACGGTGTCGCGCACGCCGTACCGCCAGTCCCAGTTCTGCCCGGCGTACACGTGCCCGTCGCCGGCTGCCGGGCCCAGCAGCGCGAAGGAGGTGCACCCGTCGGGCGCGTCCTCGTGGTCGGCATCCGTCATGTCGGATTCCGAGCGCTTGGTCCCCATTGCCGCGAAGGTGCTGTCGTAGATGATCTCACCACGGGCGTTGAGCGCCATGATGTCGGCCACACCGAGGCCGGCGCCCTGGGCGATGCCGTGCATCTCGTCGAGCAAATCGGGGGCGAAGTCGGCGGCGGGGCCGAGCCAGGCCTCGGCGCGGGCGGTGACCTGGCCCCAGGTGAGGCCGGACGACGCGCCGAAGGCTTCCGCGTAGTAGTCGACGGAGGCGGCGATGCGGCCGCGCGCGGCCTCGCCGTACTGGCGCCCGCGCTCCAGCGGCGTGCCCGAGATCTCGAGCATGGGAAGGGACTGGCCTGCCACGGTGACTCCTTGCGGTACCCGACGTCCCGGATCGTGTATTCCAGGATTCAAGTTTGCGGTAACGTGTAATTCACGGTTCAGGAGGAGAGTAATGGCTGATACGCGAGAGTCAAGAGCCGGGCACGAGGAAAACGGCAACCCCGCCCTCGCACGCCTGCGCTCCGCGGTACGGGACAACTGGGAGACCCTGACGCCGGCCGAGCGCAACGCCGCCCAGCACCTGGCCCGCGCCTCCGCCGAGCAATTGCTCTTCGCCAGCGCGCAGGACCTCGGCACCGCGATGGGCACGAGCAGCGCGACGATCGTGCGTACGCTCCAGCGCCTCGGCCTGGGCGGGCTGTCCGGCCTCAAGCGCGACATCGCGGCCGACTTCAACGCCGACGTCGCGCCGGAGGACCGGCTGCGGCAGCGGATCGCCCGGGTCGGCCAGGACCTCGACGGGGTCGTGGCACGGGTCTATGACGAGGCCGCCGAGCGCCTGGAGCACGGCCGGGCCGGCGTCGACCACGACAGGTTCCGGAGCGCGGTGGAGTTGCTGGCGCGCGCCGAGGAGGTGTTCGCGTACGCCGTCGGCGCGTCCGAACTCGCGGGCCGACACATCGCGCTGCGCCTGAACCGCATGGGCCGACGGGCGCGCTTCGTGGGCGCCACGGGCTTCACGCTCGCCGACGAACTGCTGCACCTGCGCGGCGGCGACGTCGTGGTGCTGTGCGTCCCCGGGCGCATGCTGCGCGACATGGAGGTCGTGCTCGAACGCGCCCGACTCGTCGGCGCCCACACCATCGTCGTCACCGACGAACTCGTGGAACGCCTGGCCGACGACGCCGACGTGGTCCTGTACGCCCCGCACACCCCGGCCGGCATCACCGCCGAGTCACTCGCCGCAATCGTCCTGTGCGACGCCCTGCTGCTCGCGGTGGCCTCCCTGGACGAAGGCCGATCGATCGAACACTCGCACCAACTCACGGTGCTGCGCGGACAGTTGCTTCAGCCCAAGGAGAGCCGCCAACGCCGGTGAGCACGCGACGGCGCGGTGCGGGGCCGACGCACAGCGCCCCCGTCGCCGAACTGCGCTCCGCCGTGCCGGGGCCCCTCACGGCGAGGTGT
The DNA here is from genome assembly GCF_040649515.1 of Streptodolium elevatio. Classification (GTDB taxonomy): domain Bacteria; phylum Actinomycetota; class Actinomycetes; order Streptomycetales; family Streptomycetaceae; genus Yinghuangia; species Yinghuangia elevatio. The sequence continues at coordinate 21,411 of NZ_JBEZFP010000092.1, forward strand.
CCGACGCCTGATCGGGACAGCACGGCGAACTTGGCGACCCCCCACCCGAAATGACGTATTTGGCCCTCGGAGGGCCGGTGTGGGTTGATGCTTGCGTCAACTTGCGGGAGTCTTGACGGATGTCTCTCTGACGAAGGGTGGTCAGGCTCGCGGGAATGCAGGCCGAAATTATGACGAGTGTCGAAGGCTCCTCGCGCTTGGCGCAGAGCTTGCTGTCGTCCGTGGGCGCTTCGTGGATGCGAGCGCCCTACCCCGCGCTGGTCGTTGACGCGGCAGGTGCCGTCGTGGGTTCCAACGAAGAGGCCTCCCGGCTGTTCCCGGAGGCGGTTCGCGGCACACCGCTCGAAGCGGCGGCCCCTCACTGGCTCGTGCAGGCCCATCGGCGCGTCGCCGCCGACGCCCGCAGTTCCGCCGCCCCGGTGCACGGTTGGCACGGCGATTCGTCGCTGGAGGCCCACCCGACCCCCGGTCCGGACGGTGAGGTGGTGTGGTGGCTGATCGACGACACCGACCGACGTCTGGCCGAGACCGCGCTGCGGAGCGAGCAGGAGCGCACCGCCTTCCTTGCCGAGGCATCCTCCCGTCTGCTGGCCTCGCTGAACCCCGAGCGCTGCATGGAAGTGGCGGTCGAGCTGGCGGCCGAGTCGTTCGCCGACGCCGCCGTCCTGGTCGCCCCCTCGACGGGGCGGCGCCATCCGCTCGCCACATCCTCGGGCGGCGGCCGGTCCACCCGCCGGTCGGCGCGGATCGACCCCGAGATGGTGCCCGGCCTGGCCGAGGCGCTCCAGGGGTTCCCGCCGGTGCCGTCGCGCTGGATCGACCCCGCGGCACTGCCCGACTGGGCCTTCCCCGAAGGGTTCGCCGGGCCGGTCGGATCGGTCGTGGTCACCCCCCTTCCGGGGCACGGCGTCCCCGCGGGCGCGCTGATCCTGCTGCGCCGCAGCGACCATGCCGCCTTCGACGCCTCCGAGGAGATCTTCGCCCGGGTCTTCGCCGCCCGCGCCGGCGCCGCCTTGTCCGCGGCCCGGCTGTACCAGGAGCAGAGCGGCGTCACCGCGACCCTCATGGCGGAGTTGCTGCCGCCGACCCTGACGCAGGTGCACGGCGTGGAGTTCGCCGGGGGCTACCGCGCCTCGCAGGACACCGAGCGCGTCGGAGGGGACTTCTACGACGTCCACCCGGGTGCCGACGCCGGTCAGCAGACGCTGGCGGTCCTGGGTGACGTGTCCGGCAAAGGGCTGGACGCCGCCGTCCTGACCGGCAAGATCCGCAACACGCTGCAGGCGCTGCTCCCGCTGGCCGACGACCACCAGAACCTGCTGCGGCTGCTCAACGGGGCCCTGCTGAACAGCCACCACACCCGGTTCGCCACGCTGGTGCTCGCCTCGGTCCGCCGCCGCGGAGGGCTCACCGCGCTGCGCCTCACCTGTGCGGGCCACCCCGCCCCGCTGATCGTGCGGCACGACGGCACGGTCGAGGAGGCCGCGACCGTCGGCACGCTGATCGGCGCCCTGCCCGAGACGAGGTCCACCACCGCCGAGGCGGCCCTGCGGCCCGGCGAGACCTGCCTGCTGTTCACCGACGGCGTCACCGAGGCCCGGGGCGGACCGTTGGGCGACACCATGTTCGGCGACGAACGCCTGCGGACCGCACTTGGCGAGTGCGCCGGAATGCCCGCCGAGGCCGTCGTCGAGCGGATCCAGATGCTCGTCGCCGAGTGGCTCGACGGCAATCGGCACGACGACATCGCGGTCATGGCCATCACCGCACCACGCACCGCGCATCTCACTGCGGTGAACGGACACACTCCGGGCAGGTACACCTCATGACCAAAACACCCATCGCCGTAGAGGACGGCCAGTTGCTGGAGCAGGCGCGCCAAGCGCTGTGGCAGGCCGTCACCGAGCGCGACGAGTACGCCGCCGGCCAGGCCGTCTTCGCCCTGCAGGACGCCGGGGTCAGCGTCGAGGACGTACTGCTGGACGTCGTCGTCCCCGTACAGCACAAGGTCGGCGCCGAATGGGCCGCCGACCGCCTCACCGTCGTCCAGGAACACGCGGCCACCGCGATCCACGAGCGCGTCATCGCCGCGCTGTCGCACCGCCCCCGGGAGACCGGCCCGCCCGGTGCCGCCGGCACGGTCACGGTCTCCTGCGTGGAGGGCGAGTGGCACGCGCTTCCGGCCCGCATCGTCGCCGAGGTGCTGCAACAGCGCGGGTACCGGGTCGACTTCCTCGGCGCCCAGGTCCCCACCGCCCGGCTGGTCGCGCACCTGCACCAGACCGCGCCGGCGGCCCTGGCCCTGTCGTCGTCGTTGCCCACGCGCCTGCCGGACGCGCACAAGGCGATCACCGCCGCGCAAGCGGTGGGCGTGCCGGTCCTGGCGGGCGGCGCGGCCTTCGGGCCTGACGGGCGCCACGCCCGCCAGTTGGGCGCGGACGCCTGGGCCCCCGACGCCCGCGCCGCCGTCGCCGTACTCGACCGGGGCCTGCCGCGCCCCCGGACCGGCGCCATCCGGCAGACCGTGGACGACCTGCCGCACCTCGTCGACCAGGAGTACACGCTGGTCGCCCGGCAGAAGCGGCAGTTGGTCAAGAACACCCTCGCCGGGCTGGACGGGCGACTGCCCGCGATGCGGGCCTACAGCGACGCGCAGCGCGAGCGCACCGCCGAGGACATCGGCCACATCGTCGACTTCCTCGCCGCCGCGCTCTACACCGACGACGCGCGCATGTTCCGCGGGTTCATCGCCTGGACCGGCGACATCCTGGAGGCACGCGGCGTACCCGCTCGCGTCCTCGACCCCGGTCTCGCGCTCCTCGAGGAAGAACTCAAGGACTTCCCCCGGGCCCTCGGCTTCCTCGCCCAGGGCCGCGCCGCCTTGCGCGGCGACACGTCCCCCGCCCCCGGCCCCCACCCCACCGTATGACGACACATCCTGAAGAAACCTTCGACCTCCACGCCGGCCGGGACTCGGCCGGTGACGGACACATCCGTGTCGCCGGCGACCTCGACTGGGAGACCGCCGACGAACTTACCCGGGCCGCCCGCGACCTCCTGCACGCCGGCCCCGCACCCGGACGCCTGCGTGTGGCCTGCGCCGGGCTGACGATGTGCGACTCCATGGGGTTGGCGGCGCTGCTGATGATCCGGCGCGACGCGGCCGCGGTCGGCACCGCCCTGCACCTGGACGACCAACCGCCGGTCCTGCGGCGCCTGCTGGAGATCACCGGCACGGCGTACCTGTTCGGAGGGTCGGCCCTGGGCGAGGAACGCCCGGACGCCGACGAGTGGCAGGCATCGGACAACTACTCCTCGGCGCGGCCCTCGCAGGCGCCGCCGCGGCAGTGAAGCGGCCGGCGCGGCGAACGGGCGACCCGGATTCCCCGTCCGGACGCACGCCTGTGAGAATTTCGCCGATGAGGACCGATGTGACCGTGACCGTGCTCGACGACCTGCGGATCGTCCGGGTGGCCGGAGAGTTCGACGCGGACGAGACCGATGCCCTGACCGAACGGCTCGCCCTGCCGCCGGAGGGCTCCGGCGGCACGATCGTCGACCTGGCCGACGTCACCTTCGCCGATTCGTCGTTGCTGCACACCCTCCTCACCGCGCAGGCCGATCACGTGCGGGCCGGGATCCCCCTCGTCCTCGTACGACTCTCCCCCTTCGTCGAACGCCTGCTGGACCTGACCGACACCGCGCGCGCCTTCCGCGTGGCCGGCGGCGTCCCGGAGGCCGCGGACCTGATCCGCACCGACGACGCCGGTGTCGGCCCGTGAACAGCGCGCCGTCCGGGCCCACCAGCGCCGCTTCCCGGGCCCGGGCCCGCGTCCGGGAGCTGCTGCACGGTCTCCACGGCCCGCACCCGCCCACCACGCTCGTCGACGACGTGATGCTCGTCGTCTCGGAACTCGTCACCAACGCCGAACGCCACGGGGGCGGCCTCGTCGCCTTCGACGCGTGCCTGGCCGACGACGCCATCGTCATCAGCGTCACCGACGCCTCGCCGGAGCTCCCGCGCACCACCCCGCGCGAACGGTCCGCCGCCCCCGGCGGGTTCGGCTGGCCCTTGATCCAACGGCTCGGCCGCAAGGTGGACGTGACGCGCGGCGAGCACGGCAAGACGATCAGGGTCGCGATGTCGACGGGCCACCCGGCCGCCGAGCCTCGGTAGGAGTCGCCGCGTCGGCCTGCTCGCGCAGGATGTCGCCGTGGCCGGCGTGGCGGGCGAACTCCTGGATCATGAGCAGATAGATCCACCGCAGGCTGACGGTGCCAAGGACGGGATGCTGCCGGGTGTCGTCGAGGCCGACGTCCGCGGCGATCTTTCGCGCGCGGTCGCCGGCGCGCTCGAACTCCGCGACGACGTCGGCGACCGTCTCGCCGTCGTCGACCTCGAAGCTGGCCTCGCCCACCATCGCTCCGTCGCACTCGGACTCCGGCAGCCCTCCCAAGATGTGCTGGAACCACTTCCGTTCCGCGAACGCGGCGTGCTTGACCAGCCCGATCGACGTGGTCATGGACGGGACGAGACGACGGCGGGCCTCTGCCTCGGACAAGCCGCGCACTGTGTCGACCAGTTCGGCCCGCATGTGGTCGAGCAGGTATTCGAGCAGCGGGCGCTCGGGACCGTCGGTGAGACGAGTCGGGTCGTGCATCTTGGGTGCTTCCTTCCGTGGACAGTATGGGAGACGGGCACGCGGGCCCGGGTCGAGCGGAGTGGTGGTGGCGGGGGCGACGCAGGTGTGGGTGACGGTGTGGCCGTCGCACCCGAAGCGGGTGTCGACCGGGATCCCAGGGCGACGAAACGTCGTCGACGACCGAGGCGATGACCGGCAACCGGGCCACCGCGACGAGGGGACCGGCTCCGCCTCGGACTTCGTGTCCGGGCTGCCGCAGATGTCCCGCCGGACAACACGCTACCCCAACGGGCGGCGGGAGCGGAGTCCGGCGGGAACGGGATCCGGCGGAAGGGATCCGGGGGGTCAGTCGGCCTGCGGGAGCACGTACGCCTTGACGCCGGGGACCTCGTGGGCCGGTTCGACCGTCACGAGGCCGCCGGGCTTGGACTTGTCCACCTTGAGGATGAAGGTCTGGTACGACGGCGGCGTGCTGTTCGACGAGAAGTCCAGCTTCAGCCCCAGTCCCACGTCCATGCCGGTCTGCTTGCGGTGCGCCGCGACGAGGCCTTCGCGGGTGAGGTCGCCGGCCGCGCAGGCCGCCCTCAGGTCCTCGCCGAAGATGCCGGCCGCGGCGTATCCCGAGATGACGCCCTGGTCGACCGGCATGCCGGGGAACTTCGCGAGGTAGTCGGCGGACAGTTTGGCGACGGCCGGCAGGTCCGTCGAACTGACCGGCGGTGCCGGGCTCGCGATCACGAGGCGGGTCTCCATCGGGGCAGCGGCCACGGCGAGGAGCTGCGGATGGAAGCCGACCGAGTGCGACAGCACCGGGACCTTGAGCCCGGCCGCCTCGGTGCCGACCATGACCGGGGCGACCTGCCGCGGTCCGGAGCTGATGACGATCGCCTTCACGCCGGCCGACTTGAGCGCGGTGACGACGGCGGTCATGTCCTGGTCGGTCGGCTTGACCTTCTGCTCGACGACCGAGACGCCGGCCGCCTGCGTCGCGTACTTGACGCCCAGCGCGCTGTTCACGCCGAACTCGTCGTCGCTGTAGATGTGTCCGACCTTGTCCCCGGCCGCAAGCGGCGTGGTGCGCGCCAGGTATTCGAACCCGTTGATCATCTCGATGTCGTACGTGGTCGCGGTGACCTGGATGAAGTCCTTGCCGAGCAGCGTGGACGCCCACGCCTGCGGCAGCGTCAGCAGGCCGTCGCGCTCGATGTCGTCCTGGAGTTGGGTGACGATCGCCGAGCCGACCAGCTGCGATATGCCGATCACCTTGCCGGACAGTTCGGTGTAGGCGGTACGCGCCTTCTGCGCGTCGTACGCGTGGTCCTTCACGTCCATGACGACCTTGCGGCCGCAGATGCCGCCGGCCGCGTTGATCTGGTCGAAGTAGAGCTGCTGGGCGTTGGTGACGCTCTTGCCCAACGGTGCCTGCGGCCCGCTCAGGTCGGAGAGTTCGCCGATGTGGATCTCGGTGTCGGTGACTCCCGGCCCGGTCTTGATCCCGGTGTTCTCCGCGCCGCCGGGGGTCTTCGTGTCGTCGTCCTTGGCGCTGCACGCCGTGACGGTCAGCGCCAGCGCGGCGAGGACCGCGCAAACGGCTCTGGTGCCCGAACCTGGCTTCACGAGTCTGCTCCTTGGGGGCTGCCTGGTACGCGGACGGGTGGCGGCGCCACGACCGGCGGACAGTCCGGTGCCGCGTCGGCGACCGGCGTCTTGCGCCTGCGGAGGTTGCCCATGCCGAGCACTCCTCTCGGAGTCGCCGAAATCATGGAAGGCACACTGATACAAATCCTGTTGCTGCGTATCACGCAGCGAAGCGGAAGCGGATGGCGAGCACAAGCCTTTGTGCGGGGGAACTTTCGGAGGACCACCGAGTTGTCGGCTGTCCACGGGCGGGCGGTGGTATCCGTACCCCTGGCGAAGCGTGGCGTTTCGCGGGCTCGGTGATCGGCGTGGGTAGAGCAGCGGAATGAACCTCGGGGAACCGGAAGGCGGCAGCGGCGCCGATGCGGACGAAAGCGCGTCGGTGCCACCGCCCTGCGACAGCTGCGGAACGGTGTCGACAGCGAAGGCGGGGCCGCGGCCGGGGCCGCGCGAAGGCCCGTACGTGGCCGTGCTGGCGGACTCCTCGTGGATCGATCCGGTCGACCCCGCCCAGGACGGCCGCCGTCCGGTGGTCGCATGCTCGGGCCGGTGCCTGGACCGGGTGCGCGCGGTACTTGCGTCCCGCCCGTACACCACGGTCGAACTGTGGGCGGGCAAAGTGACCCGCGCCGTGACGGCGAGTCAAGGTCCGCCCGTACGTGCCGAGTTGGAACGCGCGACCGGGTTGACGCCGCCGCAGATTCGCGCGGCCTACGACTGGCTGGAGGAGCACGGCATCTGGCTGGAGCGGCACAGCAGATGACCTGCTCCTTCGGACGCCGTGGGAATGCGGTCCACGGGCGGTCCGGGCCGCTTGCCCGACTGGCCTTGTTGCCAGGGGATTTCGAGGTTGTTGCCGGGTGTCCGTGGCGATGGACAACGCCGCGCGGCCCGGGTTAGCTTCCGGACCACGGCTGTTCACAGGCCGGAATCCAGGGATTGGGGAGGCGCGATGCGGCCTACCAGGCTGCCGCTGACGCTCCTGACCAAGTGCCTGCCGATCGACCTGCGTCGGTCGGCCAGTTCCCTCTGTCGCTGACTCCCCGTCCGGGCCCGTACGCCGAACCGCGGCGACCGCCCGTACCGCAGACCCGGCAGCGCACCGGGCCCGCCGGACACACCGGGTGCGTGCGGCGGCTTCCCCGACTTCCTATCCCACCGCCGGAATCCGCTCCACCGCAACGCCGTTCCGCCGTATCGCCGTTCCGCCGTCCGCGCCGCGTTCGAGCCGCCGCCGCGCCCGGCTCCGAGGGCCGGATTCCCGCACATCGGAGGAGAGCAATCATGAGCCCCACCCCGCTGGCCGTCCTCGACCTCCTTCCGCTCAGCCAGGGAGAAACGTCCCGCGACGCCGTGTCGCACGCGATCGATCTGGCCCGCCGCGCCGAGGAGTTCGGGTACGCCCGCTACTGGTTCGCCGAGCACCACTTGAACCCGGGAGTGCTCGGCGTCGCGCCGGCCGTGGCGATCGCGCTGGTCGGCCAGGCGACCCGGAGCATCCGGCTGGGTTCGGCCGGCGTGCAGTTCGGGCACCGGACGCCGCTGTCCGCGGTCGAGGAATTCGGACTCCTCGACGCCGCGTTCCCCGGTCGGCTCGACCTGGGGATCGGACGCTCGATAGGACGCCGAGCGCCGGACGGCACCGCGGACACGCCGGCCGACGGCACGTCCCAAGCGCCGGGCGACGGCGCCTCCCAAGCGCCGGGTGACGGCGACGCGGGCGGTCGCGTACCGGACTCCGGCACGCAGGCCATCGAGCGCTACCAGGCCGGCCGCGGCACCTCGGACCATGACCGCCGCACCCCCAACGGCCTGCTGCTGCCCAGGAAGTTCGACTTCACGACGACCGTCGACCCGGCCCGACTCGGCGCGCTGCTCGGTCTGTTGCAGCAACCCGGTGCCTGGACACCCGGCTACGACGAGCAGATCGAGGAGGTTCTCGCCCTCCTCGGCGGCACCTACCGCGGTGCCGGTGGTGTCGAGGTGCACGCGTATCCGGGTGAGGGCGCGGACCTGGAGGTGTGGGTGCTGGGCGCGTCCGGCGGTGCGAGCGCCCGGATCGCCGGGGTGCGGGGGCTGCGGTTCGCCGCGTCGTACCACCACAGCCCGAGCACGGTGGTCGACTCGGTGGAGGCGTACCGGTCCGCCTTCCGCCCGTCCGCGGCGCTGGCCGAGCCGTACGTGTCGGTCTCCGCCGACGTGGTGGTCGCCGAGGACGACGAAACCGCCCGCCACCTGGCCGCCGGGTACGGCCTGTGGGTGCGCAGCATCCGCCGCGGCCTGTCGGCCGTCCCGTTTCCGCCGCCGGACGAGGCGCTCGCCCACGTGTGGAGCGACGAGGACCGCGAGCTGGTGCGCGACCGCGTGGCGACCCAGTTGGTGGGGTCGCCGGAGACGGTGGCCGATCGGCTGGAGCAGCTGCGGGACGCCACCGGGGCGGACGAGTTGGCGGTAACGACGATCACGCATCGGCATGCCGACCGGGTGCGGTCGTACGAGTTGCTCGCGAAGGCGTGGGCCGACCGCGCCTGACGCACAACGGGCGCCCCGGAGTGTTCTCCGGGGCGCCGTCCCTGGTGTCGTCCGATGTCGTCGGGCGTCGTCTGGTATCTGCTGGTGTCCGCTGGTGTCGTCAGGGCCTCATGAGGCGGCCTGCTCCCGGCCGGCCTCCCGCACAAGCCGCGGAGGGCGGCGCAGCCCCAGGTGGTCGCGCAGCGTCTCGCCGTCGTACTCGACGCGGAACACGCCGCGTTCCTGGAGCAGCGGTACGACCGTGTCCGCGAACTCGTCGAGGCCGCCGGGGGTGATGTGCGGAACGAGGATCACACCGTCCGCGGCGTCGTTCTGGACCAGTTCGTCGATCTGCCCGGCGACCGTCGCCGGACTGCCGACGAACGAGTGCTTGCCGAACAGTTCGACGACCAGCTCGCGCGAGGACAGCTTCTTGGCCTCGGCCAGCTCCCGCCACTCGGCGGCCTGGCGCAGCGCCTCGCGTCCGGCCACCGATCCGGCGCGCCCTTGGGACAGTTCGGTCTCGCCGAGGTACGGGTCGACCAACGGGAGCGGACCGTCGGGGTCGTGGTCGGACAGGTCGCGGTTCCAAACCCGTTCCAGGAACGCGATCGCGGTCCGTCCGCTGACCTGTTGGCGGGATACGGCGTACGACAGCTCGGCCGCCTCGGCGTCCGTGTCACCGAGCACGAAGGTCGCGGCGGGCAGGATCTTCAGGTCGTCGTGGGACCGTCCGTGGCGGGCGAGGCGGGACTTCACGTCACGGTAGAAGGCCTGGCCCTTTTCGAGTTCGGAGTACCGACTGAAGATCGCGTCGGCGGACGACGCGGCGAACTCGCGGCCTTCGTCGGAGTCGCCGGCCTGGAATATCACCGGACGGCCCTGCGGGGCCCGCGGCACGTTGAAGCGGCCGGAGATGGTGAAGTGCCGGTCGTCGTGGGCGAATCGGCCCGCGTCGGGGTCGGCGAGGAAGGTGCCGGACTCCTTGTCGGCGACGATCTCGTCACCCTGCCAGGAGTCGAACAGCTCCCACGCGGTGTGCAGGAACGTGCGTGCGCGCTCGTACCTCTGTTCGCGCGGGAGGAATCCCCCGCGCCGGAAGTTCTCGCCGGTGAAGGCGTCCCAGGAGGTCACGACGTTCCACGCCGCGCGCCCCGCCGAGAGATGGTCGAGGCTGGCGAACTGGCGGGCCACTTCGTACGGTTCGTTGAACGTCGAGTTGATCGTGCCGGTGAGGCCGAGGCGTTCGGTCACCGCGGCCAGCGCGGCGAGCACGGTGAAGGTGTCCGGGCGGCCTACCACGTCGAGGTCGTAGACGCGGCCGTGCTGTTCGCGCAGCCGCAGTCCTTCGGCCAGGAACAGGAAGTCGAACTTGGCGCGTTCGGCGGTCCGCGCGAGGTGTGCGAAGGACGCGAAGTCGATGTGGCTGCCCGACCGCGGGTCGCTCCACACCGTCGTGTTGTTGACGCCGGGGAAGTGCACGCCGAGGTGGATCTGCTTGAGCGGCTTGCCCGTCGGGCCGGCCCCGTGGCCGCCGGTGGACCCCGGGTTGCCCCGGGAGTCGCCCTGGGGGCTGTTCTGGACGTTGCTCATGACCGTGGGTACCTTTCAGACCGAGGGACGGGTGCTCAGGTCCGCGCGTAGCGGTTGGCCGGGCGTTCGAGTCCGAGCAGCCCGCGCAGCGTTTCGGCTTCGTAGGCGGTCCGGAACACGCCGCGGCGCTGCAACTCCGGCACCAGTCCGCGCGTGATCCCGCGCAGGTCGTACGGCAGTGCCGCGGGCCGCAACCGGAACCCGGAGAGCCCGGCGGCACGCCGGTCGAGGAGCAGGTCGGCCAGTTGCGCGGGGGTCCCGGCGAAGATCTCCGCGTCGCTCGTGTACGCGGCGCCCGCGGTCTCGTCCAGCCGGTCCCGGCGGGCCCGGGCGGCGCTCTCCGAGTCGTCGACGAACACCACCAGTTCGCCGAACACGTGCAGCGGCCGGTCGGCGGATCCGGCGGCGTCCTGGGCGGCGCGGATCCCCGCGACGATCACGCGCGCCTCGTCGGTGCCGTGCGGGGTGATGTAGCCGACGTCGGCGGAACGGGCCAGGAGCCGGTGCCCGGTCTCCTGGTGCACCAGCGCGGTGACCAGCGGCTGCCCTTGCGGCGGTCGCGGCGTGATCGAAGGGCCCTTGACCTGGAACCAGCGGCCCGCGAAGTCGATGTAGTGCACCTTGTCCCGGTCGATGAAGCGACCGGTCGAGGCGTCGCGGATCTCCGCGTCGTCCTCCCAGCTGTCCCACAGCCGGCGCAGCACCTCGACGTAGTCGGCGGTCTCGTCGAACGCGTCCGCGAGGACCGCCTCGAACCTCTCGGCGGGGCCGGTGAGGAAGTCGACGTCCGGGACCTCGCGCCGACCGAACAGCGCGATGTCGGCCGGACGCAGCGAGACCTGGGCGCGAAGCCCCGCCCGGCCGGTGCTCGCATAGTCGAGCGTCGCCACGGCCTTGGCGAGGTGGAACGGCTCGGTGTGGGTCACGACGACGGTCGGGACGAGGCCGATGCGGCTGGTCAGCGGGGCGACCCGGGCGGCGACGAGGACGGCGTCGAGGCGTCCCCGGACCCGGTCGGTGCGCCGGTCGGCGTGCTGCGGATGGTCGGACTGGAAGCCGAGGGAGTCCTCGAAGGTCGCGAAGTCGAGGAGTCCGGACTCGGCTTCGCGCACCAGATCGGTCCAGTACGCGGCGCCGAACAGGTCGGCCGGGCGGGCGTCCGGCTCCCGCCAGGACGCCGGGTGCCAGCCGGTCCCGTCGAGGGCCACGGCCAGGTGGAGAGGTACGTCGATGTCGCTCCCGGGCTGTTCGGGTGTTGCGGCGGTCATGGCGAACTCGCTCTCTGTCATGGGAGGTTCGGCGGTGCGTGCGTCGGCCGACGCGCAGCCCACACTCTGCGTCCGCCCCACGCCTCAAAGCGTGGCAGGCAGTTGTGAACGTCCCATGTCCCGATCCCCGCCCCGGCCGGACAAGGCCGCCGAACGGTCGGCGTCAGGTCGTTCGGCCTTCGCCGGGCCCGCTGTCCGCGATCCCGAGCGCGGCGGCCAGGTGGGCGGTGACGGCGGTTTGGTGGTCGGTGAGGTAGAAGTGGCCGCCCGCGAAGGTGTGGAGCGCGAACGCGCCGCCGGTGTGGTCGCGCCACGCCGCGGCTTCGTCGACGGACACCTTGGGGTCGGCGTCCCCGGTCAGCACGGTGATCGGGCAGCGCAGGGCCGGGCGCCCGGAGGGGTCGGGGGCGTAGCGGTAGGTCTCGACGGCCCGGTAGTCGGCACGGAGTGCGGGAATGACCATGCGCAGCAGTTCTTCGTCCTCCAGCACCGCGGAGTCGGTGCCGCTCAACGAGCGCAGTTCGGCGATCAGGGAGGCCTCGTCGTACGCGTGCACGCGCTCCTCGCGGTGCCGGTCGGGGGCACGGCGGCCCGAGACGACCAGGGCGGTCGGGTTCGCGACGCCCCGTGGGTCGGCTGCCAGGCGGCGGGCGACCTCGAAGGCCACGACGGCGCCCATGCTGTGGCCGAAGAGGACCAGCGGTACAGCACGTCGGCCTCCCGGTCCCGCTGTCGTGCCGATGCTGCGCACGATCGCCTCGGCGGAGAGGTCCGCAAGGCGTCGGATGTCCTCGATCGGGGGCTCGGTACGCCGCTCCTGCCGTCCCGGGTACTGCACGCTCAGGACGTCGGCGCGGCCGCGCAGCGCTGCCGAGAGCGGGTACCAGAAGCTGGCGGACCCGCCGGCGTGGGGGAAGGCCGCCAGGCGCGGGAGTCCGGCGTCGTCGGTGGCGTGGAACCTGCGGATCCAGGCGGCCGGGTCGACGCCGGAGGCCGGGGGCCGTCCCGGGGCGGGCGGGGAGGTTGTCGCGGTCACGGGATGTCTCGCCTTTCCTGCGGGCAGATGTGTCGTCGGAGGGGCCGGTCGCCCGGCCCGGGGCCGCCGGGCACTGTGGGTGTCCCGGCGGCCCCGGCATTGCGTAGGTCGGTTGTCACTCCTCGGCCGGCACCGCAAGGCGGCCGGGCGTCGGTCGCCAGGGCTCCAGGAACTCGTCCGACAGCTTCACCGCGGTCAGGGGCGGGTTGCGGGGGACGGAGATCCGGTACGTGATCCGCCAGCCGTCGTCCGTGCGTTCGACTTCGTCGAAGTAGTCGCCCGCGTGGACCGTGCCGTCCACGAGTGTGGCGATGTAGCGGCTGCGTACCCGTACCTTGTCGTCGTCGCCGACCAGGACGACCGAGTCGTGGGTCTGGTGGTCGGGGGTGTCCGGCCTGCGACGCCGGGTGAACGCGGCCGCGGCGGCGAGGCCGGGGACGGAGTAGCCGGCGCCGATCGTGTTCTCCACCGTGACGTCCGTGCTGAAGGCCTCCCCCAGGGAGTCGATGTCGTCGTTGTCGAAGGTGTGCGCGAACTGGGCGAGCGCCTGGTGGATGCCGGCGATGTCGGCGGCGGTCAGCACCCGGGTCATCCGTCGAGCTCCTTGGTGAGCGGGAAGTCGACCGTGAAGGCGACCTGTCCCTCGGGGCGGGGCGTGCGCTGGATACTCCTGCGGTACCGGATCCGCCAGCCCTCCGGCGTCCTCTCGAAGATGTCCAGGAACTCCCCGCTGGTGAGCCTGCCGTCGGGCTTGACGCCGATGTAGCGGCTGCGCGTCTGCACGCGGCCTTGCCCGTCGACCGCCACGGCGGTGTTCAGGGTGTGGTGGTCGGGTGCCGCGTCGCTCAGCCCCCGCGCGTACGCCGCGAACTCGGCGATGCCGCGGTAGGTCCGGTTCGGCCCCGGACCGGACTCGACGACCACGTCGTCGGTGAACACCAGGCCCAGTCCGTCGACGTCCCGGTTGTCGAAGACATGGGCGAAGAGGGCGAGGGTCTGGTGGATCGCGGCAAGGTCTGCCGGGGTCGGGTGGGTCGTCAAGACGGAACTCCTCGGTTGATGTGCGTCACTTGCTCGCGCCGGTCAGACGGGGGCGGGGGCCAGGGAGCCGACCCATGCGGCGATCGCCCGCGCGGTGTCCTGCGCGTGGTCCTCGAGAACGGTGAAGTGGTCTCCGGTGATCGGGACGAGGTCGTGGGCCACCGGCCAGTACGCCCGCCAGTCCCAGCGGCCCTCGGGGTCGATCACGGTGCCCTTGATCGGCTGCTGCCCCTGCGCGGCCATCGTGGGCGTGGCGATGGGGCGCGGCTTCCAGTCGGCGAAGATCCGCTGGTACTGGCCCATCGTGCTGAGGTTGACGTCGTCCAGGTACATGTCGTACTGCGCGATGCGGTCCAACATGCCGTCGATCATCGCGGGCAGCCACCAGTCCATGCCCGGCTGGAGCGCCGCGTCGATCGGGAAGGTGTCGATGAGTGCGAGCCCGACCGGGAGGACGCCGTCGGCTTCCAGCTGCCGGGTGACCTCCTGGGCGATGCAGCCGCCCATGGACCGTCCGACGACGACGAACGGGGCGTCCCCGACCACGGCCTTGACGCTGTCGACGTGCAGCCGGACGAGCGTTTCGGCGCTGTCGGGCAGCGACTCGCCCCTGCCGAACCCCGGTGTCTGGAGGACGAAGACGTCGCGCTCCCCTTGGAACGCCTGCGCGAAGCGGGCGTATTCGTGGGGCCCGGACAGGGCGCTGACCGAGGGGAAGCAGACGATCTTCGGTCCCCCGTCGCCGGTGGCGAGGCGCAGGACCTTCTTGGCGTGTGCCGCTCGCTCGTCCAGGGTGAAGAACGTGCGCAGTCCGGCCGCGGCCATGATGACCTCGGCGGACGTCATGTGCTTCTTCGCGCGGCACAGTTGGACGTAGAAGGATGCCAGCGCGGTCTGCGCCCGGGCCTCGGCATCCGTGGCACCGGCGCCGTCGGTGGCCGCCGTCCCGGGCTGTTCGGCGAACTCGGTGGGTTTTCCCGGAGCTTCCCCGAACTTCTCGGAGAGGAACCCGGCCAGGGCCCGCGGAGTCGGATGGGCGATCGTCAACGTCGCCGGCAACCGGAGTCCGGTGGCGTCGGCGAGACGGTTGCGCAGTTCGACGCCGGTGAGCGAGTCGAGACCCACCTCGAGAAACGCCCTTTCGGGGTCGGTGACTTCGTGGGCCTCGGCCGCGGAGTAGCCGAGGATGACCGCAAGTTCGGTCCGCACCAGGCCGAGAAGCTCTTCTTCCCGCGCGAACTCGGTGAGCCCGGCGAGACGTTGCGCGAGAACCGCCGAGGAGGTGTCGGAGGTCTGGCGTGCCCGTCGCCGTTGCGGGGCCGGACGTACCGGTCGGGACGTGCTCGAGCCGCGGCTCCGAGCGCCCACGACGCGGAGGCGCGAAGCCGCTCCGCGGTCGGCGGGCACCGTGCGCGACACGAGCGAGCCCACGGTGAGCACCGGCGCGCCGGTCCCGTCCGCGGCCTCCAGGGACAACGCGTCAGGCCCCGTCGTGGTGACGCGTACCCGCAGCGCGTCGGCGCCCGAGGCGTGCAGGCGCACGCCGCTCCAGGCGTACGCGAGGCTGTTGCCCGGCTCCTCTCCCCGTGCGCGGGCCGCCTCCAAGGCGTCGACCACGGCGATGTGCAGCGCGGCGTCCAGGAGCGCGGGGTGGATGCCGAACCGCGCGGCGTCGTCGGTCTGGTCCGAAGGCAGCTCGACCTCGGCGAACAGGGCGGTGTCGGTACGCCACGCGGCACGCAGTCCCTGGAACGCCGGGCCGTAGTCGAGGCCGGCGTCCGCGAGCAGGTGGTAGGCGTCCTCGACCGGGATCGGTGTGCCGCCCGCCGGCGGCCAGTCCGCCGACACGGCGGACGGCACGGCCCCGTTCTCCGCGGCGGATCCGGTCGGCGGCTCGGGAGCCAGGAATCCGCCGGCGTGGCGGGTCCACTCGGGAATCCCGTCGTCGTGCGACGTGGCGACTCCTTCGACCGCCTCCTGGGCGGACGGTGCCTCCGCCCGGGACAACACGGCGAAGCGGCGTCGTCCGTCCTCGCTGGTCGCCCCGACCGCGACGCGCAGATGCACGCCTCCGTACTCGGGCAGCACCAGCGGTGATTCGATGACCAGTTCGTCGATCAGGCCGAGGCCGACCTGATCGGCGGCGAGGACGGCGAGTTCGAGGAACGCCGAGGCGGGCAGCAGCACGGTGCCGCGCACCGCGTGGTCCGCGAGCCACGGCTGCTCGCGCAGGGAGAGCCGCCCGGTGAGCAGGAGGTCGTCACCGTCGCCGACGTCGACCGAGGCCAGGGCCAACGGGTGGTCGACACTCCGCAATCCGAGTGCGGCGGCCGCGGCCGAGGTCGTCGTCTCCCGCCAGTAGCGGCGGCGCTGGAAGGCGTACGTCGGCAGGTCCACCAGGCGGGGCCGCCGAACGGCGGCGAAGGCCGGCGTCCAGTCGACGCGGACGCCGCGCACGAAGACCTCGGCCAGCGAGAGGTGGAACCTCCGCAGGCCGCCGTGGCCGCGCCGGAGGGTCCCGGAGACGACGCGGGACGCGGACGCGTGGCCGCGCTGCCCCGTCTCGGCGTCGAGCGTCTCCTCGATGGCCGACGTCAGCACGGCGTGCGGGCTGACCTCGACGAAGACGCCGTGCCCGGCGGCGGCCAGCGCCCGGACCGCGTCGCCGAACCGCACGGTCTCGCGCAGGTTGGTGGCCCAGTAGGCGGCATCCAGGGATGCGGTGTCGAGCCAATCGCCCGTGACGGTCGACCGGAACGGCACCTGGCCCGAAACCGGCGCGATGCCTGCCAGGTCCGCGACGATCCGCTCCCGGATCCGGTCCACCTGCGCGGAGTGGGATGCGTAGTCCACCGGGATCAAGCGGGCCCGGCCTCCCTCGTCCGTCACCGCAGTGACCAGTGCCGTCAGATCGCCCGACGGGCCGGAAACCACGGTCTGCCCCGGGCCGTTGACGGCCGCGACCGACACCCGCCCCTCGAACGCCGCGATGCGCTCCTGGACGCGGTCCTCGGGCTCCGCAACCGAGGCCATGCCGCCGCCCAGCCCGGACAGTTCCAGGATCGCCCGGCTGCGCAACGCCACCA
>NZ_JBEZFP010000093.1:0-37790 GCF_040649515.1 Streptodolium elevatio
TCGCAAGGCGCAGGCCCGAAGCTCGTACTCGGTCGTACTCGCGAGGGTCTGCAACGCGGCGAGGTGGGGTGCCGGGCGCCGGGAACCGGTGAACCCTTCCGGTCACAGCACTAAGACAACGGTGCGGGGAGGGGGAGGCGGGTGGCCCGGCGGTCATGGCGGGACCGGCGCGGCGCGGCGCGGTGCACCACGGCAACACCACCACGCATCGCGGCGACACCACCACGCACCACGGCCGCACCACCACGCACCACGGCTACACCCACCACCACCGATCTGGACGAGGGGCGGACCATAATGGCGCACACTCCCGAAAGCGACATCCTCACAACCGGGGTGGTCGTCACCGGCGGCGCGTCGGGGATCGGGTTGGCGACGGCCGAGGCACTCGCGGCCTCCGGCCGTCCGGTCGCCCTGTGGGACATCGACGGCGGCGCGGCCGAGGCCCAGGCCGAGCGGATCGCCGCCGAGAGCGGGAGCAAGGCCGTCGGCCTCGCCGTCGACGTCCGCGAAACCGAGGCCTACGACACGGCGTTGGACGCGTCGCGCGGCGCGCTCGGCAGCCTCGGGGGACTGGTGCACGCCGCCGGCGTCGTCGACGGGCGTGGCGTGGACGGCCTGGACGACGCGAGCTGGGCGCCGGTCGCCGACGTGAACCTGCGTGCCTACGCGCTGCTCACGCGCGCCATGCTGGGCGACCTCCGCAGCCACGACGGCTCGGCGGTGGTCGGGGTCGCCTCGATCAACGCCATCGCCGGCAACGCGGCGAACCCCGCCTACTGCGCCGCCAAGGCAGGCATGCTCGGGCTCACCCGCTCGCTCGCCGCATCCCTGGCGACGGACGGTATCCGGGTCAACGCCGTCTGCCCCGGCTACATCGAAACCCCCATGCTCGCGGCCGCGTTCGCGAAGTCCGGTACTCGTGCGCGCATGGAGGGCGGCAATCCCATGAAGCGCCTCGGACGGCCCCACGAAGTGGCGGGCGCCGTACGGTTCCTGCTGGGCCGTGAGGCGAGCTTCATCACCGGCACGCAGATCGTCGTCGACGGCGGGACGACGGCCGTCGTCCACTGACCAGACGGTCCATCAACTTCGGTCCGCCGCCGCGCGGACGGGAAAGGGGAACCATGGAGTTCTCGATGTCCCTGCCGCTGCTGCTCGACCCGGGCGCGCGCGACCCCTACCGCGAGACCTTCGAACTCGCCCGCATCGCCGAGGAGTCCGGTTTCTCCACCGTCACCATCGGCCACCACCACTTCATGCCCGGCAACCTGCCCGACCCGCTGACGTTCCTGGCGACGGTCGCGGCACGTACCGACACGCTGCGCGTGGGCACCGGAATCTTCCAACTCCCCGTGCACAACCCGGTACGCGTCGCCGAGCAGGTCGCGCTCATCGACCAGATCTCGGGCGGACGCGTCTCGCTCGGCGTCGGCATGGGCTGGTGGCCGCTCGAATACCAGGTGCACGGCTCGGAGTTCCGACAGCGCGGCGCACGCATGGAGGAGGCCCTGAAGATCCTCCGCCACGTCTGGACGACCGAGAACCAAGGCTACGAAGGGCGCTTCTGGTCCTTCCCCGAACTGACCGTGCACCCGCGCCCCGTGCAGGACCCGCATCCGCCCCTGTGGGTCGCGGGCGTCGCCGACGCGGCGGTCGACCGCGCGGCACGGCTCGGCGACGCATGGCTGTGCGGACCCGTGCAGTCCCTCGCCAAGGCCCAGTCCTGCCTGGACGTCTACCGCGCCTCGTGCGCGGAGCACGGCACGCGCCCCGACTGGATCCTGCGCCGGTACGCCTGGCTCGGCACGGACCGCAAGCAGGTGGCCCGCGACGTGCTGCCGCACTACGTCGGCGGACTCATGGAGCACTGGCGCGAGTCGGCCGAGGACGACATCGAGAAGGCGCTGTTCGCCCGCCTGGACGCGGGCGAGGACGTCTCGCCCGAGGAGATCGCTGCCGACCGGCTCCTGTGGGGAGCGCCGGACGACGTGGTGGCGCAGGTCCAGGCGTACGCCGACGCCACCGGCTGTACCCACGTACATGCCGCCTTCGGCGCGGGCCTGCCCGGCAGCGTCGCGCAGGCCTCGCTCGGGACTTTCGACGAAATCGCGGCGATGGTAAGGCTGTTCGGGCGCGAGGTGATTCCCGCTTTCGCCGCCTGACGAGCCCTGTCGGAGTGGTGGCGCCCACGGGGGACGCGGGCCGCCGCGGTGGTCCGGTCCGCCGGTGCCGAATTGGCCGGTGACCGGCGATACGCGGCATGTGAGACTGGCGGCGCAATTGTCCTCGCCGGTCTCGGCCCGGGGGAGGCCGTCCCGCGAGGGGTCGGCCGTACCGGGGCGTGGCCGTCCTCATGTGGGAGTGGTCCATGCAGGTCGCGGTCGTCACCTTCGACGGGTTCAACGAGCTCGACAGCTTCATCGCGTCGTCGCTCGTCAATCGGTGCCGGTCGCAGGGCCTGAGCGCCTGGATCACCACGCCCACGCCCGTCGTCACCTCGATGAACGGCGTCGAGGTGACCGGGCAGCGGCCGCTCGGGTTCATCGGCGAGGCCGACGTCGTCCTGATCGGCAGCGGTATCAAGACGCGCGACGTCGTGGCCGACGACGCCCTGCTGGCCCGCCTGCCGCTCGACCCCGAGCGGCAGTTGATCGGCTCGCAGTGCTCGGGTGCGCTGGTGCTCGCGCGGCTCGGCCTGCTGGACGCCATGCCCGCGTGCACGGACACGACGACGCGCCCGTGGGTCGAGGAGTGCGGGGTGACGGTGCTGGACGCGCCGTTCCACGCCGAGGGCCGCATCGCCACCGCGGGCGGCTGCCTCGCGTCCCAGTACCTCGCGGCATGGACGATCGCGCGGACCCTCGGCGACGACGCCGCGCGTGCCGCGATCGAATACGCGGCGCCGGTAGGCGAGAAGGCCGAGACCGTCGAGCGGGTCATGGCCGCGGTGCGCACCGGCGCGGCGGCGTCGCGCTGAGATGACGACACAGGAGCAGACGCCCTCGGGGAGACGCACCGGCAAACGTGCCGACACATCTGACACCGACACATCTGACACCGACACAACTGACGCCGACACAACTGACGCCGACACAACTCACGCCGATACATCTCACGCCGACACATCCGACGCTGACCTGTCCGCAGACGGCATCGCGCGCATTCAACGGCGTACCGTGCGCACCCTCGTGCTCGCCCAGGTCGTGGGCGGCATAGGCGTCGGTTCGTCCCTCGCGGTCAGCGGGCTGCTGGCCGAGGATCTGTCCGGCTCGCAGGCGCTGTCCGGGCTTGCGGTCACCGCGATCACCCTCGGCGCCGGCCTGTGCGCGATACCCCTGGCCCGCCTCGCGGACCGCCGCGGCCGCCGGATCGCCCTCGCGACCGGATGGGCCACCGCGACGGTCGGCGCACTCGGCGTCATCCTCGCCGCGGTCCTCGGCTGGTACCCGGCGCTTCTCGTCGCCTTCGTCGTGTTCGGCGCGGGCTCGGCCGCCAACCTCCAGTCCCGCTACGCCGCCGCAGACCTCGCCGACGACTCGACGCGCGCCCGGTCGCTCGCGATCGTCGTGTGGTCGACGACCATCGGCGCCGTGCTCGGCCCGAACCTCAACACCCCGGGCGCGGCCGTCGGGCGCTTCCTCGGCCTGCCGGAGCTGGCCGGGCCGTATGTCTTCTCCGCCCTGTCGTTCGCGGCGGGCGGCGTCATGATGTGGGTCCTGCTGCGCCCCGACCCCCTGCTGGTCGCGCGGCGCCTGGCCGTGGCCGACGAGTCCCCGGCGGCCCCCGCCGATCGAGCCGCCGTCCCCGACCCCGCCGAGCCGCTGCCGACGACCGAGCCGCTGCCGACGGCGCCGCCCGTCCCGCGTTCGTCCTGGGCCGTCGTACGAGAGTCGCGGACCGCGACCCTCGCCCTGGCCTCGGTCGTCCTCGGCCACGCCGTCATGGTCTCGGTGATGACCATGACACCCGTACATATGCGCGACCACGGCGCCGACCTCACGATCGTGGGCCTGACGATCAGCCTCCACATCGCGGGCATGTACGCCTTCTCGCCGCTCGTCGGCTGGGCGGCGGACAAGCTGGGCCGCATCCCGGTCATCGTCGCGGGTCAACTGATCCTGCTCGGCGCGGTGCTGGTCGCGGGGCTGTCGGGGCGTACGGTCCCGATGACAGTCGTCGGCCTCGTCCTCCTGGGCCTCGGCTGGTCGTGCTCGATGGTCGCCGGGTCCGCGCTGCTGGCCGAGTCGGTGCCGCAGCGCGAGCGGCCGCGGGTGCAGGGCACGTCGGACCTCATGATGAACCTCGCGGGCGCCGCCGGCGGGGCGCTGTCCGGCGCGGTGCTGGGCGCGGCCGGGTACGGCGGGCTCAACGCCGCCGCGGGCCTGATCGTGCTGCCGGTCCTCGCCGTCGTCGGCGGGTACGCGCTGGGCCGTTCGAGGACAACGCAAGGGACCGCATAGAAGACCGCATAGAAGACCGCGTAGAACTCCGGCAGGAGACGTCGCAGACTCCGCGCAGAACCCCACGCAGAACCCCACTCAGAACCCACTCAGAACTCCGCGCAGAAGAAGGACAGCCGCCCGCTCCTGTCGAGGCGTCCCGTCGAGGCGCCGTCCGGCCGGCGTGGGCCTGGCCCGTGGTCGCTCGAGATGTCGGCCCTCCCAAACCGACCTATGTTTGAGCAAACCGGGCGGTTCCTCGCTCGGGCTGTCTACCGACGAGGGGCACCGATGCAGCAGTCCCGAGTGGTCGTGGTCGGCGCGGGGTTCGCCGGATTCGAGACCGTACGGCATCTGGAGAGATCGCTCTCGGCGCAGGACGCCGACATCACGCTGATCAGCCCCGGCGGATACATGCTCTACCTGCCGCTGCTGCCGCACGTCGCGGCGGGCGTCATCTCGTCGCGGTCGATCGCCGTACCGCTGTACCGCATGCTCAAGCGCGCCCACATAGTCCCCGGCGGCGCGATAGGCGTCGACCTCGACGCGCGGGTCTGCGTGGTCCGCAAGATCACCGGCGAGGTCGTCAACGTGGCGTACGACCACATCGTGCTCACCCCCGGCAGCGTCACGCGTACGTTCGACATCCCCGGCCTCGACAAGTACGGCCGCGGCATGAAGAACCTCGCCGAGGCCGTCGCGCTGCGTGATCACGTCATCGCCCAACTCGAACTCGCCAACTCCAGCTCCGACGAGAGCGAGCGCCGCGCGCGCTGCCAGTTCGTGGTGGTGGGCGGCGGCTACGCGGGCGTCGAGACCGCGGCGTGCCTTGAGATGGTCACCACGTCGGCCCTCGACCACTTTCCGCGCCTCGACCCGTCGCAGGTGCGCTGGACCGTCGTCGACGTCGCGCCCCGCCTGATGCCCGAACTCGGCGAGAACCTGGGCCGGGCGGCGCTGGAGATACTCGCGCGCCGAGGTGTCGACGTACGCCTCGGGACGAGCGTCAGCGAGGTCACCGAGGACGCCGTCACCCTGACCAGCGGCGACGTACTGCCGTGCCGCACCCTCGTGTGGACCGCGGGCGTCGCGGCCAGCCCCCTCATCGCCGCCCTCGGTGCGGAGACGGTACGCGGGCGGCTCGCCGTCGGTGCGGACCTCGCCATCCCAGGGCGGCAGGACGTGTTCGGGCTCGGCGACGCGGCGGCCGTACCGGACCTGGACAAGGGCGACGGAGCCGTCTGCCCGCCGACCGCGCAGTACGCCATGCGGCAGGCGAAGGTCGCGGCGCACAACGTCGTCGCGGCCATCAAGAACAAGCCCTTCAAGGAGTTCCGGCACAAGGACCTCGGCCTGGTCGTCGACCTGGGCGGCACCGAGGCGGTCGCGCGGCCCCTCGGCCGGGAACTGCGCGGCCTGCCGGCCCAGGCCATCACGCGCGGGTACCACCTGATGGCGTTGCCGTCGTTTCGGGCCCGGGCCCGGGTGGGGGCGAACTGGACGCTGCACGCGGTCGCCGGCGACGACTTCGTCCGGCTCGGGTTCCTGTCGGGACGTACCGGGGCGCTGTCCGACTTCGAGCACACGCACGCGTACCTCTCGCGCGAGGAGTTGGCGCAGCAGACGCGCCACTGACGTCTCCGCCTGCGCTCAGTGCCCGGCCGCGGCAACGGCCCGCGACAAGGACTTGACGACCTCGGCCGCCAGCACCGCCTGGCCGGCCGCCCTGAAGTGGATGCGGTCCGAACTGATCAGGTCGGGACGGTCGTTCACCGGGTGGTCCCACATCTCGACGAGCACCGCCTCGTGGTCCGCGGCCAGTTCGCGGACGATGCCGTTGAGGGTGCGTACGCGGTCCGGCCAGTCGGCGAACCGCGGCACGACGAACGCGCGGCCGAACGTGAACACCGTCAGCCGGGCACCGGTGGCCGCCGCAACTCCGTAGAGTCGCCGCAGCGTCCGCTCGATCGCGGCGAAGTCCGGGGCGGCCTGGAACAGGTCGTTCGCGCCGGTCGGCACGTGTACGAGATCCGGTCGGAACGCGGCCATCCGCTCCACCTGTGCCGCCAGCACGCGTTCGGTCGTGGCCCCGACCTCCGCGGTGTTCAGGTACGCGAGTTCGGGTCGCACCCGCCGCAGGATGTCGGCCACCCGATCCGACCAGCCCATGGTGGTGTACCCGGGCGTCGGCTCGCCGGTTCCCGCGGAGAGGCTGTCGCCGATGACGGCGAACCGCCGCCAGGGGGCGTCGGCGAGCATCGTCGCGGCCTTGGCGGGCGAGAGGCACGAGGGGTCGGTCTCCTCGGTGAGCGGCAGCCGCTTCGCCGGCGCGGCCTGCGTCGTCCGAGCCACCCGAGTCGTGTGAGCCGTCTGAGTCCTCTGAGTCATCGTCATACAACTAAACGTACGACCGTTCGTGCTTTTGTGGCAAGGCGTGGCAAGATGGCGCCATGAGCCCGAGCCCTCCGCGTGCGACCACCGACCAGCGACTGCTGCGCGGCGCACGCGCCCGGTGGACGATCGCCCGCCACGGCGCCGACGTCGCGTCGGCCGAGGGGCTGAGCGGCCTGAGCATCGGGCGCCTGGCCACCGATCTGGGGCTGAGCAAGAGCGGCGTCGCGACGTTGTTCGGCACCAAGGAGCAACTGCAGTTGGCGGTGGTCGAGGCGGCGCGGAAGGCGTACGTGGACGCGGTCGTCCGCCCGGCGCTGGCACACCCCGCGGGCGCGGCACGACTGCGCGCCCTGGTCGACGGCTGGTTCGGGTACGCCGAGCAACCCCTCTTCCCGGGCGGATGCTTCTGGGCGGCGAACCTCCCCGACTTCGACAGCCGCCCGGGGCCAGTCCGCGACGCCCTCCGCGCCCAGCGCGGCGAATGGCTCACCCTGCTCGCCGACCAGATCCGCCGCGCGGTCGACGACACCGCGGACGACGCACCCACCACCGGCGCAGCCGGCGAACTCGACCCGGAACTCACCGCCTTCCACCTCGACGCCGTCTTCGTCGGCACCAACACGGCCCTGCGCCTGGGCGATCCGAACGCCCTACCCCGAACCCGCCGCATCATCGAAAACCTGCTGGCCCCGATCACCTGAAGCCCGAGAGAACTTGCCCCGCCCCGCCCAAGGCACCGGCCGCCAGGCGGGCCTGACGTGGTGTCGGCAGCCGGCCGTAGGGTCGCCGCATGCTTCTGTACGACGACGACGCCCGGCTGCGGGCGGAGCTCGTGGCCGTCACCGCGCTCGGCCGCCGCATCGCCGAAGACGTGGCCCGTGGCATGGCCGCTGATGCGGCGAGGGCCGGTGTGAAGGGCGCCGAACTGGCGGAGACTCATGTGACCGTGCCTCAGGCGCCGGGGGTTGCTGCGCCGGAGCCTGATGCCGGGGCCACCCGACATGCGGTGAGCCACACGGTCCTGCTGAGTTCGCGCGACCTGTATGACGAAGAAGACGGCGACTTCGATGCGGATCTCGACGGCGATCCTTCGCTGCTCGACGCGGCGTACGTCGCCCTGGAGGGGGACTGCGAGGCCTTGACCGACGCATTGGCGCACTGCTGGGGGCGCGCGCCGGAGGACGCGGTGTTCGTGTCGGAGGAAGTGGAACAGGCCGTGTTGACTGTGCAGACGGCCGACGGGACGCCGCGGTATTCGGGCTTCATCAGCTTGTGGCGCTTTCCCGGCTGTTGGCTCGGCTTCGGCGTTCGGTGCGTGGGTGAGCGTCCGCCCGTGGAACTGGTGGCTCTGTCTGGGCCGTTGCACCTTCTTGCCGGGGTTGAGGGCAACTGAGTGCCGGGTCGGCGAAGCATGTGCGCGAACGGGATCTTGGCGGTGCAGGGGTGACTTGCCGGAGTGTCCTGATTGTGTGGTGGGTCGGCGGCCAGGGGCGGCGTCGGAGCGCTGTGCGGGACCGTGGTTGACGGGGGCATCGAGCTGACGCAGGCTCAGGCGGCGGATGTCGCGCGGTGGTTCGCCGCGGTGCGGGACGCGTACCGCAGCCAGGCAAGAGAGTTGCCGTTCCGCCACCACGACCCGATGCCGCGAGATTGCGCCAACTTCCGAGTCCCGCAAAGCGGACGTGGGACTCCTCATGATCCAGGCGTCGTGCCAGAATCCTCATCCTCTACGGCATCGGGCCGTGCGGGTGAACGCGACTCAGGGAGTTGGGGAGACGCCGACGTGGCGCGACGGGGTGCGGCGCAAGCCGGGGGCGCAGGGCGGGCCGACGCCGACCCGCGCGGGCAGGAATCCGGGAACAAGGGCGCACCCGCCCCGGAGCGGGCGACAGACGGCAAAGGGGACCAGGCGGTGGCCGGGAATCGCCGGAGACCGGCCCCTGTCCCCCAGACGCTCGCCCGGCCACGGCTCAACGCGCAGCTCAACGCCGTGCTCGACCGCCGACCCGTCCTCCTCGCGGCCACCGCCGGGCACGGCAAGACCACGCTGCTCGACCAGTACGCCGCCATCTGGCCCGGCCGGGTCCGGCGCATCAGGTGCGATCCGGACGACCGCCGGTCGGCGGCCGAGGTCTGCGCGGACGTACGTGGGTCCGCCGCCGACGACACCCTCGTCGTCGTCGACGATCTCCACCATCTACCGCACGCCGCCCAGGTATTCGAGTCCCTGGCGGCATCCGCCCGCCCGCCACGGCTCCTCGTCGCCACCCGCCCCGTCGCCGCGCTGAACCTCTCCCGCGCCGAACTCGCCCACACCGTCCTCATCGGCGCCGACGACCTGCGCCTGCGGTGGTGGGAGGTCGACCGCCTGCTCACCGACGTCCACGGCAGGCCGCCCGACCCCGTCCTCGCCTGGGACGCCACATGGCTCACCGGCGGATGGGCCGCGCCACTGCACGAATACCTGCTCTGCACCCGCGACCTGAGCGCCCGTCAGGCCCGCCTCACCCTCACCGCGCCCGGAGTCCCCTTCGCCGCCGGGTACCTCGACCGCCAGATCCTCGACGGACTCGACCCCGACGTCGTCGCCTTCCTCACCCGGACGGCGATCATGAACGGCCCCACGGCCGCCAACTGCGCCACCGCCGACACCCCCGCGGCCCGAGCCGAGGCGGCGGCGATGCTGCGGCGTGCCGAACGCGCCGGAGTGCTCGCACGCAAGGGCGCCGAGTACGTCGGCGAAACCCTGCTGCGCCACCTGCTCGTCCACCGTTTCGCGACCACCGACCCCGGTGCGCCGGGGGTGTTCGCGGCAGCCGTCCGCCCCATGCGGGAGGCGGGGGACCCGGTGGGTGCGGCGTGGGCGGCGTATCTCGCTCGCGACCGCGCCGCGCTCCGCGAACTCATGGACCGCAACCCGCTGATGATCGCCGCGGCGGTGCCGGAGCACTGGCACGGGATGCTGCGTACGCTCGCCGGGCCCGCCCGCCCCGTCGACCGCCAGGCGGCGCGCATGGTCGCCGGGGACTGCGAGGTGTTCGCGGAGCCCGAGGAGGAGTCGCTGCGTGCGTCCGCGCGGGCCGTCAACGACATCATGGACGGCCCGCTGCGCCTGGCCGAGGTACCCGAACTCCCGCGCGGCGCCGAGGGCGAGATCGTCCGGGCCGTCGCGCTCATGGGGACCGGCGACTACCGCTCGGCGATCGCCGCCTTCGACGCCTACCCGCGCGACCTCGGCGGTCCACCCGCCGCCGCGGCCGAACTCTTCGGCGTGCTGGCGGCGTTGCTCGCGGGGCACGGATGCGACGTACGCGTGCTCGAACAGGCCGCCCAGCGGGTCGCGACGGTGGGCCCGGTATGGCTCGCCCGCGTCGCCCGCGCCGGGCTCACGTTGACCGGCGCCGACGAGTACCGCAGCGAGGCCAGGACCGTGCGCGTGGCGTGCGAACGCCTCGGTGACGCATGGGGGGCCGCGCTGGCCGGCCACATGGACGCCTGCGCGGGAATCCTGCGCGGCGAACCGGACCCGGCCGCACTGGACGCCGCCGCACGCGGTTTCGCGGCGGCCGGCATGACCGCGGCAGCCCCGTGGGCACTCGCCTTCGGAGCCCTGGCCCGAGCGCAACTGGCGGAGCCCGGAGCGGGCGAACTCGCCCTGCGTGCCGAGGCCGAGGCCGTCCGGTGGGAACTCCCCGGCGCGTCGGTGATCGCCCGCTGCGCGCGCCTGCTCGCCGAACCGGACACCTCCGGAACCGACTACGACGAACTGGTGGCGGACGCCGAACGGCTCGGGATCCACCTGCACGCCTTCCTGCGGTCGCGGCGGGACGCCGGGGCCGCCCCCACGGCACCGGTCGACATCCGCTGCTTCGGCGGCTTCACGGTGCGGCTCGGCGGCCGACCGCTCGACCTGCTGCGCATCGCCCCGCAGAGCAGGGTGCTGTTCCGGCTCCTGGCCCTGCACGCGGGGCGCCCGGTGCACCGCGAGGTCCTGGCCGCGGCGATGTGGCCGGACGCCCCGGCGGACGCCGCGTTCCACCGCCTCCAGACCGCCGTCTACAAGCTGCGCCGGTTCCTGGAGCCGGGTCGGGGGCGGCGCGGTGCTTCGGAGTTCGTGCCGTTCGAGGACGGGGCGTACCGGCTGCGGCTGCCGGAGGGCTCGTACCTCGACATTGCGGCGGCCGAGGACGCGCTCGCCCGCGCACGGCAGGCCGCGGCGCGCGGAGACGTGGCCGCGGAGGCGCGGATACTGCGCGAACTCCTGGCCGTCGCCGACGCGATCCTGCTGCCGGAGACCGGCCCGGAGGAATGGGTGGTCGGCCCCCGCGACCGCTGGCTCGACGCCGCGAGCGACGCGCGGAACCGCCTCGCGGAGTTCGCCTCGTCGTAGGGGATGCGCCGGTGCAGGGATGACGCGCCGTCGGGACGGGCTGGCATGCTGCGGGTGCTGCGGGTGCTGCGGCTAGGCGTCAGCCCGGGTGCGGTTCGGTGCTGTCGCGGCGGCCAGGAACATCGGGACGGCGACGAACAGGCGTCCGTGTTGGGCGCGTTCCCGCTGCTCGGCGACCCAGGACTCGGCCGATCGGGTGGGGACGAGACCGGCGTCCGCGGTGGCTCTGGCGATTCCTTCCAGCAGCGCGAGGGCGAACCCGTCGGTGAGCACTGGGGTGTGCACTTCCACGGCGACGTCCGTGCAGCCTGCGTCCAACAGCAAGTTGCGGTAACCGCGGGCGGCGCGAGGTGAGGTCACGAGGTCGGCCCGGCCGTGCACGATGGCCCGGGTCAGCGCGGCGTCGTCGGAGTCCACGACCACCGTGTCCCAGTCCTGGCCGATCAGGACGATGCGTCCGCCGGGGGCGAGGACGCGAGTC
This sequence comes from Streptodolium elevatio, assembly GCF_040649515.1. Lineage (GTDB taxonomy): Bacteria > Actinomycetota > Actinomycetes > Streptomycetales > Streptomycetaceae > Yinghuangia > Yinghuangia elevatio. The sequence continues at coordinate 11,708 of NZ_JBEZFP010000093.1, forward strand.
GCCTCCGCCAGCGCCCGGGCCGGGTCGTCGAGTTCGTGGAAGACCTTGTCGGCGCGGTAGCCGGTGAGTTCGCCGTCGCGGAACGGCAGGGCGTAGGCGTCCCCGGAACGGAAGTCGCCTTCGGGGAAGCGGCTCCGGGCCGTGGCGAGCATCGTCGGGTCGGGGTCGACGCCTGTGGCGCGGAATCCGCGGTCACGGAGTTCGGCGACCGCACGCCCGGCTCCGCAGCCCACGTCGGCCACGGCGGTGGGTGTGCGGAGGAGGTCGTACGACCGCCCGCGCAACTCGGCCGCCCCGGGTGCGGCCTCGACGGCGTCGAGGAGGGCGATCAGGGCTGTCGAGTCGGCAGCGGTGGTGTCGGTGGCCGCGCCGGAAACGGTGGCGGTGGCGGATTTGGTGTCGGTGTCGGTGGCGGGGTGCTTGGACATGCGGCTCAGCGTGCGACTTCAGGTCGGCCTGAAGTCAAGCGGCGACGCCGGTAAGGGTCGAGGGTGCCGAGCGGCGAAGGGGGTGAGGAGCGTTGCGTCGCTGGACATGGTCGTTCGGCGCGCGCGTTAATGCCGTTCATGAAGGACGCACAGTTGGCCATCGGGCCGGCCGCTGAACGCTTCGGTCTCGCGACGCACGTACTGCGCCATTGGGAGGACGAAGGGCTGTTGTCGCCGCCGCGCGACGGCGGTGGTCGGCGCCGGTACGGGAACGAGGACCTGTTCCGCATCGCGGCCATCCTGCGGGCCAAGGAGGCGGGCTTCGATCTGGTGAGCATCCGGGCGATGCTCGCCGACACGGACGTACGGCGCCGACGGCACGCGTTGGAAGCGCAGCGGACCGCGCTGCGGCGCCGCATCGCGGAAGCGCAGGCGGCCCTGGACCTTGTCGACTGCGCCCTCGGATGCGATCACGACGACATGGCGACATGCCCGCATTTCCGGCGGTTCTTGGCCGAGCGGGTCGGGGGAGATGCGCTCGCGAACAAGAGCCAGAGCCAGAGCCAGGGCGAGAGCAAGAGCGAGAGCGCGAGCGACGACAACGCCGCGCGCCGCGTGACAGGCTGAAGCGTCCACCGGCGTGTTTCTCCTGGGGTGCCGCGTGGCCTGCAGCCTAGAGTCGCCAGCATCTCGTCACGGCGGCGTCGAGGCGTCGGCGTACGGGTCGCGCCGGAGCAGGTCTGGCGCGTAGGCAGGCGAGCGAGGGAGCAGGGCCATGGAGCCTCCCAGGACCCCGCACGGATCGGAGCCCACCGACGCGCCCGGAGGCGCGGGTGAGGGCGCGGGTAGGCGCGATTTCCTGCGCCGCCTGTCCGTCGGCGGAGCCGGGCTCGCGCTGACCGGTGCCTTACCGCTGGTGTCGGCGGGACACGCGCACGCCGACACCAGCACGGACGCGACCGCTGATGCGGGCACCGGCGCGGCCCGCGACCCCGCCGCCGGGGATGCCGGCAACACGAGCGCGATCGTCATCGTCGGCGGAACCCTGATCGACGGCACCGGTGCGCCTGCCCGTCCGAACCAGGCCGTCGTCATCGTCGGCGACCGCATCGTGTGGGTCGGCGACGGTGCCGGGCGGGCACCGATCCCGTCCGGCGCGCGCATCGTCGACGCGCGCGGGAAATACGTCATCCCCGGCCTCTCGGACACGCACACGCACTGGACGGTGCTGGAAAAGATCGTCCCGCCGCTGTTCATCGCGAACGGCGTCACTTCTGTGCGCGAAATGTGGGGCTACCCCGAGGTACGCGATGTGCGCCGCCGGATCGACAGCGGCGAACTCCTAGGTCCGCGCATGGTGATGGCGAGCACGGTCCTGGACGGCACCGTGTCGCTCTTGGGGCCGCCGTCCGTGCGCGTGGGCACTCCCGAGGAGGCCCGGGCCGCCGTACGCCAGGCGAAGGCCGACGGCTGCGACTTCATCAAGATCTACTCGTACCTCAGCCCGGAGTGCCTGTACGCGATCGCGGACGAAGCCCGTTTGCAGAACCTGCCGTTCGCGGGCCACCACGCCTACCGGCTGTCGGTCGGCGAGGTCAGCGACGCGGGCATGCGCAGCTTCGAGCACCTGCACGGGATGCCCGTACCGCTCTCGTCGGACGAGGAGGGCTTCCGCCGCCAGATCGCCGCAACACCGATGGACCCGGCGGACCCGCGCGCGTTCTTCCGCACGATGCGCGAACTGGAACGGCAGGCGGCGGGCATGTACGACCCGGCCAAAGCCTCGCGCGTGTACGCCCGTTGGGTCCGCAACGGCACCTGGCAGTCGCCGACGCTGACGGTGAACCGCGTGATGTCGTCGCCGGCCGACACGTACGCCCGCGACCCCCGGCTCAAGTTCATCCCGCCGGACCTGCGGCAGTTCTGGGCCGACGCGGTTCGCGTGTACGCACCGGCCACACCCGAAGAGATCGCTCAGCAGAGGGAGTTCCTGGACCGTCGGCTGGCCATGGTGCGCGAAATGTACGTGGCCGGGGTGGGCATCCTCGCCGGGACAGATGTCGGCAACCCTTACTGCTTCCCGGGCTTCGGCATCCACGACGAGCTGGAACTGCTCGTCGAGGCCGGACTCACCCCGATGCAGGCGCTGTGCACGGCGACGCGGGACGCGGCCCGCTTCCTGGACCTCGACCTCGGCACCGTCGCGCCGGGCAAGGCCGCCGACCTGGTGCTTCTGGAGGCCAACCCGCTGCGCGACATCCGCAATACGCGCCGCATCGATTCGGTGGTGACGCGGGGCCGACTCATCACGCGCGCGCATCGGCAGCAACTGCTGGCCGATGCGGAAGCTGCGGCGCAGGAGCCGAGCACGAGTACGAGCGCGGCCGCCGGAAGGACCGGCGCACGAGCCGCCATGCCTGCGTGCGGGTGCTTCCCGATGCCGGCAACTGTCTGACAGCACTGAGCACCCCGCTGATCGCGCCGTACGATCCGTGCACGCCAGACGCGCGCTCCGCCGGAAACGGCCCGGCTCCGGGCGGCAGTTCGCTCGGGCGCCGGGCCGTCACGCGCAGATCGCGTCGGTTCTGTCCAGCATGGCGGCATCTTCCCTGCGGACGTGCCAACGTGCCAACGTGCCGACGCCCCGAAGGCCAACGTCCCACAGCCGAAGCGCCACGTGTTGGCGCGCCCACGAGCAGTCGTCCGCCGGCCGCGCCCAGCGATGTGCCGTCGAGCTTCGGTCGATCAGCGTCGCTCTTTAGTAAATGATGGTTCGTTTACTAACGTGCCGCAGCGGGTGTGCCGACCCGCCAACGCCAACGCCAACGCCGACGTGTCCACGCGCCGAAGGGTCGCAGCGCCTCGGCCAGCTGGCTGCCCTCATTAGTAAATGATTATTCATTTATGAACGAGGTCGGGCGGCTGCGCCGACATCCGTCGTCCCCGACTGGCGAAATCCCTTGAGGGCCGGGTCGTTGGTGGGCGTCCGTGAGTAAACGACGGTTCGTTTACTAACCGGGGGCTGGTGCGCCACAGGGCACGTCGTTGCGGCGAGCGGTCACTGCGACTGGCCATCACGGCTGGGCCCGCGACTCGGCACTGCGCCTTGTCGCGGCGCGGTGTAGTGGCGCGGTGTAGTGGCGCGGCGTAGTGGCATGACCTCGTCGTACGGGCCGCCGCGCGGTCTCGTGGCGAACTCCGCAGGCGAATGGCCCCGGGGCGCGCGACGGCGAAATCGCGGGCTTGGAACGGGGGAGGGGGCGGGCGGTCCGGCGGTGCGATCGGCGCCGCGTTGACCCGCGGCATCCGGTCGAGCGCTGGGCCTCCCGCCCCCACGGCGGTTCGCGCCGCCGTTTCCCCCGTTCCCCGTACCCCCGTTGTTTCCCCCGTGCGTACCCCTTGCGCGATCACCGTAGGGGCCGCCTCTCACCACCGACTCAACGCGCACCCGTGCGGCGTGAATTCGCCGTCCGGCGAGGGCGAGTCCAAGGCCCCGCCCCCTTTGCCGGCGCGCCCCGCGGAACGCGCGAATGCCCCGCGGGACACCAACGGTGCGGCCGGTGATGAAGCGCTTCAGCAGGCCGCCCCGCAATCCCGCCACGCCGAAGGTGCGTTGACGGGCCGTCAGTCGCGTGCCTAACATTCCGACCGTCGGTATGTAAAAGGAGACCCGGATGACCACACACACGTCCCCCCACGCGGATCCCCGCCATCCGCCCGGCCGCGAGGGCCGCGGCGGACTGGTCCTGCTTCTCGCCTGCGGCGGATCCTTCGTCTCGCTGCTCGACGTCACCATCGCCAACCTCGCCGTCCCCGACCTGCAACGGGACTTCGACGACGCCTCGGTGGCGGACCTGACCTGGGTCATGTCGCTGTACGCCATCGCGTTCGCGGCCCTGCTCGCGCCCGCGGGCCGACTCGCCGACGTCGTCGGGCGCCGCCGCCTGTACCGCGTCGGCATCACGGTCTTCACGGCCGCCTCCGCGGCCTGCGCGTTCGCGCCCAATCTCGCGACGCTGCTGGCCGCCCGCGCGGTGCAGGGCCTCGGTGCCGCCGCGCTGGTCCCCGCCTCGCTCGCGATCGTGCTCGCGCAAATCCCGCCCGCGCGCCGGGCGGCGGCCATCGGTGCGTGGTCCGCGTCCGCGTCCCTCGCGGCCGCGCTCGGCCCCAGTCTCGGCGGGGTGCTCGTCGACCTGTTCGGCTGGCGCTCGGTGTTCCTGATCACCGTGCCGATCGGGCTCGGCCTGATGTTCCTCACCCGCGTAGCCGGCGACACGCGCAGCGGCGAGCGCACCCCCGATCTGGTCGGCTCCGCGTTCCTGGCGGCCGGGATCGGCACACTCGTCCTCGGCGTCACACAGGGCTCGGCCTGGGGCTGGGGCGACGCACGGACCATCGGCTGCGTTGCCGGCGGGCTCGTCCTGATCGGCGCATCCGTCGCCCGCGCGGCGCGCCACCCGCGCCCCGGGATCGAGGTCGGACTCTGGCGCAGTCGGCCGTACGCGTACGCGAATGTCGTGTCGTTCCTCTTCGGCATGCTGCTCTACCCGTGGATGCTGCTCGGCGTCCTGTACCTGACGCAGATCTGGCAGTACTCCGAGCTCCGCGCCGGGTTCGCGATGACGCACGGCGCGGTCGTCTCCGCGGTCGCCGGGCTGCTGGTCGGGAAGTACGCCCGGCTGGTCAACCCCCGCATCGCGGTCATCGGCGGCTCGCTGGTGCTCGCGGGGACGGCGTTGTGGATCGGGCTCGCGGTGCCCGAGGAGCCGGCGTTCGCGGCGTTCTGGCTCCCGTCGGGGATCCTGCTCGGCATCGGCATCGGAGCGGTCAGCACCGGGGTGTCGAGTGCGGGCGCGCTGTCGGTGCCGCCGGTGAAGTTCGCCGGCGCGACCGGCCTGAACCTGACGGCCCGCCAGGTCGGCGGTGCCCTGGGCATCGCGGTCCTCGCCACCGTCCTCGAGCGCGAGGCGGGCAACGGCACCGACGGCTTCGCCCAACTCTTCTTCATGATCACCGGGTTGGCGGTGCTGACCGCCATCGCGGGACTCGGACTCGCCGCCCGCCCGCAGGCCGCCCCGGGGCCGCCGCCGCAGGCTGCCGGCACATCCGTCACATCCGCACGCGAGGAGATTCCGGCATGACCACGCTCCAGAACAACGTCTTCGACGCCGACGAGATGCGCGCGGGAGCGACGCGCGCGGTGACGGGCGGCGCGTACCGGCTCACGCCCGATGAGGAGGCGACGCTCCTGCGCGGAGCCCCGTGGCGCCGCATGGCCGTGATCGGGGACAGCATCGCGGAAGGCATCGGCGAACCCACCGAGGGATTCCCCGATCAGGGGTGGGCCGACTCGGTCGCCGACGCGCTAGACCGCGCCAACCCGGGCCTTGTCTACCTCAACCTCGGCAAGCGCGATCTGCGCGCCGACGCGATACGGGCCACCCAGCTCGAACCCGCGCTCGCGTTCGACCCGGACTTGGCCGTCGTGGTCGCCGGGGGCAACGACCTGCTGCGCGGCCGCTTCGACATCGAGCCGGTCGCCGCGCACATCGAGGCGATGGTGTCGGCCTTCGCCGCGACGGGCGCGGACGTGGTGACGCTGGGGCTGTACGACTGCACCGGGAGCCCGTACATCCCCGACGAGTTCCGCGGTCCGATGGCCGAGCGCATCCGTGAACTGAACGACCGCACCTGGGAGATCGCCCGCGCCCACGGGGCGGTCCACATCGACTGCACCAACCACCCCGGTTCCAAGGACCCGGCCATCTACGGGAGCGACGGACTGCACGGGAATCGCCGCGGACACTCGTTCACGGCGGGTGTCGCACTGCGGGCGATCGGCGCCCGGCTCGGCAACAGGTTGTGAGCGCACAACCGATTTGACGGGACTGCCGGGGCCGCCACCGCGGCTCTGGGGTGGAAGGCGGGTGTGGGGTTGAATAGTCCGATGGCCACGACGACGCGCCCCCGCACCCGCCGGACGCAGCAGGAACGCTCCGGCACCACCACCGCCGAGCTGCTCGCGGCAGCCCGCGCGCTGTTCGCGGCGGACGGGTACGCGGCGACTTCGCTGGACGCGGTGTGCGAACGCGCGGGAGTCAGCAAGGGTGCGCTGTACCACCACTTCCGCAACAAGGAAGCTCTGTTCCAGGCGGTCTACGCGGCGGAGGAGGCCAAGATCGCCGAGGCGGTGGCCACGGCGTACCTGAAGGTCCACAAGCGGGACCGCTGGGATGCGGTGTTCGAGGGCTGCAAGGCGTACCTCGTGATGTGCCTCGATCCGGGGGTGCAGCGCATCACCCTCCGGGACGCGCCGGGCGCGCTCGGCGTCGAGGCGGTCGACGAGGTCACCGAGCTGTGCGTCAGGCAGATGCGGACCGGTGTCTCGCGGGCCATCGACGCCGGACGGATCGCGCCCAGGCCGGTGGAACCCCTCGCCCGCATGCTGTTCGGCGGGCTGAGCGAGGCGGCCCGTACGATCGCCCGCGCCGAGGACCCCAAGCGGGCGCAGCGTGAGGCGCTGGCCGAACTGCGCAGGATCTTCGACGCGCTTGCCGAGGAGCCGAACGGGCCGGGGGACGGACGCACGGACGGGGCATAGGCGGTCGCGGAGCGGCGGTCGCGGAACCAAGCGCGGCGGAAGACCGGGGCGGGTGCGGTACGCCGCGTCGTCGCGCGTCGCCGTGGCCGCCGGCGCGCAGCGGCCCTGTCGGTTGCACCGCAGGACGGCGGCCAGGTAGACACAGGGGGTCAAGTGTCGACCGTCGCGTCCGCCCTGGCGGAGCGCGCACCCGTTCAAGAGGGACACCAACGCATGGCGATGTTCCGCCGCAACCGGCCTGCCGCCGGTCAGCAGCCCGGCCCCTACGGTCAGCCCGCCGCCGGGCAACCGATGCCGGGCGGGCCGGGTGCTCCCGGCGGAAGTCAGGGCGGGGTCCAGGGCGGGGCACCCGACTACCGGCAGATGCTGACGGGAGCCCCCGTCGAGCGCATCCGCCAGGACCTGCGGCTGAGCGTCACCCGGGTCGGGCCGCACCTCGCGCCGCCGGCCATCGCCTGGCCCCTGACCGACGAACTCGCGGCCATCGCGTGCGTCAAGCTGCCCGACGGTGCCATTGCCCCCGCCGAGGTGCCGATGGCACAGGCGTGGGGGATGGAATCCGAGGACGTATGGCTCCAGTCGGCGACCAACCTGCGGGCCGAGCACTTCTCGCGCAGCGAGTTCGACACCGCCTCCGGCGTTCCGATGACGATGTTCACCGGACAGGCGTGGCCCGGGTCCGCACAGCTGACCCGGCTGGGTGAAGCGCTCGGCGAGGACCTGCCGGCCGGCGCGCTCGTCACCCTGCCCGACGACAACACGCTGCTGGCGATTCCGATCCACAACCCCCGGGTGATCGACATGGTCGGGCACATGTTCGGGACCGGACACGAACTGACGCGCGGGCAGCACCCGATGAGCGTTCGGCCGCTGTGGTGGCACGACGGCGTGATCGAACCCCTCGACGTGCAGTGGCACGGCCAGGTCGGACAGGTGTCGGGCTCGCCGCGGTTCGGCCAGGTGATGGCGGCGGTGCCGCAGCGCTGAACGGTCCGTTCGGGGCCGGCCGTACGGTCGCGGTTCAGTCGCCCGGGGGCGGCGACTGCGCGAGACGACGAGCGCGCCGGGTCAGGTAGGTGCGTTCGGGGGCGCTGGCGGTGAGCTTCGCCGCCTCCTCGTACGCCGCTCGCGCGGCGTCCCGGTGGCCGGTCTCCTCCAACAGGTGCGCCCGGACGGCGGCGACGCGGTGGTGTCCGCGGAGCGCGGTGTCCGCCAATTGATCGAGGACATCGAGGCCGGTTTGCGCACCGTGCACGCGAGCGACGGCGACGACTCGGTTGAGGGCCACCATCGGGCCGGGGGCCACCTGTTCGAGCAGGTCGTACAGCGCGAGGATCTGCGGCCAGTCGGTCGCGCCGTCGGACGGTGCCTCGTCGTGCACGGCGGCGATGGCCGCCTGCAGCTGGTACGGCCCGACCTCGCCCGCGCCCAGTGCCTCCCCGACCAGGGCGACGCCTTCGGTGACGAAGTCCGCGTTCCAGACCGACCGGTCCTGCTCGGCGAGCGGTACCAGTTCGCCGTCCGGCCCGGTGCGAGCAGCGCGCCGGGCATCGGTGAGCAGCATCAGCGCCAGCAGGCCCGCGGTCTCGGCGTCGTCGGGCAGCAGGCGGCGCACCTCGCGGGTGAGCCGGACGGCCTCGGCGGTCAGGTCGGTGCGTACCAGGTCGGGACCGGAGGACGCGGTGTAGCCCTCGTTGAAGACGAGGTAGAGGACGTGCTGCACCACGCGCGTACGTTCGTCGCGCTCCGACCGCGGCGGCATCTCGAAGCGGGCGCCGGCCTTCTTCACGGTCTGCTTCGCGCGGCTGATGCGCTGCGCCATCGTCGCTTCCGGTACCAGGAACGCCCGCGCGATCTCGGCCGTGGTGAGACCGCCGACCGCGCGCAGGGTCAGGGCCGCCTGGGACGGTGCGGACAGGGCGGGGTGGCAGCACAGGTAGAGCAGCGTCAAGGTGTCGTCGTGCTCGGCGGGTTGCTCCGCGTCCGCGGGTGCGGCGTGCCACGCGCCGGTCGGGATCAGGGCGAACGCCGTCTCCTCGCGGCGTGCCCGGGACTCCTCGCTGCGCAGCCGGTCGGTCAGCCGCCGCGACGCGACGGTGACGAGCCAGCCGCGGGGGTTGTCCGGTACGCCGTCGGCGGGCCACTGCCGCGTCGCCGCGAGCAGTGCTTCTTGGACGGCGTCCTCGGCCAGGTCGAAGTGGCCGTAACGGCGTACCAGGGCACCCAGGACTTGGGGGGCCAGTTGCCGGAGGAGTGATTCGTGGTCGGGGGAGAGGGCAGGGGTGACGAGTTCGTCGTCAGGGTTGCCTGTGCTGCGGGCGTTGTCCGCATCGTCGGGGTTATTCGGGGCGTCCACCACACGATCATCGTGCACCACGGGTGTGCGCGGGGATGGGGAAAGGCGTCGCGGTCGTGTGCTGTGGTGCGGAGATCGGCGTTCCGGCCGGAGGTAAGGCGCCGTCCGGCGCACGTGGCCCACCCCCCGTGCGCCGGACGGGCGATCGGGGGGTCAGGACGTCGCCAACGCCTCTGTGGGGGTGAGCCTTGCGGCCCGGGATGCCGGGTAGAGGCCTGCGATTGCGCCCACTGCCGCGGATGCGGCCACCGCGCCGGCGAGGGCGATGAGGGGGATCTCGAAGGGCCAGTCCTTGACGGCGGCGTAGCCGTACGTCGCCGCGCCTCCGAGCAGGGCGCCCGCCACGCCGCCCAGGCCGGCCAGGGTTACCGCCTCGGTCAGGAACTGGGTGCGGATCTGGCCCCGGTGCGCGCCCAGGGCGCGGCGTAGGCCGATCTCCTGGCGGCGTTCGAGTACGGCGATGACCATGGTGTTGGCCACGCCCACGCCGCCGACCAGGAGTGCCACGGCGCCGAGGCCCAGCAGCAGTGCGTTGAAGGTGTCCTTCGCGGCGAGTTGCGCGGCGAGCGCGTCCGACGGGCGCGAGACCTTGACCTCGTTGGGGTTCTTCGGGTTCACGGTCGGCGCCAGCACGTCGCGGACCGACTCGACGGCCGACTCCGCGGTGCGGGTGTAGACGGTCGTCGGGCTGCCGTCGAAGCCCAGGTACTCGGTCGCGGCGTGCCAGCCGACCAGTGCCGAGGTGTCCAGTTCCGGTGCGAGCGGCACGGGTTCGAGCAGTCCGATGACGGTGAACCACTGGCCGCCGAGCCACACTTGGCCGCCGGGTGCGTCGATGCCGAGGCGCTCCGCGGCCTTGGAGCCGAGGACGACCGTGGGGTAGCGCTCGGTCGCCGGGTCCAGGAAGCGTCCCGCACGCAGCTTCGCGCCGATGGTGTCGAGCAGGTCCAGACGGGCGGCCTGGACCTCGATGCCTCCGGTGATGCCTTCGCCGATGCGGTCGTTGCGGCGTACGGTTCCCCGGGTCTTGCCGGTCGCGGTCGCCGACTCCACGGGGCCGATGCGCTCCACCATGGCGTCCGCGTCGGACGGCAGCGGACTCTGGTCGCCGGTGAAGCTCGTACCGGGCCCGACGGTCAGAAGGTTGGTGCCGAGCTTGGCGATCTGCTCGTTGAGGCGTGCCTCGCTCGACGTGCCGATGCCGACGACCGCGACCATCGCGGCGACGCCGATGGCGATGCCGAGCGCGGACAGCACCGCGCGCAGCTTGCGCCCGCGCAGCCCGGACAGGCCGACCGCGATGACGTCGCGCGGCCGCAGGCGGGCCGGCGTCGGCAGTTTCTCGCGTGCGGTGGTTGCGGTGGGCGGCGGGGGAGTGGGGCGGGGTTTCGTACGCAGGTTCATGCGGCCGTCCCCGCCATGCTGTCGTGCCGGATCCGCCCGTCCAGGATGCTCACCCGGCGTGGCAGCGACCCGGCCAGCTGCGGGTCGTGGGTGATCACCGCGATGGTCGTGCCCTGCGCGTTCAGGTCGCGCAGCAGTTGCACGACGGCCGCGCCGGAGGCCGAGTCGAGAGCGCCCGTGGGCTCGTCCGCGAGGACGATGCGCGGCCGCGACACGACGGCGCGCGCGATGGCCGTACGCTGCCGCTCGCCGCCGGACAGTTCGTGCGGCCGGTGGTCGAGGCGCTTCCCGAGGCCGACGCGTTCGAGGGCCTCCGCCGCGCGGTCGCGCCGCCGGGAGTGGCCGATGCCGTGGTACAGCAGGCCGTTCGCGACGTTGTCCAGCGCGGTCAGGTGGGGCGAGAGGAAGAACTGCTGGAACACGAAGCCGATCCAGCGCGCCCGCACGGCCGACAGACGTCGGTCCGACAGCGCCGCGACGTCGTGGCCCAGCACCTCGACGTGTCCCGAGGACGGCCGGTCGAGCGTGCCCATCAGGTTGAGCAGCGTCGACTTGCCGGAGCCGGACGGCCCGACGATCGCCACGAGTTCGCCCTCGCGGATGGTGAGCGAGGCCCGGTCGAGTGCGGTGAGGCCCCCGGGGTACGTCTTCGATGCGTGGTGCAGTGCGATCACGTCGGCCCCGCGGTCGTCGGCCCTGCGGTCGTCTGCCGGGGGTGTCGGCCCGGGCACGGCGGGCCCGCCCTGGGGGAACCACGCCTCGAGCGCCCCGCCGTCCGGGTGGTGCGGCGGTACGCCGGAGGCACTGCCGTGCGTCATGACGGCACCCGCACGTTCTGCCCCGCCGCCAGGCCCTCGCCGGTGATCTCCACCCGGCCGTTCGCGAACAGCCCCGGCTGCACGCCGACCAGTTTTCGGGTGCCGGCGGCCGCGTCGACGACCTCGACCGCGTACCCGCCTTCGGCCAGCGCGACCAGCGCGTTGACCGGCACCGACAGCACGCCCTTGCGGCTCTGGCTGGTGAACCCGACGCTCACCGGCGCGCCGTCGAGGGCACCGGCCTCCTCGGGCTTGTCGAGGGTCACCGTCACCGGGACCGTCGCCTTGCCGCCGCCCTGGCCCGGCATGCCGCCGTTCTGCTCCTCCTTGGAGGCGACCGTGCCGATTTCGGAGATCGTTCCCGTGGTGGTCTTGCCGTCCGGCAGCTGCACGGTCACCTTGTCGCCCTTGCGGGCGATGTTCTGCTGGTCCACCGGCAGCTTCACGTCCACCAGGCGCCCGGTCCCGGAGACCGCGGCGACCTCGCCCTGGGCGGGTGCGCCGATCGACGCCTTCACCGCGGTGACGCGTACCGCGCCCGGCTGCACGGCGACGGCGGACGGGTCGACCCGGCCGGTCTGCGGCAGCCCGAGCGACTTCTGCCAGCGCTTGACCGCCGCGGCCGTGCCGTCGGTGAACTTCTCGTCCACGCTGAGGTCGGAGCCGAAGCCGAGCGCGGCGAGGTTCCGCTCCAGCAACTGCACGTCGGGGCCGTTCGAGACGCCCTTGGCCAGCGCGCGCCACAGCGGCGACGAGCCGTAGAAGAGCGGTACGCGGCGGCCGTTGACCTCGTACATCGTCTCGCCCTGCTTGACGACGTCGCCGACCCTGGGCAGCGCGCTGAAGATCTGCTGGCCGGCGTACCGCTCGTCCTCCTTCTTCTGCTCCTTGTCCACCTGCTTGGTCGGCGGCTGCGACGGGGGTTGGCTGGGCGGAGTGCTCTGCGGAGGATTTTGCGGCGAGTTCTGTGGGCCGGACGACGGGCCGCCCCCGGGCGGAGGCGTGTTGCCGCCCGAGCCGCCCGAGCCGCCGTTTCCGCCGGAGCCGCCCTGGTCGTTGCCCGGGTCGCGCGACTGGGCGAACACCGAGCCGGAGCCGCCGTAGCCGAGCGTGCCGTCGACCTCGGCGTTCACCGTCAGATCGCCCTTGACGATCGGCGTCGTGGCACCCGGGCTCTGCGTCTGGCTCGCGGCCTTGTCGGTGTCGTCGCCGGGGGAGAAGACCACCGCGCCGCCCACGCCGAGTGTCACGACTGCCGCGACACCCGCGACCGCGAAGGTACGCGTACGCGTGCGGTTGCGCGGCCGCCGTCCTCTCGCTTCCGCGAACTCCTGTGCCGCGCCCGGCTCTTCGGGACTTCCGCCGAATCCGTCGTCGGGAAGGTGGTTCATGCCGGGCCCCGTCACTTGGTCACGGTCATCGCGCCCATGCCGCCCTTTTGGCCGCACGCCTTCATCGCCTCGTCGGCCTTGGCCTGGTCGGAGCCCAGGTCGAGGGCCATGCGGCCGTCCGGGTCCGGGTCGGGCACGTTGAGGCCGTGCTCGCGCAGGCACTGGGCCATCTTGAGGTTGGACTCACGCATCTCGGCTTTCTGCTTCTCGGTGATCTCACCACCGTTGGGAAGCCACTTGCGACACGCGTTGGAGGCGGTCTCCATCTTGGCCGCCTCGGGGCCGCCGTCGGCCGGTATCGCCTGGGCCATCATGCTGCCGTCGGCGTTCGGGTCCGGCATGTCGACACCGTTGTCGCGCATGCACTGGGCGTACTTCACCATGTCGCCCTTCTCGCCCGCGGCGGCCTCGGGCGGCGCGCCGGCGTTCTTGTCCTTGTCGCCCAGCGACGCGACGTCGCCGTCCTTGTCGGAACCGCCGCCGTCCTTGGCGCAGGCGGACAGGGTGAGCACGCAGGCGAACGCGACGGCTGCCGTACCGGTCACGGCCCGGTGCAGGCGCCCGCGGTGGAGCGTGGGGAGGTTCCGCATCACAAGGTCCCTTCGCGGTGGGGCGGCCCGCTGCCGCCCGGCGTCGTCCAGTTCTAGGCAGGCGGCGGTTCGGTGCAGGTTCGCGCGCCGCTAACCGCGTCCTAACCGGCCGCGCCGGAGTCTTGGGCAGGTCGTCGCGCGGGGGCCGGTGCCCGGGCGGGTCGCGGTGCCGTCGCGCCGGGATCCGCTGGGATCATGAAGATCCCGGTCATGTGCGGAGACAAGGAACAAAAATCAGAAGAACGGCACAGCGGAAGTACGCCGGAGAAGAGGTCGAGGACGCGATGAAGGTGCTCATCGTCGAGGACGAGGAAGAAATGGCCGACCTGCTCGCCGAGGGGCTGCGGGGCCAGGGCTTCTCCGTCGACGTCGCACGGGACGGCGCGCGGGCGCTGGAGTGCGCCGCCGCGTCGGCGTACGACGTGGTGGTCCTCGACCGCGACCTGCCGGTCCTGCACGGCGACGCCGTCTGCCGCACCCTCGTCGCGACGCGGAACGGCGCCCGCATCCTCATGCTCACCGCATCCGGTTCGGTGGCGGACCGCGTCGGCGGGCTCAACCTGGGCGCCGACGACTACCTCGCCAAGCCCTTCGCGTACACCGAACTCGTCGCCCGCGTCCACGCCCTCGCCCGGCGCGGTGGCGGACCGGCCGTGGGCTCGGTCCTCGAACGCCACGGCGTCGTCCTGGACCGGCAGCGCCACCTCGCCGAACGCGACGGCCGCCTGCTGCGGCTCAGCCCGAAGGAAATGATGATCCTGGAACTGCTCCTGGCGGCCGACGGCGGTGTGGTGACGCACACCGAACTCCTCGACGAGGCATGGGAGGAGGCCGTCGACCCGCGCAGCTCGGTGGTCAAGGTCGCCATGCACGGCCTGCGCCGCAAGCTCGGCGAGCCGCCGCTGATCGAGGCCGTTCCCGGGATCGGATACCGGCTGTGACGCGGCACGAGGCCGACGACCCGCGGCCGTGGGACCCCGGACACGACGAGACGGCAGGCGACGAGGCAGGGCACGACGAGGCAGCGCACCACGAGGCGGTGGACGGCCCGGAGGAGTGGGAAGACCACGGCCCCGGCCGCGGCCTGCGCATCCGCACGCGCCTGACGATGATGTACAGCCTGGTCTTCCTCGCGGGCGGCGCGGTGCTCCTGTTCGTGCAGTACCTGGCGGTGAACCGCATCCTCGGGGACAAGAGCGCGGCGGTCACGACCGCGCCGTACGCCGTGTTCCCCGCAGACACCATCCTCCAACCCGTGGTGCCGCCCGGTGCCGAAGCCGTGCCCGCGTCCCCGGCGGCGCCGGGCGTGGTGCCCGCCTCGCCTATCCCCGGGGCGGACGTCGACGTGGGCAAGACAAGTACGGTCGCGCTGAGGCGGGCCGCCGAAGACGGCTTCGTCAGCTTCAAGACCCTGGTGCTCAACGCCCTGGTCGGCCAGTCCCTCCTGGCGCTCGCCGTGCTCGTGCTGATCGCGGCCGCGCTGGGCTGGTGGATGGCCGGACGCTCGCTCATCCGCCTGCACACCGTGACCGCCGCCGCGCGCCGCATCTCCGAGCGCAACCTCGACGACCGCCTGGCGCTCCACGGTCCCGAGGACGAGATCAAGGAACTCGCCGACACGTTCGACGCCATGCTCGGCCGCCTCGACCGGGCCTTCGCCGCCAACCGGCGCTTCGCCGCCAACGCGTCGCACGAACTGCGCACCCCACTCGCCCTCCAGCGCGCATCCCTGGAGATCCCGTTGGCCGAGGGACGCGTACCCGACGATCTGCGGCCGTCGATCGAGCGTTCGCTGCGAGCGACCGCCCGCAGCGAACGCCTCGTCGGCAGCCTCCTCCTGCTCGCGAAAGGCCAGCAGGGGCCCGAGAGATACACCGAGACCGACCTCGCGTCGCTGGCGGGCGAGGCCGTCGACATGTACCGGGCCGAGGCCGCGGCGGCGGGCGTCGTCATCACCACCGACCTCGGCCGCGCCCCCACCTCCGGCGACCCGGTGCTGCTGGAACAGGTGGCGGCGAACCTCGTGCAGAACGCCGTACGCCACAACAAGCGCGACGGCCAGGGCCGAGGCCGCATCCAGGTCACCACCGGACGGGCCGGCGAGGAAGCCGAACTCCGGGTGGTCAACTCGGGTCCTGGTGTCGATCCCGCCGACGTCGAGGAACTGTTCGAGCCCTTCCACCGGGGCACCGCCGCCCGCCTCGCGGGCACGAAGGCCGGAACCGGACTGGGCCTGTCGATCGTGCGCGCGGTCGTCGACTCACACGGCGGCAACGTCGCGGCCGAGGCGCGTACCGAAGGGGGCCTCGCGGTGACGGTACGCCTGCCCATGGCGTGACGCTTGCCCGAGTGCCCGAGTGCCCGAGTGCCCGAGTGCCCGAGTGCCCGAGTGCCTGAGTGCCTGAGTGCCTGAGTGCCTGAGTACCCGAGCCGGCGACCCGTGGGCCGCAAAATGGCCTGTGCGCGCTACTCCGGCTGCCAGTGCACGCGGTAGCGGTGGTGCTCCCGGGTGATGCGCCAGCTGAAGCCCCGGGACGGCGGCGCCGGGATGGTGGCGTCCGGCGGATACGCGGTCACCGTCAGGCGCGAGGGGTCCACCGGCGGAGCGTCCTCGACACGCTGGCGCAGCACGTCGGCGGCGTTGCCGTCGCCGTACCCGATGACGCGCCCGTCGTGGACCACCGCCAGCCCCGCACCATCCGGACCGTCGGCGTCGAAGAGCCCCCACGCGACGTGGCCGCCGTGCCGTCCGGTGATCAGCAGCGTGCGCGGGTCCGAGAGGCTGAGCCCCCACCAGCGCCGCTCCGACAAGCGCGGCGCCGCGCCCAGGTCCGTCCCGCCCGTGTCGGTGAGAGTGCGCACCATCTCGAGCTGCTTCGTGGACAACCCTTCGCCGATCACGGCCAGCCCCTGACCGAGCGCGCGGCTGTGCGGATCGGCGGCGTGGGGGCCGCGCAGTTGCAGGAACCCGCATTGCTCCACCGACGTACTGTGCAGCAGCGCTCCCTCCCGGCGCATGGCCAGCGACAGTTCGAGGCCCGGCCGCAGCCACAGGGGGGCGACCAGCACGCCGCCGTCCGCAAGTTGGGTCCGCCACGCGGGCGGCAGGTCGTCGACGCCGACGGTCGATTCGAGGCGGTCGTACGGCGCGGTGTCCGGTACGCCGAGCCAGCCGTCTCCGCGGCGCAGGTCCAGCGGCGTACCCTCGCCCGGCGCCAGGTCCGTCAGGCGGGCGGCGGCGGACGCCAGCAGGCTGTCGTCGACCTCGATGCTGGTGACGCTGCCGCGCGGTCCGGTGAGTTCGGCCAAAAGCGCGGTGTTGTAGCCGCTGCCGGTGCCGATCTCGAGGATGCGGTGGCCCGCCCGCACGTCGAGCTGTTCGAGCATCAGGGCGACTATCGCGGGCTGGCTGACCGTGCTGATCGGCGACCCGGTGGAATCCGTGGCGAGGACGACCACCCGATCGGCGTAGGCCTCGCGCAGATCGGTGCCCGGGGGAGTGAAGAGCTCGCGGGGGACGGCGTCCATGGCGCGCTCGACGTCGGGGGAGCGCAGTTGTCCGGAGGAGCGCAACCCGTCGAGCAGTCTTCGGCGCAGCCGCGCGGCGGTGTCGTCGCGCGGCTGTACGTGTGCGGGGTCGTGCTCCTCACCGGATTCCACACCGGAGTTGTACCCGCTATGGGAGACACGAGCCAGCGGGCGGGCACGTACCGGCCACAGTTGTCGGGGCGCGGGCGGCGCACTTGGCGGCGCGTATGGGGGCGCGCGTCGAGGGAGCGCGGCCGGGACTCCTCCCCCACATCAGAGGCGGCGCAGCAGCGCGGCCTTGGCCGCCGCGAACTCGGCGTCGTCGAGGATGCCGTCACGGTGCAGGTCGCCCAGTTCGCGCAGGCGGCGCAGGACGACGTCCGGGTCGGCGTCGGCCTGCGCGGGGGACGCGGACGACGCGCCCGATCCCAGCTGGGGTGCGGCGACCGGGCCCGGGACCGCAGTCTGGCCCGGGGTCTGCGCCGGGGCCGGGGTCGGGGCCGCGTACGGGTGCGGCAGCCGGGCGACGACGGCGGCGGCCAGGACGGCGCTGGTGCCGCTCTCCTTCTTGGTGCCCCAGAGCAGCAGGCACGTCGGGTCGTGCTTGGGCTGCGAGCTGCCCGGCGGCGGGTTCGCGACGCGGAAGCGCAGATGGCCCGAGTCCAGGCCGACTGCGGGGTGCCACTCCACCGCCACGATCTCGGACAGCGGGATGCGCTGCGTACCGGTGGCGCGCTTGCGCTCCTCGGCGATCCAGTTCCACTCCAGTCGGACCGTGTCGCCGTCGAACGCGACGCTGCCGTCCTGGCCGTTCGCGCCCAGCGGCACCTGCGCGGCAGGCAGGAGATAGCGGTCGAGCGGAGTGTCGGGCACGGATTCGACGGTCAGCGCGTCGCGTACCTCGTCGGCGAAGTACTCGGCGGCACCGGCCCGGTCGTTCTCGACGGCGAGCTGGTACGGGTCCGCGTCGTCCGAGATCCGGCCGCCGCACACCTGGAGGAACGGGTCCGCGCCCTCACGCAGCCGCATGCGCAACCGCCCGCCCTTGCGCCCGGGTTCGAACGCGATCCCGGCAACGGCCGCCAGCGGTACGGCGATCTCGCCCACCACCTGGCGCAACCGGTGCACACCCCGGTCCCGGCCGGGGACGATGCGCACCGTCTCCCCGTCGAACGTCCACGTACCGTCCTTCGCCCTCAGCTCAGCCACGCGGACGATCCTACGGCGAGCGCCGGCACCGCCCGGTGCCCTCGCCGCGGGGCCTCCGCGGTCAGGCGCGGCGCAGCGGGTTCCGGGGCAACCTGGCGCGCCGGTACGCCTCCGCCTCGCCGGTCGGCACGGTCGCGTCGGCGGGGTCGCCGACCTCCACCAGGCACACGCCCGATGTCGACGCCCCGGCGCGCGGCCCGGTCGGCCCGGACGCCACGTCGGCGTCGGCCCGGCCGACTCCGTCGAGCGCGCGGGCGAAGTCGCCTTCCAGCGCGCCCGCGACCGCCCCGCCGCGCTCCGGCCAGGCCGCGTCCGATGCCCCGGTCCGCAGCAGGAACCGGTCGCCCGGCGACGTCGGCACGGGCAGGGCCGGGACCCGCAGCGACTCGGGGTTCAGCACGCCGATCGGCGGCTGCCCGAGCGGCTCGTCGACCGCCCGGGCCAGGCCGCCGCTCACGTGCACCGGAGCCGGCCCGCCCCGGTTGACCACCGCCACGAGCCCGTCGGGGCGGTGCTCCAGCAGCACGACGCGGGCCAGTTCCTCGGCCCCGCTGCGTTCGCCGCGCAGGCTCAGGTCCATGTGGTAGACGACGCGCGCCAGATCCGGTTCGTGGTCGGCGCCCGCCCGGAACGCGTCGAGCAGCCGTGCCGCGACGGCGAGCCCCCGGGCGCCGGCTGCGGCCACGTCGCCGAACAGCACGCGCGTACCGAAAGCGGTCGCCGCCGCCCCGTAGACGAGGCGCGGTGCCGTGGGGTCCTCGCGCGGAGGCATGCGCGCGGCCAGCCGCAGGCTGCCCGTCTCGGCGGTCGTGGTCCCGATCGGTCCGCTGCCGGGCGTGACCGTCCCGAGCAACTGGTCGGGGGCGTCGAGCAGGGCGAGCATGGGCGGCACCTTTCGTCGAACGGCTGACACCGTTGGCCGGGGCGCGACGGTCGCACTCCCGGCACAACGCGACAGGGCGGTCTTCCTGTGATCCGCCCTGTTCAGCAGGCCTTCCCAATACTTCTAAAAGCTATATAAGCGAACAATCCGCTCGCACGTCACCACGCTGCGGATCGACCGGAGAGGGGCCGGTCGGCCTCGCCCGCGGCAGGGCCCGCGGCGGCGTCCGATGGCGACGCGCATGTGGCTGTGCAATGCGCGGACCGGGAGGTCAGGCGTTCTCAGGGGCGGCGGCGGACGACCAGTGCGGCCACGTCGTCGTCCCCCGGGCTCGCGCCGAACTCGGCGAGATCGTTGCGGAGGTGTTCGAGCAGCCGGGCGGGAGGCTCGGCGGTCCAGTCGCGTACCCGGTCGGCGAGGGGATAGAAGGAGCCGTCCGCGCCGCGCGTCTCGCTGACGCCGTCCGTGTAGAGGAGGAGCCGGTCACCGGGGCTGAACGGCACCGTTTCGACGGCGTACGCGTCGGGCTCGGCCGCCGAGCCCGGCATCAGGCCGGACAGGTTGACCGGGAGCAGGGGCGAGACCGGCTCGACCTCGGAGACCGCCCGGCCGCGCAGGAGCAAGGGAGCGGGATGCCCGAGGTTGAGCACCCGGGCCACCGGACGGCCTTCGGGGAACTCCATCAGCAGCGTGGTCGCGAAGCGCTCGGCGGCGTCGGAGGCGGGCGGCTGCGCGGTGTACCGGGCCATGCTCAGTTCCATGCGCGCGACCAGGGTCGGGAGGTCGGGGGCGTCGTACGCGGCCTCCCGGAAGGAGCCCAGCAGCACCGACGCGACCTCGACCGCGGAGAGGCCCTTGCCCTGGACGTCGCCCAGCACCAGGCGTACGCCGTGCTCGGTGCGCAGGGCCTCGTAGAAGTCGCCGCCGATGCGGGCCTGTGCCGCGGCCGCGACGTACAGGACGTCGAGGTCGACGTCGTCGAGGTGGCGCGGCAGCGGGCGCAGTACCATGCTCTGCGCGGTCTCGGCCACCGCGCGCACGTCGGAGAGGTCGCGCTCCTGCCGCTGGCGCACGTGGCTCGCGTACGCGGCCGCAAGCGTGACCACCGCGATCACCACCATCGAGTTCACCGCCGGCGCGTGGTACTGCGAGCCGCGGTCGTAGCCCAGCAGGATTTGGAGCAGACACGCGAACGCTCCGATGGTGACCGTGCCGCGCACCCCCCACGTCGCGGCGGCGAGCGCCGGGGCGGCGGCCAGGTAGCGGTCGAACCGCTGGGCCCCGGGTGTCACCACGTCCACGACGACCGCCATGCTGATGAGCGCAACCGGTGCCCAACGGGCGATCTGCACAAGCGGCTTCCCGCTCGCGCTGCCTTCGTCGCGCCGGGGGGTGGCCATCCGGAAACACTACATTTGACGCCCTTTGGGCCCCGGCCGACACGGCCGACTCCGGGGCAGTTCGTCGGTCCGGGGGATTCGGCGCGCTCGCCGCCCGCGCCCACCGCACACGCCGCGCCCACCCGCTGCCTCGCCATGCGACATGCCGCTGCCTCGCCATGCGACATGATCACTATTACCTAGGATTGGAGGCGGCGAGGGGGTCGACGCGGGGCACGAAAGGAACAGAACCAGTGCTCTTCAAACGGGCCGTCCTGGACGGCATCGCAAGCGGCGACATCGACCTGGCCTTCCGCACCTGGGACACCGAGCGCGTGCACGCCGGAACGACGCTGCGCACCAAGGTCGGCGTCCTCGCGATCGACGCCATCGAGGAGACCGACCCAGCCGACCTCACTCCCGACGACGCCCGCCGCGCCGGGTTCGCGTCACTCGACGCCCTGCGCCGCGCGGCACAGGGCCGCGAGGGCAGGCTCTACCGCATCACGCTGCGGCTCGCGGGGGAGGACCCGCGCATCGCGCTGCGCGAGGACGTGCCCAAGGGCCGCGAACTCGAGGCCCTGCGCGACCGCGTCGCCCGGATGGGCGAATGGGCGGTGCCCACACTGGCGATGATCGCCGCGCAGCCGGGCGTACGGGCCCTCGACCTCGCGGAGCAGGTCGGCCGGGAGAAGCGCAGCTTCAAGGCGTCGGTCCGCAGGCTCAAGGAACTTGGGCTGACGGAGAGCCTCCCGACGGGCTATCGGCTGTCGCCGCGCGGCAAGGCCGTGTTGAAGGCGGCGACCTCCAACGCGGTCCCGTCGAAGGCGACGGCGTCGAAAGCGGCGTCCAAGGCGACGCGGGTCAAACCGGCGGCAGTCAAGGCGACGGCGTCCGAGGCAGCTACCGGCAAAGCGGCGACATCGCGGGCGGCGACGCGCGCACGGTGAGGGGTATGGCGGTGCTCCCTTCCGCGCCCCGCGTCGGATAACGTGCGGGCACCTCGCCGGGCGACGTGTCCGGCCACGGCGCCGGGAGGAACCGCCTTGGTCGCGCCTCGACTCGGTGCGCGGGGAGCCCGCGCGGCGTCGGCGATGATGCGCGGTGCGCTGCGCCTGCCCGCGCCGTTGCTCCGGCCGCTCGCCGGACCGCCCGTACGCACCGACGACGGTCGCGAACTCCCGGTCTCCAGCCGCGTGGTCATGCGCCTGATACAGCGCAGCATGCCCACCGGCCTGCACGACCTGGTCCGCCTGCGCACCGACAGCGAGCGCGGCGGCCCGATCCTGGCCGGGAACGAGGGCCGCGACCTGTGGATCACCGACCTGACCGTGCCCGGCGCCGAAGGGCCGCTCCGAGCCCGCCTCTACGAGCCGCCGGCCGGCCGGGAGCCCGGGCCGCTGCTCGTCTTCTTCCACGGCGGCGGCTGGATCCTCGGCGGCGTGGAGAGCCACGAGCCCGTCTGCCGGTTCCTGGCCGCCCGTTCGAACGTCCGCGTGCTTTCGGCCGAATACCGCCTCGCCCCGGAACACGGCTTCCCCGCCCAGTCCGACGACGCCCTCGCGGTCTTCAGGCACGTGACCGGCAACCCCGCCCGTTTCGGCGCGGCACCGGGGCGCATCGCGGTCGGTGGCGACAGCGCCGGCGGCAACCTCGCCGCGGCGGTCGCGCACGACGCGCTGCGCACCGGGAGCGCACCGCCCGCCTGGATTCTCCTCATCTACCCGGCCACCGACCTGCTGGGCGAGTACGCGTCCCGCACCGCGTACGGCAAGGGCTTCGTCATCGACACCGAGACCTGGACCGGACCCGAAGGCCTCATAACGTCCCTCGTGCCGTACGGCGAGGACCCGCGCCTGTCCGTCATCCGCGACCCCGACGTGGCCGGGCTGCCGCCCACGTACATCGCCACCGGCGGCCTCGACCCGCTGCGCGACGAGGGCGAGGCCTACGCCGAGCGCCTGCGCACGGCCGGCGTCGACGTGACACTGCGCCGCTTCGACCTGCTCTTCCACGGCTTCGCGAGCTTCGCGTGCGTGGAGCGACACTGCCGTGCCGCACTCGCCGAGGTCGCCCGCGAGGTGCGTCGCGCGATGGCCGCGACCGCCCCGGCCGCCGGACAGGCCGCAACCGGCCCCGCGGACGACACCGAGGTCGCCGTCTAGGGGTGACCGCCAGGGTTCGTCGTACGGGTGCCTGCGTACGAACCGGGTGCGGGCGGCGGGTCAGAGCAGGGAGCCGCGCGTGCGGTCGATCACCAGCGGCCGGGTGGAGCGCGCGCTGATCCGGTCCAGCACGGTCGCCGTGTTACCGCCCTTGGCCGCGGCGTATTCGTCCTCGGTGAGCGCCGCGACCTCGAGGAACGTCACCGCGCCGTGCGGCGTGTCGATGACGCCCAGGTCCGGGTCCACGGCGAAGGCGAGCGCCGCGAGTTCCGTCTCGGTGCCGGCGCCGAACGTGCCGGGGGCGACGTGGATCGTGTGGCCGGGCGCGAAGGGCCGGTTGCCGACCACGTACCTGGCCAGCACCTGGAGCAGCACCGCCGCCCACATCGGGACTTCGTCGTCGCCGTGGTCGGCGACGCGCGCGCTGAACTCGAAGCCGTAGCCGGAGATCGCCGGATCGTCGCTGTCCTTGGAGTACAGCTCGGACATGCCGAAGCCGACCAGGTGCCAGTGCGGCACCGGTGCCGTCCGGCGGTATATGGAGATGCCGTCGAGCGGGTCGGGGCCGCCGACCGAGTACGGCACCTGGGTGCCCAGGTGGCCGTACGGCTGCACGTGCCCGTACGCGCGTTCCAGGGCCGCCTCGATCGCCGCCCAGCCCGCTGCCTCATCCATGTGCAAGCCCTTACCGTGTGATTTCACGCATGCCGAACACGCCCGCTCCGCGTCCCCCGTGGGCGTCCGGCAACCCTAGGTCCGCCACTCGTCTGCCGCACGGAACGGCTTGAACCGCAAGGGACTTCCCTCGCGGTTCCCGGCTCGTGAACGCCGTCGAGGGGAGATCAGTAGCCTGGCCGACGGAAGAGGTCGATCGTGGCGCGGACACGCAAGGCAGGGGTTGGGGCATGCCGGAGCAGCGGACCGGAACAGCGGAGCGGCACGCCGCCGTGCGGGAGCGGGTCGACCGCGACTGGGGGCTCGAACTGCCGGAATGCCTGTTCCGGTACGACTCCTTCCTCGCCTCGCTCGACCCGGACCAGGCACGGGTGCTCACCGATCTGGAGCTCAGCCCCTTCGGGATCTCGGACCTGTTCGCGGACCCTGGTGCGGCACCTTCCGACGCCGATGTCGACGTACGCGCGCACGGCCGCTTCTACCGCGACCCGCCCGAGTTCCTGACGTTCATGCACGGCGGTTCGGACGGTCTGCACTTCGGGCTGTGGTTCGCCGACGGCCGGACCTGTTCGGGTGTGGCGTCGTACTACAACAACGACGCCGGCGAACTCGACATGACGTCGTCGACGCCCTTGGAGGCGGTGCGCGCCCGCGTCGAAATGTCGTGCCGGGACATGCACGACTACTACGAAGGGGACGAACTGGCCGAGCGCCTCCAACGGCTGGCCGGGCTGCGCGACGCGGTGACCGCCTTCGAGACGGGCGACCGCCCCAAGGTCGGCGTCGCGTACCTGAAGAAGCACGTGTTCGTCTGGCCGCCGATCTTCGACGACAGCGCCACGACCCTCGACCGCGGCGGTGCGCTGGCCGACGGCGAGACGGTGCTCGGCCGACCGGGGCAGAACCGCACCGATCCGGCCACGTTCGCCCGGGCGGTCTTCCCGACGCTGGACGACGCCGAAAAGCTGGCGGCCGCGGTCGAGGAGGCCCGGCGCCGCTGCGCGGACGGCGATCCGGCGGAAGCCCTGGCCCTCGGCCGGGACCTGCACTGGACGTCGGGCTTCGACGAGGTGCGGGAGGCGTACGCCCACGAACTCCTCGCCGCGGCCTATCAGGCCCTGGACCGCCCCGCGCTCGCCGGGATCGCGGACGCCCACCACCGGCACCGCCGCATCAAGAGCGTGCAGGTGCTGTGACCCTCACCGGTCCCGACCCGGTCGTCCGGGCGATGGGCGGCAGCCCGGAGTCGGCACCTACACCGGGAACCGGCAAACCTTCCCGGCCACAGCACTAGCCGAAATCCGGGTGCGGGCGGGACGGGTCGACGATGTGCACGACGGGCGCGGGCTCCTGGCCCCGGCGGGCCACGATGGCGAGCACCTTGCCGTCCTCCGACCAGGCCAGTCCGCGGTCCACGAGGCGCTGCCCGGTCGGCAGGCGGTACGTGCGCGGGTCGCGGGAGGCGTCCGGGGCGTGGACGTAGACCGACGCGCCGTCCGGGCCGGCCGTGCGCACCCCCGCCGCCAGCCAGGATCCGTCGGGCGACGCCGCCACGGAGTTGGGGGACTGCCCGGTCCGCCACGCGCCCGCGCTGCCCATGTCCTTGTCCGCGCGGTAGGCGCTCACGTGGTCCTGTGACCCGGCGGCGGTGTAGAACAGCGCGCCGTCGGCGCCGACGGTCAGATCGGTGAGGTTGCTCCCGCCGCGGTCCTGGCGGCCTTCTTCGACGAGTTTGCCGCCGTCGATGCGGTAGACCCGCACGTTGACCGGGCTGATGTGCGGCTGGCCCGCCACCACGCGCACCGCGGCCCCGTCGCCGCCCTCGGCGAGCAACGGTGCGCGCTCGAACCGGCGTTGGTCCTTCTCCGGGACGCCCGGCTCGGGCGCCTGGTGGGCGTACGTCGGGACGGCCGGCTCCACCGAGGTGTCCAGCCTGCCGATCTCGCCGGTCCACGCGTCGCATCCGTACCCGAACCACACGTCGGAGCCGGTACGCGCGAGGTGGGTCGGGCAGCTGTGCGGGGTCAAGGCGTACCGGGCCCGCTCGGTCAGTGTCTCGGTGTCGATCGCGGAGATGGCGTCGCCCGCGGCGAGGGCCGCGTACAGCGTCTTGCCGTCCGCGCTCAGCACGAGCCCGGCGGCGCCGAACTGGTTGTCCAGCACCTTCTTCCCACGGCCGTCGAAGCCGATCGAAACCACCTGGTTGGCGGATGCGCCGGAGGAGTAGTAGACCTTCTTGTGCGCGGGGTCGACGACGACGTCACCGACTTCCGCCGCGGGTCCGGAGGGTGATCCGGCATACGCCGGAAATCCCAGCAACGAAAGGGCGGTCACCGAACCGACCAGCCCGAGTCTCACCGTCATCGAACGCTCCCAGCAGGGGACAAGCGGCACCAACCGCATTGCCGGAAAGTGGAGTTGCGCGGGTACCCGCCAACTGGACATTTCATGTGCGGTGGCTGCGGCCACACGCAACTGCACGACCTACGCACTAAGGGTTGTCCCGTAAATGATCTCGGTTGTCGGAGTGTGGCGGCTTGATTCGCCGGTCATCCGGCGACGGTGAGGTTGTGCAGGCGGGCGATGCCGAGCATGGCCTGGTGGACGCCGTCGCCTTTGAGGCGGCAGTCGCGGAGGATCTTCCAGGTCTTCATGC
>NZ_JBEZFP010000094.1:0-37770 GCF_040649515.1 Streptodolium elevatio
GGCTAGCGTGCGTGCCACGGTTCGCGGGCCCGGCGAGAATTTGAAGACACGACCTCGGGGCCGATGCCGACCGCCGACGGGTCGCTCGTCGTCGGCGCCACGAGCGACCGCCAGTTCGCCGCCCTGTGCGCGGCGGTCGGCGTACCGGATCTCCCGGCCGACCCTAGTTCGCCGGCAACGCGGCGCGGTCGGCGCACCGCGACGAACTCACCGGGTTTGGCTCGCCGCCGCCTTTCGTACCGCTCCCTCCCACGTCGGGGAGCGCCGGCTTTGTTGGGCGGGCACACCGAGGAGATCCTTGCCGCGCTCCGGCCGCGGGATCGAGGGTCCGTAAGGCGGCGGCGAGGTCACCGGTGAAGCGGAGGACGCGGCGCCGGAACCCGCTTGTGCGGTCAGGGCGCAGCGGGCGGGCTCGCCGGCAACAGCGTCGGCACGAAGGGCAGTACGCCTTCCGACGACTCGACCACGAAGCCTCCGCATCCGTCGTCCCGCGTGGTCGACGAAGGCGAGGTCGGCGTCTGCCCGGGGAGTCCGGCCCCCGTGGTGGGCACCGGGTCGGGGGCGGTCAGGGCGGGCCCTGACGGGGGAGGCGGGGCAGGTGCGGTGAGCGTGGGCGCGGGCGGAGCGGATCCCGGCGCGCCGGCCGTGGGAGGCGGATTCGGGGGTGGCATTCCGTTGCCCACCAGCGGGTTGTGGAGTTCGTCGGCGTCCGGCGCCCGCACGGTCTCCCCGGGGCGCGGCGCGGGTTGCCTGGTGTTCCTCCGCTGCTCGATCACCACGCGGCCGTCGGGGCCGTAGGC
This sequence comes from Streptodolium elevatio, assembly GCF_040649515.1. Lineage (GTDB taxonomy): Bacteria > Actinomycetota > Actinomycetes > Streptomycetales > Streptomycetaceae > Yinghuangia > Yinghuangia elevatio. The sequence goes on from NZ_JBEZFP010000094.1 coordinate 801, forward strand.
GGTGATGTGGATGTTCTCCGCGTACGCGTAGCCGCCCGGGAGTTCCACCGGAGGCACGTAGAAGTACGACCACCCCGGCGTGCCGGGCAGGGTCACCGCCTGCGCGTCGAGTACCCGCCCGTCGAGTTCGACCCGTACGCCGGCCAGGGGCTCGGGGCCGATGTACATCCCGCCGACCAGGAGCAGCCGGCCGTCATAGCGCTCCTGCGCGTAGATGCGGTTGTCGGTCCGCGGCTTCGACAGGTCCACGACCATGCCGCAGCCCCCGCGCATGATCACGGCCCGGTCCTCGCCCATGCGGAACGTGTAGCCGTACCCGACATCGAAGCGCTCCCAGGCGGGGACCACCCGTGGCGGGGCGAGCACAGGCGCGGGCGTGGCGACGGATGGCGGGGCCACCGGCGCCGGGGCCGCTCTGCCGCCCACCCCGTCGAACACGGCGGATCCCGCCGCGATTCCGCCGACCAGCACGGCGGCCGTGGCGACCACCGCCAGCCGCCGGCGCCGGCCCCGTGCGGCACGGCCCTGGCGCAGCACCTGGGCGACCGGAGCGGGGATGGCACCTTCGCCCGGCCCGGAAGGCGCGGAGTCCGCGCCGACTTGGCGCATGGCGGCGCGCAGGAGTTCCTCGTCCGTCCGGGTCATGTTCCCACCGCCTTCACCGAGTTCGTCGTGTACCCACGGGGGGCGCCCCCGGCATCTGCGGACCTGTTCGCTTCCGTCCGGACGTTGCCGCCGATGCGGTCCTCCCGTACGGAGGCCGCGTGTTCTTCGCTCGCCGCGGCGTCGGCGTCGGCGTCGGCGCCCGTCTCAGTCCCTGGGCCTGGGCCTGCGCCTGCCGCACTTTCGTCGGGCGGCTCCTCGGGATCGCGTCCCGCGAGGACGGCCAGCGTGCCGTCCGCCCGCAACCGTGCCAACGCCCGGGTGACCTGGCCCCGTACGGTCGACGCCTTGGTGCCGAGGACCTCGGCCACCTGCGCATGGCTCATGTCCTCGAAGTAGCACAGCACCAGAACCGTCCGCTGCCGCACGGGCAGTCGCCCAAGGGCGTCGAGCAGGCTCCGCCGTACGTCGACCTGCCCGGTCCGGTCGTCGCCCGCCTGCTCGGGCGCGCCGACCCCGAGCAGTTCGCGGATCCGGCGGCGCCGCACCCGATCCGCGTTGGTGTGCACGAGTATTCGCCACACGTACGCGTCGATCTCGTTGCTGGTGCTCACCCGGTCCCACTTCACGTAGACCCGGACCAGCGCGGCCTGTGCGAGGTCTTCGGCGTCGTGGAAGTTGCCGGTGAGCAGGTACGCCGCCCGCCGCAGGCGGTCCCAACGGCTCGTCATGAAGCCCTGGAACGCGCGGTCCGCGTCGTCGCGCCGTGCCGCCCTCACGCCCGTCCTGCCAAGGCCGCCGCCGGTGCCGCCGGGAGCGCGGCCCTCCCCGCGGAACCCGGCTCGGTCACGCGCCGCTCCCCGCGCCCCGCCGCCGCACCTGAGTGCCGCCGTGCCTTCGTGCCGTTGCCCGGTGGCCCGATGCCGTGTCTCATCGTCCTGCCCGCTTTCGTCGCATGTCCGTGGCCCACAGCCGTACGGCCGCGCGTCGCGACCTCGGTGCGGCGCCGTGCGGTCGCCTGTCACCCTGTTGGACGGCAACCGGCTCCGAAAGTGCTGCCGACGGTGCGCGGGTCTTTCGGGCACGCCGGACGGAGGGCCCCCGCGGCGAAGCGACGTGGTGCGGGCGCCGGGCGGGCGCCGCGCGGGCGGCGGTCCGGATCAGTCGGCGAGCCGTGCCGGGAAACCGCCGGTCGCGATAGGGCCCCAGCGCTTGGGCGTCACTCGGATGATCGACTTGCCCTGCGTCAGCATGGCCGCCCGGTATTCGTCCCAGTCGGGGTGCTCGCCGGAGATGTTCCGGAAGTACTCCACCAGCGGTTCGACGGACTCGGGGGCGTCGATGACCTCGGCGTCACCGTCGATCTGCACCCACGGGCCGTTCCACTCGTCGGACAGCACGACCAGGCTGACCGCGGAATCGCGGCGCGCGTTGCGGGTCTTGGCCCGCTCCGGGTAGGTCGACATGACCACCCGCCCCGAGTCGTCCACCCCACAGGTCAGCGGTGACGCCTGGGGGGATCCGTCGGTACGCCGGGTGATCAGCAGCGCGCGATGCCGCGGACGGACGAACTCCAGCAGAGCCGCCAGGTCGACGGACGTATTGGTGGCGATGGGGCGGCTCATGAGGGATCGGCCTTCCGGGTGCGGAGTCGTCGGGATCCTGCCGCCAAGCAGGTTATGCCGGGCACCCCGGGCGGAGGCGTCGGCCCCTGGGCGTGTCGGCGGAGGGCAAGGCGGGGCCCGCGCTCGACGGCCGGCGTACCGGTCGCGAGCGCGGGACGTCCGAGCCGACTCCGCCGGGACCCGCCGGCCGATGTGATCGCCGGTCAGATGGTCTTGACGTTGAGGTAGTTGTACGCGCCTACGGTGAAGTCCTTGAGCACGCGCAGGGTGACGGCCGGCCCGGTCATCCAGTTGACGAAACCGGCGTGGGCGTTGGCCCCGTTGACGAAGATGGCGGGGTTGATGCCCGCTTGCAGGGCGTACCACGGGTCGACGACAAGACAGTTGGCTCCCCAGGTGGCGGGGTTGTTCAGCGCGGTGCCCGGCGTACGGCCCACGACCGTGAACACGTGGCCGCGGCCCACGACGCCGTTCGGGGTGAGGCCCACCCATTCGATCGTGGTGCCGCCGGGCACGGGGGAGTTCGTGGCGCAGAGCACGGCGATGGTCACACAGGCGAAGCCCTCGCACACCCCGAAGAAGGGTGTCTTGACGGCCTTCGCGGCGCCCCACATGAGGAATTGCTTCTCGACCTCCGCCATGGCCGGGCGCCCGTTCGGCCAGCCGAGGGCCACCTCCAGGTTGTGGGTGAGCACGGGTTTGAAGCCGTCCGGGCTCATGGTGTCCTTCATCGGCTGGATGGCCCCGCTCCCGGGGCCGGTGGGTCGGCCGATCTGGGTGACGTTCACGTTCGCCCAGGCGTTGTCGATGAACGTGCCCTGCGCGACCAGGTTCTGATAGGCGGGGACGGCCCCTCCCCGGGGCCAGACCGACGACTGCGCGATCCGGGCGTTGATGGCCGCATCGAGTGGTGCCAGAGGCAGCATGGCGTGGCGCTCCCGTCTCTCGTGGTGCGGACCGGACTCGCGGTCCTCCGCGGTCCACGTCCGTGCCAAGAGGCTAGGTACGGGCCCGCCCGCAGGCTGCCGCTATTCGTGGATCTTCGGAGTCATCGGTGCGACGAAATGGCAATCGGCCAAATTGCGGGCGTACAACGGCAAGAAGATGCAACCGGCACCCCGGAACGGTCGCCGTCCGGGCTTCGGGACACCGAGGCCACCACGTGGCAGACGTGGTGCAAGACGGCCTGCACCTCGAACCCGTCGACAGACGGCGTGCACCTCGAACCCGTCGACATCCGCATCCACCGACGTCGTCGGGCACCGCGAACCGGCCGAGAACACCACGACTTCTTCCGCACCACGATGTTCGCGCCGCGGACCCGGTTCCCCGCTCTCTCCGACGGTCTGATGCAGGCGTGGCCGGACGACATCGCGGACAACAAGGCGTCCGCGCGCTCCGGCCTGCTCGCCGTGCCGACGTGGCCGGACGAGGACGACGGCAAGGGCACGCGGACCACACAGCCTGGCGACGACGACACGGCCTCTACACGGCCGGGGCAGCAGGTGCTCAGGCAGGCCGCCGTTGCACGGCGTCGGCGATGACGGCGGTGACGAGCTTGTTGACCGCCTCCGTGGCCGACGGGCCGGAAGCGCGGTCGCGGTCGGCGAACAGGAGGTGTCCGCCGCCGACCAGGGAGAGGGTCAGCGAGTCGATGTCGGTGTCGGCCGCGATGCGGCCCCGGTCGCGCTCGTCGGCAAGGTAGGCGGAGATGGCGTTCGTCGCCTGGGCCAGGATCGCGATGCCACCCCCTGGCCTCGCCTGCCGCAGCCGTGCGCGCAACTCGTCCCGGAAGGTGACGAGCGGGATGATCGCCACCGGGACGGGGCCGAACAAGGTGGTCAGCGCGCCGGTGAGGTTGTCGGCCACCGTGCCGGTGCCGACGGACTCGCGCAGCGCGCCCGCCTGCTCCTCGAGCCGCGCGGCGCGGTCGAGTACCAGGTCGGCGAGGAAGGCGTCGAAGTCGGTGAAGTGCCGGTGCAGGACGCCTTTTGCGCAGCCCGCCTCGTCGGTGACGGCCCGGCTGGTCAACCCGTTCGGCCCGTCCCGCAGGAGCACGCGTTCGGCGGCGTCGAACAATTGCTGCCGCGCGTCGCGAAGGTGCACTCCCGTTGGCACTCACAGATCCTCTCGTACGTGTGTCCCGGCATTCTGCCCCGTTGCCCAGTGGGCATGTGCCCACTAAGGTGGGCGCATGCCCACTCTACCGCGGGGACCACGAGACCAGCCGGAACCGCCGCCGACGCAGCCGCACCAGGCCCGGCAGATGGCCGAGTCGTTCGGCGCGGACGCGCAGCGCTACGACCAGGCCCGCCCCGGCTATCCCGATACGTTGGTGGCGCGAATCGTCGCCGGCAGCCCGGGGCCCGACGTGCTCGACGTCGGCTGCGGAACGGGCATCGCGGGCCGTCAGTTCCAGGCGGTCGGCTGCGCCGTGCTCGGCGTCGAACCCGACGCGCGGATGGCCGACTTCGCGCGCGCCCGCGGCCTTCAGGTGGAGGTGGCGGCCTTTGAAGCCTGGCAGCCGGCCGGGCGTACGTTCGACGCGGTCGTCGCCGCTCAGTCCTGGCACTGGGTGGATCCGGCCGCCGGTGCCGCCAAGGCGGCGCGGGTGCTGCGTCCGGGGGGACGACTGGCGATCTTCGGGCACGTGTACGAGCCGCCCGCCGCGGTGGCCGAACCGTTCGCCGACGCCTGCCGCCGGGTGGCGCCCGACTCCCCGCTGAACGGCCAACCCGCCCGGCGTCCGCTCGGCCTCTACCAGACGGCGTACGCGAAGTTCGCCGACACGATCCGCGAGACCGGGCAGTTCGACGACGCCGAGCAGTGGCGCTTCGACTGGGAGCGGTCCTACACGCGCGACCAATGGCTCGACCTGCTGCCCACCACCGGCGGCCTCACCCGGCTCCGCCCCGACCAACTGGCCGACGTTCTGGACGCCGTCGGGAGCGCCATCGACGCCTTGGGCGGACACTTCACGATGAACTACACCACCCTGGCCACGACCGCCGTACGCATCAACACCCGCTGACCCCAGGCGAGTTGTGCCGCGCGCAACGCTGCCGGCGCGGCACGGCGTGGGGGCAGGTCGACGTCGCCGAGGTCGCCCTGTCGGGCGCGAGGTCCGCGCCGAGATCCTGTCCGTCGACTACGTGAGTCGGGTGTCGGTGGGGGACGGCAGGATCAGAGGTATGGAAACCGCACCCACTGTCGTCGTGGCCGATCGTGCCGCGTACCTCGAGGCCGTCGAGCAGGTCCGGACGGCCGCTGCCGCGTACTACGGCGACGGGACGTCCGCGTTGGACGACGACGCGTTCGACCGGCTCATGCGCGGGATCGCCGCGTACGAGGCGGCGCACCCCGAGGACCTGGTGCCGCAGTCGCCGACCGGGCTGGTCGCCGCGGGCGCGGTCCCGGACGGCGACGTGGTGCACACGGTGCCGATGCTGAGCCTGGGCAACGTGTTCGGCAAGGAGGACCTGGAGCGCTGGGGTGCGGGCCTGGCCCGCCGTCTGGGGGCTGAGCCGCGCGGGTTCCACGTGGGGCCGAAGATCGACGGGCTCGCGGTCGCCGCGTACTACACGGACGGCAAGCTCACCCGGCTCGTCACCCGCGGCAACGGCATTACCGGCGAGGACGTCTCACACGCCGCCGGCACGATCGACGGCCTGCCGGACACGCTCGCCGAGCCGGTGAGCATCGAAGTGCGCGGCGAAATCGTGCTGACGAACGAGCAGTTCGAGCAGGCAAACCGGATCCGGGCCGAGCACAACGAACCGGTGTTCTCCAACCCGCGCAATGCCGCGGCCGGCACGTTGCGGGCCACCGGCCGTGCGTACACGATCCCGCTGTCCTGCTACGCCTACACGCTGTTGCCCGCGCCGGACGCGCCCGACGACCACGGGTACGCGCAGCGCACCCACTCCGAGCTCATGGCCGCGCTCGGTGACCTGGGTTTGCGTACGGTGGCGGACACCCCCGTCGGGGCACGCACCGTCGACAGCTTGGACGCCGCCCTCGCCTACGTCGACACCGTCGCCGCGCAGCGCCGGGAACTGCCGCTGGGCATCGACGGCGTCGTCGTCAAGGCCGACCACCCCGAGGACCAGCAGGCGGCCGGCAGCGGATCGCGCGCGCCGCGCTGGGCGGTGGCGTACAAGTTCCCGGCCGTCGAGAAGACCACCCGGATCGTCGAGGTCACCTGGGCCACCGGACGCACCGGGTTCCTGGCGCCGCGCGCACAGTTGGAGCCCGTCGACATCGCCGGAGTGACCGTCGTGTTCGCGACACTGCACAGCCCCGGCATGATCACCAAGCTCGACCTGCGGATCGGCGACACGGTCACGGTACGTCGTGCGGGCGACGTGATCCCGTACGTCGTCGGCCCGGTCGTCGCGCTGCGCACCGGCGACGAGACGCCGATCGACCTGCCGGAGTGCTGCCCCGGATGCGGCGGCGGCATCGACACCACCCAGGAGCGCTGGCGCTGCGTGCAGGGCCGGGCGTGCGACCTGTCGCGGTCGGTGGAGTACGCGGTGGGCCGGGACCAACTGGACATCGAAGGCATCGGCCCGAAGATCGTCCTCCGCCTGGTCGCCGACGGCGCCGTCGCGGACATCGCCGACCTGTTCACCCTCACCCGCGAACAGCTCGTCGCCGCGACCGGCAGCGAGAAGAACGCGGACAAGATCCTCGCCAACATCGCGGCCGCGAAGGAGCGCCCGCTCAGCCGGGTCTTCTGCGCGCTCGGTGTGCGCGGCACCGGCCGGAGCATGTCACGGCGGATCGCCCGGCACTTCGGCACCATGGCCGCGATCCAGGCCGCCGACGCGGAAGGGCTCCAGCAGGTCGACGGCATCGGCCCCGAGAAGGCCGCCATGCTGCTGACCGAACTCGCCGAACTGGCCCCGGTCATCGGCAAGCTCATCGCGGCAGGCGTCAACCAGGACGAGCCCAGGCCCGCCGGCCCGGCCCAGGACCCGAACTCCGACCCGGACTCCGACCCGGACTCGGGCGCCGCCGCCGCGACGCCGCTGCCGCTGGCCGGGATGACCGTCGTGGCGACCGGCAGCATGACCGGGCCGCTGGCGGAGCTCTCGCGTACCGCCGTCAACGAACTGATCGAACGCGCGGGCGGGCGCGCGGGGTCCAGCGTCTCGAAGTCCACCGGCATGCTCGTCGCCGGAGCGAACGCCGGTTCGAAGAAGGCCAAGGCCGAATCGCTCGGCATCCCGGTCGTCACTCCCGAGGAGTTCGCCGAGACGGTCGCCGGCTACCTGGCGTGACCCGGACGCCGGCGCCGCGCGTACGGGCGGAGCAGAAGCAGCCCCGCCTCAACGCTGCGCGACGCCGGCGTTCCGGAAGCCGAAGTGCGACTCGTCCACCCCACGCAGGTCACCGGGGCCGACCACGCACGCCGTCGACCGGAAGCTCTTCATACCGAACGACGCGAGGCTCGTCGCGTCCACCCCCGACTCCGCCGCGGCGGCCGGCGCCAGGACGACGAGGACGGTACCGGCAAGGCCCACCGCAGCAATCTTCTTCATGCCTCGCAGTCTCCTCGCCCCCACCACAACGCCCCGCGCGCCGCGCCCACCCGGTTGGCCCAGGTCACCGGATTGACCGAGCCGCCGAAGTCGTCGGGGGAGGGGCCGTCGTCCCCGCGCGCGGGCGCGGGCGACGATGACGGGGGCGGCCGGGGTTTGTGCCGCGTGCGGTCAGGGTGGCTTGCCGGTGGTGCGGGGCGCTGGGAGACTTGGGCGGCCGAGCGTGCTCGGGACGGTCGCCAACCCCGCCGAGGAGTACGCCAGGTGAGCAGCGTCAGTGTTTCGGCGGACGGGCGCCCGGCGCCGCGTACTCGGGTCGCCCGTGTCGTCACCGAACTGTTCGCCCCTGCCTTCCTGGTACCCGGCGTCCTGGTGGCCGTCGGGTGGCACAGCACGCGGTCGCCGGCCGGTGTCGGATGGGGGCTGCTCGGCGCGCTGTTCTGCGGGGTCATCCCCATTGCATTCGTGCTCTACGGAGTGCGGCGCGGCTACTGGACGGACCACCACATCCGCATTCGCCGGCAGCGGGCGGTTCCGATCCTCGGTACGGCCGCCTCCGTTGTCGTCGGCCTTGCGGCGCTGCTCCGACTCGACGCCCCGCGGGACGTGGTCGCGCTGGTCGTGGCCATGCTCGCCGGGCTCGCGGTGGCCCTTGGGGTGACCGCTTTCTGGAAGATCTCCGTGCACACCGCGGTGGCCGGCGGCACCGTCACGGTGCTGGCGCTGACCTTCGGCTCGGCGGTCGCCGCGGCCGCGCCGCTGGTGGCGCTGATCGGCTGGTCGCGCGTCGAACTCCGCGACCACACCCCGATGCAGACGGTCGTGGGCGGCCTGGTCGGCGCAATGGTCGCGGCGATCGTCTTCACCTTCGCGAGGTGAGTCGGCAAGTCGATCGATGCCTGTTGGGTATGGGCCCTTGTCGATGACGGCCGCCTGCGATAGCACTGTCGCGACTGCCGGGCCCGGTGGTTCGACGACCCGGGCGAGCGGCGGCGGTTCGCCCCGCCATGCGTGTAATACACAGCAGTTCCATGGGACTTGGTGCACGTCGAACACTCAGGGAGAGTCGTGAAGACGTCGAACACGGGCACGGTCGGACGCAGAGGAGCGGCCGCCTTCGTGGCCGCGCTCGCCATCGCGCTCAGTACGTTGTTTGCCGCACCCGCCGCGCAGGCCAACCCGAACCAGCCGAACATCGGGCTGTGGTCGACCAACCACGACGGTGTCCGGTGCGCGCAGTGGGCGTACAACTCGGTCGCGGGCCAGGGGCTGGACCCGGACGGCCAGTACGGCCCGCTCACCGAGCAGGCCACCAGGAACTGGCAGCGGTTCTTCGGCCTGAGCGTCGACGGCGTCATCGGCAAGGACACCGGCCAGTCGATCATCGACATGGTGTTCTTGAAGTTCGGCACCAACAACACGTGGGCCCTGTACTGCCCGTACTACCTGCCGAGTCACCGCTCGTACTGAGGTACCGCACGCCTGCCGAGCCCTGTGGAGCGGCCTATCGGGGAAGGTGCCGCCCCACAGGGGTCGTCGGCGCGGGTCAGGCCTGTCGGCCCGCGGGTTGCTCGGCGGGGACCGCTTCGGGCACCGCATCGGGAACCGCTTCCGGCGCCGGGGCCGGGAGGTCGTCCTTGGGTGTGGCCGAGGGCGCCTTGCGGATGGCGAGGCCCAGTACGCCGACGGCTGCCGCGACGGCGATGAGGTAGGCGAACGTGCCCTGGAAGGCGGGGATGACGGCGCGGGTCTCGCCGCGGTTCTGGAGGACCAGGGCGGCGATCGCGATGCCGAACGTGCCGCCGATCTGGTTGCTCAGGTAGACGGCCGCGGTGGCGCTCGGCACCGACTCCGGTGGGACGGAGCCGAACACCGAGGACATGGCGGGTGCTCCGACGGCACCCATGCCGAGGCCGGTGACCACCGAGTAGGCGATGAGGAGTCCGGTGGCCGTGTCGCCGGAGGCGCTGGAGAAGCCGATGATCCCGAGCGCGGCCAGGGCGCCGCCGACGGGGATGACCGCGCGGGCGCCGATCCTGTCGTACAGCCGGCCGGCGATCGGCATGGCGACCCACACGCCGACGCCTTGCGGGACGAGCAGCAAGCCGGCCGCCATCACGCCCCGGTCGTGGGCGAGTTGGTAGTACAGCGGGACGAGGAACAGCAGGGAGAACAGCAGGAAGCCGGTGAGGAAGACCGCCCCGATGCCGCTCGCGAAGGTGCGGTTCGTGAACAGGCGTACGTCGACCAGGGGCGTCGTGGTGGTCCGCAGCGCGTGTGCCACGTAGCCGAGGATCAGTCCGGCGCCGACGACGAGCGCGATGACGACGTGGACGCCGGTGAACCCGTCGTCTCCCGCCGCCTGCGAGAGCCCGTACACCACCGCGGCGAATCCCGGGCACAGCAGGGCGATCCCGCGTGTGTCGAGGGGCGGCGGGTCGCCCTCGCGCGGCGGGTCGGCGGGGATCTGGCGGTACGCCAGCAGCAGCGCGACCGCGCCGATCGGCAGGTTGATCAGGAACATCCAGCGCCACGAGGCGTGTTCGAGGATGACCCCGCCGAGCACGGGACCGAGGATCGGGCCCAGGGTGACCACCGCGCCGACGATGCCGATCATCTTGCCGGCCCGGGCCGGTCCGGCCGCACGGGCGAGCATGGTGAGCAGCGTGGGTTCCAGGGCGCCCACGCCGATGCCCTGGAGCACGCGGAACGCGATGAGGCTGCCCGGGTCCCACGCGACGGCCGCGAGTGCGGAGCCGAGCAGGAAGACGGTGAGCCCGACCAGCCACACGGTCTTGCCGCCGAAGCGTTCGGCGGCCCATCCGCTGACCGGCACGGTCACGGCGATGGCCAGCAGGTAGCCGGTCGCCACCCATTCGATGGTGCCGAGCGACGTGTCGAAGTGCTCGCCGAGGGTGTCGATGCCGACGTTGACGATCGTGGTGTCGAGGAAGCCCATGACTCCGCCGAGGAGCATCACGAGCATCAGCCGCAGGAGTGGGCTGTCGATCCGGGTGTCCGTGTGCGCATCCGAGCCTGCGTCCTGGGGCGGGCCCGCGTCCTGGTCGGGGTCCGCTGGTGTGGCGGTCACATGAGCCTCCAAGTTACTGATCAATCAATTGAATTAAACTCACGAGTAAAAATTAGCAGCCGGTCTGGTAGCGTCGCAACATGGCCGAGGCGGGTACGAATACAGGTGGCGGCGCCGCGGGCGCGGACGGAACACGCGCGGCACGCGGCCGGATCGACAAGCGCCGGGCGATCCTCGCCGCGGCCGAGACGGTCTTCACGCGCGAGGGCTACACGCTCGCGAGCATCGACGCGATCGCCACCGAGGCGGGCGTGTCCAAGCCGACGATCTACAACCATCTCGGCGGCAAGGACAACCTGTTCCGCACGGTGATCATCGAGGCCGCCGCCGAGTCCCGGGACCGGATCCTCGCCGCCCTGGAGGCGTTCCCGGCCGACGGCGCCGACTTGGCCGAGCGCCTCACCGCCATCGCGCACCGCGTCGTCGAGTGCCAGGCCGGCGAGCAGGGGTGGGCGCTTCAGCGCCTGGTGTACGCCGAGGCCGCGCGTTTCCCCGACCTGTACGACACCATCCGCGCCCGCGGCACCGTACAGATCGTCGACTCCCTCGCCGGACGCCTCGCGCGTCTCGCGCACGGCGGCTATCTGGACATCGACGACCCGGTCACCGCCGCCAACCAGTTCCTCGTCCTGATCTCCGGCGATCTGCCCGCGCTGACCGCGCTGGGCACCCGCCCGGTGGACGCGGACGCCCTCGACCACGCGGTCACCGCCGGGGTCACGACCTTCCTCCGCGCCTTCACGTCGCGGCCTCAGAGTGTGCGGGGGACGGCGGCCAAGAGCTCGCGCGTGTAGGAGTGGCCGGGTTCGGTGAAGATGGCCTCGCTCTCCCCGCTCTCCACGACGCGCCCGTCCTTCATGACCAGGACGCGGTCGCTGATGTGGCGGATCACGCCCAGGTCGTGCGAGATGAACAGCAGCGCGACGCCCAGTTCGGCACGGATGTCCGCGAGCAGGTCGAGGATCTGGGCCTGTACGGAGACGTCCAGCGCCGACACCGGTTCGTCGCAGATGACCAGGTCGGGTGACGACGCCAACGCCCTGGCGATGGCCACCCGTTGGCGTTGGCCGCCGGACAGCTCGCGGGGACGGCGGGGGAGGAGCGTGGGGGACAGCCCCACAAGGTCGAGGAGTTCGGCCACCCGGTTGTCCCGGGACTTCCGGGCGCCCCACATCCCAAACGCGCGCTCGGCCGGCTGAGGTGCCGCAGCTTCGGCTCCGGCACCCCCGCGGTGGGTCGCCGTGCCGCCGGCCGCGGCCACCGCCTCGCCGACGATCCTCCGTACCGTGTAGCGCGGGTCGAACGACCCCAGCGGATCTTGCTGCACAGTCTGCATGCGCGGCCGCCGTGCACGCCGCTCCCGCTCGGTGGCCCCGCTCCACGGCTTCCCGGCGAATTCGACGGACCCCGTGTCGGGTTCGGTGAGCCCGAGGGCGATCCGGGCCACCGTCGTCTTGCCGGACCCGGACTCGCCCACCACGCCCAGTGCTTCGCCGGGGCCGATGGTGAACGACACGTCGCGGACCGCGTCGTGCCACGAGCCGTCGGGCGACCGGAACCGTTTGCCGACGGAACGTACGTCGAGCAGCGGGACGCCCGCCTCTGCCGATCCGCCCTTCGGCGCGCCGCCGGTGAAGGCCCGCAGTACGGCCTGCCTGCCCTCGGTCGTCGGCGACAACCGGGTGCCCTTCGCATGCGCGGAGGGCACCGCCGCGAGGAGCGCCTTGGTGTAGGCGTGCTCGGGATGACCCAACACCCTTTCGGTCGCGCCCTGTTCCACGATCTCACCGTCGCGCATGACCGCGATCCGGTCCGCGAGCCGGGCGACCGCGACCAGGTCGTGGCTGATCAGCAGAACCGCCGTACCCTCGTCACGCAGGCGACCCAGGAGGGTCAGGATCTGGGCTTGGACGGTCACGTCCAGAGCCGTCGTCGGCTCGTCCGCGACGACGAGCTCGGGTGTGCCGGCCAGTGCGGAGGCGATGAGGGCACGTTGCCGCAAGCCCCCGGAGAGCTGGTGCGGATACTGCCGGGCACGGCGCTCCGGATCGGGGATGCCGCTCTGCGCGAGGAGTTCGAGCACACGTGTCTTCGTTCCCGACCGGGGCACCACGCGGTGCACGCGCAGCGGCTCGGCGACCTCGGCGCCGACCGTACGCAGCGGATCGAGCGAGACGAGCGCGTCCTGCAGCACCAGGCCGATGCGCCGCCCGCGGATCCCGCGCCACGCGGACTCGCGTAGGCCGGTCAAATCCGTTCCCCCGAAGTTCAGTTCACCGGCCGAGACGCTCGCCCGGGCCCCAACCAGGCCCACGAGGGCGCGCGCGGTGACGCTCTTGCCGGACCCGGACTCGCCGACGATGGCCAGGCATTCGCCGCGGGAGACGGCGAAGGAGATGCCGCGCACGGCATGGACCTGCGTACGTCGTCCCGGGAAGACGACATCGAGGCCGGACACGGTGACCAGGGGACCGGTGGTTTCGTCGGCGGCAACCTTGTCCGTGCTCCCGGTCGTGCGCTCGGCGGAGTTCCCGGCGGCGGCGTTCTCGATGGTGCTCTCGGCGGTGGTCATCGCGGCGTACCTCCGTGGAAGCGGACCCGCGCGCGGTGCCCGGCGACGTTGACCGCGATCACCGCGACGGTGACCGCGGCTCCCGGGAACACGCCGATCCACCACGCCGTGTCCAGGAAGTTGCGGCCCTCGGAGAGCATCGCGCCCCATTCGGGGGACGGCGGTTGCGCGCCGAGACCGAGGAAGCTGAGCCCCGAGGCGTTGATCAGTGCGGTGCCGAACCCGATGGTGCCCATCACCAGGAGCGGCCCGACGGTGTTCGGCAGCACGTGCCGGACCACCACCGTGCGGCGGGGCAGGCCCAGGACGGCGGCCGCCTCGACGTACCCGGCCCCGCGGACGACCAGTGCCTCGGCGCGGACGAGGCGCGCGTAGCCGGGAGCGGCCGCCAGCGCGACGGCGATCATCACGTTGGTCGTGCCGGTCCCCAGGACGGTGACGATCAGCAGGGCGAGCAGCAGTTCCGGAAGGGCCAGCAGGACGTCGGCGGCGCGCATCAGGAGGTTGTCGGCGACGCGCCCGCCGAGCGCCGCGGCCAGGCCCAGGACCATGCCGCTCACGACGGCGAACGCCGTCGCCCCGAGTCCGATCAACAGGGACGTCCGGGCGCCGAAGACGACGCGCGTGTAGGTGTCGCGACCCAGTTGATCGGTGCCGAACCAGTTTTCGCCACTGGGAGCTTGCAGCGCGTTGACCGGATCGGTCGCAGTCGGGGAGGTGTCGGTGAACAGCCCGGGGAACAGCGCCGCGGCGAGGAGGAGCACCAGCAGCGCCGCCGCGAGGAACGCCCCCGGACGTGCCCGCCGGATCCTGAACCGCACCGCCGGTACGGCGGATTCGGCCGCGGTCGCGGCCACGGCGCTCACCCCTTCCTCAAACGGGGGTCGATGACGAGGTAGAGCGCGTCGACCAGTTGCGAGATGACCGCGAAGCACAGCGCCGCCAGCAGCACGACGCCCATCACCACCGGCATGTCGCGGGAGGTGACGGCATCCAGCGTGAGCGCGCCGACGCCGGGGCGGGCGAACACGGTCTCCACCAACACGGTGCCGCCGAGCAGCGTCCCGGTCAGCCAACCCGACAGCGTGGCCAGGGGGATGGCCGCATGCCGCAGGACGTGGCGTACCTGGACCCCCAGGCGGCTCAGCCCGCGGGCCCGCGCGGTGAGCGCGAAGGGCTCGTCGAGGGCGGACTCCATGCTCTCGCGCAGCACTTGGGTCAGCACGGCGGTGATCGGGACGGCCAGGGTGACGGTTGGGAGCACGAGGCTCTCGAAGCCGTCGGCCCCCGCCACCGGGAGGACGCGCATACGGAACGAGAAGACCGTGAGCAGCACGATCCCCAGCCAGAACGACGGCGTCGACACGGCGAAGAGCTCCACCGTGTTCGCCGCCGACCGGCCGACGCCGCGGCGACCGGCGGTGAGGACCGCGACGACCACCGCGACGACAACCGACAACAGCGCGGCAGAGAAGGCGAGTTGGGCCGTGGGGGCGAACTGGTCGGCGATCAGGTCGGCCACCGGCCGCTGGAGTTGGTAGGACTCGCCGAAGCGCAGGTGGACCAGGTCGTCGAGATAGCCGATGTACTGCGCGTACACGGGATCGTCGAAGCCGTACTCGTCCCGGATCTGCTCGCGCACCGCCGGGGATGCCGTCGTCTGCGGCCCCAGGAGGGTGGCGACCGGGTCGCCGGGCAGCAGCTTGAGGCCCGCGAAGGCCAGGGTCGCGGCGCCGAACAGCACGAAGGCGACCGAGGCGAGGCGGGTCAGGAGGACCCGCAGCAGCACCTGCGCGACGCCCGTCCGGCCGGAGGCCGGGCGCACCTTCTTCGGTGCGCCCGGCATCGGGGATGTCATGACCGGGTCGTCCACGCGTCGTAGAACAGCGGCCACGCGTTCGGGTCGTACTCGACGCCCTGGATGTGCTTCGCGACCCCGAGCAGGGCGGTCGCCGAGTACACCGGAACCGCGACGGCGTGCTCCACGACCCAGGCCTGTGTCTGGGCGTACAACTTGTCGCGCGTCGCCTTGTCCAGGGTCGCCGCCGCGTCGTCGGTCCACTTGTCGATCTCGGGGTTGGTCAGCCAGGCGGCGTTCTGGCCGCTGACGCTCGGCAGGTTCGACGAGTGGAAGTAGAGCCGCAGCACGTCCGGTTCGAACCGCGCCCAACTCACGTCGAGCACGTCGTAGATGCCCTTGTACGCGTTCGTCGTGTACGTGCCGACGTCGAGCGCGGGCCGCTGCACCTCGACGCCGACCTTCTTCAGGTCGGCCTGGATCGCCTGGGAGAGCACGTCGCGCTGCTCGCGGTTCGACGACGGCGAGGCGGGCCACGTCACGGTCAGCCGCTTGCCGTCCTTGGTCCGGTAGCCGTCGCCGTCGCGCCCGCTCCAGCCGGCCTCGTCGAGCAGCTTGCCCGCGAGCGCCGGGTCGTACGGCCACGAGTTGTCCAGACTCGCCGCGTAGCTCGGCGTCGCGGGACCGATCGGGCTCCAAGCGCGCTTGTACTGGCCGAAGTAGACGGCCTCGACGTTTGTGCCGATGTCGATGCCGCGCTGGATCGCCTTCCGGACCCGTTCGTCGTCGAACGGCGCACGGGTGGTGTTGAAGTAGAGGCCGTACGAGGCACCCGCGAAGTCGCGGCGCAGTATGCGGATACCGGCGCCCTCGACGGTCTTGATGTTGACCGGGGGAACCGACACCGCCGCATCCACCTGACCGGACGTCAGCGCACCGACGCGAACCGCGTCCTCCTTGAGGAACCGGTACGTCAACTTGCCCAGGTAGGCGGGGCCTTGGTGCTTCGCGGTCTGCGGTGCCCAGTCGTACGCGGGGTTGTTCTCCAGGACCAGGTCCTGCCCCTTGGTGTACGCCGTGAACTTGAACGGTCCGGTTCCCACCAGGTGCGGCCCGCCGGTGCACAGCTTGTCGGCGTCGGCCGCGAGGGTCTTCGGCGAGTAGAAGCCGAGGTACGCCGTGCTCGCGGCCTGGAGGAACGGCGCGAAGGGCTTGCTGAACGCGATCCGTACCGTGGCCGGGTCGACGACCTCGGTGCCCGCGTACGCCGCACCGCCCAGGAGGCCGGCCGCGTACTGCGACTTCGTGGTCTTGGCGACGATGTGGTCGAAGTTGGCCTTGACCGCGGCCGCGTCGAACGCCGTCCCGTCGGTGAACTTCACATCGGTGCGCAACTTGAAGGTGAAGGTTTTGAGGTCGGTCGACACTTCCCACGAAGTTGCCAGCCAGGGATGGAAGTTACCCTGCGCGTCCTCGGAGACCAGCGAGTCGAAGACGTTGCGCTGGATGGAGCCGGTGATGTCCTGCGGACTGACATGGATGTCGAAGCAGGACGGCTCCTGGTGGACCGCCACGGCCGCGGCCCCGCCGCGGACCGGGGAGCCGGTCGGTCCCTCCTCCGCCGTGCCGCCGCCCTCGTCGGCGGCACAGGACGCCGCGAGAAAGGCGGCGGCGAGTGCCGCGGCGACAGCTCTGCCGCGGCGGGTATGGCGGTTCCGGAGTGCACGCATGACGAACGTCCCAGTCGGTCGGAGGGAGTGGCGGCGGACGGCGGCTGAATGCGCGTCGTCGCCCGACCGTTGAAAAGTAGCCGTGCGCGGATTTTCCGAGGCACCCCTACGGCACCCCTACCGACCCCTGCACAAATGCCCGGCGAGCGCTCGGTCGGGGCCGTGCCGGCACCGCCGCATTGACGCGTCGCAGGCGGTTTTCTAGACTCGTGTCCGACTTTTGGGAAACGCCCGGACCGCCGGGCCGGACATCAGCCGCATCACTCTGGGGGCAAGTCGTGCGACACAGCCTGGGCGAGGGCGCGCGGCGCCTCGCGCTGGTCTCGCGGCTCGACGTGGACCTGGCCCGCATGTCCAGCGGCCTGTGTCGCTGAACGCGCTCCCGCTCCCGGTGCCCCGCACGAATTCCCCGGCCGGCCGTTCGCATTTCGTTTACATTTCGTGAACATCACCCGGTGCACCGCGCCGCCGGCGCCCGCGGGAAGCGCGCCGGCCCCGTCCAGATGTTAATGACGGAAGAACGCCAAGAGAAGACACCGTCGACAGGTATTCGACCACGCAGGTAAATACCGTGTTCCCATTCGGGGGAGTTCACGTGTTTCTGGCCGGACGATCCGACGAACTGGCCCGGCTCACCGCCGCGGGCAGGCGGAGCGCACTCGGCGAAGGCCGGGTCGTCACCGTCTCCGGGCCGGTGGCCACCGGCAAGACCGCTCTGCTGCATGCCTTCGGCGACCGTGTCGCCGACGAGTCCGACGCCACGCTGCTGCGCGCCACGTGCAGCCCGGGGGAACAGGAGATCCCATTCGGCGTGGCACGCCAACTCCTGCACAGCGCCCCACTCGTCGACGCGGAGGCCGACGCGGTCGCCCGGCTGCTCGAAGACGGCGCGTACGCCGCCGCGTTCGCCGACAGCAGCCACGGCGCCGACGCCGGTACGTCCGGCGCCCATCTGGTCCGCACGGTGCAAGACCTGTGCGACGTCGTCGCCGGCCTTGCCGCCCGTCGGCCCCTGGTGATCAGCGTCGACGACGTCCAGCACGGCGACCCGGCATCTCTCGACCTGCTCGTGCACCTCATCCGCAGGACGCGCCGCGCCCGCGTGCTCGTCGTGCTGGCCGAACGCGAGCACGGCCTTTGCGGAGCCCGGTCCTACCCGGGCTTCGCCGCCGAACTGGACCGGGAGCCGCTGCACGAGCGCATCCGCCTCGGCCTGCTGCCCAGGCCCGCCGTCTCGGTGCTCCTCGCGGAGCGCCTCGGCGCCGACACCGCCGCCCGGCTGGCCGCCGACGCCCACGCCATCAGCGGCGGAAACCCCCTGCTGGTCAACGCACTTCTCGAAGATCTCGGGACGACGCGCGAGGACCGCTTCCGCCGGACGATCCGGGTGAGCGCGGGCGACGCGTACGGTCGCGCCCTGGTCGGCTGCCTCTACCGCCTCAACCCGGTCGCCCTGCACGTCGCCCAAGGGCTGGCGGTGCTGGGCGAGTCCGGGACGACCGCCAACCTGGCCGAACTCCTCGGACTGGAACCGGCCACCACGACGACCGCCGCGCAGGCGCTGCACAACGCCGGACTCGTCGACTACGGCCGCTTCCACGACCCCCGCGCCCGAAGTGCCGTGCTGGACACCATGACCCGCGCCGAACGCGAGGCGGCACACGCCAAGGCGGCCACCCTCCTGCACATCGACGGCGAACCCGACACCCTCGTAGCCCGGCACTTGGCCGCGGCGGGTGAGTTCCCCGCCCCTTGGGCCGTACGGACGCTGCGTGTGGCGGCCGAGGCGGCCGTCTGCGAGGGAGTCCCCCGCCTTGCGGTCGACTACCTCAAGCTCGCTGAACGCATCGCACCCGACGAATGCGAACGCGTCTCGGTCAAGGCGCTCCTCGTCGGCTTGGAATGGCTGGCCAACCCGGCAGCCGCGGCCCGGCACATGCCCTGGCTGAGCAAGGCGGTTCGCGGAGGCCGGCTCTCTGGTCGCGATGCGCTGGCCTGCGTACGCTACTTGGCGTGGTACGGCCGCCCGGACGAGGCAAAGGCCGCCCTGGAGGCGGGCCAGCGTCCGTGTGCCGAAGGCTCCGGCGAGGACTGGCCGGCGGAGGCGCGTGCGGCCCATGCCTGGCTCCGTTCCTGGTACCCCGACCTGGTCGCCGGCCCCATGCAGAGCCGCACCGTCGCCGCGCTGCCCGCCACACTCAGCCGCATCGAGGGCGTGGACCTGCTCACGGCCGTGCTCGGCGGCCAGGTGGACGGCGACGAGGCCGAGCGCCGGGCGGACCGCATTCTGCGCCGCGCGACCCTCGACGAGACGACCACCGAATCGATCACCTCGGCACTGACCGCCCTGGTGTACGCCGAACGCACCACCGAGGCGCGCGACTGGTGCACTTCGCTGCTCGACCGGGCCGCGGCCCGGCACAGCCCGATCGCGCACGCGCGGTTAGCCGCCGTGCTGGCCGAAGTCTCCCTTCGGCACGGTGACTTGCGCGCCGCCGAGGAGTACGGGCGGATCGCGCTCACCCGCATCCAGCCGGAGGGCTGGGGTGTCGCGGTAGGTCTTCCGTTGGCCGCCCGCGTCGGCTCGGCGGTCGCCCGCGGCGACTGCGACGCAGCCGCGCGCCATCTCGAACTCCCCTCCCCGGGCGCGATGTTCCGCAGCCTGGCCGGACTGCACTACCTCCAGGCCTGCGGCCGCTACAACATGGCGACCGGCCGCTTCGACGCGGCGCTGCACGACTTCACGACGTGCGGGCGCCTCATGGCCGAGTGGGGCACGGACCTGCCCGGCATCCTGCCGTGGCGGGTCGAAGCCGCACGGGCCCACCACGCGCTGGGCGACGAACCCGCGGCACGGGCGCTCGTGGAGGAGCAACTCGCGATGCTGCCGCAGGGGCCCTCGCGCGCCCGCGGCATGGCCCTGGCGACGCACGCCGGGACGCTCGACCTCCGGCGCCGCCCGCCCCTGCTGTGGCAGGCGGTGAACGAGCTGCAGGCCACCGGGGACCGGCTCGAACTATCCCGTGCGTACCATGCGTTAGGCCTCGCCTACCGCGACCTGGGCGAGTTCGGCCGCGCCCGCCGGGCCGCCGACAGAGCCACGCACCTGGCCGAGGTGTGCCAGGCGCCACCGTCACCCGGGCTGCCGCTGCGGGACCATCTCGCCGCCGTGCCCGACCGTGCCGCCGCCCCCGCGTTTGTCCCCGCCTCCACCTCCGTCCCCGCCTCCGCCCCCGCACACGACGGGGCATCGGCCGATGCCGCGGCGGTCGGGGGCCTGGCTCCCGTTGGCGCGGTTGTCCACGGGAGCACGCCGGAGGCGGCGATCCCGTACACACCGCCCGTGCAGCTGCCGCGGCTCCGAGGCGGCGAAGCGGCGACGGAGCCGACCGTCCACGCCGAAGACGCCGCGGCGGAACTCAGCAGCGCGGAACGCCGCGTCGCCGCGCTCGCCGCGAAGGGCTACACCAACCGGGAGATATCCCGGCGCCTGTTCATCACCGTGAGCACCGTCGAACAGCACCTCACCCGCGTCTACCGGAAGCTCGGAGTGGCACGCCGCCTCGACCTGCCGCCGTGGCTGGAGGCGTACATCGCCGGCTGAGACCACCAGGACGACGCCCCACGGCCCCTCCTCCCGCGACCTCCGTCGCGCGGGAGCGGGGGCCGTCGGCGTACCCCGGACGAGCCGCCCGAGGCGGCGCGAAGGCCCGGCGGCCGACCCGCTATGACAACGCTGTGACCAGCATGTTTCCGGGATTTTGCGCGGCGCGGACCCCTGGCTGCCACTGGGGTTGGTAGGGGATCGACAGGGGTTATCGCGATTGCCCGGTGCGACCAGTCTTGATCGCGTTCGGTGACCTAGGGCCACGGAGCCGACCCGCAGACGAGCGGGTGGCCGGCGAGGCGGACACCGGACGGTCGAGACCGTTCAGTACGACGCCAGAGGGGCGACAACTCCGCGATGACGAGCCGTGAAACCACACCCCGTGCCGAGCCCATCGCCGTGATCGGCGTCGCCTGCCGTCTCCCCGGCGCGCCCGACACCGCGGCGTACTGGACTCTCCTCGGCGAGGGGCGGCACGCCATCGCCGAGCCCTCGGCGCTGCGGCGGGCGGACAGCCTGGCTCCCGGCAGCGCGGCCGAACTGCCGCCCGGGGGCTACCTGGAGCGAGTCGACGCATTCGACGCGGCGTTCTTCGGCATCTCGCCGCGTGAGGCCGATGCCCTCGACCCGCACCAGCGGCTCGCCCTCGAACTGGGCTGGGAGGCACTGGAGAACGCCGCATCTAAATCGGGCGCGCCGGGCGGCGATTCGTCGAGCCGCTCGCCGGCCGGTCCGCCGCTCGGTCCGTCGGCCGGGGCACGCACCGGCGTCTTCGTGGGCGCGACTTCGCACGACTGGGCGACGGTGGTGCACCGGCACGCCGTCCGGGACGTCACGCGCCACACCTTCACCGGCACCGCACGGGCGCTGGTCGCGAACCGGCTCTCCTGGGCCCTCGGGGCGAACGGGCCGAGCGTCACCGTCGACACCGCCCAGTCGTCGTCGCTCGTCGCGGTGCACCAGGCGTGCGAGAGCCTGCGTTCCGGCGAGTCGGACCTCGCGCTCGCCGGCGGCGTGCATCTCAATCTGGCCCAGGAAAGCACCATCGGCGCCGAGCGGTTCGGCGCGCTCTCGCCCGACCACCGCTGCTACACCTTCGACGCCCGGGCCAACGGCTTCGTGCGGGGGGAAGGCGGCGCGTTCGTCGTACTGAAGCCGCTGCGTGCCGCCCGCGCCGACGGCGACCGCGTCCTCGGCGTCATCCTCGGCAGCGCGGTCACCAGCGACGGGCATACGGACGGCCTGACCGTGCCCAGCGCCGCCGCGCAGGCCGCAGCGCTGCGCCGAGCCGCGGAGCGGGCGGGAGTGGGACCGGACGAGGTCCAGTACGTCGAACTCCACGGCACCGGCACCCAGGTCGGCGATCCGATCGAGGCGGAGGCACTGGGCGCGGTCTTCGGGGGACGCGCGGAGGACGACCCGCTCGTCGTCGGCTCGGTCAAGACCAACATCGGCCACCTCGAAGGCGCCGCGGGCATCGCCGGTTTGGTGAAGGTGCTGCTCGCGCTGCGGCACCGCGTGCTGCCCGCGAGCCTCAACCACGAGACCCCGCACCCGGGCGTCGACCTGGTCGGCAGGCGCCTGAGGGTGCAGACGGCGTCCACGCTGTGGCCCCGCCCCGAGAGCCCGTTGCTCGCGGGCGTGAGCTCGTTCGGTATGGGCGGCACCAACTGCCATGTCATCGTGGCCGAGTCGAGCGGGTCGAGCGGGTCGAGCGGGTCGAGCGGGTTGACGGGCTCGGGCGAATCCAGCGAGCCGTCGGGCGGCCAAGACCCGTCCGCGCACGGCGGGGGAGAGGACCGGCCTCGACTGTTCGCGCGGGCCGACGTGCACGCGTGGCCGGTCTCCGCCCGCACCGCGGATGCGCTCCCGGACCAGGCCGCCCGCCTGCGGGACCGAGTCGCCGCCGGTGCGGAGGGCGACGCCGCCGCCGACCCGCCCACGCCCGGGGATCTCGCCCACTCCCTCGCCGTCACGCGTGCGCACGGAGCCCACCGAGCCGTCGTGGTCGGCTCCACCACCGGCGAACTGGCAGCCGGACTCGAGGGATTGGCGGCCGGACTACCGTCCCGCGCGGTCGTGGCCGGGGTCGCGCACGGCACACCGGGCGTGGCTCTCGTGTTCCCGGGGCAAGGCTCGCAGTGGGCCGGAATGGCCGTGGAACTGCTCGACACGTCACCGGTGTTCGCCGCACACGTGGCCGCCTGCTCCGAGGCGCTCGCACCGCATGTCGACTGGGACCTCGAAGCCGTGCTGCGGCAGAACCCCGGCGCGCCGGACTTGGCGCGCGTCGACGTCGTCCAGCCCGCCCTGTTCGCCGTCATGGTGTCGCTCGCCCGGGTCTGGGAGGCATTGGGCGTACGCCCGGTGGCGGTTATCGGCCACTCGCAGGGCGAGATCGCCGCGGCCCACATCGCCGGGGCGCTCACCCTTCCAGCGGCCGCCGCGACAGTCGCCCGCCGCAGTCGGCTGATCCGTGACCTGCTCGCGGGCAGCGGTGGCATGGCTTCCGTCGCCCGTCCGGCCGACGAGGTGCGCCGACGGATCGGGAGCCGTACCGACGTGCTCGGCGTGGCCGCGGTCAACGGCCCTGACGTCACCGTCGTGTCGGGCGAGCGCGACGCCCTCGACGCGCTGCTCGCCGACTACCGTGCCGAGAACGCCGACGTCCGGGTCGTCCCGGTCGACTACGCGTCGCACTCCCCGGGCGTCGAGCCCCTGCGCGACGCGCTCGTCGGCGCGCTCGCCGACCTGCCTCCCGCGTCCGGCGGTTCGGTGGCCTTCTACTCGACCGTCACGGGCGGGCGCCTCGATCCGCGTGCGCTCGACGCCGCGTACTGGTTCCGCAACCTCCGCGACACGGTGCGGTTCGACGACGCGGTACGCGCGGCCCTTGCCGACGGGCAACGCCTCTTCGTGGAGGCGAGCCCGCACCCCGTCCTCACCTACGGCCTTCGCCGGATATTCGACGCGACCGGGGCCGCGGAAGCCGCCGCGATCGGCACGTTGCGCCGTGACGAGGGCGGTCCGGTGCGGCTTCTCACCTCGGCGGGCGAGGCGTTCGCGTACGGCGCTCCCGTCGACTGGTCGGTCACCCACGCGCCCGACGCCCGGCGCGTGGACCTGCCGACGTACGCGTTCCGGCGGCGTCGGCACTGGATCGACGCACCGCAGGACAACGAGGCGGCCGACACGGGCGCGGAGCCGGGCACGCAACGGGACCAGAAGGCGGCGTCCGTGCCGGCAGCCGTGCCGGGGGCCTCGGACAACCGCGCGGCGCGCGACGCCCTCGTCCTCGTTCGTGCCACCGCAGCCGTCATCCTGGGCCACCCCGGGCCCGGGTCCGTCGATCCGGACACCACGTTCAAGGTTCTCGGCTTCGACTCGCTGGGAGCAGTGGAGTTCCGCGACCGCCTCGCCGCCGCGAGCGGCGCCGCACTGCCCGCGTCGCTGACCTTCGACCACCCGACCCCCCGGGCCGTGGCCCGCGTCCTGGAAGGAGTCACGGCCGGCACCGTGGCGGACGCGGACCCGCCGGGCCTGGGGAGGGCCCCGGCCGCGACGGTCGACGACGGGGGCGCCGCCGTCCACGCGGGCGACCCCGTTGTCATCGTCGCGGCCGCGGGCCGGTGGCCCGGCGGCGCCGACACTCCGGAGGCCCTGTGGGACCTCCTCGAATCCGGCACCGACGCGATCGGCCCGTTCCCCGACAACCGCGGATGGGACCTCGACGCGCTGTACGACCCCGACCTCTCGCGACCCGGCACCTCGTACGTCCGTGCCGGCGGATTCCTGCACGACGCCGACGCCTTCGACGCGGCGTTCTTCGGCATCGGCCCGCGCGAGGCGTCGGCCATGGACCCGCAGCAGCGGCTGCTCCTGGAGGTCGCCTGGGAGGCGGTCGAGCGCGCCGGGATCGTCCCGGAGACCCTGCGGGGTTCGCGGTCCGGGGTGTTCGTCGGGGCCATGCCGCAGGACTACGGCCCGCGCCTGCACGAGGCTCCGCAGGGGTACGAGGGGCACCTGCTGACCGGCGCCCTCGGCAGCGTGGCCTCCGGGCGCCTGGCGTACACCCTCGGCCTGGAGGGACCGGCGGTCACGGTCGACACCGCGTGCTCGTCGTCGCTCGTCGCGCTGCACCTGGCCGCACGGGCGCTGCGTGCGGGGGAGTGCGAACTGGCGTTCGCCGGCGGGGTCACCGTGATGTCGACACCCGGGATGTTCACCGAGTTCAGCCGCCAGCACGGCTTGGCCCCCGACGGCCGCTGCAAGCCCTTCTCGGACGCCGCCGACGGGACGGCATGGTCCGAGGGCGTGGCCCTGCTGCTCCTGGAACGCCTGTCGGACGCACGGCGCAACGGCCACCCCGTGCTCGCGGTGGTCCGCGGCAGCGCGGTCAACCAGGACGGCGCGAGCAACGGCCTCACCGCACCCAACGGGCCGTCCCAGCAACGGGTGATCGGCCAGGCCCTGGCCGACGCCGGCCTCGGCCCGGGCGACGTCGACTACGTCGAGGCGCACGGCACCGGAACAACCCTTGGCGACCCCATCGAGGCCCAGGCGCTCATCGCCGCCTACGGGCGCCACCGCGACCCCGAACGGCCGCTGTTGACGGGCTCGGTGAAGGCCGGTCTCGGCCACACGCAGGCCGCCGCGGGCGCGACCGGCGTCATCGCGGTCGTCGAGGCGCTGCGGCACGGCCGCGTGCCCGGCACGCTGCGCGCCCTGACCCCGTCGCGGCACGTCGACTGGAGCGCCGGAACGGTGGTCGTCGCGGGCGAGGCCACGCCCTGGCCCGACACCGGCCGTCCGCGGCGGGCCGCGGTGTCGTCGTTCGGCATCAGCGGGACCAACGCCCACGTCGTCATCGAGGCGCCCCCGGCCATCGCCGACGCGGCTCCGCAGGACTCTTCCGCGGCGGCCGGCCGCGTCGACCCGGTCTCCGCGGACCGGAAGGGGCCCGACGAGGCGGGACCCTGGTTGTTGTCCGCCGCCGGTCCGGAGGCCCTTCGGGCGCAGGCCGAGCGGCTCCTCGACCACCTCGACACCCACACGCGGTCCGCGACCGCGGGGGACCTCGCGTACGCCCTCGCGACCACACGGGGGACGCTCGCCCACCGGGCCGTCGTCACCGGAGCCGGTGAGGGCGACCTGCGGCGGGGCCTCACGGCCCTCGCCGACGCGTCACCCGAGCCCCCGAACCTGGTCACCGGGTCGGTCCGGGACGCCGGAGCCCTGGCCGTCATGTTCTCCGGACAGGGCAGCCAGCGCCCCGGCATGGGGCGCGAACTCCACGCCGCAGAGCCTGTGTTCGCTGCCGTCCTCGACGAAGTCTGCGACCACTTCACCGCACACCTCGGGCTCCGGCTGCGCGACCTGCTCTTCGCCGAGCCGGGCACCGCCGCCGCGGCCCTCCTCGACGCGACCACCTACACGCAGCCCGCACTGTTCGCCGTGGAGACCGCGCTGTACCGCCTGGCCGAGGCGTACGGGCTGCGCGCCGACCACCTGATCGGACACTCCATCGGCGAGCTGACGGCCGCCCACGTCGCGGGCGTGCTCTCGCTGTCCGACGCGACGGCCCTCGTCGCGGCACGCGGGAGGCTCATGGGCTCGCTCCCCGCGACCGGCGCGATGATCGCGCTGCAGGGCACCGAGGACGAAATCCTCCCCGTGCTGGCGGCTCTGCCCGGCCACGCCGACCACCTCGACATCGCGGCGGTCAACAGCCCGGACTCGGTCGTGGTCTCGGGTACCGCCGAGGTCGCCGAGCTGCTCGCCGAGCAGTGGCGCCAGCGCGGCCGCAAGACCAAGCGCCTCCAGGTCAGCCACGCCTTCCACTCACCGCACATGGACGCCATGCTCGACGAGTTCCGCTCCGTGGCCGCCACGTTGGACTTCGCCGAGCCCCGCATACCCGTCGTCTCCAACGTCACGGGTGCCCTGGCCACGGCCGAGGAGCTTGCCGACCCCGACTACTGGGTACGCCACATCCGCGGCGCCGTGCGGTTCCGCGACGGCATCAGCCTGCTCGCGGACCTCGGCACCACCACCTACCTCGAACTCGGGCCGGACGCCGTCCTCACCGCCCTTGCCCACACGACCCTGGCGGACGCGGCATCCGAGGACCACCGGCACGCGGCCGCCGCCGCCGGTGCGGCCGCGGTGCCGCCCGTGGTCGTCCCGGCCCTGCGCGCGGGCCACGACGAGGCGCGCATGTTCACCGGTGCGCTCGCGGCCCTGCACGTCACCGGGGCCGCCACGATCGACTGGGCACGGGCCTTCGACGGGCGCGACGTACGCCGAGGCGGCGTGGCGCTGCCCACGTACGCCTTCCAGCGCCGCCGTCACTGGCTGACCGCACCGGTCCCCGGGCCCGACCCGGCGGCAAGTGGCCTGGAGAGCCCCGGACATCCGCTGCTCGGCGCGCAACTGACCAGGGCGGACGGCTCCGGCGTGGTCTGGACGGGTCGCATCGGACCGCGCAGCCACCCCTGGCTGGCCGACCACGCCGTGCGGGGGATCCCGCTGCTGCCCAATGCGGCCTTCGTCGACCTCGCCCTGTACGCGGCCGAACGCACCGGCACCGACGGCATCGACGAACTGTCCGTGGAGGAGCCGCTCTTCCTCCCCGACGCGGGCAGTGTGCGCATCCAGGTCGCCGTCACGGCCGCCGACGACGACGGGTTCCGGCGGTTCACGGTCCACTCGTTCTCCGCAGACGCAAACGAGGAAGTACTCCAGGGGACCGCCGGGGAGACGTGGGTGCGTCACGCGACCGGTCGTATCGGCCCGAGCGGTGCCGACGGATCGCAGCCGGCACAGCCCGGCGTGCCGACCACCGACGTGCCGACCACCGACGCGGCGACCACCGACGCGACGCTCGTCGACGCGGCCCGTGTGTACGACGAACTCGTCGATCGCGGCCACGACTACGGCCCCGCGTTCCAAGTCCTGCGCGCCGCCTGGCGCCTCGGCGGCGGCGACGCCCGCACCGGCGAAATCCGCGTCGACGTCGAACTCCCGGAACAGGAGCCGGGGGACACGTCGCACCACCCCGAACTCGCCTTCGAAGAAACCCGGTTCCTTATCCAGCCCGTGCTGCTCGAAGCGGCACTGCACAGCGTTGCGGGCCTCCTTCCGGAGGACGGCACGGGGTCGGTGCGCCTGCCGGCCACCTGGGCGGGCATCCGCGCCGCGCGGAACAGGGCGCGGGCCCTGCACGTCCGCATCACACCTTTGGGCGCGGACGCGGTGCGGCTCACCGCGACCGACACCGAGGGCAACCCCGTACTCTCGGTCGAACGCATCGACTTCCGCACCCTGCCGGTCGATGCCCTCACCGCGGCGCGGCGGGCGAGGAGTTCCCGCGACGGCGTCGACGCGGCGTGGCACCGTGTCGACTGGCCGACCGCCGGGGCCGCCGACCGACGGGTCGCCGCCGACCAGTGGGTGGTCATCGGCACACCCGACCGCGACCCGCTGGGCCTCGCAGGCCTCTTGGCACCTTCCGAGCCCGAGGGCACGTACGTGCGCCGGCACGCCGACCTCGCCGCGTTGCGGGCGGCCTGGAGCGAGTCCCCGGAAGCCGTCGGGGACGCAGCCCCCCGGGCTTCGCACGTCCTGGTTCCGGTCGTCGACGCGGACGGCCCTGACAACCCCGCGGTGGCGGCCCGGGCCATCGCCGAACGCGTGCTCGGCCTGCTGCAAACCTGGGTGTCCGAACCGGTCTTCGCCGGCGCCCGGCTTGTCGTCGCCACGCGCAACGCCGTCGCGACGCATCCGGGCGCGGTGGTCGAGGACCTCGCCGCCTCCGCGGCCTGGGGGCTGGTGCGCGCCGCCCGCACCGAACACCCCGACCGCTTCGTACTCCTGGACCTCGACGCCCACCCCGCCTCGGTCGAGGCCCTTCCCGCGGCCCTGGCCGTACCCGAGCCGCAGATCGCGGTGCGCGGAGGTGCGGTCCACGTCGCACGCCTGGCCCCCGTTCCGCCGGAAGGCGCCCCCGCACCCGACACGGCCGAATCACCTTTGCCCACCGGCCCCCTGGACCCCGACGGCACCGTCCTCGTCACCGGCGGCACCGGAGCCCTCGGCGCGTTGGCGGCGCGCCACCTGGTGTCCCGGCACGCCGTACGCCACGTGCTGCTCGTCTCGCGTTCGGGGCCGGAGGCCCCGGGCGCGACCGCGCTGCGCAAGGAACTCAGCGCGTTGGGAGCGGAGTCCGTGACTGTCGTGGCGTGCGACGTCTCCGACCGGGAGCAACTGGCGGCAGTGCTCGCCGCGATCCCCGAGCGGCATCCACTCACCGCCGTGCTGCACACCGCCGGGGCCACCGCAGACGCGGCACTGACGACGCTCGACCCCGAGAAACTCGGCACCGCCTTCCACGCCAAGACGACAGCCGCCTGGCATCTGCACACACTGACCCGCCACCTCGACCTGGCGGCGTTCGTCCTCTACTCGTCGGCGGTGGGCAGCCTCGGTAACCCCGGGCAGTCGGGGTACGCCGCCGCCAACGCCTTCCTCGACGCCCTGGCCTCGCACCGCCACGCCCACGGCCTCCCCGCGACCGCCGCGGCCTGGGGACACTGGGCGGAGGCCGGCGGCATGGCCGCGGAGCTGACGCCCGCGGACCACGCCCGCATGGCCGGCAGCGGGATCGGCCCCATGGACACGGAGACGGGACTCGCCCTGCTCGACCGCGTGCTGACCACGCCGCTGCCACACGTACTGCCGGCGCGCTTGGAACCCGGTGCGTTGCGGTCGGGGGCGGCGCGGGAGTTGTTCGCCGACCTGTCGGCCGTTCCCGGGTCGCGGCGGGTACGTACCCCGAACCGCCGATCGGCCGCCGGGACCTCGGGGGACGGTTCGGCCTCCGCCTCGCGGCCCGAACCCGACCTCCCCGAGCGCCTGGCCGCACTGTCGGCCGACGAACGGCGCCGCGAACTCCTCGAGTTCGTCCGACGTACCGCGGCATCCGTCCTGGGGCACGACGGGCCCGACCGCATCGCACCGGAACGCGGCTTCATGGAAGGCGAGTTCGACTCGCTGGGTGTCATCGAGCTGCGCAACCGCATCATCGCCGGGACAGGTCTCGGGCTGCCCACCACCGTCGTCTTCGACCACCCGACCCCGCTGGCCCTCAGCGCCCACCTGCTCGAACGGCTCTTCCCCGGCAACGGGCGGCCCGACGCGGACGCGCTGCTCGCCGAACTCGACCGCTGGGACGGTCTGCTGGCCGATCTCCTAGCCGCGCCGGAAACCGCGCCCGGCGAGGCCGAACGCACCGGCATCGCGACCAGGCTGCACGCGCTGCTCGCCCGGCTGGGTGCGCCGCGCGACGACGTGGACCTGGCCGCGCGCCTCGACACCGCGAGCGTCGACGAACTCTTCGACTTCATCGACAACGAGCTCGGCACCTCCTGACCGCACCCCGGCACCTCGACTCGCACACACGAAGGCGGACGAACACATGACCAGGAACAACGACGCGACGGTGCCCGGACCGGCGAAGTCGGAGAAGGCGGACGGCAGGCGTGCCACGAGCGGCGCCCGGGCAGCGGAACGAGATCCTTCCGCCACCACCGAGGAACGGCTGCGCGGCTACCTCACGCGGGTGACCGCGGACCTGCACCAGGCCCGCGCCCGCCTACGCGACGCGGAGAACGGACGCACCGAGCCCATCGCGATCGTCGGCACCGGCTGCCGCCTGCCCGGCGGCGTGGCCTCGGCACGGGACCTGTGGCACCTGGTCGTGGAAGGGCGTGACGCCGTCGGCGGATTCCCCGAGGACCGCGGCTGGGACCTCGACGGCCTGTACGACGCCGACCCCGACCGGCTCGGCACCACCTACACGCGCCACGGCGGATTCCTCTACGACGCCGCCGAGTTCGACGCCGACTTCTTCGGGGTCGCGCCCCGCGAGGCACTGGCCGCCGACCCCCAGCAGCGCCTGCTCCTGGAAACCGCCTGGGAAGCCCTGGAGGACGCCGGGATCGACCCCGGGAGCCTGCGCGGATCGTCGACCGGCGTCTTCGCGGGGGTCGTCGCCCAGGAGTACGCGCCCCGCCTGCACAAGACGACCACCGAGCGCGTCGACGGGTACCTGCTCACCGGCAGCACGACGAGCGTCGCCTCCGGGCGCATCTCGTACACCCTCGGTTTCGAGGGGCCCGCGGTGACGGTGGACACCGCCTGCTCCTCGTCGCTGGTGGCCCTGCACCTGGCCGCGCAGGCCCTGCGCAACGGAGACTGCGAACTCGCCCTCGCGGGCGGCGCGACCGTCATGGCGTCCCCGGGCATATTCGTGGAGTTCGCGCGGCAGCGCGGTCTCGCGCCGGACGGCCGCTGCAAGGCCTTCGCGAGCGCCGCGGACGGCACCGGATGGGCCGAAGGGGTCGGGCTCGTCGTCCTCGAACGGCTTTCCGACGCGCGCCGCAACGGCCACCCTGTGCTGGCCGTGCTGCGCGGCAGCGCGATCAACCAGGACGGCACCAGCAGCCAGCTCACCGCCCCGAACGGCCCCTCGCAGCAGCGGGTCATCCGGCAGGCCCTCGCGAACGCGGGCCTCACCGTCGGCGACGTCGACGTGGTCGAGGCGCACGGCACCGGCACCACTCTCGGCGACCCGATCGAGGCACAGGCGCTGCTTGCGACGTACGGCCAGGGGCGCTCCGAGGAACGGCCGGTGTGGCTCGGCTCGTTGAAGTCGAACATCGGCCACACGCAGGCCGCGGCAGGTGTCGCGGGTGTCATCAAGATGGTCGAGGCGCTGCGGAACGGCGTCCTGCCGCCGACGCTGCATGTGGACGAGCCGTCGAAGCACGTCGACTGGTCGGCGGGCGCGGTACGCCTGCTCACCGAAGCGCGCCCTTGGCCGGAGACCGGGCGCCCGCGCCGGGCCGCGGTCTCGGCGTTCGGCGTCAGCGGCACCAACGCGCACGTCATCCTGGAACTGCCGGAAGCCGAGGCGGCCGAGCCCGGTCCGACGGCGGTGGGCGAAGCGCCCGCGACGGGCGCGCCGGAGGCGCCGCACGCGCCGGCCGCGGCGGTCCCGTGGGTGCTCAGCGCCAAGACCACCGGGGCTCTGCGCGCGCAGTCGGGCCGCCTCGCCGCCGCGACGTCCGCGGCCCCGGAGTCGGTACGCGCGCAGTCCTCGCAGTCCCGCCAGCCGTCGGAGCCCGCTTCGGCTGGCTCCGCCGAGCCGCGGCTCGTGGACGTCGGATTCTCGCTCGCCACGACGCGCGCCGCCTTCGCAGAGCGCGCCGTCGTCATCGGTGACCGGGCGGCGCGGGCCGACGCGCTGGCCGCGCTCGCCGCTGGTGAGGCGTCCGCCCACGCCGTCGTCGGGAAGGCGGATGCCGTCGGCAAGACCGTGTTCGTCTTCCCCGGCCAGGGCTCCCAGTGGGTCGGCATGGCCGCCGACCTCTACCGGGAATCGCCGGTGTTCGCCGGGCGGTTCGACGAATGTGCGCTGGCACTGGCGCCGTACACCGACTGGTCCGCGGTCGACGCGCTGATCGGCGGGGCCGCGGAAGACCTGGCGCGGGTCGATGTGGTGCAACCGCTGCTGTGGGCGGTGCTGGTGTCCCTCGCGGCCGAATGGCAGGCACACGGCGTGACACCCGATGCGGTCGTCGGCCACTCGCAGGGCGAGATCGCCGCCGCCGTCGTGGCCGGCGGCCTGTCCCTCGGGGACGGAGCCCGCGTCGTCGCATTGCGCAGCCGGGCCATCCTGGCCCTGTCCGGCAAGGGCGGCATGGCGTCCGTCGCCGAGCCCGAGGCACGCGTGCGCGAACGGATATCCGCCTGGGACGGGCGGATCTCCGTCGCCGCCGTCAACGGCCCCGGCCAGACCGTCGTGTCCGGAGAGCCCGCGGCGCTCGCGGAACTCGTCGCGGCCGTCGGCGCGGAAGACGTACGGGCCCGGCTCATCCCCGTCGACTACGCGTCGCACTCCGCCCAGATCGACGGCATCCGGGCCGGGATCGAGGCGGCGCTCGCCCCGATCGCCCCGACCACGGGCGGCATCCCGTTGTGGTCGACCGTGACGGGTGCGTGGACCGACACCGCGGAGATGGACGCCGCGTACTGGGCCGCCAACCTCCGCGAGACGGTCCGCTTCGCGGAGGCCACACGAGCACTCGCGGCCGACGGGCACGGCGTGTTCGTGGAGATCAGCCCGCACCCGGTGCTCACCGGCGCGGTCACGGAGACGCTGGAGGAGGCCGGCATCGCCGCCCCCGTGGTGGTCGGCACGCTGCGGCGCGACCAAGGCGGGCTCCAGCGCCTGCGCACGTCCTTTGCCGAGGCGTGGGTACGCGGCGTCCCGGTCGACTGGGGCCGCGTCTTCGCCGGCACCGGGGCGGTACGGGTCGGCCTTCCGACGTACCCCTTCCAACGCGAGCGGTTCTGGCTCGACACCGGCGAGTACGGACCGCAGGCCGCACAGGCCGGAGCACAGGCCGGGGCGGACCACGCCTTCTGGGACCTCGTCGCGGAACGCGACCCCGAAGGACTGGCCGAGTCCCTCGGCGGACCCGCACTGGCCGAGCCGCTCGCGGCGGTGCTTCCCGCCCTGTCGTCGTGGTGGGACCGCAAACAGGCGGACGCCGCCGTCGACGCATGGCGCCACCGCGTCGTGTGGCGACCAGTGGCCGGAGCCGGAACCGGAGCCGGGGGAGCGGGGCCGACGGGAACCTGGTTGCTGCCGGTCCCCGCTGAAGCCGATGTCGATGCCGATCTTGCGGGCCGAGCCGACAGCCGCGCCGAGGACCACGAAGGCGGCGGAACCGCGAGCCGAGTCGGCGCGTGGGCCGCGTACCTCACCGACGTCCTGAGCCGGGCAGGTGCCCAGGTCCTGCGCGTGCCGGTGGCCCGGGACGCCGACCGTGCCGCTCTCGGCACGCTGATCGCCGACGCCCGGGCGGCAGCAGAAGCGCCCGTCACCGGCGTCCTGTCACTGCTTGCCCTGGGCACCGGGCGGGCCGGCGCCTTCGACGCCGTGCCGTGGGGCGCGGCCGCGAACCTCGCGCTCACCCAGGCCCTGGCCGGCACCGGATCCGCGGCCCGCCTGTGGCTCGTCACCAGTGGCGCGGTATCCACCGGGCCGGACGACCCGGTTCGCTTCCCCGAACACGCGCAGACCTGGGGCTTCGGAGGCATCGTCGGCGCGGAACTGCCGGACACCTGGGGCGGTTTGATCGACCTGTCCGACGACCCGGCAGCCACTCCGGGCGAGGACCGCCTCCTGGCGGTGCTGGGCGGCACAACCGGTGAGACCGAAGTCGCGTGGCGCCGCACCGGTTGGTGGACGCGCCGCCTCGTACGCGCCCCCCTGGGCGGCGCCGCCGCGGACTCCCCGTACCGGCCGTCGGGCACTGTCCTGGTCACCGGCGGCACGGGCGCACTCGGCCGCCACATCGCGCGCTGGCTCGCCGCGCGCGGGGCCGAGGACCTGCTGCTCGTCAGCCGCTCCGGCGAACAGGCCCCAGGAAGCGCCGAGTTCGCAGCCGAATTGGCGCGGCTCGGTACCCGGGTCGGCTACGCGGCCTGCGATGTGAGCGAGCGCGACTCCCTGGCCGAGGTGTTGGCGGGGATCCCCGCCGAACGCCCGCTCACGGCGGTCTTCCACACGGCCGCGATCCTCGACGATGCCGTCATCGGCGATCTCACGGTCGCCCAGCTCGACCGCGTCCTGCGCGTGAAGGTCGACGGCGCCCGGCACCTCGACGAACTCACCCGCGACCTGGACCTGGCGGCGTTCGTGCTGTTCTCGTCGGTCGCGGGGGTCAGCGGTGTCGCCGGACAGGGGAACTACGCGCCCGGCAACGCCCACCTCGACGCCCTGGCCGCGCAACGCCGGTCCGCGGGCCTGCCCGCCACGGCGGTCGCCTGGGGCCACTGGGCAGGCGGCGGCATCGCTGGTCCCGAGGTCGAGGAGCGCTTGGCCCGCCAGGGGCTGACGATGCTCGAACCGGAACTGGCCGTCGAGGCGCTGGGCCGGGTCCTCGACCACGACGAACAGCACTTGGTGGTCTGCGACATCGACTGGGAACGATTCTTCCGGGGCCGGTCGCACGCGCTGGTGGCCGAGTTGACGGCACGGCCGGCAGGCGCTGCCGCACACGCCGACGCCACAGCTGCCGCCGGGGCCGCGACACCGCTGGGTGCGCGGCTCGCCGGACTCGGTGCCGCCGACGGCCGCCGCGCGCTCGTCGACCTGGTGCGCGCCCAGGCGGCCGTGGCCCTCGGCCACCCGGGTGCCGACGCCGTAGATGCCGCGAAGGCTTTCCGGGACCAGGGATTCGACTCGCTCACCTCGGTCGAGCTCCGCAACCGCCTCGGTGCCGAGACCGGTCTGCCCCTGCCCGCGACGCTGGTCTTCGACCACCCGACCCCCAACGCCCTGGCCGACTACTTGCTTGCCGAGATCCTCGGTGGAGAGGCCGACGCCGCGGCGGACCGCGGCAGTGCGGCCCAGGTGGCCCACCGCACCGATGACGACCCCATCGTCGTCGTCGGCATGGCATGCCGCCTGCCGGGTGACGTCTCCTCGCCCGCGGACCTTTGGCGCGTGGTCACGGAAGGCATCGACGCCGTGCGGGAGTTCCCGCGCGACCGGGGCTGGGATGTGGACGGGCTGTACGACCCGGACCCGGACCGCCCCGGGACGTCGTACACGCGCAGCGGCGCCTTTCTCGCCGACGCGACCCGGTTCGACGGTGCCTTCTTCGGCATCTCGCCGCGCGAGGCCTTGGCGATGGACCCGCAGCAGCGTCTGCTTCTCGAGACCGCGTGGGAGGCGTTCGAGCACGCGGGCATCAACGCCCAGTCGCTGACCGGCAGCCGGACGGGTGTCTTCGCGGGGGTCGCCGGAGGCGACTACGCGCTCGGCGTGGACACGGCACAGCAGGGCCTTGAGGGCTACCTCGGTACGGGCAACGCGGGCAGCGTGCTGTCCGGGCGCATCGCGTACACCTTCGGCTTCGAGGGGCCGGCCGTCACCGTGGACACCGCCTGCTCGTCCTCCCTGGTGGCGCTGCACCTGGCGGCGCAGTCCCTGCGCACGGGGGAGTGCGACCTCGCCCTCGCCGGCGGCGTGGCGGTGATGTCGTCGCCGACGATGTTCGTGGAGTTCTCCCGGCAGCGAGCCCTGTCGGCGGACGGCCGCTGCAAGGCCTTCGCGGGCGCCGCCGACGGCACCGGTTGGGCGGAAGGCGCCGGACTACTCCTGGTCGAGCGTCTGTCGGACGCGCAGCGCCTGGGTCACAAGGTGCTTGCGGTGGTGCGGGGTTCGGCGGTGAACCAGGACGGTGCGTCGAACGGTCTGACGGCGCCGAACGGTCCGTCGCAGCAGCGGGTGATCCGTCAGGCGCTGGCGAATGCCGGTCTGACCGGGGCCGATGTGGATGCGGTGGAGGCGCACGGCACGGGGACGACGCTGGGCGATCCGATCGAGGCGCAGGCGTTGTTGGCGACATATGGGCAGGGGCGGCCGGACGATCGGCCTTTGTGGCTGGGGTCGTTGAAGTCGAACATCGGGCATGCGCAGGCCGCCGCGGGGGTGGCGGGTGTGATCAAGATGGTCGAGGCGCTGCGGCACGGGGTGTTGCCGAAGACGCTGCACGTGGACGAGCCGTCCCCCCATGTGGATTGGTCGGCGGGGCGCGTGGAGCTCCTCACCGAGGCTCGGGAATGGCCCGAGACCGGGCGCCCGCGCCGAGCCGCCGTGTCCGCGTTCGGGGTGAGCGGCACCAACGCGCACGTCATTCTCGAACTCCCGGAGCAGAGCCCCGCGGAGACGATCGACGTGAGTCGCCCGACGGATGGGACGGCAACCGCCGTGGTCCCGTGGGTGGTCAGCGCCAAGTCCCCCGGGGCGCTTCGCGCCCAGGCGGCACGGCTCGCCCGAATCACCGGATCCGCTTCCGGCCGACCGAGCCCTGCCGACGTCGGATTCGCGCTCGCCACCACGCGCGCTCGGTTCGACGAGCGCGCGGTGCTCGTCGGTGACGGCGCCGAACTGCGTTCCGCCCTAGCCGCATTGGCGGATGGCGAGCCGTCGGCCGCGCTGGTCACCGGTTCGGCCGAGGGGGTCGGGAAGGCGGTGTTCGTGTTCCCGGGGCAGGGGTCGCAGTGGGCGGGTATGGCTGCCGGGTTGCTTGTGGAGTCGGCGGTGTTTGCGGCTCGGTTCGGGGAGTGCGCGAAG
Organism: Streptodolium elevatio; assembly: GCF_040649515.1. Classification (GTDB taxonomy): domain Bacteria; phylum Actinomycetota; class Actinomycetes; order Streptomycetales; family Streptomycetaceae; genus Yinghuangia; species Yinghuangia elevatio. The sequence goes on from NZ_JBEZFP010000094.1 coordinate 37,586, forward strand.
GCGTTGGAGCCGTTCGTGGATTGGTCTCCGGCGGATGTCCTGTTGGACGAGGACGGCGGGTGGTTGGACCGGGTTGATGTGGTGCAGCCTTTGTTGTGGGCGGTGTTGGTGTCGCTTGCGGAGTTGTGGTCTTCGTTCGGTGTGGTGCCGGATGCTGTGGTGGGTCATTCGCAGGGTGAGATTGC
>NZ_JBEZFP010000095.1:0-37539 GCF_040649515.1 Streptodolium elevatio
GCTTTTTTTGTGTTTTTCTGAGTTTTGTTCTACGTTTTTGTGGGCGGGTGCGGGCGGCGACCCCTGTCCGCCGCCCGCACCGGGGTCGGGGGGATCAGGTGATCGCGTCCTCGATGATCAGCGCGTAGTTCTCTTCGCCTCGCTGGTTGGGGTGCAGGGGTGCGGCGAGGTTGGTGGGGACGAAGCCCTCGATCCAGCGGGCGGACGCGGAGCGGCAGATGTCGTGGCCGGCGCTCGGGGTGCGGACGTCCACGTACTCCGCGCCGTGTGCCGCGGACTGGGTGGCGATCACCGAGTTGAGGCGGTCGACGTTGGCCTGGAGGTAGTCGGCGTCGGTCGGCAGCACCGGCTGGACGGGCCAGCAGCCGCCGGGCTTGATGTAGAGGCCGTAGCCGGTGACCACCACACGGGCGTTCGGGGACTTGGCGTGGATGCCGTCGAGGACCGCGGCGAGCCTCGGGCCGACAGAATCGACCCGCGCGGCGACCTGGTCTACGCCGCCCGCGGTGTAGCGGCTTTTGCAGGTGGCCCCGAACGGGTTGAGCTGCACGCAGTCTTCGGCGATGCCCACGAGGCCCGCGTCGTTGCCGCCGATGGTGAGCGTCACAAGTGTGGTGTCGGCGGACAGCGCGTCGAACTGCGGCGGAGCGGTGCCCATGTCGACGCCGAGGAGGGACAGCGACTGTGGTTGGGTCATGTCCTTGGTGTCGGCGCCACTGCATGTGACGTCGCGCAGCTCGTCCACGCCCAGGCTCGCGGCGAGTTCGTGCGCGTAGTTGTTCGTCGAACGACCGCACGCCACCGGGCCCGTGATGTTCGGGATCAGCGGCCCGGACGCCATTGAGTCGCCGAGGGCGACGTACACCTGCCGGGCCTGGGCCGACGCCGCCGAGGCGGACGCGGCCCCGGTGCCCGCCACAAGCCCCAGCAGCGCCGCGGCCGCCAGGACGCCCTTACCGAGACGCCAGAACCCTTGCCGGTACCAGGACTTCACGATGCCTCCTGCTGGTCGCGGGACAGCGGAACCCACTGCCGCACATCATGCAGGTTGAAGATCCTCGGCTTAACTGGCCGGTAACGTAGAGTTCCGGCAAGGGTTTTGTGACACGTGACAACACGGCGCCGACGGCACCCGGCTACTCGCCGAGGTAAGCCTTGCGGACCGAGGGGTCGTCCAGCAGTTCCGGGCCCGTCCCGGAGAGCACTATCCGGCCGGTCTCCATGACGTATGCGCGGTCCGAAAGCGCCAGCGCCGCACGGGCGTTCTGCTCAACCAGCAGGATCGTCGTGCCGCCCGACTTCAGCTCGGCGACCGTGTCCATGATGCGCCGCGTCATGATCGGCGACAGGCCCATCGACGGCTCGTCGAGCATCAGCAGCTTGGGCCGGCACATCAGCGCCCGTCCCATCGCGAGCATCTGCTGCTCGCCGCCCGACAAGGTTCCCGCCGCCTGGCGCTTCCGCTCGCCGAGCACCGGGAACAGGTCGTACGCCCGCGCGACGTCCGCCGCGATGCCGTCCGCATCCCGCCGCAAGTACGCTCCCAGCAGCAGGTTTTCCTCGATCGACAGGCGCGGGAAGATGTGCCGGCCTTCGGGCGAGTGCGCAAGGCCCAGCGCCACGATCCGGTGCGCGGGCGTGCGGTGGATCGCCTTCCCGTCGAACTCCACGCTTCCGGCCGTCGCCCGCAGCAGTCCCGAAAGGGTTTGCAGCGTCGTCGTCTTGCCCGCGCCGTTCGCCCCGACCAGGCTGACGACCTCGCCCTCGTCGACGCGGAACGAGATGCCCTTGACGGCCTCGATGCGCCCGTACGCCACGCGCAGGCCCTCGACGTCGAGCAGGGCCCGCGACCGACCTCCCGCAGCGGCGGCCCCCGACTCCGCAGTCCCCGCTTCCGCGTGCTCAGCCGCCGCCTCCGTCTCCGTCTCAGCCGCCGCCTCCGTCTCCGCCGCCGCCTCCGCCGCCTCCGCCGCCGTCATGCCGGAACCTCCGAACTCTCCTGTGCCGCCGCGGACTCCTCGTACGGCTCACCCAGATACGCCGCGACGACCCGCTCGTCCGCCTGGACCGCCGTCGGCGGCCCCTCCACCAACTTGGCGCCCTGCACCAGCACCGCGACCCGGTCGCAGAGGTTGAAGATGAAGCGCATGTCGTGCTCGATCACCAGCACGGCCACCCCCCGGTCGCGGATCGCGAGGATCAACTCCTCGGTCTCCAACGTCTCCTGGGGGTTCATCCCGGCGGTCGGTTCGTCGAGCATCAGCAGTCCCGGGTCGCTCGCGAGCGCGCGGGCGATCTCCAGACGGCGCTGCCCGCCGTAGGGCAGGTTGCGGGCCATCCGGTCGGCCTGATCGGCCAGACCGGTGAACTCCAGCAGCTCCAAGGCCTTCTCGCGCGCAGACTCCTCCGCACGCCGGAAGCCTCGGCCGCGCCAGATGGCCGAGAACAGCCCTTCGCGCGTCCGGCAGAACCGGCCCACAAGCACGTTCTCCAGCACCGTCATGCCGCCGAACAGCCGGATGTTCTGGAACGTGCGGGCGATGCCCGCCTCCGTCACCCGGTGCGGCTTGGGCGGCAGGATCGCACCGTCGTAACGGACTTCGCCCTCCGTCGGGGAGTACAGCCCGGTCAGGCAGTTGAAGAACGTGGTCTTCCCGGCCCCGTTCGGACCGATCAGTCCCACGACCTCGCCGGGAGCGACCGTCAGGTCCACGCCGTTCACCGCGGTCAGCCCGCCGAACCGCATCGTGACCCCGCGTACGTCCAACAGCGTCATGCGCTTCACACCCCCGCCTTCGCGTCGACGTTCGGCTCTGTGTGGAACTCCGCCTCGTGCCCGCGGTCCCGGACCAGGCCCTCGGGCCGGAAACGCATCAGCAGGATCAACGCCACGCCGAAGGCCAGTAGTTGGCCTTCCTGGAGGAACTCCAGCTTCGCCGGGATCAGGTACAGCAGCGCGGCCCCCAGCAGCGGGCCGGTGATGCTGCCCATGCCGCCCAGCACCACCGCGGCCAGCAGGAAAGCCGAGTTCGGCGGCACCGGACCGGCGAACAGGTACTGCTCCGGAACCACGGTGTAGGTGATGTGCGCCTGCACGGTCCCGGCCAGTCCCGCCAGCGCGGCGCCCAGCGCGAACGCCATGAGCTTGAGCTTGAACGTGTTGATGCCCATCGCCCGCGCCGCGGTCTCGTCCTCCCGGATCGCCACCCAGCCGCGCCCGATCCGCGAGTCGCCGACCCGGCGGAAGACCAGCACCACGATCGCGGTCACCACGAGCAGCAGCAGGTAGTAGTTCGCGAAGCGGCCGAGCGTCACGCCGAACACCACGTGCTCGGCCCCGAAGTCGAAGCCCAGAATGTCGAGGTCCGGGATGTTCGGGATGCCGTTGGGACCGCCGGTCACGTCCGGGCCGGACACCCCGTCCAGGTTGTTGACCGTGATGCGGAAGATCTCACCGAACCCGAGCGTCACGATTGCCAGGTAGTCGCCGTGCAGACGCAACGTCGGCGCCCCGATGATCACGCCGAACAGCATCGCCGCCGCGGCGCCGGCCAACGCAGCTGCCCAGAAAGGGAGTTGAAAGCCGTGGATGGACGAGGCCGGGGACCCGGAGACCAGGGCCGCGGTGTACGCGCCGACGCCCAGGAACGCCACGTAGCCCAGGTCCAGCAGACCTGCGAGCCCGACGACCACGTTGAGGCCCAGCGCGACCGTCGCGAACACCAGGATGTTCGCGGCCACGGTGGCGTACCGGTCGTCCGACTGGGTGAACGGGAACGCCGCCGCCGCAAGGAACGCCGCGGCCGTGGTGACGCTGCGGTGCCGTGCGGTCAGGGCCGTCAGCCGTCGCGCGAGGCCCGCCCGCGCCAGCGCCGCGCAGCCGAATCCGACCGCGATCAGGAAGCCGCCGAAGAGCTGGCCGTACGACGTGCCGATGCCGTACGTGAACACCAGCAGCCCGAGCGCCAGCACCGCCGCGATGACCAGGATCTCCACGGCGTCCGGGAGTTCCCGGGCCGGACCGGGCTCCCGCGTGTCGTCGGGCAGCGCCCAGGCGCCCACGAGCGGCACCGCCGCGGCGACCGCCGCGACCACGCCGCCCGGCTCCAGGTTGGCCAGGCCGTCAAGTTCCACCGCGATGGCGATCACGGTGAACCAGGTGACCGCGAACCCGCCGAGCGCGAGCCGTCGGAGCGCGGCCGTCGCACCGGCCGGAACCAGCCAGCCGAGACCGCGCACGCCGTACGACGCCAGCGCGAACACCGCCACGGCCGCGCCGAGGATCAGCGTCAGCACCTGGAGCCCGCCCGGGTACCCGGTGACCGTCAGGTCGCCGGGGAACGCCGGCGTCCACGTCCAGGCGAGGAACGTCGAACCGGCAAGAGCCAGCCCACCCACCAGAGTTGCCGCCCGGGCCACCCGGGTCGGCAGCGGCACCCGGACGCGCCGCACCACGGCGGTACGAACAGCGGTCCGCGCGTCGGCGAGCGACGAGGGGGTCAGAGTGTCGAGTCCCATGCTTCTCACGCCCGATCCGCGACACGCGCGCCGAGCAGACCCTGCGGCCTGGCCAGCAGCACCACGATGAGCAGGACGAAGGCCCACACGTTGGCCCACGACCCGCCGCCGAACTGCCCCATCCCGGGCAGGTCCTGCACGTACGCCGAGGCCAGGGCCTCGGCCACGCCCAGGACGAGTCCGCCCAGCATCGCGCCGTAGATGTTGCCGATGCCGCCGAGTACCGCAGCCGTGAAGCCCTTGAGGCCGGTGACGAAGCCCATCTGGTAGTCGACTTGGCCGTACCGCAGCCCGTGCGCCACCGCGGCCACCGCGGCGAACGCCGCACCGACGGCGAAGGCGACGGTGATGACCCGGTCGGTGTCGATGCCCATCAGCCGTGCGGTGCCCGGGTCCTGGGCCGTGGCCTGCATCGCACGCCCGGTACGCGAGCGGACGAACGCCCCCAGCGCGAGCGTGCACAGCGGCGCCGCGGCGAGCAGGAACAGGTCCGCCGACTGGAGCGTCACATCGCCCAAGTGGTAGGGCCCACCGCCGAGTTGCGGGAAGGACCGAGCGGCTTTGGCGTCCGGGTAGAACAGGAACACGAGCTGCTGGAGCACCAGCGACAGCCCGATGGCCGTGATGAGCGGGGCGAGCCGGGGCGCGGTGCGCAGCGGGCGGTACGCGAACCGCTCCGCCAGCACCGCGACCAGCACCGAGGCGACGGCACCGCCGATCAGCATCAGCGGCACGGCGAACCACAGCGAGACGCCGTCGGGCAGGGCGAGGAACGCGGTCAGCGCGCCGAATCCGCCGATCATGAAGATCTCGCCGTGGGCGAAGTTGATGAGCTGGACGATGCCGTAGACCATCGTGTAGCCGATGGCGATCAGGCCGTACATCGACCCGAGCATCAGGCCGTTGGCCAGCTGTTGCGGCAACTCGTTCACTGCGGGGTTCCGCCCTGCGCCGGTGCGCCCGCCGATGCGCCCGCGTTGCCGACCGTCAGCTCGCCGCTCTTGACCGGCGCCCACTGGCCGCCCTTGACCTGGTACACCGTCAGCTGCTTGTTGGTGGTGTCGCCGAACTCGTCGAAGGACACGCGGCCGGTGACGCCGTCGAACGCCACCTTCTGGAGCGCCGCGAGCACCTTCGCGCGGGCGTCGCCCGGCAGCTTGCCGCCGTTGCCCTCGACCGTCGCCTTGACCGCCTGGATGAGCGCGGAGACGGCGTCGTAGGAGTAGCCGCCGTAGCCGCCGTACGGCTCCTTGAACCCGCCCTGGCCGTACGCCGCGACGAAGTCCTTCGCGGACGGCAGCGCCTCGACGGGCGCGCCCACCGAGGTCGCGTAGTCGCCCTCGCCGTTGCCGTTGGCCAGCTGGATGTACTTGGCGTCGTTCATGCCGTCGCCGCCCATGAGCGGGATCTGCGCGCCGGACTTCTTCAACTGGTCGGTGAACAGGCCGGAGTCGGCGTACTCCCCGCCGAAGTACACGGCCTCGGCACCGGAGGTCCGGATCTTCGTGACCACCGCGGAGAAGTCCTTCTCCCCGGAGTTGATGTGGTCCTCGCCGACGACCTGGCCGCCGATGCGGGTGAACTCGGCCTTGAAGGTGGAGGCCAGGCCGGCGCCGTACGCCTTCTTGTTGTCGACGACGAAGACCTTGCCCTTGGCCAGGTCGTTCTTCATGTACTGCGCGGCGAACGGGCCCTGCACGTCGTCTGTCGTGGCGGTGCGGAAATACGACGCGAACGGCCGCTTCTTGTCGCCGGACGCCCAGTTCTCGCCCTGGGTGAGCGCCGGGTTCGTGGTGGACGGCGACACCGCGGCCAGCTTGGCCTGGTCGAAGACCTTCTGCATCGACTGCGCGACCGAGGAGTTGAGCGGCCCGACGACCCCGAGGACGCGGTCGTCGGCGACGAACTTGGTGGCGTTCTGCTGGCCGTTGGACGGCTGGGCCAGGTCGTCGAGGGCTTCCAGCTTGAAGGTGACGCCGGGCACGAGGTTCTTCTCGTTGGCCTGGCGCACCGCGAGTTCGGCGGCGTTGCGGGCACCGAGGGCGAGGGCGGACAGGTCGCCGGTGAGCGGGCCGTCGAAGCCGATGACGACGGTGGACCCGCCCTGACCCGGTCCGGAGCCGTTCGCGCTGGAGCCGGCGTTGCCGGAGTCACGCGAACCGCACGCGGTCAGGGTCAGGGCGGCGGCGACGAGGGCCGCGGCCGTGGGCAGGGCGGAGCGGTGGCGCATGGGGACTTCCTCGGGGAACTGGACCGGAAAAGGGCAGGGCTAGGCGCCCTCGGGGCGGCGGGTGGACCGCCCCGAGGGAGCGAGGGGGAGCGAGGGGGAGTTCAGGGGTGACGGGGGCCGGTGGGCGGCCCGGCCGCGAGGCGGTGCGGCGGCCGGGCGCCCACGTCAGCGCGGGTGGATCAGAACTGGCTGTTGCGGAAGGGGTGTTCCGGGCGTCCCAGGTTCGGACGGCCGAGGGTTTCGCGCGAAGACACCGCGTAGATGCCGTGGTTGGTCATCACCCATACGATGTTGCGGTCCCACTCGACGTACACGCCGTGCGTCTGGTTGCCCTTCGCCCAGTCCGGGAACTCGCCGTTCTCGGTGGGCCAGTCCTTCGTCTTGGTGCCGTACGCCTTGGGCACGAAGTACGCGTCGATCTCCGGGCGCGACGGGTTGTCGACGTCGAAGATCTGCGCGCCCGCGTTGTAGAACCCGTAGACGAGCGTGCCGTTGTCCTGCTTGCCGGGGTTGGTGTAGTAGCCGGTGCGCTTGGGCCCGAAGCTGCCGCGGCGCTGGCAGTAGTCGGTGATCCCGGAGGACTTCGGCGGAGTGGGCCGCGGGAGCTGCCCGACGACGCGCGGCTTGGCGGGGTCGCGGGCGTCGATCTGCCAGATCGGCTTGTACGGCTCGTAGCAGTCCTCGGTGAGCGGGTAGCCCGAGAGGTAGATCATGCCGGTCTTCTCGTACTGCGACACGTCGATGTTGTCGCCCTCGGTACCGGCCACGGACGGCGGCAGATCGAGGTGGCTGACCTGCTTCATGTCGGCCGGGTTCGAGATGTCGAGCACGGTGAGGCCGTAGCCGCCCTGTACCGCGAAACCGTACTTGCCGCCCTTCTCGACGGGCTTGGGAATGAACAGCGGCATGCGCGCGCCCATCCACGAAGTCCGGTTGCCGCACCGCGGGTTCTTCGCGTACGCGGCCTCCTCGCCCTTCACCTGGCCTTCCAGGTGCCAGGTGTCCAGCAGCCGGGGCTTGGTCGGGTCCGACATGTCCCAGCTCTGGTAGCCCGCCGAGTGCAGGTTGGTCGGGTACTCGGTGTTGGCATAGGTGTCGTTCGGTGCGACGGCGAGGAACAGGTACTTGCCGCCGTCCCACATCGGTACGTCGAGCGATCCCGAGCCCTGCTGCGGCTTGGACAGGTCGCTCTTGAGCGGGTCGGCCTGCGTCGAGTCGGTGCTGACCGTCGCGAGCAGCTGCCAGTCCTTCTTGAGCGGCCCGTTGAGCTTGAAGACCTTGAAGCCCTTCAGGCCCTGCTTGGCGCGGACCGCGGCGACGCCGGCCGGGTTGTCGAACTTGTCCTTGCCCGGCTCGGGGTGCAGCTCGTCGATCTGGCGCTTGTCCTCGAAGGACATGACCATGACGTAGGAGTTGAGCCTGGCGTTCCACTGGATGGTGGTCGCGCCCCAGTAGTCGTAGGCGGCCCAGGAGCCGTTCGCCTTCGACTCGTCGCCGTCCACGTCGTTGCGGCTCATGCGCTCGACGACCTTGACGTTGCGCACGTCGGTGATGTCGTAGACGCGGCCCTCGGACCGGTCGTACTGGAACATGTACCGGCGGCCGTTGAAGTCGACGATGTTCTGCCACGTGTGGAAGAAGTCCGGCGTGAAGTCGGCGCCTTCGTAAGCGGCTTCCACCTTGACGTTCTTGCTGTACGACTTGGTGTCGTAGTCGTCCATGCGCCCCGGGAACGGATGCGGGTTCTCCTCGTCGACCGGGGTCGACGCCGGGTGCAGGAAGCTGCCGTCCAACTGCATGCCGTAGCTGCCCGGATCGGCGGGCTGCGGACGGCTGTTGTCGCAGACGAACGGGATGTTCGGGTCCGTGGCGGCACCCGTTCCAGGTGTCGCCGCGGCCGGGGCGGCGTCCGTGGCCGTACTGTTCGCGGAGCCGTTCGCGGGGGCGAGCAGTGCCGCGGTGGTGGCGGTGGCCACGGCCGCGGCCACGAACGCCCCGGATCTCCGGGTGAGCGGGAGACCGGTGATGGTGCGGGGGACGCGCATAGGGACGGTCCTTCCGTCGCGGGTGTCGGTTTTCGGGCAGGGTGAAACCGGGAGTTGGCGCGGAGCACATGCGCGGGGCGGGAACGGGCCCCGGAAAAGGGAGTCGGTGACGGGACTTCAGGTGCTCTGGTGCTCTGATCCCAGGTGCTCAGGTGCTCAGGTGCTTTGGTGCTTTGGTGCTCTGATCTCCGGTGCTCAGGTGACGGTGGAACGCGCCGCGAACCGGCCGTCGGCGTACTCGCGTTCCTCGGTGATGCGCAGCAGTTCGGCGGCCAGCCCGGCGACGTCGGCGTGGGTGACGTACAGGGCGTTGAAGCCGAACCGCAGAATGTCCGGAGCCCGCATGTCGCCGATGTAGCCCCGCGCGATCAGCGCCTGGACCATCGGGTACGCGTGCTCGTGGCGCAACGACACCTGGCTGCCGCGCCGTTCGGGGTCCCGCGGGGTCGCCACGGTGAAGCCCAGGCCGTCGAGCAGGGTGTCCGCGCAGTCGAGGAAGAACCCGGTCAGGGACGTCGACTTCGCGCGCAGAGCCTTCATGTCCACGCCGTCGAACGCGGTCAGCGCGGCTTCCAGGGCCAGCATCGACAGCAGCGGCGGCGTGCCGATCCGGGCCCGGGAGATGCCCGGGGCCGGGGTATAGGTGCCGTGCATCCCGAACGGCTCGGCATGCCCGTGCCATCCGGTGATCGCGTGGTCGAACGCGTCCTGGTGGCGCGCCGCGACGTAGACGAACGCCGGCGCCCCCGGGCCGCCGGACAGGTACTTGTAACCGCAGCCCACAGCGAAGTCGGCGCCGATCGCGTCGAGTTCGACCGGTACGGCGCCCGCGGCGTGGCAGAGGTCCCACAGCACGACCGCGCCGGCCGCGTGCACGGCGTCGGTGAGTGCGGCCATGTCGTACAACTCGCCGGTGCGGTAGTCGACCGGGCCGTACGCCGCCACCGCGACGTCGGGCCCGTCGGCGGCCAGCACGCCGGGCAGTTCGCGCACCGGGACGCGGCGCACGGTCAACCCGAGCGTGCGGGCGACCGCGTCCGCGATGTACTGGTCGGTCGGGAAGTGGTCCGGGTCGGTCAGCAGCAGCGTGCGGCCGGGGCGCAGGCGGGCGGCACCGGTGAGCGCGTTGTAGAGCTGCACGCTCGTCGAATCGCCGCACACCACCTGGCCCTTCGCGGCACCGACGAGGCGGCCGACGGTGTCGCCGATCCGCGTCGGGGCGTCCCACCAGTCGTTGTCGTTCCACGAGCGGATGAGGTCGGTGCCCCACTGGCGGCGCACCGCGTCCTCGACCGCGTCCGGAACGGCGGCCGGGAGCGCGCCGAGGGAGTTGCCGTCCAGATAGACGACGCCCTCGGGGAGCAGGAACCGGTCGCGGAGCGCGGCGAGTCCGTCGGCCGCGTCCAGTTCGGCCGCCCGGTCGTGGAGCCGCTTTGCCCGTATCGCGGCGGCGGCGTCGAAGCCGGTCATCGGGTCTCCCGGGTGATCGTGCCGTTCGTACGGTCGGAACCCGCCGCGCCGACGGGGACGTTCGTGCTGCGGTTCACGACGCCCGGACCGCCGCGGGCCCGGCCGGGGCCGACCAGGTCGTCGAGGCCGAACAGGCGTGCGGCGTTGCCGCCGAGCAGCGCGTTCTTCTGCGCCGAGGTCAGCTCGCTCGCCCGGATCAGCGCACCCGGATCGGCCTCGCCCAGCGGGAACGGGTAGTCGGTGCCGAGCAGTACGCGGTCGCTGCCCATGACGTCGACCAGCAGGCGCAGCGACCGCGGGTCGAAGACCGCGGAGTCCACGTGGAAGCGGTCGAGGTAGCCGGACGGCGGCAGCGGGCTGTCCTTGCGGACGATGTCCCGCCGGTGCCAGGCGTTGTCGGCCCGCCCGAGCAGGTACGGGAACGAGCCGCCGCCGTGCGCGAACAGCAGGCGCAGGTCGGCCGGGATGCGCTCGAACGCCCCGGACAGCGCCAGCCGCAGGATCGACAGCTGTGTCTCGGCGGTCATGCCGACCAGCCACGCGAGCATGTAGTCGTCGGTGCGCGGGTTCTCCGGCATGTCCCACGGGTGCACGAGGACGGCGGCGCCCTCGTGCGCGCAGTGGGTGAGGAACTCGGTGACCGCGCCGTGGTCGAGGTCGTGCGGTCCGACGTGGTTGCCGAGGTGCACGCCGCGGTGGCCGGCGCGGACGGCCCGGGTCACCGACTCGCACGCCGCCTCGGTGTCCTGCATCGGAACCTGGCACAGCGGCACGAGGCGGTCGGGGGCCTGCGCGCAGAAGTCGAGCATCTGCGCGTTGACGCGGTCGCACCACTCGGCGGCGCGGGCCACGTCGGCGTCGTACCCGAACATCAGCGGCGTGCTGGACACCACCTGGATGTCGACGCCCGAGGCGTCCATCTCGGCGACGCGGACGGCCGGGTCCCACAGGGCCCGGGTGACGGGGCGGTACTCGGTGTCGCCGAGCATCATCATGCCGCTGCCGTCGCCGTGGTCGCGCAGCCACGGGCCGTCGTGGTCGCGCAGCACGCCCGCGTCGGCGCGCGAGATCCGGGGGAAGACGTGCGCGTGCACGTCGATGACGGTCATGGTGCCTGGGTTTCCTGACGGGTCTTGTCGGTGTGCGGGCGGAGGTCGTCGGGCCAGTCGCGGCCCGGGTGCAGCGCGCCGCACTGCGGGCAGGTCCGTGCGTCGTCGTCCGCGTAGAAGCCCGCGAAGACGGGCGGGAGGTCGTCGACGATCGACTGCAACTGCAGCTCACTGCGGTGCACGAGGTGGTGGCACGACATGCAGTACCACTCGAACGCGTCGCGCGCTCCGGCCGGACGGGCGAACTCGACGACGAGGCCGATGCTCCCCGGCTCGGGCCGCTGCGGCGAGTGCCGCAGGTGCGCGGGCGCGAGGAAGATGTCGCCCTCGCGGATCGGGATGTCGCGCGGCGGCTTCCCGTCCTCCTCCATGACGCGCAGGACCATGTCGCCGCGCAGCTGGTAGAAGAACTCCTCGATGGGGTCGTCGTGGAAGTCGGTGCGCCGGTTCGGGCCGCCGACCAGCGTCACCATCAGGTCGGCGTCCTGCCAGATCTGGACGTTGCCGACCGGCGGCTTGAGGAGGTGGCGGTTCGCCTCGATCCAGGCGTCGAGGTTGAACGCGCTGAGGTTGAACGCGTTGCGGCGGTACGGGGCGCGCGGCGTGCTGCCGGACATGGGCGCTCCTAGGTGGTCTGGTGGCGTTCCGTCAGGACGAGGGCGAACTGTTCGGATGGTCCCGAAGTTCGGGAACGTACGCCGTCGCGCTGATCTCGATCAAGAGGTGGGGGTGCGGCAGCTGGTGCACCGCGACCGTGGTGCGCGCGGGCCCGGACTCGTCGAAGAACTCCGCGTACACCTCGTTGTAGCCGCCGAAGTCGTTCATGTTGACCAGGTACGTCGTCACCGACACCACGTCGGCGAGCGAACCGCCCGCGGCCCGGACGATGTCGCCGATGTTCCCGATCACCGCGCGCGTCTGCTCGCGGATGTCCAGGTCGGTGACGCCCATCGGGTCGGCGGACGCCCCGGCGAAGGTGCCGTCGGGGCGCCGCGAGCTGGTGCCGGACACGAAGACGAAGTCGCCGGCGCGCCGGAAGTGCGGGAACCGGCCGCGCGGTCGGGCCTTCCCGGGCACGATCCCCGGAGCGCCGCTCATCGCGCGTCCCCCGCTGCGGACGCGGTCACCTCGACCGAGCCGAGCCCGTCGACCGTCGCCCGCACGTGCGCGCCCGGTTCCAGGGGTACGGCGGCCGTCGCGGCACCCGCGAGCACCACCCATCCCGGCTGGAGCGTCGTGCCGTACGCGGCCGCCAGGCGCGCCGCCGCGGCGAGCGAGCGCACCGGATGGCCCAGGATCGCCGCCGTGCTGCCGGCCTGCGCCAGGCGGCCGTCCACTTCGAGCAGCACCCCGAGGTTGCCGAGGTCGACGCCGTCGGCCGGGTGCCAGGGGCCGGTGGAGAAGCCCGCGGACGACGCGTTGTCGGCGACGACCTCGGGGAGGGTGAAGGAGAACCCGGCGTAGCGCGAGTCGATGACCTCGACGGCGGCGGCCACCGCTGCCACGGCCGCGAGCGGGTCGCTGTTGTCGGCCCCCGCCCCCAGCGGGGCGTCGAGCAGGAACGCGACCTCGGGCTCGATGCGCGGGTGCAGCAGGGCCCCGACGTCGACCGTGCCGCCGTCGGGGACGTACATGCCGTCCGTCAGGCTGCCGTGGATCAGGTCGTGTACGCCCATCTGACGCATCTTGGCGACCGAGGTGAAGCCCATCTTGAAGCCGGTCATGCGGTCGCCACGGGCGAGGCGGCGGCCCACGACCGCGCGCTGCACCGCGTACGCGTCCGCAAGCGGCACACCGGCCAGTTCGGTCGGCCCCGCCACGGGCTTGCGGGACACCGCCGCGTCGTCCAGGGTGTCGGCCCAGCGCTCGACCATGCCGGTCATGCGGAGTCTCCGTTCACGAGGGGGGCGGCGCGGCGTGCTGCCGCCGCGCACGGGGTGACGCGAGGGAGGGTCACGGCGCACCGTCCTCGGCCCTGCGGCCGAATGCGGCCCGGACGGTGCCCAACCCCTGGATGCGTGCCTCCATCACGTCCCCCGGCGCGGCGGCGACCATGGGGCCCAGCGCGCCGGTGAGCACGGTGTCGCCCGCGCGCAGGTGGTCGCCCTGGGCAGCCAGGGCGTCGGCGAGCCAGAGCGCGGCGTTGAGCGGGTGCCCGAGGCAGGCCGCGCCCGCGCCGACGGAGACCTGCTCGCCGCGGCGCTCCATCACCATGCCGACGGTCCGCAGGTCGATGTCGCGCAGCCGGGTGGGGCGCCCGCCCAGCACGTACAGGCCGGACGACGCGTTGTCGGCGACCGTGTCGGTGATGGTGATGTCCCAGTCGCGGATGCGGCTGCCGACCACCTCGATCGCCGGGAGGGCGAAGGCCGTCGCGCGGATGAGGTCGGCCACGGTGGTGCGCTCGTGTGGCAGGTCGTGTTCGAGGACGAGCGCCACCTCGGCCTCGGCCCGCGGCTGGAGCACCGCCCCGAAGGGGATCTCGGCACCGTCGGGGACCGCCATGTCGTCGAAGAGCACCCCGAAGTCGGGTGTGTCGACGCCGAGTTGCTTCTGCACGGCGGCGGAGGTCAGGCCGATCTTGCGGCCCACCACCCGGCGCCCGGCGGCCACCCGGCGTTCCGTCTGGATGCGTTGCACCGCGTACGCGGCGGCGACGTCGCCCGTGGGCAGCAGGTCGCGCACCGGATCGCACGGCGCGCCGGTCTCCCGCGCCCGGTCCAGCCGGTCGGCCGCCTCGACGAGAATCTGTCGGTCCGTCACAACTTCACACACACATTCGTCGGCTCGGAGAAGAAGTCGAGGGAGTGCACGCCGCCTTCGCGGCCGATGCCGGAGGACTTGACGCCGCCGAAGGGCGTGCGGAGGTCGCGCAGGTTCCAGCAGTTGACCCAGGCGATGCCGACGTCGAGGCGCGGTGCGACGCGGTGCGCGCGCGACAGGTCGGTGGTCCAGACGGAGGCCGCGAGGCCGTACGGGCTGTCGTTGGCCAGCCGTACCGCTTCGTCCTCGCTGTCGAACGGCGCCAGGTGGCACACCGGTCCGAAGATCTCCTCGCGGACGACCGGGTGCGACTCCGGCAGCCCGGCGAGCACGGTGGGTTCGACGTAGAAGCCGTCGTCGCGGTCGTCGCCGAACGACGGTACGCCGCCGCCGGCGAGCACCGCCCCGTCGCGCGCCGCCTGGGCGTAGTAGCCGAGCACCTTGGCCCGGTGCTCGGCGGAGACCAGCGGTCCCAGGCGCGTGCCGTCCTCGTACGGGCGGCCGAGCACCAGGTCCTTGGCGCGCGCCGCGAGGGCGGCGGCGAACTCGTCGAAGACCTCCCGCTGGACGTACACGCGCTCCGTGCACAGGCACACCTGGCCGCTGTTGGTGAACGCGGAGGCCACGGTGCCGTCGACCGCCCGCTCGAAGTCGGCGTCGGCGAAGACCAACGCCGCGTTCTTGCCGCCCAGTTCGAAGGAGACCGGAGTCAGGTTGCGGGCGGCGGCACCCATGATGGCGGTGCCGGTGCGGGTCTCACCGGTGAAGGCGATCGCGTCGACGTCCGGGTGCGAGGTGAGGAACTCGCCCGCGCTGTCCGTCCCGAGCCCGTGGACCAGGTTGAACACGCCCTCGGGAACCCCGGCTTCGTCCATGACCTCGGCGAGCAGCGTGGCCGTGGAGGGGGTCAGCTCGGACGGCTTGGCGACGACCGTGTTGCCGGCCGCGAGCGCCGGGGCGACCTTCCAGGTCAGCAGGAGCAGCGGCAGGTTCCACGGCGAGACGATCGCGACCACGCCGAGCGGGCGGCGCACGGTGTAGTTGAGCGCGCCCAGGCCGTCGGGGGTGGTGGTGCGGTACGCCTCCTCGGCCCGGCCGAGCGCGAGGTCGGCGTAGCTGCGGAAGTTGGCGATGCCGCGCGGGATGTCGACCGAGGAGGCCAGCGCGTACGGCTTGCCGGTGTCCGCGATCTCCGCGGCGACGAACTCCGCGAAGCGGGCCTCGATGCCGTCCGCGATGCGGCGCAGCACCCGGCAGCGGCCGGCGGTGTCCAGATCGCCCCAGGGGCCGGTGAGTGCGGTGCGGGCGGCCGCCACCGCGCGGTCGACGGTGGTGCGGCCCGCGTGCGGGACGCTGCCGAACACCTGCCCGGTGACCGGGTCCACGAGGTCGAAGGGGTCGCCTTCGCTCGCGGTCTCGAAACGGCCGGCGATGTAGTGCGCCCAGCGGGTGGGCCGGGGTGCCGGAGCGGGGGGCTGCGGGGCCACCTGAGGGGCCTCCTCGGGAGAGACGGGACGTTGGGGCGGCGCTTGGCCGCGATGCCGCGCGGCGACTGTGCCGTGTTGAGCGGTGGCGCTGTGCCTTTGGCGCTGTGCGGTCGAGTGGCGCTGTGCGGTGCCGCGTCGGCGTATGCCTTGTGCACGCATCATCCCGAGAAGGAGGCATGCCGAACCAATGCCATTTCGGGTCAGAGATATACCGTGATAGATGTAGCGGCATCGCGGCTGGTCAGCCGGTCAGCTGTTCGGCAGGTCAGCCAATGCGCGGGGCGGCAGGTCGGGTGCTCGGCCGGTGGACGGGCCGCGGGGCGGCGAAAGGCAGGGGACCGCAGGTGATCGACCTTCTCGACGGACGGCTCAAGTTCCGTCATCTCGGGCTCGTGGTCGCGGTGGCCGAGCACGGCAGCGTCGTGCGGGCCGCCGAGGCGCTGCACCTCACGCAGCCGGCGGCGACGCGGACCCTGCGCGAGCTGGAGGACCTGGTCGGCGCGCGCCTGTTCGACCGGGGGCCGCGCGGCATGACCGCGACGGTCTACGGGACGGCGATGGTCGAGCACGCCCGGCTCGTGCTGGCGGAGGTGCGGCGTGCGGGGGAGCACCTGGCCGGGCTCCGCGAGGGCCAGACGGGCACGGTCACGGTCGGGACCCTTCTGGCGGGCACGAGCGTGCTGCTGCCGCGCGCTGTGGCGGCGCTGAAGCGGGAGCGTCCGAGGGTCACGGTCGTGGTGCGCGAGGCGACGTACGACGTGCTGTACCAGCAGTTGCTGGCGGGAGAGGTGGACGTGGTCGTCGGGCGGCTGAGTCCGCCGCCGGAGCCGGGGCGCGTACGCCAGCACGCCCTTTACCACGAGCCCATCCGGCTCATGGCGCGCCGGTCGCACCCCCTGCACCTGGCGGGCCGTGAGGTGGAGCTCGCCGAGACGCTCGCCCACCCCTGGATCCTGCCGCTCGAACAGACCACACTGCGCGGCGAGTTGGAGGCGTTGTTCGACCGCAGCGGGCTCCCGTTGCCGGCCGACCGCGTCGAATGCACATCCATCCTGACGGTCCGCGCCCTGCTGCTGGCGACCGACATGATCGCGGCGCTGCCCGAGCTGGTGGTCACCGGCGACGATCAACTGGCGCCGCTGCCGGTGCCCTTGGAGTCGGTCCGTCGCACGGTCGGGACGACTCTGGTAGCGGGGCGCACGATGACCCCCGCGGTCCGCGAGTTCGTGCGGCACCTGGAGGTCGAGGGCGAGGAGTTGGGCGCGGCCTTGGCCGGTGTGTGACGGGAGTGTGACCGGCGCTCGACCGGCGCCCGACCGACGCCTGATCGGCGTCTGACCGGTCTGTACGCAAGGTGCGCCAGGCGGCACGGCGGGCCGGAGCGGATGGACCGGTCCGCCGTGCCTGTCCCGGAGGGAGCGCCGGTCTATCCGGTGCGACCCAGCAGTTCGCGCACCCGGGCGGCCGACGTCCCCAACCCCGAGATGCCGGGGACCGTGAACGGCATGGACGGTACGGACGCCGTCGCGGGTACGGAGGCTACGGACGGCACGCCCGGCTTCGCCGGCGAGCGCGTGGGCGCGGGCGCGAAGTTGCGTTGCAGCGTGGCCTCGTCGTACCGCTTGACGCCCTGGTGCCAGTGCAAGATGCCGGCGAGCCAGTTGCGCAGGTCGTCGACGTACGCCTCCACGCCCGCACGCGCCGCCGGACTGAGGTCGAAGTCCCCGTACAGAACGGGGAGTTCGTGCGATACGACGTGCTGGAACTGGCTCAGCCGCTGGTTCATCAGGTCGGTGACGATCCCGATCGCCGTGTCGTGGTCGCAGCCGAAGAACGTCTCGACGACGAGCAGCGCGTTGTGCACCTCGCCCTCGAACTCGATCTCCTTCTGGTAGGAGAAGAGGTCGTTGAGCAGCGTCGCGTAGTCGACCGCCGAGTTCTCCAGGGAGCGCACCGGGCCACTGCGGAAGACCTCGTCGGGGACGTCCGCGCCGTGCTTGAGGCGGCACAGGCTCATGGTGAGGTCGGACCCGAAGGTCGCGCGGCGCATCTCGATGTAGTCGATCGGATCCGGTACGCGGTGGTGCGAGAGGTTGGCGACCTCCCAGACGAAGCCGTCGAGCATCTTGCGGACGGAGTCGTGGTAGTCCTGCCGCACGCGTCGCGGCATGGCGGGGGCGGTCCGCATCCACAGGTCGGCGGCGCCGCGCTCCATGACCGTCGCGGGCGCGGGCGGCTCTCCCAGGTCCACGGGCATCTGCGCCATGAGCCGGTCGGCGCGCAGCTTCGCGCCCGCGACATCGCCGGTCCGGCCGTACAGCGCGGGGAAGTAGTCGTCGACGTACGTCCCCCAGGTCAGCCACTTCGCCGACAGGTCCAGTTCCTCCCGCGTCGCGTCCGGGTCGAGCCCGGCCGAGCACAGGGCGAAGTCGAAGCCCTCCAGCATCTCTTCGGTCCAGATGTCCGAGCCGGGATCGCCCGGCTGCGGTTCGAGCATGCCCATCTCGCGGGCCCACGCCACCGATGCCCGCAGCGCGGCCTGGTGGTGCGGACTGACCCGCACCGAGAACGGCAGCGCAAACTGCGGCAACGGCGAGGGACCGACCGGGTGTTGGTGGTGCATGCGGCGTTGCACCCGGTTGAGCGTGGCGACGATGTTGGCGGCCGACATGCCCAGTCCCGACGGCGCGAACGGGAACGGGGGGCTGCCGCCGCCGCTCAGATCGACGCCCTTGTTCATGTAGCGCGACGAACGCATGTGCCATTCGTGGCCGCCGGACTGCCAGTCCTGGAGCCCCTTGACGTACGCGAGGACGTCCGCGCAGCCCCGCGGGTCGGTGCCGTACTCCGCGAACAGCGGTCCCAGCTCCGTGAAGACGGTGTCCTCGAACTGCTGGAGCCGTGAGGTCAGCAGCTCGTTGACGGCGTCCGCGGCCTCCTGCGTGCCGCAGCCGAAGAAGGTCTCCAGGACGAGAACGCCGTTGCTCAGCTCGCCCTCGTCAAGCGTCTCCCGCTCGTACGAGAACAGGTCGTTGCGCAGGTGCACGCCGTCCGCGAACGTCTCGCGCAGCACGCGCAACGGACGCGACTCGGCGATCGCCGGCGGCACTTCCGCCCCGGCCGCGAACTCGACGAGGTTCGCCGACCACGGCGCGCCGCCGACCTTGCGGCGCATCTCGATGTACTCCACCGGATTGGGGATCCGGTGCGCGTTCATGTTCGACAATTCCCACAGGGATTCGTTGAGCAGGTTCGCCGTGTGCTCGGCGAATCGCGCCCGCCAGTCCTCCGACATCGAGGGGACGGTACGCGCCCACAGGTCCGCGAGCCCCGCCTCGACGGGATTCGTCGGCTCCGGGAACCCGCTTGCCAGGTCCACCGGCATGAACAGCGGAAGCCGGTCCAGATAAGCCTTTCCACCGTCCCGGTCCTGCGACCGCTTGTACACCTCCAGGAAATGGTCGTCGAAGAAGAAGACCCACGTGTACCAGTCCGTGACCAGCGACAACTTCGTCTCGTCGCAATCAGGATGGGTGTACGAGCACAGCAGCGCGTAGTCGTGGGCGTCCAGATCCCCGGTGGTCCAGATGCCCGACCCCTCCAGCATCCCCATTTCGCGGGCCCAATCGCGCGTATGCGTCCGCGCCGCCTCGAGATGCGGATTGAGCCGCGCCGGATACGGCATGTAGAACGCCGGCAGTTCGAAAGGCTGCGTCACGAGACCCCCTCGGCCATTCCCCCGATTTCCGCCACCCGGACGACTGGGCATTACCCCGACCGGTTGGCGGCTATCCGGGGGACGGAACAGTCATACAAAATGCCCGGCCGCGAGCTTTTCCGGCGCCTGCCCGCAAAGACCCCACCTACTCTGGAAGTCCGTCGAACAGGAGTGCCGATGACCGAGCAGCGCGACACCGACGACCTGGGGTACGCCGTCCCGGTCCCCGACCGGGTGCGCCGGGTGGTGTCCCTCGTGCCGTCGCTCACCGAGGCCGTCGCGGCCACCGCGCCCGGGCTGCTGGTGGGTGCGACCGACTGGTGCAGCCACCCCGCGGATCTGGACGTGGTGCGCGTACGCGGCACGAAGAACCCGGACCTCGACGCCGTCGCCGACCTCGCACCCGACCTGGTGATCGCCAACGAGGAGGAGAACCGCGTCCCCGACCTGGACGCATTGCGCGACAGGGGGTTGGCCGTCTGGGTCACCCAAGTCCGCACTCTCGACGAGGCGTTCGCCTCGCTGCGCCGCCTGCTGTGCGGCGCCTGCCGACTGGACGAGCCGGAGTGGCTGGGACGGGCCGAGGCGGCGTGGGCACGGATCGACCGTGCCGCCCGGCCGCCCCGGACCGCGGTGGTGCCGATCTGGCGCCGGCCGTGGATGGTCGTCGGGCGCGACACGTTCGCCGGGGACCTGCTACGCCGGTTGGGTATCGCCAACCTCTACGCCGACGACGCGGAGCGCTACCCGCGCGTCGGCCTGGACGACCTGGTCGCCGCCGCGCCGGACCTCGTGGTTCTGCCCGACGAGCCGTACCGCTTCACGGCCGACGACGGACCCGAGTGCTTCCCCGGGACCCGGACCGTCCTGCTGAGCGGCCGTCACCTCACGTGGTACGGCCCGTCCCTGACCGAGGCCGCCGACGAACTCGCCCGCGCACTGCGCTGATTCCGGGCATCCGTCAGGCGTCGCGGCGCAGCAGGGCGGTGGCGCCCAGCGCCAGACAGGCGGCCGCCCACAGCGCGAGAACTCCCAGCCCCGTCCAGGGACCGATCGGCGCCGACGCCATGTCGACCGTCGTCTGGACCGCCATGCCCGCCGAAGCGGGGCCGATCTCGTTGAGCCGTTCCATCCACTTGTCGTCCGAGACCAGCGACGCGAGGACGGGGAAGACGTACAGCAGGCCCAGGACCGCGGTGAGCGAACCCGCGGTGTCGCGCAGCAGCCACGTGATCCCCGCACTCAGCAGGGCGATCAGCACGAGGTAGAGCACGGTGCCGAACGCCGCGCGAGCGGTGGGCCCGTCGGCGAGCGACAGCGGCTCGTAGCCGTGCGCCCGGGTGAAGCCGCCGCCGATCAGCAGGTACCGCCCGACGGCGACCGAGGCGAGGACCGCCGCGGTACCCGCCGCCGCGGCCACCGCCGCCAAGACCGCGGCCTTGGCGCCGAGGACGCGGAGCCGGACCGGCATCGCGGTGAGTGTCGTGCGGATCATGCCGGTGGCGTACTCGCCGGAGACCGCGAGGACCGCCAGCACCGCGACGGCCGTCTGGCCGACCCAGGTGCCGGTCAGGCTGAGCTTGACGACGTCCTCGCCGCAGGATGCGTCGGTGCGGCACTGGTCGGTGTCCACCGCGCCCGTCGTCAGCGCCCCGACGGCTGTGGTGAGCACGACGATTGCCGCGATGAGCCACCAAGTGCTGGTCAGGGTCCGCAGTTTCGTCCACTCGGCGTGCAAGTCCCGGAGCAGGGACCGGACCAGGGATCCGGGGAGGACCGCAGCCCTCCCCGGATCCCGGTGGTCGGCGGCGACCGCCGGAGCCTTGCCCGCTTCGGTGCGCGGGGTCGCGCCGATCCCGATGTTCATGCCGCGCGCCGGCGGATCCGCCACGCGGCCAGCGCCAGCGCGGCGAGCGTGTACAGCAACAGCACGCCGAAACCGGCCCAGGGAGCCTGCGGGTAGCAGCCGTCCTCCGGTATGCACGCGCTGTCGACCTGGCCGAAGTCGTCGGTGGTCCGCTGCACCGCGAACCCGGCCACCGGTGTCGCTTGCATGATGAACCGGGCCGCGTCCAACGGCAGTCCGGACAGCAGGATCTGCGGCAGCACCAGCAGCACGATGATGACGCTCACCGCCGCGGCGGTGTTGCGCAGCAGCGCGCCGAGCGCCATGGCGAACACCGCTACCAGGGCGAGCACTCCGGCGGTGCCGACCACCGCGGCGAACACCCGTCCGTCGCCCAGCGACGGTTCCGGGAACTGCGGCGGCCGGAGGCCCGACGAGCGCAGCAGCGGCTGGCCGATCAGGAACGAGGCGACCGACGCCACCAGTCCGACCGCGAACGCCGCCGTGCCCAACACGAGCGCCTTCGCGGCAAGTACCCGTCCACGCCGCGGACTTGCCGTGAACGTCGTCAGGATCATGCCCTTGCGGTACTCCGCGGTGATGAACAGCACGCCCAGCGCCGCGAGCGGGATCAGGCCGATCATCGCGCCCTCCAGCGAGCGCTGCGCGAGATCGGTCTCGGACTCCATCGGCGCGATGTCGCCGGAGGCGGTGAGGGTGTGCACGCCGCCGGACTCGGACGCCGTGTTGTTCCCGGGGCCGTCGGGACCGGGTCCCTCTCCCGCGGGCCCGTCCGGCCGGTCCGGCGCGCCCGGGACACGGGGCCCGCGCGGGGGTGCGCCGACGTCGACACCGCGGACCGGACCTTCGGTCCTGCCGTCGACGGAGAATCCGTCGAAGGTGCCGGTCGCCGAGGAGGGACCGCCCTCGACCGAGGTCGAGCCGAACTGCCGCTCGACGGCGAACAGCCCCGGGGACGTGACGAACAGCCCCACCTCGGCGCTCGCCGGCAGTCCCTCGAGCGTGGCCGATCCGACCTTGTCCCAGACCACGCCGTCGGCCGACTCGTAGCCGGTCACGACGTTCCCGGCGCGGGTGAGCCGCAACCACCGGGGCGACGACGGCGGCGCGGAGCTGCCCGCCCGGTCGACCGTGAAGTCGGTCTGGAACCGCACCCCGTGCGACTGGGTGAGCATCATCGCCGCGTACGTCGAACCGGGCGTCGTGGACGCCTTCACGATGATGCCGGCCTTGGCCCACGGCGCGGGCTTGCCGCCCCCGAGGGCCATGCTCCTGTCGTCCTCCTCGGCGGTGTCCCGGGTCAGGCCGGTGACCCGTGCGGTCACCGTCCCGTCGCCGGCGAGGGGTTGCCCGACGAACTGGAACGCGTCGACGACCCGGGTGCCGTCCGGTCCGCGCGGCGGTGCTCCGCCGCCGCCCCCGCTCACCGAATCGCCGCCCGCGGAGAGCGTGGAGACCAGGATCGTCACCGCGACGGCGCTCAGCATCACGATCGTCCAGCGGCGTACCGTGCGCAGCTTCGTCCATTCCGCGTGCAGCAGACGGACGAAGCCGTCGCCGCCCCGGGTGAGGGCGGACCGGTAGGCGGCCGGCTTGGGGGGAGTCTGCGTCGTCATCGCCCCTCCCCGGTGTCCGCGCCGCTTGCGCCGTTCATCCGCGCGTCGCCGTCGCCATTCGAGGTAGCCCGGAACTCGGCCGAGTCACGCGTCAGTTCCATGTACGCCTCCTCCAACGAGGCCCGGTGTGCCGCCACTTCCGAGAACGGCACGCCGTGCTCGCCCAGCAGCGCCACGATGCGCTCGGCGGGGAGCCCCGTGATCGTCAGGGTGTCCCGTCCCGTCGCCGCGACGGTGCCTCCCGCATCCGTCAGCACGCCCATCGCCTGGGTGCGCGCGCCGGTGCGCAGCGCCACCCGGTCGCCGGACGCCGCGGCCAGGAGTTCGGCCACACTCGTGTCGGCGATCAGCCGTCCGCGCCCGACCACCACCAAGTGGTCGGCGCTGTCCTCCAACTCGCTCATCAGGTGGCTGGAGATGAGCACCGTGCGGCCCTCCGCGGCGAGCGACCTCAGGAAGCCCCGGATCCAGCGGATGCCCTCCGGGTCGAGGCCGTTGACCGGCTCGTCGAGCAGCAGCACCGGCGGATCGCCGAGCAGCGCCGCCGCGATGCCGAGGCGCTGCCGCATGCCGAGCGAGTAGCCGCCGGCCCGGCGCCGTGCGGCCGAGGCGAGGCCCACCTGCTCCAGCAGGTCGTCGACGCGGCGCGTCGGGACGCCGTGCGAGTGCGCCAGCCACAGCAGGTGGTCCCGGCCGCGGCGGCTCGGGTGCACCGCGGCGGCGTCCAGCAGCGCGCCGACCTCGTACAGAGGTGTGCGGATCGCGCGGTAGGGGAGGCCGCCGATCAGCGCCTGTCCCCCGTCGGGCGCGTCCAGGCCCAGAATCATCCGCATCGTCGTGGACTTGCCGGCCCCGTTGGGACCGACGAATCCGGTGACCTGGCCCGGGCGCGCCGTGAACGACAGGCCGTCGACGGCGACGGCCGGACCGAACCGCTTGCGCAGGTCCGAGACTTCGATGGTTGCGTCCATGCCGAGGAGATTAGGGAGCGGGCGCCACCCGGGTCGTCACGCACGGGAGCCGTCTTGGGCGGCCCCGGCGCGGGGGACCGGGGGAGGCCCGCGTCCCCCGTGCGGGGGATGCCGGGAAGGCTGCCCCGGGGGACGCCGGGCGGCCGACGGGGCGGTGACAATGGCGTACGCGGATCTCCGGCGAGGCGGCCCGCGCCCGGCCGGACCGGGGGAAGAAGGGGACGTACACACCGATGTCGGTCATGGGCAGGATCGCGGCCTCACCGCACGCACCGCTGGTCGCGGGCGTGCTGCTCGGGGTGCTCGCCTTCCTGGAGACCGTCCTGCGCCTGCCGGGGCCGGACGCGGGCTTCGGCGAGCAGGAGCACCCGCTCGTCCTCCTGCTCGCCCTGATCACGACGGTGCCCCTCGTCCTGATGCCGACGCATGCGGTGTCGGCCGCGGTGCTCGTGACGACCGCCAACTTCGTGGCCATGACCCCCTTCCACCTCCTCACCGTCGCGGGGACGGCGGCCCAGCTCACCGTCGTGCACCAGCTCGGGCGGCAGAACAAGCGCGTGCTCGCCGCCCTGCCGGTCCCGCTGTTCCTGGGCTACGCGATCGCCGCCGCGCCCGACCTCGGCCTGGGGGAGCGGACCCTCACGCTGACGCTCGCCTCGCTGACCGCGGCGGCGGCCGGGGCCGGGATCGCCCGGCGGGCCCGCAACGAGGCCCGCGTGTACAGCGCGGCCGCCCAGGCGGTGGCCGACAGCCTGCTCGAACACGCGGCCCGCGGCGAGCGGGCCCGGATCGCCCGCGAACTGCACGACGTGGTCGCGCACCACATCTCGATGATCTCCGTGCAGGCCGAGAACGCCCGGCTGACGACGACGGGCCTGCCGCCCGACGGGGCCAGGCGCTTCCTCGCGATCGGCGACACCGCACGGGCGGCACTCACCGAGATGCGCCGACTGCTCGGCGTGCTGCGCGAGGACGCGGGGGAGAGCCCGGGGCGGAAGCCGCAGCCCGCGCTCCAGCAGCTCATCGAGTTGGTCGACGACGCCCGGGACACCTCGGGCGGGGCGACCCGGCTGATCGTGCACGGGCGCGTCGTGCCGCTGGACCCGGGGATCGAGCTGACCGCGTACCGCATCGTGCAGGAGGCCCTGACCAATGCCCGCCGCCACGCTCCCGGCGCGGCGGTCGACGTCGAACTGCGCTACACACAGACCGGGATCAGGCTGCGGATCAGGGACAACGGGCCCGGACCGCGCGACAGAGGAGGCAAGGTGCCGGGGGCGCTTGCGGGGCACGGGCTGGTCGGGATGCGGGAGCGGGCGGCGATGGTCGGCGGCGAGCTGAACGCGGGGGCGGCACCGGGCGGCGGTTTCGTCGTCGAGGCCCGCCTGCCCGCGCCGGGGGCGCAGGGGGAGGGGACGTGACCGGCACGGCACCGATCAGGATCGTCGTGGTCGACGACCACGAGGTGGTACGCGCGGGCTTCGCGGGCCTGCTGGCCACGCAGCCGGACTTCGCGGTGGTCGGCACCGCGGCCGACGGCGGCGAGGCAGTGCGCGTGTGCGCCGAGGCCCACCCCGACGTGGTGCTGATGGACGTACGGATGCCGGGCATGGACGGCATCGAGGCGACCGAGCGCATCGTCGCGCACGACGCCGGAGCCGACCCCCGCGGCGAGGCGGTACGCGGCACCGCGGCGCTACCTGACGCCGGGCGTCCGGACGACGCCGTGGGGGCGGTCGGTGCCCGGGCCGGCGCACCGCGCATCCTCATCCTGACCACGTTCGACCTCGACGAACACGTCTACGACGCGCTCGCCGCCGGCGCGAGCGGCTTCCTGCTGAAGGACGTCACCGCCGAGCGCCTCTTCGACGCCGTCCGCGTCGTGGCCTCCGGCGAGGCCCTTCTCGCCCCGACGGTGACCCGGCGGCTGATCGCCGAATTCGCGCGCATGCGCCCGAAGCCGCCGGCCCCGGCGGCCGAGGACACGCGCCTCGGAGCCCTGACGCCGCGCGAGACCGAGGTGCTGCGGCTCCTCGCCGCGGGCCTGTCCAACCCCGAGATCGCCGGGCACCTCCTGGTCAGCGAGGAGACGGTCAAGACGCATGTCAGCCGGGTCCTGGCCAAGCTGGGGCTGCGCGACCGCACCCAGGCGGTCGTCGCCGCGTACGAGTCCGGCCTCGTCGTTCCCGGCGGCCCCGCGTCCGGGTGACCGCCGGGACGGCCGGGGTCACCGCTGCCGCCACGATCGCCGGGACCGTCAGGGCGGCCGAGATCGCCGGGGGTCACCAAGATCGCCGAATCGGCCCGGAAACGCACCGATTTGCAGGCCCCCGTCGAGGCGGCCTGCCGTTGCAACGCCTGTGCCGGGGACCTAGCCTGCGCTGACGGGGTGTCAGAACGGGTGGTGGTCGGGGCCGCGGCGTCGACCGAGGGAAGGCGTGTGCCATGGCCAAGGTCGCGGTTGTCGGCGTGGGGATGATCGGCTCGGGGGTCGCGGGTGCACTCGTCGACGGGGGCTTCGACGTCGCCGTGTACGACGTGGACCCGGCGGCGGTCGAGGCGTTCCGGGACCGCGCCGCGGGGGCGGCGACCCCGGCCGAGGCCGCCGCGGACGGGGACGCGCTGGTGGTCGCGGTCTTCGACGACGCCCAGGCGCGAGCGGTACTGACCGGCCCGGACGGCGCCTTCGGCGCGCTGCCCGCGGGGGCGGTCGTGCTGGTGCTGAGCACCATTGCCATGGCCACCTTGGAGGACCTGGCGAAGGCCGGGGCGGAGTCCGGCGTACACGTGGTGGACTGCGGGGTTACCGGTGGTCCCGCCGCCGCCGCGAAGGGGCGGCTGGTGTCGATGGTCGGCGGCGGCGACGAGGCCGTCGCCCGGGTCCGGCCGGTCGTCGAGGCGTTCAGCTCCAAGGTCGTGCACATGGGCGGCCCCGGCACCGGCATGCGGGCGAAGTTGATCCGCAATCACATGCAGTACACCGTCTGGGCGGCCGCCGACGAGGCGCGGCGGATGGCGGAGGCGTCCGGGATCGAGGTGGACAAGCTGCGCGAGGTCGTCGTGGCGGGCGACGAACTGACAGGAGGGCCCACGGCGTTGATGGGCCCGCGGGCCGCCCCCGAGATGATGCGCAGTGCGGCGGCGATGGCCCACAAGGACCTGCGTGCCGCGATGGCGCTGGCCGACGAGGTCGGCGCGGAGGTGCCTGTCGCGCGTCTCGTCGAACCTGGCTACCACCGGGTGTTCGGTCTCGAGGAGTACGACGTCGAGCAGGCCGCCGCGGAGCCCGCCCCGGCGGAGGAGGACGCCCGGGCCCGGGGCCTGCGCATGATGTCCGCGGTGTACAGCCTGCCGATGAGCCTGGAGGGGGCGAGCGGACCGTACCTCGACCTGACGGTGGACCACCTCTTCGGGGAGATCTGGAGCCGGCCCGGACTCGACATCCGGCAGCGCCGGTTGCTCACCATCGGTGTCCTCGCGGCGCTGGGCAAGGACGACTTGCTGGAGATCCAGTTCTCCAGCGCGATGGAACGCGGCGAGCTGACGGGCGATCAACTGCGCGAGGTCGTCGTTCACTTGGCGCACTATGTCGGCTGGCCCCTGACCTCGGGACTCGGCGGCCTGGTGGAAAAGCTGGTCCGCAAGCAGGAGTCCGCCGCCCGTGCCGCCGAAGGATTGGCCGAGCAGCCCGCCGACCCCCGGCCACGCTCGTAGAGGGCAAGTCTCAGGCGGTCACGGGACGTTCGTCGCCGTTCTCGGGCACGCGGTCGCGCTGCCGTACGCGGTGGCCGGGGCGCGGTACGCACTGAAGACCGCACCCCGGCGCGCCTGACGGACCTTGCGTCCGAACGCCTGTCCCCACCCGCGCGGGGACAGGCCGACGCCCGTCACGAGGCCGAAGTGTCCGACTCGGCACCGGGCGTCGTGCCGGCCGTCGAGCCGGGCATCGGGACCGCCTTCTCCGCGGCGCGGCTGGTCTCCTCCCACGCGGACCAGGTGGCCATGCGGCCGCGGGCGATGTCGAACGCCAGATCGTACACCATGCTGCCGAGCAGCAGGCGCAGCGGCGGCTCGTCGCTGGCGACCAGCTTGAGCAACGCCTCGGCGGCCAGACGCGGTTCGCTGTCGACCGAACCCTCGGCCCACTGCTTCTCGAGTTCGGCGCGGAGCGGGGCGTACGCCTCGACCGGCGTCGTGTGGCGCATCGCGGTGTACAGGTCGGTCCAGTAGCCGCCCGGCTGCACGATGCTGACCTTGACGCCGAACGAGGCGGCCTCCATGGCCAGCGCCTCGCTCATGCCCTCCAGGGCGAACTTGCTTGCCGCGTACATGCCGGACAGCGGGAACCCGGCCAACCCGCCGATGCTGGAGATCTGCACGATGTGCCCCGACCCCTGCTCGCGCAGGTGCGGCATCACCGCCTGGCTCACCCACAGCGCGCCGAAGAAGTTCGTCTCCATCTGCGCCCGGGCTTCGTCCTCGGTGAACTCCTCGATCATGCCCATCGAGAGGGTTCCGGCGTTGTTGACCACGATGTCCAGCCGGCCGAATGCGTCGACGGCCTGACCGACGGCGGCGAAGACCGCGTCCCGGTCGGTGACGTCGAGGGTGAGCGGCAGGACGCGCCCCGGGTGGGCGGCGGCCAGCTCGTGCAGCGCGTCGTCGCTGCGTGCCGCGGCGGCGACCCGGTCCCCGGCGCCGAGCGCGGCCTCGGCGAAGGCGCGGCCGAGGCCCCGGCTCGCACCGGTCACGAACCAGACGCGGCCCTCGGCGGCGGTGCTCGCGGCGACGGGGGCGGCGGTCACTGGGGTGCGCATACGGTGTCTCCTCGCTCTAGACGAGACGTTGCGTCTCGCTTGATGCCATGACTATGGCCGGTGGATTCCGGTCTGTCAAGACGGTCCGTCTCGTCTCGTTCCCTGCTACCGTCCTCCCATGGCCGAGCAGCAGCACAAAACCCAGAAATCCCCCAACGCGGCGCGGCGCAGCCAGGCGTCCCGCCACGCGATCCTGACCGCCGCCTTCGACCTGGCCGGCGAGATCGGGTACGCGAAGCTGAGCATCGAGGCCATCGCCGCCCGGGCCGGCGTCGGCAAGCAGACGATCTACCGCTGGTGGCCGAGCAAGGGGGCGGTGCTCTTCGACGCCTTCCTCATGCTCACCACCGGCGACCCGGGCGAAGGCGAATCCGCGGGTGGTGCCGCCGCCGGGAGCCCCGGCGATCCGGGCGGTCCGGCCGAGGTCCCGGCCGCCGCGCTCCCGGACACCGGCGACATCGAGGCGGACCTGAAGACCGTGCTCCGGGCCACCGTCGCGGAGATGGCCGACCCCCGCTACGACCTGCCCATGCGGGCGCTGACGTCCGAGGTCATGAACGACCCCGAATTGGCCGCCGCGTACGTCGAGCGCCTGCACAAGCCCGTCGAGAACCTCAAGCTGCGGCGGCTGCGCGCGGCACAGGAGGCCGGGCAGATCGCCGCCGACGTCGACCTCGCCGCGGCGGTCGACACGATCTGGAGCCCGCTGCTCAGCCGGTGGCTGCTGCGCACCGGTCCGCTGGACGCGGATTACGCCGATCGGGTCGTCGAGACGGCGATGCGCGGACTGCGTCCGCGCGGCGGCAGCGCCGACATTTAGCGCCACGCTCGGATCGAATCGTGGCTCTGTGTGATCGGTCGAGAGGCGGAACGTGATCGTCGGTGCGACAGTGAAAGGGAGTTCAGCCCGTGAACTCCCCAAGGAGGAACACACCATGGCCAAGCAGAAGGCCAAGCCGCATCTTCAGGACAAGAGCCCGATGTTCTCCGAGCCCGCGCACCGTGCCGACGCGGCCCAGGCGCGCGACCGTTCCGCTCAGGACCGGCCGCAGGCGCAGGACAACGCGTCCGACACGCTGGTCGCCGAACACGACGCTCAGCAGGACCGCCGCGCCAAGGGTCGCAAGCAGTCGCGCGGCAGCGACACCGGCCCGAAGGGCCGCAAGCGCCACTGACCGGCGCAGCTTCCGGACCCCGGGTCCCCGGCGCCACGCGCGGGGGACCCGGGGTCCCGCGCCGAGTGGGCGCCGTCCGGTCCCCGGGCGGTCCGTTCGCACGCGCGTCGTCCGAGTAGGACCATGAACTGCGGGAAGCAACACGCAGGCCTTTTGCTGGGAACCGAAGAAGGTTGCGCCATGACGATCCACGAACGCGCTGTCGAGGTGGCCGCGTCGCAGGACACGGTCTTCCACGTGCTGTCCGATCCGCACCGCATCCCGGACTTCATCGGCATGGTCACCCGTGCCGACGACCACGGCCCCGATTCGGTGACGCTGACCGCCGTCGACCGTGACGGCGGAAGCCACTCATCGGTGTTGCGCACCCACGCCGACGGCGACGAGATGCACATCGCCTGGGAACTCGACTCGCCACGACTGCGCGGCGAGATCGTGGTCGCGCCCGGGCCCGACCTCGAGGGCTGGAACCACTGCATCGTCCGCGCCGCGGTCGACGAGGGCACCTGGCCCGGCCTGCCGGACAGCGCCGAGGCGCGGTCCGGCTACAGCCGCACCCCCGGCAAATTCGGCGGTACGCCCGGCCACGAGGGCCTGGCCCTCGGCCCGGTGCCCGACGGCCCCGCCGGGGCCCTGACGGTCGTCGACCCCGCGAAAGGCGACGTCGTGGTGCCGGGCGAAGCGCTGGAACGTGTCCTCGCGGAGATCCGCGACCACTTCGCCGAAGCCGCCCACCGCACCTGACGCTGCCCCCGCCGGAAGGCACCGGCGGATCGACCGGACAAGCGCCCCGCGCTTCGCGCGGGGCGCTTGTTTGCGCATGCACTCGCCGAATCGGGCTAGTGGCTCCACGAGAGGAGCCGTCATGTCCGCGAGTGGCAGCACAGTTCAGGAAGCCGGGCGGGAAGCCGCCGGCAGCAGATGGTTCGGCGCGCTTGCCCGCGTCGGGCTGATTGCGCGCGGCGTCAACTACGTCCTGGTCGGCGCGCTCGCCGTGCAGGTCGGCGCCGACGCGACCAGTGAGGAGGCGGACCGTCAGGGTGCGTTGCGTGCGGTGGCCGAGCAGCCGGGCGGCAGCGCGATGTTGTGGGCGATTGCGGTCGGGTTCGCGGGCCTTGCCATCTGGCGGTTCGTCGAGGCGCTGTACGGCCAACCGGTCCCCGACGGCGACAAGGCGACCAAACGCCTGACCTCGCTGGCCAGGAGCGTTCTGTACGCCGCCATTTGCGCTGGTGTCGTCGCCTTCAACCTCGACGACAAAAGCGGAAAGCAGGGCGGCGGCGGGCAGTCGTCCGACAAGCAGTCCAAGGACATCACCGCCCGCACCATGGAACAGACCGGCGGCCGCTGGCTCGTCCTCGTGGTCGGCCTGACCGTCGCGATAGCCGGCGTCGTCATCGTCGTCAACGCACTGCGGCGACGCTTCACCCGCAAGCTGAAGCTCGGACAGATGTCCAAGGAATCGCGCCGTCTGGTGGAAATCCTGGGCGTCATCGGCCGGTCGGCGCGCGGTGTGGTGATCTGCGCGGTCGGCGTGTTCCTGACCGCGGCGGCCGCGAAGTTCGACGCGCAGGAGGCGAAGGGCCTCGACGACACGCTGCGCGAGACCGCGAGCGGCCCGCTGGGGCCGTGGCCGCTGTACGCCATCGCGGCCGGCCTGATCGTCTTCGGCGTCTACTGCGCCTTCGAGGCCCGCTACCGCAAGGTCCATCCGAAGAACGCGAAGCGCTGAGCGCGCCCGGTCCGTTGGGGTCGCCCGGTCACCTGGTCATCAGGACCCCCGGTCGTCCGGCCTCCCCGAAGTCGGTCACTTCGCTTCGGCGTAGCTGTCCACGATTACCGGCACCATCGGCAGCCGCACAGGCGTGTCGCCGAACACGAGCCCTCGCGCCTCGTCCGCGGAGCGCGTGATCGTCTCGGCGACCGCCTCGGCGGTCTCGCGCGGCGCGTGCACGATGATCTCGTCGTGCTGGAAGAACACCAGATGCGGGCGGGCCCCCGACGGGCTCGGCGGGAACCGCGCGAGGTGCTGCCGCAGCGTCGCGAGCAGCACCTCGGCCCAGTCGGCGGCGCTCGCCTGGATCACGAAGTTGCGGGTGAACCGCCCCCGGGCGCGCGTCGACCGGCCCGCGGCGTCCGCATCACCGTCACCGCGCTCCGCACCGCGGTCGGACGTCCTGTCGAAGCCGCCCTGGCCGAAGGCGCGTTCGGGCCCCGGCTCACCGCCGGGGTCGGCGCGGTCCAGCCACTCGGGCGACGGCGGCGGGCACGGGCGGCCGAGCACCGACCGTACGATGCCGCCTTCTTCGCCGGTCCGGGCGGCGGCTTCGACGAAGCCCATGGCCTGCGGGTACTGGCGGCGCAGCGTCGCCAGGAGCGGGCCGATGTCGCCGCTGGTCTGCCCGTACATCGCGCCCAGCAGACCGAGCTTGGCCTTGTCCCGGTCGCCGCGGAACGCGGCGGCGGCCAAGGCCTCGTACAGGTCGCCCGCGGCGGCGGTCCGGGCCAGGCCCGCGTCGCGCGACATCGCGGCCAGCACGCGGGGTTCGAGCTGGGCGGCGTCGGCGACGACGAGGCACCAGCCCGGGTCCGCGACCACCGCGCCGCGCAGGATCCGGGGGATCTGCAGCGCGCCGCCGCCCTGGCTGGCCCAGCGCCCGGAGACGACACCGGCAACCACGTACTCGGGACGGAAGCGTCCGCCGCGTACCCACGTGTCCTGCCACGCCCAACCGTGCGCGGCATGCAGGCGCGACAATTCCTTGTGCCGGATAAGGATTTCCGCGGCGGGATGGTCGACACCGCGCAGGTAGTGCGAGCGGAGTGAGGTCAGGCGGATACCGCGTTCGGCGAACGCCTTGACCACCTGCTGGTGCGAGTCGGGGTTGAACGGCTTTGTCCCGAGGGCCTCGTGCAGCCGCGCGTTCAGGTCGGCGATGCGCTGCGGCACGGCACCGGCGATCTGCGGACGAGGGCCGAGGAGTTCGGTCAGCAGGCGGTTGTGCACGTCCACGCGCCAGGGCAGTCCGTTGTACGCCATCTCGGCCGCGACCAGCCCGCCCGCCGACTCCGCCGCGACCAGCAGCCGGAACCGGGCCCGGGCACCGTCGTCGCCGATCGCCGCGACGCGCCGCAACTGGTCCGAGTGCACCGCCACGACGGCGTCCAACGCATCGACCCCGGAGGGGAGTTGCAGCCGGTCCGGGGCGAACAGGCTGCCCTGGTCCGCCGCTTGGGCGCCCATGGGCAAGTCGTCCGGGACCGGGAGCCCGCGCAGCCGGGCCCATGCGGCGCCGAGCGAACGCGGGTCGCCGAAGTGGCCCTCGTGCGCACGCAGCAGCGCCTCGGTCAGCGCGAGGTCGTGGCAGCGGCCCACGCGGACCGGCAGGAGCGGCGCGTACGCGCTGTCCGAAGTCGCCCACACCCAGCGCGGCGCGTGACCGCCGGATTCGATCGCGTCGACCGCCGCCGCCAGATCCGGCACCCGAAACGGCGCCCCTTGCGCGGAGCCGTCCTCGCCCAGCGCGAGCAGTCGCCCGCCGGCCCCCTGCGCGTCCGGGACCACCGCGACGCGGGCCGCGGGCGCCCAACCGGGTGGGAACCCGTCGCCCTGCTGCCCGGCGACCTGCGCCATGTCCGGGGGCGTGGGTCCGCGGTGTGCGGGTCGGTGTTGCCGGGGGCTGTGCTGGGAGGGGCCGTCCTGCGTGGGTCCGTGCGGTGGGGAACTGTCCTGCGGGGAGCTGTGGTGCGGGAAGCTGGGGTACGGGGAGTTGTGCCGCGGGGAGTCGTGTGGCGTCGGCCGGTGTTCGGGCTGCGCGTGCGGCCCCGGCCCGGCCCGTCGTGCACCGGGCGCTGTCGGCCCTTGCTGTCCCCGACCCTGGTCGTAGCGGGGCCCGCCGGCCGCCATGTCCGCGCCTCTCGCGTCGTCGGGCGCGGAAGCGCGCACGGGGTGCCTCCTCACCGCCTTGCGGCGGGTCGCGGCCGGAGCCGGGGGTCGACGGACATCCGAGGATAAAACGTCACGCGCCGGGATCCGGGGAGGGGGCGGTCAGGCGCCCTTCGGTGCGCCGGTGGCGGTGGCGGCGCTCTCCTCCTCCTCCGCCTCCTCCAGCGAGCCCGCGGCTTCCTGCCGCTCCGCTTCCTCGCGGACCGTGCGCAGGCGTTCCGCCATGGCGTCGGTCCGGGCCCGCAGACCGGCGGCGCGGGCTGCGGCGTCCTCCGTCATCGCGGGTGCGGGAGTGACCGCGACGCCCTTCGCACGCGCGGTCGCCACCAGGCTCTCCGCCACACCGGGCTGGTGCGCGAGGAGCGCGGTCGCGAACAGGCTCGCGGTCAGCGTCTTCTCGCGGCCGAACAAGCCCTTGTAGGTGATCTCGTACGGCACCTCGACCGCGTCCAGCCGCCGCTCGGCGGCCTGCTCCAGCGACGCGAGCATCACCGTCGCGGCGGCCTCCACCGCCTTGCCGACCACCCACTTGCGGCCGGGCAGCGGCGGCAGTACGTCACGGATGCGGTCGACCTCGCCGTCGAGGCCGTCCGTGGTCATCACGGCGAACGCCTCGCGCATGCGCAGCCCGGTGACCTTGCCCCAGGCGATGTCCTCGCCGTCGAAGCCCACCTCCTCCGGCCCGAAGCGCACCGCGCCGAGGCCGTCGAGCGGACGCAGCAGACGGGCGGTCGCGGCCGGGATGCGCGGGTGGCGGCAGATGAGGACGCCGAGGGAGTGCTCCCACACCGCCGTCGCCGGTGCGTCCGGGACGGTGATCTCGCCGAGCGCGGAGCGGGCCCAGTCCCCGGACGCGATGTTGTCGCGCCGGGCGCTGATCCCGCGTCCCACCGCACTGCGACCGGCCGAGGCCGCCGACCCGACGGCGCCGCCTATGCCGCGTACGCGATCCCCGATGCCCATGCGTCCCTCTCCAGAGTCCCGTCCGAACGGCTGCCCGCCGACCATCCGGATCACCCTAAGCGTCCCGGCGGCCTGGCGCCGGACCGCGCGGCGGAGCGCTCGGGCGACACCGAGGGCGGTACATCCGCAGAGGGCTCGCGTGCTGTGGAGAGCACGGCGCGGATCCCTCACACGAGGCAGGCCACGACCGCCCGCCTGGTGCGCAAGTTCAGTGTGCTGCTTGCCAGTTCAGGTATCCCGAGGCGTCGATCACCGCGAGGCGGGGCGCTTCGGCGCCGCCGAGGGCGGCTTGTCCGCGCAGGGCCGGAGCGCCCGTTTCGAGCGCGACGGCAACGTCCTGGAGCATTGCACCGATCGACGCCCACATCGGTACGCCGAGCCCCCATTGCTCGTGGTCCCAGAGGAACACCGCTCCGTGGGACTCGCCCGCTCGGAGGTCGACGACGAGTCCGTCGCCGCCGGCGGACATCGCGATCGGCAGCAACTCGGGCAGGAAGCGCGGCTCGGGTACACCGTTCCCGTCGACCGCGGGCCCTTCCTCGTCCGCGACGAGCAGCCAGATCTCCCGTGTCTCCAAGGCGTCGTCCAGGCTCATCGGTGCGAACACCTCGGGAATCCAGAAGTCGGCACGGATGCCCGTCAGCCGCCACCACGCCCGTAATTCCGCCGGGAGCGCGACGCGCAACTCGGCCTCGACGGCGGCCAGGCGCGCGTCGTCCGCCGCCGGCCTGGCCGGGGCCGGACGGCAGCGCGAGGTGAGCCAGGCGTCGATTCGGCTCCACGAGTCGCGCACTTCATGATCTGCCACGTCAAGGTCTGCAGAGGCCATGGCCGGGAGTGTGTCAGGCAGCTGCGCCATCCCGGCGACGGCGGCCCCTGGTGGGGGTGCGGGGGACGCAACGTAGGCTTCCGGCAGGGAACACATGCGGGGAGCGGCGAGTGGCGGTTGTTCTGGTGGTCGTGGCCATTGTCGCGCTGGTCGCGGCCATCATCGCGGTGCACTGGTACGTGTGGCGTCGCATGGTCCGCGACACCACCCGCCCCGGCGGCCCCGCGCGACGCGTCGGCACCGTGGTCGTCGTCCTCCTCCCGCTCGTGAGCTTCGGCGCGACGCTGTCCACGCGCGCGGAGGCGCCGTTCACCCTGCAACGCGTGCTCGCCTGGCCCGGCTATCTGTGGCTCGCGACGCTGCTCTACCTCGTGCTCGCGCTCCTCGTCGGCGAGGCGGTACGCCCGCTGCTCAGCCGCTTCCTCGCCCGCCGCGACGCGGCGACCGCCGCACCTGGCGGCGAACCGGCCCCCGGCAGGGCCTCGGAAGACCAAGACCCCGCGCACACCCCCGCGCACAGCCTCGCGCACGAAGCGCTGCCCGAACCGGTCACGGTGCCCGCCGACGTGCCCGGTACGCGCGCGTCCGCCGACTCCTTCGGCGCCGACCACCCCGAGCCGCCGAGCCTGCCCGCCGTACCGCCGCGCAACGCAGCCGAGCCCGACCCCGGAGCCGAACCAGCCGTGTCCCGGCGCCTGTTCGTGTCCCGCACGGTCGCCGTCGGGGCCGCGGCGGTCGCGGCCTCCACGGTCGGGTACGGCGCGTACGGCGTCCTGCGCGGGCCGCGCGTCAAGCGCGTCACCGTGCCGCTCGCCAAACTCCCGCGTGCCGCCCACGGGTTCCGCATCGCGGTGGTCAGCGACATCCACCTCGGGCCGATCCTCGGCCGCGGCCACGCGCAGCGCGTGGTGGACGCGGTCAACAGCACGAACCCCGACCTCATCACCGTGGTGGGCGACCTCGTCGACGGCTCGGTGGACAACCTGCGGTCCGCGGCCGAGCCGCTGCGCGGGCTGCGGGCCAGGCACGGGGCGTTCTTCGTGACCGGCAACCACGAGTACTTCTCGGGCGCGGACGAGTGGGTGGAGCACGTACGCGAGCTCGGCATCCACCCGCTGCAGAACGCCCGGGTCGAACTGCCCGCCTTCGACCTCGCCGGGGTCAACGACTTCGCGGGCGAGGACGAGGGCGACGGCCCCGACTTCGCCGCGGCCCTCGGCGACCGCGACCGTACGCGCACCTCGGTCCTGCTCGCGCACCAGCCGGTGGCGATCCACGACGCCGTCGACTTCGGGGTGGACCTGCAACTGTCCGGGCACACCCACGGCGGACAGCTGTGGCCGGGCAACTTCGTCGCCGAACTGGCCAACCCGACCGTCGCCGGGCTGGAGCGCTACCGCGACACGCAGCTCTACGTCACGCGGGGCGCCGGGGCATGGGGGCCGCCGGTACGCGTCGGCGCGCCCTCGGACGTGACACTCGTGCAACTGGCGTCCCGCCAGGCATGATCATCACATGACACCCGAAGAACTGAAGGCGGCGTGCCTCGCGTTCAACGGCGCGAGCGAGGAGTTCCCGTTCCCGCGCAATGCGCATGTGTCCGTGTTCAAGGTCGGCGGCAAGATCTTCGCGCTCGGCGCGCTGGGCGACACGCCGCTCACGGTGAGCCTCAAGTGCGATCCCGAGCTGGCGATCCGGCTGCGCGCCGAGTACCCGGCGATCGTCGGCGGCTACCACCTCAACAAGCGGCACTGGAACACCGTGACGCTCGACGGAAGCGTCCGCGACGACCTGGTCCTCGACATGATCGAGGACTCGTACGACCTGATCGTTGCGGCGCTGCCGAAGATGGAGCGCCTGAAGCTCGACTGGCCCGGAGAGAAGGCCCGGGGCTCCGAGTAGGCCCCGCGGTCCTCGACGGCCTAGGGAGTGTCTTCAAATTCGCGTCGGTTAGCCCGCGGGCCGTGGTGCGTGCGCTCGCAAGGCGCGGGCCGCAGCTCGGCCTGGGTTTGGCC